>NZ_JBHTKR010000001.1:0-795781 GCF_042678485.1 Seohaeicola saemankumensis | reverse complement strand
GCGCTGCCACGGATCTGGCGGCCCTTCTGGCAGGGCGCGGCGAAAAGGATCAGGCTGCGGACCTACTGCGCCCAGTCTATGCGTCATTTAGCGAGGGTTTCGGAACGCCTGACGTGCTGGATGCCGGAACGCTGCTTGGTGAACTTTAGTGACGGGTACTGTCAGAAGAAACTGGCTTGAGGCGGGCACGGCGGTTGCATAGCCTTGCCGGATGACAAAACGCAGCCCATCGGGGCAAGCTAGCGGTCTCTCATCAGCGGTCCGCCGGGCCCAAGATAAATCGCTGAGTTCCACACCTTTTCCGAAACTCTGCATTCTTCGGCCCTACTTTCCTGGTCAACTTTCCGACCGTCTTTTCTTGAAGCGCACCCCTTCGAAAAGATGAGCCATTCACGTCCAAAAACCAGCTCCCAAACTGTGTTCATCAGATCCGACCCTCCTGCGAAACACGAACACATAGAGGTTTGGTGACATTTCTGGTTGGGCGTGAGAGGCAAAAAGCCTAAAACGGAGCCAAATTCACCACTTTTGGTCAACTCGCCCATGCCATTTTCAGTTCAGATTGTCGCAACTCCAGAAACCAGCGCGTCCAGTGTGTTTGGTTTATATGACACGCTGGTCGCTGCAGGCCGGGACTGGGAACACCTGGTGAGCGGCGATGAGCCTGAGCCAGTGTTTGACGTCAGTCTGGTTGGCCCGGATGTTGAGGGGTTTCGATGCGGAAGTGGAGTGTGGATCGCGCCAGACCAAGCATTTCACGACGCTGACAGCGCCGATATTGTTATTGTGCCCGGGCTGACACTTTCACCGCACGAACGGCCTGACTCCGCTCAACACCCCTGCTTGTCTTGGCTTGCTGAACGCGACATGGCCGGAACACGGGTGATGTCAGCCTGTACGGGAGCAGTCTATTTGGCGGAAATAGGTGTCCTGGATGGGGTCGAAGCTACGACGCACTGGGCTTGGGAAGGCCTGTTCCGTCGGTACTATCCTGCCGTCCGACTACGCACCGACCGCGGCCTTTGCTTTTCCGATGCGTCCCGCGGCCCCGTTACGTCGGGCGGGACAACCGGATGGCAGGAACTTGCCATGTTCCTAATTGCACATTACGGCGGAACACAAAGGGCAGTTCGGGCCGCAAAGGTATGGCTTATGGCCAACCGTGGCGAACTTCAGGCTCCGTTCACGTCGTTGATCACCACCACGCCTCATGCCGACACGGTCATTGCTCAAGTCCAGGAATGGATCGCCGATCATTACGCGATCGATAACCCAGTTGGCGAAATGACAGACCGTTCCGGATTGCCACCCACTACATTCGCGCGACGCTTCCGCAAAGCGACCAACAAGTCGCCGCAAGACTACGTTTTAGCCTTGCGAATTGAAGAAGCACGGCAACTGCTCGAAACCACTGATATACCGATAGCAGATGTTGGAGAGGCAGTAGGTTATGTTGATACGCCGTCATTCAGGAAGTTGTTCAAGCGCAAGACCGGACTGACTCCTGCGGAACATCGCAAGATGTTCGGCAAGTCACGGTTCTCGAACTATTCCTGAAGAGCCACGTTCCAAATTGGCGAGTTTCCTGTCCGCATCGGGCTCAAAGCCGTCATTCGCTGCGGGCCTGATCCATGACCGCTGTGCGGACTTTCTTAACCTTCACCCGAGACATACCAGCCGGCGCTTCCGGCCCTAACCGGTCATTGTTGCCGTTGGGCGCTATTGGCTGCTTGGAGCCCTTTCCGAGAAATCCCATTAGCAGGGCTTCTGTGTCTGGCGCCTAGTTGGACCACCTATTCCGGCAGGCCGGCAAGTCTTAGCCCGTCAATGACCGCCTCTCGGTAGGGAGGGTGTTCAATGTTGACCAGCTGCATGATCTCGGTGATCGTGGCTGGGGCGCCCAAGGCCTCGTATTCCATGACCAGCCAGTCGGCATCGTCTAGCCGTCCCATATGACCATAAGTTGCGATCAGGAGCCGCAAGGCATTCTGGAGGTTCGGGTTGCGCTGGAGGAGTTCTGTGAGCGCAGCCTCCGCTGCTTCGTAGTTGCCGAGGTGGAAGTTAGCCAAGCCAACCGACATGTAGTACCAATATGGGGGAACGGGATTGCGCGCAAACGCTTCCGAAATGGTGTTCAGCGCATCCTCTGCCCGCCCGTCGGACACCTGCACGATCGCGTAAAAAGCGTAGGCGTCTGTGTAATTCGGGTCGAGTTCGATGGCCCTCTCGAACTCGGCGCTGGCCCCTGCGCGGTCCGCGATGAAACTTCGGGACAAAAGCCGTCCGAGCGCGAAATGCGCAAAGGGCAGATCGGGCGACAGGGCGACGGCCCGTTCTGCATGCCGCACCGCCCTCGCGATAGTGTTCGTCACATCGCCGGTCCAGCCGTACTCGACCCGCATGCTAAGTACGATCGAAAGTTGCGCGTGCGCTGCGGCATAGTCTGGGTCGCGTCGGATGGCCTCTGCAAAGGCGTCTTCTGCTTGTTCATTATGGCTCGCGGTCAGGAAGCCGGCCAGCTCTTTGCCCCGAAGGTAATTGTCAAAGGCATCCGCATCGCGCGTGCCCCGAACTCCCAGTCGCTCACGCTCTTGCTTGGACAGACGGACCGACAACACACGCACGAGTTCGGAGAGGACCGTCTCTTGGAAATCGAATACATCTGCTTCGCCCCCCGCATAGCTGTCGGCCCAGATGTTCTCGCCGCCCTTGCCATCGATGAGCGCCGCCGTGATGCGCAGGTTCTGCCCTTCGCGACGCACGCTACCTTCGACGAGGTAGGACACCCGCAATTCCTCTGCGATCTGCCGCGGATCGCTCGTTCTTTGCGCAACCGAGAAGGACGCCGAACGCGACACGACCCTCAAGTCGGTGATCTTCGAAAGATCGACGATGAGTTCTTCGGCGAGGCCGTTGGAATAGTACGACTGCGCTGCATCGCCGCTCAGGTTCGCGAAAGGCAGAACGGCGATCGATTGGACGTTTGATGTGAACGGCTGGCGAGGCGTGAGCAACAGTGCGGCCAGCGCGAGTACGGCGACAACGGCGACTGTGGCCAGAACAGCCCTCCGCGCGGGTGTGAGCGGGGATGCGCGATGCGGCCTATCGGACGGAACGTCGAGGCGGTAGCCCTGTTTGGGTACCGTGCGCAGAAGAGTGCCTGCCTCCGGACCGAGGGCTTTCCGAATTTCCGAGATGCACTGAACGAGGCTGTCGTCGGTCACATGGGTGTCCGGCCAGACCCGCTCCATCAGGCTGTCTTTTGAAACGAGAGTCCCGGCCTGTTCGCTCAAAACCGACAAAACGCGGAGCGATTGCGGGCGCAAGGGCACCAGATTGCCGTCGGAGTCTCGCAACTCCTCTGGCTGCTGATGAAAGTAAAATCCCCCGATCTCAATGATTTGATCCGCTTTCGGCATTTTTCGTGGCCGCTTTC
The DNA here is from genome assembly GCF_042678485.1 of Seohaeicola saemankumensis. NCBI lineage: Bacteria > Pseudomonadati > Pseudomonadota > Alphaproteobacteria > Rhodobacterales > Roseobacteraceae > Seohaeicola > Seohaeicola saemankumensis. The sequence continues at coordinate 792,345 of NZ_JBHTKR010000001.1, read as the reverse complement.
GTGACTTTCGCTATCGCTTTGGGGCCCCAATGGACGAAGGCGCTCGCCCTCAACGGCCGCTTCGAACTCAACCAATGGAGGACACCATGACAATTATTGCAAAATCCACAGCTTTTGTCGCCACTTTCGCGCTATCTTTGACAGTCTGTATAGGTGACGTGCTCGCAGCCCCCAAGAACTGCCCGAAGATTATATCGGTGAGCGTGAATGGAGAGCAGGTCGAACTTCCCGCTGATACGGCCGCGCAAGTGACCATGCTACAGCAGTATGGTGCCCGGTATGCACGGGTGATCGATTTGATCCTCGTAGAAAACGCCAAGCCCGAATGGACCTTCGTGGAAGACTGCTCCCCAGAAGGTGCTGACGTCCTTGCATTGACCGAGTGACAAAAGCCTGGCGGGCGAAACAAGTTACCCGGTGGAGCCTGCCAGCCCTTATCCCGCCGCGTTCACATCTTGCATGGTGGGTGACCTCGGCAATTGGAACTCAACGTTTGCCACACAGGGTTTGAAACAAGGTCCGAGTTGCAGACATTAATACAAACCGCAGCGAACGTCCGCTCTCCGCCCTTCGCGTCAAATGCTGCGCATTGCGACCATGTCTTGGAAGGGCTCAAAGCCGACGTTCGCTGCGGTAATACCAATTACTGTTCAGCGGACAGAGCCGCCGTCCGCCGACGAGCGAAGCTTGCCGATATGACAGTATCTGGCGCCGCTAAGAAAAGTGGCTCTTTAGGTGATTTTCGTGTTCAGGCCGCGGCGGCGCGGCACAGGCAGCTTGCACGGATGGGGATATCAGCGCGCGCAATAGCCTGATCAAGTAACAGCTTAACATGCGGCAGTTCCACCCTCTCGCCGCGTCTTGCCAGACACTCATGCAAGCCGTGCAGCGCCCAAACGTTGCGTGGGTGCTGGCTCGGACGCGGTAGTTTGCCATCCAAGCCCAAATCGGCGCGATAGGCTGCTTCGGCCTCATTGTACTCGCCTGCCTCCATCAGCAGTGCGCCCAAAGCGTGACGCGTGGGCTGCGGCCAAGACCAAGGTTCTTCGTATTCCAGATTATCGTCCAGATCGACCGCCTTGCGAAGGTGGTCCAGTCCCTCCTTGCGACGGCCTGCTTTGAAGGCGATCTCCCCTTTCATCATCTCTTCGGCCACAGCAAGCACATCGCGCGCCTTGTTGTTGAACAGCATCCGACTTTCAGGGACCTTCGCATAGGCAGATGTAAAATCGACCATCGTGGTTTTGGCTTCTTCGTGTCGGCCGAGATTGGCGAGCGCCACCGCCTTGGCATAATAGATCAGGGCGTTTGTGGTCACATACAGCTCCGTGTCTTCGGGCTGAGCGAGATCAAGTATCTCGGACCACATTCCGAAGCGGATATAGACGTGCGGTGCTGCGGCCACGAAGGTTTCAAAGATATCGGGGTATGAGCGGACGACCTCGTCGGGCACTTCTTCACGCAGACGAATGGCAGCATCGACCGCCGCGGCCTTCTGGCCCAGAAACATTGCGCCATAGAAGGCGAAATGCAGATTGTGAATGCGATAGAGTGCATAAAAGTTTGCCGGGCCAGCGTAGGCCTTGAATTTCTCATCTACCTTAGCGGCGGCAAGATTTCTGTAGAGGACGTTCTGGTAGTCACCGCACAGCACATCGATGTGGGTTCCCATGTGCACCAAATGGCCCGCATCAGGCACCAGGTCATTCAGGCGGTCGCCGTGACGCAGGGCGCGTTCAGGATGCGGCGACATCTCCATGAGGTGGATATACATGTGCAGCAAGCCGGGATGGTCCCAAGCCCCGACGGTTTGGTCGAAAGCCCGCTCAAGCACAGCCATCGCCTCGGGCGTCGAGGCATCCGGGTTGGGAACGCCCCTATGTGTGTCCCAAAGCTGCCAGGGGGTTCGGTTCATCATCGCTTCAGCATAGGCAAAGGCGATATCCAGATCTTCGGGATCGGATTCATAAACCGGCTTCATTGCGGCTGCGAACCCGTCATTGAAGGGCTGGTAATCTTCGATCTCAGGATCAGTAGGGTAGCGCGACGCAAGCGCTTGAATCAGGGCGCGTTCCACCGGCTTGGCGTTTTCGAGCGCGAGGCCCGCTTTAAGCGCAGTATGTGCGCGTTCCAGGGCCGGTGCTTTCTCCTCTGGGGTAAAAAACTCCCAAGGCTTGTTGTAATTCGGGCCAATGGCATAGGCGATCCCCCAGTGAGCCAAAGCGCAGGCCGGATCGGCCTCCAGTGCCTTTTCAAAACACACAATGGCCTCTTCATGATTGTAAGCGAACAGCCAGACCAAGCCGCGGTCAAACCAGGTTTGTGCACTAGGAACATCACTCACTGGGCGACTGTAGCTGCCCAGGTTGAAATAATCTAACATGGAAAATACTCCCCGTTGACCCAACAACGATATCACAAACTCGACGCTTAGTCTGCCCAGTTCAATATTTCCTGACGGCTTTGCGGCATCGTCGCCTTTGGGCTCGAAGCTGCCGTTCGCTGCATCGACCACGAAAGTCAGCTTTTGGCCGGAAGCGGCGAGCAGGCTGTTTCTGATCATGCCGTTTGCGGCGACCCGGGGATCGACGGCTCTGAGCCCATCGCCGTCATTGACACATGGCAGACCGTCCCAGAGACTGACACGCGGTCAATGTCTTTATGACTTGAAGCGCCCAGTTGGAGTAAATTCTTGACCGATCGCGATGCTTTCCATCATCACCCCGAGCTGCGCGTAAAAATCAAACCCGCGGCAGAGTCGTTCTTCCGTGATCTGGACCTCGGCACTCTGGACGCTCACGCGGCCAAAGCCGGATTCCCGTCCGACTGGCGCACGCCCTGCCAAGAGCGCGAGGCCGACCGACGCCGTTGGCTGGAAAGCCGCCCGGAGCCGGATCTGTGGGTCTTTGCCTACGGTTCGCTGATGTGGGATCCGTCCTTCAAGTTCGACGAAGTCCGCCTTGCCCATTGCCCTGGATACCAGCGCAGCTTCTGTCTGTGGGATGACGGAGCCCGAGGGTCAAAGGAAGAGCCCGGTTTGATGCTGGCAATCGACGAGGGCGGCAGTTGTGAGGGCCTCGCCTTTCGAATTCGTCAGGAGGAAATCGAGCATGAGACGTTTGTCTTGTTCCGACGCGAAATGCTTGTCCCCGTCTATCGTCCCGTCTGGCTGGACCTCGACACCGCTGCCGGGCCGATAGAGGCACTGGGCTTTGTGGCCAACCGCGCGCGCGAGGATATCAAACCTGGAATTCCGCTTGCGCAACAGGCTGGCATGATCTCATGCGCGAAGGGATTGTTTGGTGATAACATGGACTACTTGTCGGACTTGCACGAGCGCCTGATGTTCCTTGGTTTCAAAGACCCCTATGTCTCGGAGCTTTACGCCGCCGCGGATGCACTTCGCGGCAAGCCCGCATGACCGTGACGGCATCCCACAAAAAAAGCCGACGATCGGAAGGCTCCGCCGAGCCAAAATTCGAAACGGCTGGGGTTGGTGGCGCTCTGCATCAAGGAAGACTTTCGTGAAGCGTTGCCACCTCACGGCTATGCAGGCCGTCTTATAGTCGTGGGGCCCAGCAGCCGAACACCAGTCTATAGCCGCCGCCATATCAGAGATCGTTCCATGAAGTAGACACGGTCGCGCCATTCATCCGGAAATCCCGAAGGAAAGGCCATGCTCGTGAAACCAGCGCGCTCGTACATCGCCCTTGCCTGGGTAAGGAACGCAGCTGATGAAAAGAACACCTTCTGATAGCCATCCGCGATCATTCTTTGGAACATGTCCTCAAGCATCAGGGCACCAAGTCCGTGGCCTCGACCTCGTTCGCTTACGAACATCCGATTGAATTCTGCGACGCCAACGTCAGCCTTGTGATACATCACGCACCCGGTGTCTTTCCCATCTACCGAGCCGATCAGAACGCCGCCGCCCGGTCTTCCGTGAAGTTCTGGAAGCGCCCGCAACACGGCTTCAAAGGCATCAGGGTCCATAGGGTGGTCTGGCCCCGTCGGCCAATCGCTCGGATAGTGTTTCCAGTGCCAATCCAACCATTCCCGACACAATGCGCGTGCGACATCATAGTCGCCGGCATTGTCTGCCAAGCGTATTGAAACAACCGCCATCAGAATTTCTCCTTCGATCAGGGTGACTGCACAAGGGTTGTTGTTCTCCGGGTCGAAGTCAACGAAACCGCTGGCATTTGCACATGGCGAAACCTGGCCTGGTCCGCATTTTGCGGGTTCGACCGGCACGCGATCTCGGGTCTGCAGCGAAAGTCCGCAATGTCTGGCCGCACGGCGCCATACTGACGATGCGGTGAAGATCCACCCTGGGCCGGAGATGACATCTTTCACCAAAGGCGCAAAGCAGACCTTCGCTGCGGCTTGGGCCAAGGTCAGCCAAGTGGGACAAAGCTGCCGCCTGACGTATCAAGGTGAGATCAATACCTCTCCCTCAATCTCCATGGCAAAGCCAAGCGGCAACCCCGGCACTCCAATCGCGGATCTCGCATGTCGACCTATGGTCGAACCAAAAACCTCGATGATGAGATCGCTAAATCCATTCACGACAAGATGCTGTTCAGTATAGCCGGGCGCGGAAGTCACCATTCCAAACACGCGAGTCCAGCCGACGATCCTAGTCAAGTCCCCGATCTCAGCCTCTATGTTCGCCAGCACCGTGAGCGCCACCTCGCGGGCTTCTGCATATCCCTGTTCCGTTGAAAAATCTTTGCCCAACACTCCGAAAGGTCCAGCGATGCTTCCGTCTGCCGCATTCTTGGGGTGGCCGGAGAATATCACCCTTTCGCCTCTGACATTTACAAACGAGAACGGTAAATGCAGGCCTTCAGGAACCTTGGTGGGCGCAGGCAACTTTAGCCCCAGTTCATTCAGTCTTTCTTTGGGCGTTGACATGGATCGGTATCCTTCATTATCGGAAAATAGGGAAGCGTACAAACTCCCCACGCGTTGGTCTACTGAGAGCGCCAAGCAGACCTTCGCTGCATCGGCCAGGAACGAAGGCCCTGGGCCGTGAGTAAGGAAGGATCGCGGCAGCAGTACAGCAGATGCTGCGCTGCCTCCGAGGTAGGCTGCGTCTTCGTAGGCGCGCAGCAAGGCTTGTTCACTGGTCAGGCCCAATCGGCATTCAAGGTCAAGCAAGCGAAGCTTTACGTGTTGCGCCTCGAAATAGGCGACCGCCGCCTCGGCGATCTGCTCGGCCGTCTCACGATCCAACTCCCGCAATCGTTCCAGTGCATCAAGGATATTCTGCCGCGCGGTCAGCCGTTCCTGTTCTTCCTCTTCCGTGATGACACCAAACAGATGCCGATATCCAAGATAGGAAACCCGCGAAAGGCTTTTCCCGGCATGCCGCTTGTAGGAATAAACACGGCGCTGCATAAATGCGCTCCAGGACCTTGTTTGCGTTGGCGGAGTTTTAGGCGCCAGTGCGGAATATCCAATTGAGGAGACGGCACCATGAAATGGGCTAGGGGCTACACCAACGATGGATCGCAGATCATCGGTGTTATCGACAATGACGAACTTCATCCGCGTGATGGTCTTGGGTCGGATACCGCCGTTGGTGCGCCTGTTCCACTTTCAGAGGTTACGCTGCAGGCGCCGGTTCAGCCGGGCAAGTTCATCGGCCTGTGGAACAACTTCAAGGCCGCCGCCGAAAAGGGCGGGATGGATCACCCCACGCATCCTCTTTATTTCTTCAAGTCCGACAGTTCGCTGTCGGGGCATGGTGCCAGCGTTGAACTGCCCTTCGCAGCCGGGCGGGTTATCTTTGAGGGCGAGTTGGGCATCGTGATTGGCAAAACCTGCAAGAATGTCGGCCCCGAAGAGGCCGCTGAGGCCATTTTGGGCTATACCTGCATCAATGACCTCACGTCGCTCGATGTTCTTCACGCGGATCCATCTTTCCCGCAATGGACCCGCGCCAAAAGCTTTGACGGGTTTGGCGTTGTCGGCCCGGTCATCGAAACAGATGTGAACTGGAAGGATCTGACGATCCGCGTTCTTGTGGACGGCCGAGAACGCCAGTCATATCCGGCATCCGACATGATCTTGCCGCCAGCCGAGATTGTCAGTCACTTGTCAAAGGACATGACACTCAACCCCGGCGACCTTATCGCCTGCGGGACATCCCTGGGGGCCCGCCCGGTCAAGCCGGGGATGGTCGTCGAAGTTGTGATTGACGGTGTCGGTGGGGTCAGTGTGACCATGACATCGCCTGCTGACGGAGGCTGAGTATTTTGCGGGGACTTTTCAGTGCCCCGGTCGTCTTGCGCGGGTTGATGCGGCTCAGCCCCAAAACTGCTTACGCATAAAGGCCAAACCCTGGTTGATCCGACACCCTCAGGCTGTTGCCTGAGGGCTTTGCGTGACCGGAAAACTGGTTCGCTGTCCAATCTGCATATTCAAGGAAATGTGCATTCGGAATGGCCGCCAGGAGGTGGCTACTGATTTCGGGGTAAAGGTGGGAAGATACTTTGACCCCGTAATTGTCTGCAAGCCTTGCTGCTCTGAGCCACTGTGTAACGCCGCCGATCTTGCCGACATCCGGCATCAGATATCTGCTGGCAGACAGCCGCAAAGCGCGATCCACTTCCGTTGGTGACCACAGGTTTTCGCCAATCTGGATCGGCGTTTTCAGCTTGGCTTGCAGGGTGGCTGTCTCTTCAAGAAGGTCGGCATGGATCGGCTCTTCGATCCACAGCAGGCCAAGCCCGTCGATTTCCGTGCATCTCTTGATTGCTTCAGACGGTGTAAGCCCTTGATTGTAGTCCACCATCAACTGGACAGAGGAACCAAAGGCATCGGCAAGCATGTCCAGTGCCCCCATGTCAGCTGCCAGAGTTTCATAACCAAGGCGAAGTTTCATGGTTGTATTGCCGTTCTTCAGAAAACTCTCGGCTTGCTGCCTGATCGTCCGTTGATCACCGATCCCAAGTCCGGAGCTTTCATAAGTTCTCAGCTCTGGCGACGTCCCCCCGAGTACGCGGTAGAGCGGTTTACCGATTGCTTTTCCAACCACATCCCAGACAGCCATATCCACAGCGGCCATTGCCATGGTGACGATCCCGGTGCCGCCAAAAAGCTTGAAATGCCGCAGGACCTTGTCCGTGATGTTTTCCGGCAGGCATGGGTCGCCGCGGACCACTTCGAACACCGCTTTTGTCGCCTCGCTGAGCGCAGGTAGAAGCGTTCGATTTGGAGAAAAGAGATAGCTTTCGCCGATCACCCCGCATGCCGTCAGAACCTGAACGATCAAAAGTGGAGCAACCTCCAATGATCCACTGGATGTTTGCAAGGGTGTTGGCAGGGCGGGATAAGCTGCCTCAAGACGGATTGACGCCAGGTGCAAACCCGACACCTGCGCGCTGATGCGAGCCGGAAGGATTGACGCATGCGTTGTTTCAAACATTGTTCCAGCCCAAATTGAACGGTCTTGCCGGGATCATGAGCACCGCGTTGTTCAGAACAACAGGCGCCATGCCCGGCTTGGATTGCCCTACCACAGGCGCAGCCATGCGGGTGCGTATTTCTGCGTAGCAACCATTCTGCACCATGGGGCTGCACAACATGGCAACACCGGTTTGACCCTTGATATCCGTGACAGCCTTATCTGCTTTCACAAGGTCATCAGACGCAGTAGGCATCCCAATCCTTGAATTTATTTGGAACAGGTCATGGCGCAAAATGCCACTATCTATAAGGTCGAACTATCAGTCTCTGACATGGATCGACACTATTATGAGACGCATAAGCTGACCATTGCCAAGCATCCCTCGGAGACGGATGAAAGGTTGATGGTGCGTATTGTCGCTTTTGCGCTGAATGCCCATGAGCATTTGGAAATGACGAAGGGCCTTTCAACGGATGACGAGCCAGACATATGGCAGAAAAGTCTGAGCGGCGAGCTTGATGTGTGGGTGGCGCTCGGGCTTCCCAGCGAAAAGGTGATGCGTCAATCCTGTGCCAGAGCCAAGAAGGTGATTGTCTATCCTTACGGAGGCAGGACGGCAGAGGTTTGGTGGGACAAGATCAAAAACAGCACCACCCGTTTTGAAAATCTTGAGGTGACAAATCTTTCCGATAAAGCCACGAGCGACCTGGCAAAACTGGCAAGCCGCGCCATGAAGCTCCAGATCAATATTCAGGACGGCGATGTGATGGTCAGCGTCGGTGATGGTATCGTGAACTTTACCCCGCAAAAATGGAAAAGTGCTGCGTAATTCAAAAGCGCCGGCCTCAAAAGAAACCCACTCAGGGTGCTTCGTGGCGTCCTTCCTTCCTGGTCAGATGTAGACCGGGAAGCAGATATTTGCTGTGGTTCGGACCAAGGTCTACTATGCGGACCTTCGCGCCGTTGGCTGCGGATCGGTCAGTGTCAGCCTCGGAGTTCGACACGGCCGAGCGACCAGCCTGGAAGAACGGCCAGCTACAGCCCAAGTTGGCGTACCCCCACTTCAGGGGCGGGCACTTCAACTGACCTCGACATGTTGCAGGTATCTTGCATGCGCTGCCCGAGATGCAGCGCAAGACGCGGTCATGCGTTGCGCTTTGCCTGAAATGCGGATGTACGGGGCAGAACGGTCGTGGCCTCAGACACCTGAAATGCTGGATGCGCGATTGCTGCTGTGCCTCAGCGTTCACCCCGACGCTGCCGTCGGATCACGCTTCGGATCCACGTTGCCATCAGGAACAGGATATACCATGGCACTGCATAAGCCAAAGCGACCACCCACCCCATGAATGCCGCAAAGACAAGCGGGCCACTGTCCAAATATGCTTCTTCCAAGAGTTCCTGGCTTGGATTTTCCGTGCTCTCTACCAGCTCGTACAGCTCTTCGGCATGCTTGACGACGCCGAGAAAGTAAGTCGCCCAGCCCAGGATGATGATCAAGAGGATGATCACCCACCATGGCGGCCTTCGCCAAAAAAAGCGCGACGCCAGAAGCACCACGGGCAGCAGTGTGAACGTTCCGCCGTACAACAGGCTTTCAAACGACATCATGCTTTCTTCCATCCGCGGCCGCACATGCACTGGGGCGGTCTTTGCCTGATCCCGGCGGCTGTCGTCGCAGGGCCCGCAAGAACCGTGCTGTTTCTCTTCGCCAAGAAAATCACTCGGCAATCAGCGCTCCGCTCCCTCCCGACCTTTCAGGCATGTCGCGGTATTTCGGCAAACCGTCAGACAGCGCCATAACGCGTTCAGCATAGTTGATGTGGATCGTCGGCTGAAAGTCAAAGGCCGTCAGGACACCTGCGAAAATGTCGAACAATCTGGCACCAGGTATAAACGTGCAGACCGCGCCGCCACACACGGCACAGCTGAACTTCCCTCCCTCCGGATGATCCGTGATGGAAAAACGATGAAGTTTCTCTTTGCCTTTTACAAAGCGAACCCGGTCTTCTGGCCACAAGATGCAGGCGGTCACAGGCTGTCCAGACCACCTGCGGCAACTGGTGCAATGACAAAAACACTGAATGACCGGATCACCCTCGGCGACAAGTGAAATCTGCCCGCAATAACACCGCGCATGATGTTCCATGTGTCGACCCTTCTTTGATTTGGACTTTGGAAATCGAGGCATGTCCTGTGAGGGAAACAGATGCGTTTCAAGTTCCCCAAGAGTTTATCGTCAATAGTTTAGCAGAGATTCCAGCGTGACGCAGCATTCAACAAGATGGCCTTGGCCCCGTCGTTCGCCGCGCGCTCGATGAACGTCCGCCCAGGGCAAGGGTGAGCGTGTTGCGCGGAATGTGGGGCCAAAGGGGCGAGCAACGCGGTTGCGCCCCCCCGCCCGGCCAGGGCAGTCGTGCGGCAAGGCTGACGGTCATCCCTGACAAGACAGGATGGGCTGCAAAGGCCCGAAATGATCCATGTCAAAGATATTTTGCGCGCACTGCGGCCGACTTCGAAGCGGCGCTGCCTGAGCGCGGCGTCAGGATGAAATGCATATCTAAGGGAGTTGGGCACATGGCGATTACCGCATGGGGCAAAGCTGTAGGAATGGGGTTTGTGATTGTCTTGGCCGGTTGTGCACAGCCGGCGCAACAAACCGAAATGGTGCCAGGGGCAATTGCACCCGTATCCGGCTCCAGCAAATATCAGCGCTCTGTACGCGATGTGATCGGCTTTGGGGGTGAGGAAACAAATCCGATGTGGACATCGGAGATTTCGAAAGAGGATTTTCAGGCAGCCTTGGAAATGTCTCTTCGTCAGGCCGGGATCTTCTCGGAGACGGGCCGCTATACGCTCAGGGCCGATATCTTGACCGTGGAACAACCGCTTGTCGGCATAGACCTGAAGGTTGTGATGACGGTTCGCTACAACCTCATTGATCGCGCTGGTCAGATCCGTTTCGACAAGACGATCAAGTCGGAATACACGGCGAAATTTTCCGAAGCCTTTGTCGCAATTGAAAGGCTGCAAAAGGCCAATGAAGGCGCGGCGCGGGCAAACATCGGGCTGCTTCTGCAATCGCTTGGGGCTGCGTCTTCCGGCGGTCGGATCGGGGCGGTTTCCTGACCGGGTATTGCGGTTTGCGTTCTGCTGTGACGGCATCCATCCTGTTCTGCCCCGGCGTGATCCGGCAGGGCGGCCATTGCAGCGGCACACGGGAGATGAACGCGCGGTCACCAACCAGGTTGCCCCCTGCCGAGCAAGGCAAATCCACTTTGGCCCCGGTATTGGGCCATTCCGGACAGGGCTGCTTGATGCAAGTCAATGTGTGCGCAAATCGGCGGCGTTAGCCTTGTCGCAGAAGCCAGACGACACCGGCTTCCAAGGGTGGAGGGTATTGCAATGAAAACGACTGTTCATATCGCGGCTGTTCTTGCCAGCATGGTGGGGGTGCATTCCGTCGCAGCGGATGACGCCGGCCAGAACGAGTACATGATCGCCTGCGCGGGATGCCATGGCGAAACGGCGAAAGGTGATGGGCCATTGGCCGGTCTTCTGAAGATCGCCACCCCGGACCTGACGGGTCTTGCGGCGCGCAATGGTGGGACGTTTCCACTGGAAAGCACGCTTTTCATGATCGACGGGCGCGACTTGCGGCCCGCGCATGGAAATGAAATGCCGGTCTGGGGCGAGCGGTATACGGCCTCGGCAACCAGTCAGCGCGGAGAGACGCCGGATATGGTGGCGCGTGGACGCATCCTGTCGCTTGTCTACTATCTGGAATCCATCCAGGAGTAGCCGCGAAAGGGCATTTTACGAAAGGACCGGCCGCGCGATCTGCCTGCCGGTCGCCCGGCCCATTCGGTTGGAACACGCCTGCCCGTCAGGGCGTGTGACGATCCGGGTTCAGGAGAAAAACCGGCCCTGCGCGCAAGTGTCGTGATGTCATGCGGGAATGTTGGAGCGGCGAACCGGGTTCGAACCGGCGACCTTCGGACTGGAAAACCGATGCTCTACCACCTGAGCTATCGCCGCCCATGGTGCTTCCGGCAGTTTTCGAACCTGCGATACCCGGGTAGAAACCGGATGCTCTGTCCACTGAGCCACGGAAGCTGACGTTAGCCCCGTCCTCGTCCTCGATATGATTGCGTCATCGCCATGTGCATGATCCGGACTGCATCCCCAGGATAGAGAATACCATCATAGGGCGAAATCCGGACGCCTGCAACGGAATTGTGCCAAGGCGCAGATGCCTGCGCCCCGGCCCTATGTGCCCTGGCCTTCCACCCTGTCAGGGGATCAGATCCGCGATCTGGTCCCGGCAATAGGTGTGGATCTTGCCCGCCGCGGTCAGCCATATGTCGTCGCGCCGCGCAGTGATATGCGCCAGCGCGCGCCGCAGGTGACGCAAGCGGTAGGGTTGGCCCACCAGGTAGGGATGCAGGGCGATCCCCATGACCAGCGGCTGGCTGCGGGACTGTTCAAGCATCTCGTCGAAATTGTCGATGATCATGTCCGCGAAATACCCGGCCCCATCCTTGCGCGCCACGATCGAGGGGATGTCGTTCACCTCTTGCGGATAGGGGATCGACAGGATGCGGCCGGTCCGCGTACGCATCCAGACGGGTTGATCGTCCATGCACCAGTTCAGCGTATAGCCATACCCCGCCTCGGCCAGAAGATCGGGGGTCACCCGGCTTTCCGCGATCCAGGGCGAAAGCCAGCCTTGCGGCGCGACCCCTTCAGCGCGGGTGATCGCATCCGTCGCCTCGGCGATCAGCGCGGCCTCGGCGGTCTCGTCCAGAATGCTTTGGCGTTCGGAATTGGTGCGCCCATGCCCCGCCACCTCGTCACCGCGCGCGCGGAAGGCCGCCATCAGTTCGGGCGCGTAATCATACATCGCCGCATTCGCCAGAACGCTGACGGGCATATCCAGCGCATCGAACATGTCGCGCATCCGCCAGGCGCCGACACGGTTGCCGTAATCGCGCCATGCGTAATTCAGCACATCAGGCTGCGGCCCGCCCGGCGCAAGCTCTGCCCCCAGCCCCTCGCCAAAGGCGAAATGTTCCAGGTTCAGCCCGATATAGACAGCCAGCCGCGCGCCACCCGGCCAGGTGTAATCGGCGCGCCGCGTGATCGGGACATAGTCGTAACGGCCATGATCCTTCAGCATGTGCTTAAAGCTCCGCCTCGGCCAGACCCGCCTTTGCCAGCAGGATTTCGGCGCTGTCATTCCAGACGTCGGTGCGGATCAGCTTGCCGTCGCGCACGATGAACTTGTCCATGTAGCGGTTCGTCTCGAAGGCGGTGCCGTCATGCCATTCGCCGTAAAGATAGCCGGTGTTGTAGACATGCACATCCCCGGTTTCAGGGTCCAGCGCGGCATCTGTGCGCAGAAAGCGCTTCTTGACCCAGGCATAGCGTTTCGCGTTGAAGGCCGCACTTTCGGCCGGGCCGGCAAAGCGGCGCGCGCCGGTAAAGACCAGTTCGAAATCGGGGGCCAGATAGGCGGATGCGCCTTCGGGATCGGGCACCATCGAGCGTTCGAGATAGGCCTCGACAATGGCTTTGGCGGCGGTGAGCGGATCGGTTCTCTGGTCCATGGTGGTCCTCCTTCAGGAACGGGATGCGGATGTGCAGGCCGCGTGACAAAAACTGCGCACGATGGTGGCGGCGGCCTCGGCCATCACGCGGGTCTCGGTGTTCGCGGCATCAAGCCATGCGGCGGCGGCGCGGGCGCGGGACGCCAGCGCGGCTTCGTCCAGCGTCAGCACGCGATTGTCCGAAAACACCATGCGGCCCGCGATCATCACCTCGCGCAGGGCGGCGCCGTTTTCGGCAAAGACGACCTGCGTCAGCACATCGCGCAGCGGGACATAGTGGCAATAGTCGCGGTCCAGAAACAACAGATCCGCCGCCCAGCCTGGTGCGATGCGACCGACGCGGGTCAGCCCGAGGATGCGCGCGCTGCCTTCGGTCGCCATGCGGAACGCCTCAAGCGCGGTGATCCATGTGCCGGGGTCATCGGCCTTGGCGCGGCTGAGGGTGCAGGCCAGGCGCAGCGCCTCGAACATGTTCTGCCCGTCCGACGTGTTGGAGGCATCGGTCCCCACGCCCAAGGTGACCCCCGCATCGGCCAGCGCCCGCAGGGGCGCGGTCCCGGACCCCAGGCGCAGGTTGCTCAGCGGGTTATGCACGATCCCGGCCCCCTGCCCGGCCAGACATGCGGCCTCATCCGCCGACAGCCAGACACCATGCGCCCCGCTGAAGCGCGCGGACAGCACGCCCAGACTGTCCAGATGCGCCGTCAGCGTGGTGCCATAGCGTTGCATCGCGGCCACCTGCTGCATCCGGGTTTCCGCCAGATGGGTTTGCAGCCGCAGATCCGACGCCTCGGCCAGTTGCGCGCAGGCTGTCAGGAAATCATCCGAGCAATGCAGCGGAATGGCCGGGCCGATGCCCGGCCTGACCCGGTCCATGGGCACCGGCCACGCGTCAAAGGCCGCCTTGCAGATCGCAAGGGTTTCGCGCCAGGGCGGCAGGGTCATCGCGGCCAGCGCACTGCGCGTATCGGGGGGAAACGCCGCAAGCAGGCCCGGCAGCGCCTGGTAGATCGTGCGATCCGAGATCATCGGCGCCACGACCGCCCGCATGCCTGCCGCATGATAGGCCTCGGCCACGGCATGTATGCCTGCAACGGACGGCCCCGGCAGTTCCACGCTGAGGTCGAAACAGGCGGTACAGCCCTTGCGGATCATCTCGGCCGCGGACAGTTCCGCCGACAGCCGCAGATCATCCGCGCTGCGCTGGCCGTTCAGCGCCGGGGAACCGGCCAGAAAGGTTTCAAGCGTCGCATCATCCGGCACCCCGCCCCGCCCCAGCGCACCATGGGAATGGGTGTGCCCGTTGACCAGACCGGGGATGATGATGCGGCCCGTGGCGTCGATCACCTGCACGCCCTCTGGGCCGTCGTCACCGTCAACAAGCTCTGTGATCCGCCCGTCCTGGATCAGCAACGACACAGGCGCGAAACGCGCATTGTCGACCAGGACAAGGCCACCGCTGATCAGGGTCCGAGGCGCGTTCATCGACATATCCGGGGTTGGTCATGCAGGTCAGACAGGAAAATGCGCCGGACGGATAAAGCCGCCCGGCGCATGGTGATCGCAGCCTGGATCAGTTCATGATCTCGACGGCAAAGGCACGCTCTGTCACCGGCGGCAGGAACGACCGGTCGAAGATCTCGGAGGCTTCGGGCAGACGCTCAAGCCCGTAACCCTTGGCCACGATCCCGATCGACCGGGTCAGACGCTCGTCCACCAGATCGCCCATGCCGATGGTGTCGACCTCGGGCGCGTTCATCAGGTTGGTCAGGGCAAAGTTCAGGCGCGCGCGTTCCAGTTCGGGGTTCACCAGGTTGTCGAAGGCCATGATCGCCTCCATCGCGGCATCCTGGTCCTTGGCGATTTCCAGCGTTGCGCGGTTCACGGCGCGGACCATGCCGGCAACCACCTCGGGCTTGTCGGTCAGCAATGCGCGCGACACCATCATGCCGTTGGAATAAAGGTCCATGCCGTATTCTTCGAACTGGAACCAGTTGTAGTCCTTGGCCGGGTCCTGGCGGTTGGCGATCAGGTTGAACCAGCTTGTGATCGTGAACACGAAGGCCCCGTCGATATCACCGCGGATCAGCATCGGCTCTTGCAGGTTGGGGGCCATGTTTTCCTGCTTGACGCTGGCCAGATCGATCCCGTTCAGCTCTGCGAAGACCGGAAACAGGCGCGTGGTCGGCGTGCCCTGTGCGCCACCCAGCGTACGGCCCGCGAAATCGGCGGGTGTCTCGATGCCGGATGTCTTGGGCGTCACGATGGCAAAGGGCGGGCGGTTCCACAGCTGATAGACCATCACCGGGGCTTCGCCGGGGCGCTGCGCCGCGTTCTGGATGATCGCGTTGATATCGCCGAAACCGGCATCATAGGCGCCACCCATGATCCGCGTCACGGTCGCGGCCGAACCTTCGCCCTGGTCGATGGTCACGTTCAGACCTTCCTCGGCGAAATATCCCTTGCTCAGCGCCAGCAGAAAGGGCGCGTCAGAGCCTTGGGTCTTCCAGCCAAGGGTAAAGCGGATATCGGTCATTTCGGCCCAGGCCGGGGACAGCCCGGCCGCAAGGGCAAGCACGGCACCAAAGACAGCGTTCTTCATTCTGTTGTTCCTTCTATCGCGGGTTTCAGGTGAGGGTTCAGGAGACGTCGTGACACAGGTATGTTTCAGGTGATGGCGATGTCGTTGCCGCGCGTGGCCCAGCCGGTCACGCGGGCCTCCAGGAAAGAGAAGAAGGCGTAAAGCGCGACCCCCATCAGCGCGAGGACGAACAACCCCGCAAAGACAAGTGACACCTGGAAGTTGGATGAGGCGGTCATCATCACATTGCCGATGCCCCGGTTGGACGCGACGGTTTCCGACAGCACCGCACCCACGAAGGACAGGGTGATCGCCACCTTCAGCGAGGCAAAGAAATAGGGCATGGTGCGCGGCAGACCGACATTCCACAGGATCTCTTTCTTCGACGCGCCCAGCGTTTTCAGCACGTCTTCCAGATCCGGTTCCGTCGTGGCCAGGCCCGTGGCGATGTTCACAACGATGGGGAAGACGCAGATCACCATGGCCGTCAGGATGGCGGGTGTCGTGCCCGATCCGAACCACAGCACGAAGATCGGCACCACGGCGACCTTGGGGATGGACGAAAAACCCACCAGCAGCGGATAGGCCACGCCATAAGCCACCCGCGAGGTGCCGATCAGCACGCCGATCGACACGCCGATGATCACCCCCAGCGTAAAGCCCGTCAGCGTCGCGTAGAGTGTCTGCAGGATATGCGGCCAGAGCACCGGGAACCGGGTCCAGAGCGTCACCGCGATTTCAGAGGGGCGCGGCAGGATCAGGTCCGACACGTTCAGCACGATGCACAGGACCTCCCACAACAGGAAGAACCCCAGGATGAACGAAAAGGACATGACCCTGATCCGGGTTGCGTCAGTCATGGCGGGATCTCCTTTGGGAAACCGGGGTCATTTACGCACCTGCGCGATCAATTCGCGCAGGCCTTGGGTCATCTCGACGAAGGCAGGCTCGTAGATGACGCCGATGTCACGCGGTTGCGGCAGGTTGACTTCGCGGTCCGAGATGACACGGCCGGGACGCGCGCTCATCACGCAGATGCGGCGCGCGAGGAAACCGGCCTCGCGCAGGTCATGCGTGACCAGCAGCACGGTCGGCTTGCGATCAAGGTAGAGATCCTGAAGGATCTGCCACAGCTCCTCGCGGGTGAACTGGTCCAGCGCGCCGAAAGGTTCGTCCAGCAGCAACAGGTCGGGGTCGTGGATCAGCGCGCGGCACAGGTTCGCACGCTGCAACATGCCCCCCGACAGCTGCCAGGGGTAATGGTTTGCGAAATCCTTCAGCCCCACCTGCGCCAGCAGCGCATGGACCCGGTCGCGATAGGCACCCTTGCGGTCCTGCTGAAACGTCCGCTTGAACGGCTCGACGATCTTGAGAGGCAGCATCACGTTCTTTTCGATGGTCAGCCAGGGCAGCATCGTCGGGTTCTGGAACGCCATCCCGATCCGCAGCTCCTTGGCGGCCACCTCGCGTCCGCCCAGCAGCACCAGCCCCGAGGAGGGCTGGATCAGGTTACTGGCCAGGCGCAGGATCGTCGATTTTCCGCAGCCGGACGGGCCGACCAGCGCCAGAAAGTCGCCCCGCTCCATACGCAGGGTCGTGGGCGACAGGGCCGTGACGCTTTGCGGCCCCTTGCCGAAGACGACCGAGGCTTCCTGCAGCTCGATCGCCGGGCGCGGATGCACCGGGTTGGTCCGTGAGGCCGGTTGCGTCGCGGGCACCGGCATCGCTGGGGCGGGGATGTCTGATGTCATGTTCATGCCGCCACGTGACAGCCAGCGCCGGAAACTGGGAAGTGGTCTAAGTAAGTATTTTATGAATTAACATCGAAAGCGATGAATTATTGGGCAGTCAGGCGGGCATGCGCGCGCAATAATGGCAGCTTTCGGAAAGAGTCCCGCAGCATCGGGCGGCTGAAAACCCCGGTTGCACCCCATGGACCAGGGTTGATCCCGGCGATGCGGGACCGGATCGCGGGGGAATCAGATCAGGATCAGCCGCGGGGCGATTCGTCGCCCGTCAGGGCGTTCAGCACCAGATCGACGGTATGCGCCCGTCTTGCACCACGCCAATCCCGGCTCAGCAGGTCGATCCCGAAGATCGCCGACAGCGTGTGCCCGTTGTTCAGGTGATGCGCGCTTAGCGCCACGATGGTGACATAGATCTGCAACGGATCGTAACGATGCCCGAAGACGCCCTGCGCCTGACCACGCGCCATGATCGCGCTGATCGCCTCAAGCAGGGGCTGCGAGCTTGTACGGATCGCCGCGATCTGCGCGATGAACCGCCCCTCCAGCAGGTTCTCGTTGCGCGTCAGCTTGACGAAAAGCGGATTGCCATCGAAGAAATCGAAGGTGAATTCCACCAGCCGGCGCATGGCCTGCAAGGGTTCCTGGCGGTCGAGGTCCAGTTCACGTTCCTGCGCGCGGATATCGGCGAAGATATGCTCCAGCGCGGCGATGTAGAGTTTTTCCTTGCTGCCGAAGTAATGATACAGAAGCCGCGGATTGCAGCCGACCGCGCGGGTGATCCGGTCAACCCGCGCACCGTGAAACCCGTGGTCGGCAAATTCATGCAGCGCCGCCTCGAGCAGTTGCGCCCTGGTGCGTTCCGGGTCGCGCCGACGCGACTTTTTCTGTTCTGCGGCCTCCGTCATCACCCGATCGCCCTGCCCTGTGTCCGGCCGTTGCTTATACGCCCGCCGCCCGCGTTGCCAGTCGGCTTGCACGCCCCGACTGCCTAAAAAAGCATCACTTGACCCTCACGGCACAGGCGCGGAGGTAAGTGAATATTTACTTGTATTCCCTGCCCGCCTAGCAGGTTTCAAGCCTTATTGTGGAACATTTTCCCAAGCCGGGCGCGAAACACCACCTGGGACGGCCCTGGAAGGAGACCTCATGTTCTTGATCAGCCCCTGCTGCACCGCCTGCTGCAACGCCGGGCGCGCGTCATGACCGGTGCGCTGACAACCCCGCATCCCCTGGCGACAGCGGCCGGCATGGCTGTGCTGCGCGCGGGCGGCACCGCCCCCGAGGCGCTGATTGCGGCCGGTGCGGCGCTTTGCGTGGTGATGCCGCATTTCTGCGGGCTTGGGGGCGACGCGGTCTGGCTGCTGGCGGATCGACAGGGGCGGCAACGCTGCGATCTGGCCATTGGACAGGGCATCGACCGCCCCATGCCGCGCGGCCCGATCCCCACCCGTGGCCCCGGTTCGATCCTGACCACTGCCGCCGTTGTCAGCGGCTGGCAGCAGGCTTTCGCGACGGCCCGGGACGATCTGGGCGGCCAGGCCAGATGGGACGCGTTGCTGGCCCCCGCCATCGCCCTGGCCGAGGAGGGTTTCGCCGTCTCGCCCTCGCAGGCATTCTGGGGCGCCTTTCGCAAGGACGAATGCCAGGACTGGCCCGGATTTGCAGCACTTTATACCCAAGGTAATCAGCCCCTGACCGCCGGTCAGATGCTGCGACAGCCACAACTGGCCCGCTCGCTGCGCCTGATCGCAGAGAAAGGCGGCGATGAATTCTACACCGGCGCACTGTCCCGCAGCATCCTTGCCGGATTGCGCGATGCAGGCGTGGTGATCGGGGCCGCGGACCTGTCCGCCACCCGCACCCGCCAGGTGCGCCCCCTCGCGCTGCCCTATCGCGGCCTGACATTGCTGGCCCCGCCACCGCCGACACAGGGCGTGACCACGTTGCAGATCATGGGCATCCTGTCACGGCTGGACCTGTCGGGGGTGCAACCCGGCAGCACCGACCACATCCATCTTTGCGTGGAAGCGGTCAAACGCGCCTTTCTGGGGCGCGACAGGCTGGCCGATCCGGATTTCGGACCGCCAGTCACGGATGACTGGTTGCAGCAAGACCGCCTGGCCGCCATGGCAGACGACATTTCGCACCAGAAGGCGCTGCCCTGGCCGCATCAATGGCAGCATGGCGATACGGTCTTTCTGGGCGCGATCGACGCGCAGGGGAATGCGGCCAGCGTCCTGCAAAGCACCTATTTCGACTGGGGCAGCGGCGTTGTGGCCGGGGATACCGGGATCATCTGGCAGAACCGCGGGGCCGCTTTCCGCGCCGATCCGGACCATCCGAACGCCTTCGCGCCGGGCAAGCTGCCGTTCTATACGTTGAACCCCGGCATCGCCCTGAAGGACGGACGCCCGCAAATCGTTTATGGCACGCAAGGGGCCGACGGGCAGCCGCAGACCCTGGCCATGCTGCTGACCCGCCTGATCGATTTCGGCCAATCCCCGCAAGAGGCGCTGGCCGGTCCGCGCTTCCTGCTGGGGCGCACATTTTCCGACAGCCGCGACAGCCTGAAGATCGAATCGAACGCCGGCGCGGAGGTTCTGCGCGATCTGGCCGCGCGCGGTCACGAGGTCAGCCCGATCCCCGCGCAAAGCCCGCTGGCCGGTCAGGCCGGGCTGGTTCTGGCGGCACCGGGTGGCGCAATCGCGCTGCACGATCCGCGCGGCTAGACCCGCCAGGCCAGGCAAGGGCCGCCCGTTGCCCGGGGGCATTGCCGCGATGACCGGATTGCTGGAACCTGTGGGCGGCGTGATCCGCGCGGCTGCCCCCCCTGGCACGGCCGATGGTGCCCTGGGGCCTGGCCTGCGCGCGCACGAAGGCGCGCGCCTTCAGACAAGCAGGCGCGACAGCACCCAGACAAGCGCGCCCTGCCCCAGCAGCAGCGCCAGATATTGCGCTGCACGATACCGGTCCTTGCGCCCGCCCAGCGCCCCGGCATAATCGAAACGCTCGTAGACGACATTGGCCATCGGCAGGCCCAGTGACAAAAGCTGATCCGACACGGCGCTGATCATCGGACCGGGGCCGCAGATCATGGCGACGCAGGTCCGGGGCGCCAACCCCTTGATCAGCCGGGCAAGGCGCGGCCGGTCCAGCAGGCCGATGTCCTGCTGCCAGTCTGGTGAAGCGGTCTCGCTGATCAGCATGACCTGAAGGTCCAGCACCGTCGCAGCCTGCGCGATCTCGTCCAGGCAGGCGAAATTCTCGGGGCGGCCCACCGCATAGGCCAATCGCACCGGGCGCGGGTCGCGCCGCGCCACAAGGTCGCGCAACAGCCCCATGATCGGCGCGATCCCGACACCGCCCGCGATCAGCACCACGCTGTCGCCAGGATGATCCGACAGGGTGAAGGTGCCAAAGGGTCCGTCGATCCCGACCGGTGTGCCGGGCGCCAGCGCGCCGACCGTCCGGGTAAAATCGCCCGCCTCCTTGATGATCAGCCGCAGGGTTGGCCGGGTCGGGCTGTCCGCGATCGAGAACGGGTGATCAAACAGCGGAAACCGGCGCGCGCCTGCGGTCATCCAGACGAACTGCCCGGCGCGATAGTTCAGGGCCGGGATATCAGCGGCAGGCGTGTCCGTTGCCGGGGCAACAGGACCGGGGGCGATATCCATCTCCCATATGCGGTCGGCCATTCGCTGCACATGGCGCAGAACGAAAGGGCGGCGATGCAGCCGCCACCACCGCCAGCCGTAAAGCACGCCGATCACCACGACCACCAGCACCGCATCCACCAGCCACATCGCGCGCAACGGCCCCATGGCGCTCAGCCGTCCGGCTGTCAGCGCATGGTGCAAGCCACCGCCCAGCGCCACCAGCGACAGGATCAGGTGCATGGCGCGCCAGGTCTCGTAATGCATCCAGTCGCGCAGAACCCCTGTCACCACCAGCAACAGCAACGCAACCAGCGCCACAACGCCGCTGCGATAGGCCGGCAGCAGGCCGTAGGCTATCAGCCGCTCTGCACCGCGCGCGGGGTCGTCCAGAAACGTGGGCAGGACATAGGCCAAAGGATGCACCAGCAGCGCCAGCAGCACCGCCATGGCCGCGATCTTGTGAAAGGCCATGATCCGGTCGATACCCATGCGCCCCGACACCAGCCGGAACCGCCCCGAGGTCAGCAGCTGCAAGACCAGGCTCGCCAGCCCCGACAGCCCCAGGCCCGCGCCAAACGCCTCCCACCCGTCCAGTGGGGCGGCCTGCGAAAACCCGGCCAGGACGATCGGAAACAGGCACAAGCCCAGGTAGATCACCGCCAGCCCACGCCCCGGAAGACGCAGGCTGACATGACGGCCCTTGCGGTCTGGTGTGCCTGACATGGCGGCAATCCCTTGTTGCTGCAGGCCGAAGGTGCCACCGGCACCAGGCGCCCCGCCTTGATCAGGCTCAAGGAACCTTCGGAAATTCTGGGGCAGAATGCCAGTGATTACGCCTCTCGATGATCTGAAGGATCCAGACATGCCCCACGCTTTCGCCGTTCCCGCGCGCATCACCGTTCTGGCCATGGCCATGCTGTTCGGCATCGCCTGCACGCAGGCTGTCGCGCAGCAGGGCCTTGCACAATATGACCGCGACGCGCTGGCGCGCCTTGTGCAGGACTGGCTGGACGCACCGCATGCCGATCATGACAGCCTGTCCTTCACCTACTGGAACAAGCAGGGCAGCGTGCCTGTGGAATGCGCCGCCTGTCATTCCCAGCCGGGCTTTCTGGATTACCTTGGCGCGGATGGCACCCCGGCCGGTGTTGTGGACCATCCCGCCGCCATCGGCGCGCCGATCGGTTGCGCCTCCTGCCACACGGACACCGCACATGCGCTGGATGCCGTGACCTATCCGTCAGGCATCACCGAAACTGGCCTTGGCGCCGCGGCGGTCTGTGTTGCCTGTCACCTCGGCCGGATGTCAGGCGACGATGTCGCGCAGGCCGCGGCAGGTCTGCCGGATGATGTGGTCGCCCCCGACCTAGGCTTCATGAACATCCACTACAGCGTGGCAGCCGCCACCCTGGGGGGCCGGGACACCGCCGGCGGGTATCAGTATCCCGGCCTGTCCTATGCCCGGCGCTTTGCCCATGTGCCCAGCGCCAGCACCTGCACCGCCTGCCACGATGCCCATACCACGGCCGTGGCCCCCGACAGTTGCGTCAGCTGCCACCGCGGCGTCGAGGACCTGCGCGACATCCGCATGCAGCATGGCGACTTCGACGGCGACGGCGCCATCGCCGGGGGCATCAGCGCCGAGATCGCGGGGCTTGAACAGCAACTTCTGGCGGCAATCCGCAGCTATGCCCTGCAGGTCTCGGGCCAGCCGATAGCCTATGCGCCGGGCCAGTACCCCTATTTCTTCAACGATCCCGATGCCGACGGCACGATCACCCCTGCCGAGGGCGGCTTTCCCAACCGCTACCAATCCTGGACGCCACGCCTGCTGAAGGCTGCCTACAATTATCAGATGTCCCGCAAGGACAGCGGCAATTACGCCCATAACCCGCGCTATGTGCTGCAACTGCTGCATGACAGCCTGGCCGATTTGGCGGGTGTGATTGATCTGGACCTTGGCCGGCGTCCGCGCCCCTAGACGGGCAGGATGCGATCAGGCAGCGATGGCGCGGTATCCGTCACCATCCACCCTGAGCCGGGCAAATTTCAACGGATCAACCGCGTGACCGCCGGTGAACACCAGATCGCGCGCCGCGATTTCGGCCAGTGCCGCCTTGCGGGTCCGGGTCGCGGTCTCGGGGTCGGTATCATAGATCGTCGCAGTGTCCGGCGCCGGCAGTTGCAAGGCCGCGGAATGGAAAATGTCGCCCACGATCACCAGCCTCGCCCCGACCCGCAACCCGATATGGCCGGGTGTATGCCCGGGCAGGTCCCAGACCGAGATGCCGGGTGCGACCGCGTCACCACCGGACACGGTCTCGATCCGCCCGGCACAGGCCAGGATCACCCGTGCGGCAGGCCCATCGCGATCCTGCCAATGGGCGCGCTCGGCCGCATGCATCAGAACGCGTGCCGCCGGATAGGCCGGAGTGTCACCGGCAAGCGCGCCACCGCAATGATCGCCATGCAGATGGGTGAAGACCAGGGTGCCGATCTGTGCAGGCATCACGCCAAGCGCTGCAAGCCGCGCGGGCAAGGCGCCACCCTTGTCACCCGCCAAGGCGCCATAGCCTGTGTCGACCAGCGTCAGCGCCTGCCCCTGCCGGATCAGGAACGCGTTGAAGGCGGTGCGGATCGTGCTGTCACCCGCCGCCGAAAGCCGCAGGGACAAGGTATCGGCATCAACCGAGGGAAAGACCTGGGCCCCGAAATCGGATGCGCCATCGGCAATGCAGAAGACCTCGGCCACATCCGTCTGGAAACGCGCGATCCCTTCCATCAGCCAACCCGGTAATTCGGGCTTTCGCGGGTGATCTGGACATCATGCACATGGCTTTCCTTCAGCCCGGCCCCGGTGATCTTGACGAAAGTGCAGTTCTTGCGCATCTCCTCGACCGTGGCGCAACCGGTATAGCCCATGGCGGCGCGCAGACCGCCCACCAGCTGATGCACCACCGCCGAGGCGGAGCCCTTGTAGGGCACCTGCCCCTCGACGCCCTCGGGCACCAGCTTGTCGCTGGCCGCATCCTTCTGGAAATACCGGTCGGCCGATCCGCGCGCCATGGCGCCCAGGCTGCCCATGCCACGATAGCTCTTGAAGCTGCGCCCCTGATACAGGATCACCTCGCCGGGGCTTTCATCGGTGCCCGCGATCATGCTGCCCACCATCGCGCAGGACGCGCCCGCCGCGATCGCCTTGGCGAAATCGCCCGAAAACTTGATGCCGCCATCGGCAATCACCGGAATGTCACCCGCCGCCGCCGCGCAATCCATGATAGCGGTCAGCTGCGGCACGCCCACGCCCGCCACCATCCGCGTGGTGCAGATCGAACCAGGCCCGATCCCCACCTTTACCGCATCGGCGCCGGCGCCGATCAGGGCGCGCGTGGCCTCGGCCGTGGCGATATTGCCGGCCACCACCTGCACTTCATTGGACAACGCCTTGATCCGCTCGACGGCGATGGCCACGCCCTCGGAATGCCCATGCGCGGTGTCGATCACCACCATGTCCACGCCCGCGTCGATCAGCGCCTGGCTCCGCTCGAACCCGGCATCCCCCACGGTCGAGGCTGCGGCCACCCGCAACCGGCCCAGCTGGTCCTTGCAGGCCGTGGGGTTCAGCACGGCGGTTTCGGTATCCTTCAGCGTCAGCAGACCGGTCAGGCGGCCCTTGCCGTCAGTGACCAGCAGCTTTTCGATCCGGCGCGCCTTCATCAGGCTTTTGGCCTCTTCCAGCTCGGCCGGTTCGGTCAGCATGGCCAGGTTGTCCGAGGTCATCATCACCTTGACGGGCGTGTCATCGGATGTGGCAAACCGCATGTCGCGGTTGGTCACTATCCCCACGACCAGACCCTTTTCGTTGACGACCGGGAAACCCGTCACGTTGTAGCGCGCCTGCAGCGCCTTGGCATCGGCCAGGGTCTGATCGGGGCGCAGCGTGATCGGGTTATAGACGATGCCGCTTTCGAAACGTTTCACGCGGCGCACCTCGTTGGCCTGTTCCTCGACCGTAAGGTTGCGATGGATCACCCCCATGCCGCCCGATTGCGCCATGGCGATGGCCATGCGCGATTCGGTCACCGTATCCATGGCCGAACTCAGCAGCGGGATATTCAGCGCGATCGACCGGGTCACACGTGTGCGTGTATCCGCTGTCGACGGCAGAACCGAGGACGCGGCGGGAACGAGCAGAACATCATCGAAGGTCAGGGCCTCACGAATCTCCATCGGGCATCTCCATGCTGGGATCGTTTGGCGCTTCCCTATTGCACGTCTGCCCTGCGGGGGAAACCCCCCTTTGTCCGCTTGACCGCGCAGCCGGGGTTTCTTCTTGCCGCAAATATCCCCGCCGGAGGCATCCGCCCGCGCAGCCCCTCGCGACAGCCGCAAAATGACGCAGCGGACCAACTTTCTGCCGCATCACGCCTTTCCCTTTCGCCCGCGCAGCATATGCTTGGCACCAACAGGCAACAGGACATGATCACCCCATGAGCAGCGCGACCACAGCTTCCGCAGCGACACCACAGACCGCGGCATCCCAGGACCCCCTCGTCGTCTTCACCCCATCCGGCAAGCGGGGACGCTTTCCGGTGGGCACGCCGGTCCTGACCGCCGCACGCCAGCTTGGCGTCGATCTGGACAGCGTCTGCGGCGGGCGCGGGATCTGTTCGAAATGCCAGATCACGCCGTCCTACGGTGAATTCTCCAAGTTCGGCGTCGTCTCGGAACCCGAAGCCCTGTCCGACTGGAACAGCGTCGAACAGCGCTACAAGGACAAGCGCGGGCTGATCGATGGCCGCCGTCTGGGCTGCCAGGCGACCGTGCAGGCCGATATCGTGATCGACGTGCCCCCCGAAAGCCAGGTGCACAAGCAGGTCGTGCGCAAGGCCGCCACGGCCCGTACCATCATCATGGATCCCGCCACCCGGCTCTATTTCATCGAGGTGGAAGAGCCCGACATGCACGAACCCACCGGCGATCTGGAACGCCTCGCCCGCGCGCTGCGCGAGCAATGGCAGATCGCCGACATCAGGGCGGATCTGTCGGTGCTGACAAAGCTGCAACCGGTGCTGCGCAAGGGCAACTGGCAGGTCACCGTGGCGCTGTACCGCGACCACCATGAAGGCCCGGCGCGTCTGCTGGACATCTGGCCAGGGCTCTATGAGGGCGGGCTTTACGGCCTGGCGATCGACCTTGGGTCGACCACGATCGCGGCGCATCTGTGCGACCTGGTCTCTGGCCAGGTGCTGTGCTCCTCGGGCGTGATGAACCCGCAGATCCGCTTTGGCGAGGATCTGATGAGCCGCGTGTCCTATGCGATGATGAACCCCGGCGGCGACAAGGACATGACCCGCGCCGTACGCACCGCGATCAACGGGCTGACCCAGAGCCTGAGCACCGAGGCCGGGATTGATCCCGCCACGATCTTCGAGGCGGTGATCGTGTGCAACCCGGTCATGCATCACCTGCTGCTGGGCATCGACCCGGTCGAACTGGGCCAGGCGCCTTTCGCACTGGCCACCTCCTCGTCGTTGTCGCTGCGCGCGAAGGATCTGGAGTTCACCACGCTCAATGACCGCGCGCAGGTCTATCTGCTGCCCTGCATCGCGGGCCACGTGGGGGCCGATGCCGCCGCCGTCGCCCTGTCCGAGGAGCCGGGCAAGTCCAAGGATCTGGTCCTGGTCGTCGATGTCGGCACCAATGCCGAGATCCTGCTGGGCAATACGACGCGCGTGCTGGCCTGCTCCTCGCCCACCGGCCCGGCCTTCGAGGGCGCGCAGATCAGCGCGGGCCAGCGCGCCGCCCCCGGCGCCATCGAACGGGTCGAGATCGATCCGGTGACGAAAGAGCCGCGCTTCCGCATCATCGGCACCGATCTGTGGTCGGACGAGCCCGGCTTCGCCGCCGCCGCCGCCGGTTCCGGCATCACCGGCATCTGCGGCTCCGGCATCATCGAGGCCGTGGCCGAGATGCGGATGGCGGGCCTGCTGGACGACTCGGGCCTGATCGGATCGGCCGACCAGACCGGCACCCCCCGCTGCATCCCCGAAGGGCGCACCCATGCCTATGTGATCCATGACGCCCGCGCCGACGGTGGCCCCTTGATCAGCGTGACCCAGGGCGACATCCGCGCCATCCAGCTGGCGAAATCCGCGCTTTACGCAGGCGCCCGGCTGCTGATGGACGAAATGGGCGTGGACAAGGTGGACCGCGTGGTACTGGCGGGGGCCTTCGGCGCCCATATCAGCCCCAAGCACGCCATGGTGCTGGGCATGATCCCCGATGTGCCGTTGGACAAGGTTTTCAGCGCGGGCAATGCCGCCGGCACCGGCGCGCGGATCGCGCTGTGCAACATCGCCAGCCGCGCCGAGATCGAGACGACCGTGGGCCAGATCACCAAGATCGAAACCGCGATCGAGCCGAAATTCCAGGAACATTTCGTCGCCGCCAACGCCATCCCGCACAAGACCGATCCCTTCCCGGAACTGGCCAAGGTGGTCAGCCTGCCCTCGCCCTCGTTCAACACGCGCGGCGAAGGCGGCAACGGCGACGACGGCGGACGGCGGCGGCGCAGAAGGGCTTGACGGTCGGCACGGCCTCACTTACCTGTCATGGCGTCGCGGGTGTAGCTCAATGGTAGAGCAGCAGCTTCCCAAGCTGAATACGAGGGTTCGATTCCCTTCACCCGCTCCATCCCGACCTGCACGGAAATACCAGGCAACCCGCCTTGCGGGTTGAGACCCTGTCGGTCTGCGCCTAGGCTTGCTGTCACAGACGGACACAACCCAAGGAAAGGACAGTCATGACATGGAACGTGTATCTCTCGGGTGAAATCCACACCGATTGGCGCGAACAGATCATCCGGGGCGCAAAAGGTCTTGATATTGCGTTCAATTCCCCGGTCACCGATCATGCGGCCAGCGACGATTGCGGCGTCACGATCCTTGGGGCGGAGCCGGACAAGTATTGGCACGACCACAAGGGCGCGATGGTCAACGCCATCCGCACACGCAAGGGCATCGCGGATGCCGATGTGGTCGTGGTCCGGTTCGGCGATCAGTACAAGCAATGGAACGCCGCCTTCGACGCAGGCTATGCGGCGGCCCTTGGCAAATCGCTGATCATCCTGCACGGGCCGGATCACCAGCATGCCCTCAAGGAAGTGGATGCCGCAGCCCTTGCCGTGGCGCAGACCCCCGATCAGGTCGTGGCCATCCTGCGCTATGTGATCGAGGGAAAGCTCTGACCCCATGCCCGCACCCGACCTTGCCTCGGCCAGCGCGTCCGAGATCATCGAACGCCTGCGCCTGATCCCGCATCCCGAAGGCGGCCATTATCGCCAGACCTGGATCGACGGTGCTGACGGTGCTGCGCGCGCCAGCGGCACCTGCATCTATTTCCTGCTGGCCGCGGGCGAGCGCAGCCATTGGCACAAGGTCGACGCGACCGAGATCTGGCATTTCTACGCAGGCGCGCCGCTGATCCTGTCGCTGGCCGCAACCGAAGCAGGCCCCGCGCGCGATCACCGTCTTGGCCCGGATCTTTTCGCGGGCGAGGCCCCCCAGATCATCGTGCCGCCCGAACACTGGCAGGCCGCACGCAGCACGGGCGACTGGACACTGGTCGGCTGCACCGTCAGCCCTGCCTTCAGCTTCGAGGGCTTCACCCTGGCCCCCGCGGGTTTCGACATCCCGCGCGCGGATTGATACGGATTGATGCGGATTGATGCGGATTGTTCCTGCGGCTCAACCCGACCCGGCTTGCGCGCGCAGATGCTCCAACGTCACCGCGCATGGTAGTCCGTCATAGAATGTCGTCAATATCGCGTCGAAGACCGCGCGCGTCTCGGGATCCTGCGCCGCTGCGCGAAACAGCGTTGCCGAGGATCTCAGCTTGAGCGCATCGACAGGCCCCATGATCTGCTCTGCGCTGCGATCGGGATGTGACAGCACGGCCCTGGCCGCCGCGATCAGCCCCGGCCCCAGATCGGCATCGGCCAGATAGGCGCGCGCCTCGTCCAGGTCCGCGATCCCGAAATGCCGCGCCGTGGCCGAACGCCCGAGCACCTTGAGCTGGGGAAAGATGAACCACATCCAGTGGCTTTGCTTGCGGCCCTCGATCAGCTCGGCCAGGGCCGTGTCATAGGTATCGAACTGGGCGATGTCGAAACGTGTCAGATCGCTCATGATCCCGCCCCTCGCTGTCGCTGTGCCGGCCATTGCGGGCGTGCCACCGCAGCTTGCCCAAGGGCCAGCATAGCCGCCAAGGACCCGCATCGGCAATGCACCCGTCACGCTGGCCGCGCCCGCCCTTGGCATCCCCGTTCGCCCGGCCTAAGAAGGGGCATCCCGACGCAGCGACGCAAGGCCCGAACCCTGACCCGCGCATTCATCCTGACCACGATCCTCGTGCTGGCCACCGGTGCCGCGGGCGGGCTGCTGGCCAGCTATACCCTGCTGCCCCTGCCCTACATGCTGGGCAGCCTGATCGCCACCGCGGTTCTGTCCAGCGTGACAGGGCGCCGCTTTCCCGAAGGCTACAAGTTCCCGCAAAGCATCCGCCTGATCTTTCTGGCCGTCATCGGTGTGATGATCGGCGCGCAGGTCACGCCCGACATGGTGGCGATGCTGCCCTCGCTCAGCGTCAGCTTCGCGGCGCTGACGCTATTCGTCGGATTGGCCCATGCGGGGAATTACGCGATATTCCGGCGGCTTGGCGGTTATGACCGCGCCACCGCCTTTTACAGCGGCACACCGGGCGGGCTGATGGAAAGCATCGCCATGGGCGAGGAGGCCGGCGCGAACCTGGCCATCCTGACGATGCAGCAATTCCTGCGGATCGTGCTGGTCATCACGGTCCTGCCGATCGGCCTGTCGCTTTGGCTGGGCGCGCCGGTGGGCAGCGCGGGTGGCATGACCCTGGCGCGCGCCGATGTCGATCTGACGCAACTGCCCGTGGTGATCGCGGTGGGCGCCCTTGGCCTGGGGGTCGGCAAATGGCTGCACCTGCCGGCCGGGCAACTGACCGGGCCGCTGTTCGTCGCGGCGGCTGTCAGCCTCAGCGGAATCGTGCCGCTGGACATGCCGCAATGGCTGATCAACGAGGCGCAGATCGTGATCGGCGCCAGCCTGGGGATGCGGTTTGGCGGGCTGAAAGGGCGCGCCCTGGCGCGGGGGATCGGGCTGGGCCTGATCTCGGTCTGCCTGATGATGGCGATCGCCGTCGTGCTGGTGGTGCTGGTTCATGACATCACCGGCGCGCCCTTCGACATGCTGCTGATCAGCTTCGCCCCCGGCGGCGTGACCGAGATGGCGCTGATCGCATTGAGCTTGCAGGCCAATCCCGCACTGGTGACAGCGCATCATATCTATCGCATCATCCTGACCGTGATCGAGATGTCGGTCATCGCCCGATGGAACCGGCGCCACGGCTAGGCTGGGCCGATGCGCTTTGACAAATACCGCAAGCTGGCAGTAACTGAACTGACGTTCAATTCAAAGGGAAGAGGGATCACATGCAGATGCAAGATACGGCTGCCGTCATCACGGGCGGCGCGTCTGGCCTGGGAGAGGCCACAGCGCGCCTGTTTCGCGCCTCGGGCGCACAGGTCACCATTCTGGATCGCGATGCCACGCGCGGTCAGGCCGTGGCCGAAGAGATCGGGGCGCATTTTGTCCAGACCGATGTGACAAGCGAGGATTCGGTCAAGGCCGCGATTGCCCATGCGATGGAAAAGATGGGCAAGATCAACGCCGCGATCAATTGCGCGGGCGTCGGCACCGCCGAAAAGACGCTGGGCCGTGACGGCCCGCACAGCCTTGACCATTACAACCGCGTGATCGGCATCAACCTTGTCGGCACCTTCAACGTGGCCCGCCTGGCCGCCGCCGAAATGGCCAGGAACGCGCCCACCGAAGACGGCCAGCGCGGCGTGATCGTCAACACCGCCTCGGTCGCGGCCTTCGACGGGCAGAAGGGTCAGGTGGCCTATGCCTCGTCCAAGGCGGGCATCGCGGGCATGTCCCTGCCGATGGCGCGCGATCTCTCGCGTGAGGGGATCCGCGTCATGGCAATCGCACCGGGTATCTTCCTGACGCCGATGCTGATGGGCCTGCCGCAAGAGGTGCAGGATCAGCTTGCCGCCGATGTGATCTGCCCGCGCCGCCTGGGACGCCCCGAGGAATACGCGTCGCTGGCCCGGTTCATCGTCGAAAACGGCTATCTGAACGGCGAGACGATCCGCATCGACGGTGCGCTCCGCATGCGTTGAGCTTTGGCGCGCAAGCCATTGCGACAAAAGGAAACGGCGGGCCGCAACCCGCCGTTTTTCATTCGTCCGACCGGGTATTGCGCCGCATCCGGGCGGCCATGGCATCAAGCCCGCGCGCCTCGAAGGACTGCACCACGCCCGCATGATCGACCGCCTCGCGGTTCTGGCTCAGCTTCGACTTGGCGGCGATCCCGGCGATGTCGATGCGGAAGGCCACGATGGCGGCCAGCATCCCGTCCATGAAATCGCGCGGCGCATCCGCCATGCGCCAGGCCGCGTCCCCGTTCATCCGGGTTTCGTGATCGCGCGTCAGGCGGCCAACCATGGCGCGCTTGGTCTTGTCGTCATGCTGAAAGCTGATCTGCCCCGCGACATGCACCACCTGGTAGTTCCAGGTCGGAACGTGCCGGTGATGGTCTTTCTTGGTCGGGTAAAGGTTGGGCGAGACATAGCCATCCTGCCCCCTGAAAATCGCCAGGACCGGCGTGTGATCCGTGATCACCCGGTGCATGTCATTGTTCAGCGCAATATGGCCGACAAGGGCGGTATCGCCCTCGCGCATCACGGGGATATGGTTGGCCACAAGCCCCTGGGCGGTCTGTGCCACGATACAGGCCAGCGGAAAGGCCGCGATCAGACCGGCCACTTCAGACGGGTCTGTTTCGTGAAAATGTTCAGGCATATACATCACGTTGCACGCCTTTCCTGATGTGTTGCGTCAGCCGGCGGCCCTGGCTTCCAGGGTCAGCCATTCCTCCTCGGCGGCGGCCAGCGCCTGCTGCCGTTCGACCAGCGCCTCGGTCCCCTTGCGGAATTTCACCGGGTCCTTGGTGAACAGATCGGGCGCGGACAGAAACGTTTCCAGCTTGGCGATCTCGGCCTCCAGCGTTTCGATAACGCCGGGCAGCGCGTCAAGGCGGTGCTTTTCGGTAAAGGAAAGCTTTGATTTCGCAGCGGTTTTGGCCGGGGTCGCGGATGCGGCCGTTGCGGCCGTTGCGGCCGTTGCAGCGGACGCATCCGGCGCCTTGCGCTTGCCGTCATAGCTGACCGAGTTCCAGCCCTGCGTCCCGCCCCCTTCGCCGCGCTGCGCCTGGTAGTCGGTCCAGCCGCCCGCATAGACCGTGGCGCGCCCGTCGCCTTCCATCGCGATGGTGGTGGCGGCGACCCGGTCCAGAAAATCGCGATCGTGGCTGACCAGCAGCACGGTGCCGTCGTAATCGTCCAGCAGTTCCTGCAACAGATCCAGCGTCTCGATATCCAGATCGTTGGTCGGTTCGTCCAGCACCAGCAGGTTGCTTTCCTTCGCCATCAGCTTGGCCAGCAGCAGACGCGCCTTTTCGCCCCCCGACAGGCTGCGCACCGGCGCGCGCGCCTGGCGTTCGTCGAACAGGAAATCCTTGAGATAGCCCACCACATGGCGGGGCTGGCCACGCACCAGCACCTGGTCCGCCTTGCCCGATACCCGCATTTCAGGATCGCCGGTCAGGCTGTCCCACAGGCTCATCTCGGGGTCCAGCTGCGCGCGGGACTGATCGAAGATCGCAGGCATCAGGTTGGTGCCCAGCCGGATCGTACCACTGTCCGGCGATTCCTGTCCCATCAACATCTTCAGCAGCGTGGTCTTGCCCACGCCATTGGGGCCGACAAAGGCCACGCGGTCGCCGCGCAGGATCTTGACCGAAAAATCGCGCAAGATCACCTTTCCATCATAAGCCTTTGAAATATTGTCAGCTTCCACGACCAGCTTGCCCGACTTGGCACCCGATTCCAGCGACATCGCCGCAGTGCCCTGGCGCCGGATCTGGCTGGAGCGTTCTTCGCGCAGGGCCGCCAGCGCCCTCAGACGCCCCTGGTTGCGCTTGCGCCGCGCACTGATGCCCTCGACCGCCCAACGCCCTTCGGCCTTGATCTTGCGGTCCATCTTGTGGCGCTGCATGTCCTCTTCATCCCAGACCTTGTCGCGCCATGCCTCGAACCCGTCGAAACCTGTTTCCTGCCGCCGCACCATGCCCCGGTCGATCCAGAAGGTCGCCCGCGTCAGCGCCCGCAGAAAGGCGCGGTCGTGGCTGATCAGCACGAAAGCCGCGCGTGTCGTCGACAGCTCGGCCTCAAGCCATGCGATTGCCTCGATGTCCAGATGGTTGGTCGGCTCGTCCAGCAGCATCAGCTCGGGCGCCTCGGCCATCAGCTTGGCCAGCGCCGCGCGGCGCCGTTCGCCGCCCGATGCGGTGCTGACGGGGCGCGCGGGATCGAATTTCAACCCTTCGCCCGCGATCTCGACCTTGTAGGCTTCGGACGGATCCAGCCCGCTGGCGGCATAATCGCCCAGCGTTGTGAAACCCTCCATCAGCGGGTCCTGCTCCATGTAGCCCACCGTCACGCCAGGGGTCACGACCCGGGTGCCCTGATCGGCCTCGACCAGCCCGGCCATCACCTTCATGAGGGTGGATTTTCCCGATCCGTTGCGCCCCACCAGCGCCAGCCGGTCACCCGGTTGCACCACAAGGGACAGATCTGCAAAGACAGGATCCCCGCCAAAGGTCAGGGAAATGTCGGATAGCTGAAGAAGGGGTGCGCGTGCCATGCCCGCCTGCTATCCGGGCCGCGCCGCGCCGTCAAGCGTCGCCAAAAACCGGCAGGTTCGGGCCAAAGTCCCGGCAAGACGCTTTGCAGGGCCGGGTCCGGCGGGGGCGGCGCGTTCAGGCCATGACCGCGCGCAGCAGTTTCTTGCGCGCCTCGGGGATCGCGCGGATTTCCAGCCCGGTGAACACATGCAGCGTGTCCATCTGCGGGTCGATCACAGCATGGTCGCTGACCCAGCCCCCCATCATCAGGTAGCTGCGCAGCAATGGCGGCATGGACAGCAGGGCGCGGCGCCTGTCGGGCGCGGGCTGGACCTGCGCGCCGAACGGAAAAACCAGCGGCGCCTTGATCCGCGGCGCAAGGTCGGGCGGGGCCAGGTGATTGTCCCTGAGCATGGCAAAGGCATCAAGGTAGCGGCTTTGATCGGTGCCGCGAAAAGATGAACAGCCGAACATCATCTCGATCCCGCGCGCATCCACATGGCAGGTCAGCGCGGCCCAGGCCAGGCGCAGGATGTCCGGGTCATGATGGTCGGGATGGATGCAGAAGCGGCCGATCTCGATCATCGGTCCGGCAAACCGCATCAGGGCGGACAGATCGTAGTACTGCGCGGAATAGCTTTGGCCGATCTGGCCCGCATCAGGCAGGTCCAGCGTGCGAAAGCAGCACACAAGCTGGCCATCACGCAGATCCTCGATCAGGACATGGGTGCAGATCGCATCGAAACGGTCACGGTCCAGCCCCGTGTCCCGCGACGCATCGGCACCGGCGTGAAAGGCCAGGTGGCGCAGGCGTTGCGCGGCGGCCACATCTGCTTGGGATCGGGCCGGCCGCAGCCGGTAACATCCTTTGGTGACTGGCTGCATCAGGCCTCTCCGCCGCCGGTTTTTCGCAAGGCTGTCGCAAGGCTACGGGCAGCCCCAGCGCCGCGCAAGATGTCTCGGGCCGTGGATGTGGCCCGATCCGGGCCGCCACCGCGCATGGCCGTGCGGCCTTATCCCAGGAAGTCGGACGCGCTGAAGCCGCCGATGCTGCCGATCAGGCGGCGGATGATCGACTCATTCGTGCCGCTTGTGCCGGTGATCCGGCGCGAGATCGGGACAACCTGCCCGTCTTCCAGCCCGAAGCGTTCGATATTCGTCACAACGCCGGCGCTGTCATAGCTGATCGCCAGCACCTGCCGTTCGATCACCTCGGGGGCGCGCCAGGCGAAGTTGCGTACCCGGCTCTGCACGTAATAGGCGGCGCTGTCCGTCGCCATTCCCGATGTCGCCGGAGCGCCGATCAATTCCTCGACCGAGGCGCGCGTATCCACGCCCACGGTCACCTGGGCCAGGTCGAACTCGGTCGGCACATAGCCGTGGTTGCGGAATTGCGGTGCGCAGGCCGACAGTGCCAGGATGCACAGGACCGCAATGGATTTGCCGAACCGGAAACTCTCGCCTGACATCGCTGCCCTCTTGCCTTGGCCCCTTGTGCCTTCTATCCCGCTTACAGAAGGAATGCCCCCGGTTCAAGAATGGAAGCGTCAGACCGCATGTCCCAACCCAGCGAATCCGACACCGCCCTCAGGGTCGCCGACCTGCCGCAGAGCCGCGTCACCGCCTTTGATCTGCGCCCGGACGCGGCCGCGCTGCGCGTGATCGCCGATGAGCTTGGCCTTCTGGGGCTGCGCAAGCTGTCCTTCAAGGGCACGATCCGGGCCGAGGGCCGCGCCGACTGGCTGTTGCAGGGCACATTGGGCGCCACGGTCATCCAGGCCTGCGTGGTCACGCTGGAGCCGGTCACGACGCGTCTGGATGTGCCGGTGCGCCGGCTGTATCTTGCCGATCCCGCGCCCCTGCTGCCCGAGGGCGAAGAGATCGAGATGCCCGATGATGACACCGCCGAACCGCTGGGCGCGACCATCGACCCCCATGCCGTGATGATCGAGGCGCTGGCCCTGGCCGTGCCTGACTGGCCACGCGCCGAAGGGGCCGAACTGGGCAGTCTGACGGTGACGGAGCCCGGCAAGACCGCGATCACGGATGAAGCGCTGAAGCCCTTTGCGGGCCTTGCCGGATTGCGCGACAAGCTGGGCAACAGCCCCGAGGGCGAAGACTGAAAACCGCGGCCTTGGCGGCCGGTCCCGCCCGGTCCCGCCAGCTTGGGCGCATGGGGCAAAAAACCGCTTGCACCCTGACCGATTCACAGTATTTTCCGCCGCTCAATCGAATTTTGGGTTGGACACTTGGTCGCCAAGCGAATATGTGCCCCCAGACCCATATGAAACAGGGCCGCAAGGCCCACAGGAAATCGAGGTGGCACGATGGCCGTCCAGCAAAACAAAGTCTCCAAGTCGCGCCGCAACAACCGTCGGGCGCATGACGCACTGGTTGCAGCAAACCCGAACGAATGCACCAACTGCGGCGAGCTGAAGCGCCCGCACCACGTCTGCGCCGCTTGCGGCCATTATGGCGAGCGTGAAATCGTCGCCATGACCGAAGAAGTGGATCTGGACGAAGACGCAGCCTGAGCGTCAGAACCAGGGGGCGCCCATGTCCACGTTGTCGGATCAGTCCACGACGCGACGCGGGCGCACCATAATTTCGGTTGACGCCATGGGTGGTGATATGGGGCCGGCAGCCGTGGTTGCCGGCATTGCCTTGTCCGCCAAGATCAACCCTGACATCGCCTTCATCCTGCATGGACCGCGCGATCAGCTGGAACGGCTGGTGGCCAAGCGCAAGCATCTGACCGGGCGTTGCGAGATTCGCGATGCCCAGGGCGTGGTGTCCATGTCCGACAAGCCCAGCCACATCATGCGCCACGGCAAGGACACTTCGATGTGGTCCACGCTCGATTCGGTGCGCGAGGGTGAAGCGACGGTCGCTGTCTCCTGCGGGAATACCGGCGCGCTGATGGCGCTGTCGATGGTGCGCCTTCGCAAGCTGCCGGGCGTGAACCGCCCGGCCATCGCCGTGCTCTGGCCTTCGCGCAATCCGCAGGGGTTCAACGTGATGCTGGACGTGGGCGCGGATGTACGCGCCGATGAACAGGATCTTCTGCAATATGCGCTGATGGGCGTATCCTATGCGCGCAACGGCCTGAACCTGTCCCACCCCCGCGTCGGTCTGCTGAACGTCGGCACCGAGGAAAACAAGGGCCGGGCCGAACTGAAGGCCGCGCATGAGCTGATCGGCAACATGGCGCCGCGCGCCAATTTCGAATTCGTGGGTTTCGTCGAAGGCGGCGATATTCCCGGCGATGTCTGCGATGTGATCGTGACCGACGGCTTCACCGGCAACGTGGCTCTGAAAACCGGCGAGGGTACGGCCAAGCTGATCGGCGACCTGCTGAAGGAAGCCTTCAAGCATTCGCCCCTGTCGCGGTTGGCCTCGCTTCTGGCGCTGACCTCGCTGCGGCGGCTCAAGCACCGGATCGACCCGCGCCGCGTCAATGGCGGCGTGTTTCTGGGCCTGAACGGTACGGTGGTGAAGTCACACGGATCGGCCGATGCAACGGGCGTGTCCGCAGCCGTCAAACTGGCGTTCAAACTGGCGCAATCGGAGTTTTCCGAAAAACTGGCGGCGCGGGTTGCATCTGCCACGGCGCTCGCTCACGATACAAAGACGCAACAGGAAGACAGTCAATGACCATTCGCGCCGTCGTCAAGGGCATCGGGCATTACCTGCCCGAAAGGATCGTGGAAAACGCGGAATTCGAAGAACGGCTGAACACATCCGATGAATGGATCAAGGCACGCTCGGGCATCGAGCGGCGCCATGTCGCGGCCGAGGGGCAGACGACCTCGGATCTTGCCACCCGCGCCGCGCAGGCGGCCCTGGCTGATGCGGGACTGCGGCCGGATGACCTGGACGCGATCATCCTGGCGACATCCACCGCCGATCTGACCTTTCCGGCCGCCGCCACAATGGTGCAGGCCAATCTGGGCATGACACGTGGCTTTGCCTTCGACGTGCAGGCGGTCTGCGCCGGATTCGTCTTTGCCCTGGCCAATGCCAACGGGATGATCCTGTCGGGCCAGGCCAGGCGCGTGCTGGTCATTGGCGCCGAAACCTTCAGCCGCCTGATGGACTGGGCCGATCGTTCGACCTGCGTCCTCTTTGGTGATGGCGCGGGCGCGCTGATCCTCGAGGCCGAGGAAGGCACGGGCGCCAATACCGATCGCGGCGTTCTGTCCAGCGATCTGAACTCGGACGGGCGACACCGCGACCTGCTTTATGTCGATGGCGGTGTCTCGACCGGTACGACCGGGCATCTCAGGATGCAGGGGCGTGAAGTGTTCCGCCATGCCGTCGAAAAACTGGCCGAGACCGCGCATGCCGCGCTGGACAAGGTCGGGCTGACCGGCGGCGATGTGAACTGGATCGTGCCGCATCAGGCCAATCTGCGGATCATCACCGCCACAGCGCAGCGCATGCAGGTCCCGATGGACCGTGTCGTTGTCACCGTGCAGGACCATGGCAACACCTCGGCGGCCTCGATCCCGCTGGCGCTTTCCGTGGGGTACCAGCGCGGGCAGATCAAGCAGGGCGATCTGATCGTGACCGAGGCGATCGGCGGCGGGCTGGCCTGGGGCGCCGTCGTGCTGCGCTGGTGACGCGGCGCGCCGCACTCTGCCGAATGGAACGACTGTTTTTAAGCAGATAAAGCACAGCTGAAAAGCCGTGCGGCAAGCCGTTGATATTGACTCGAAAATAGCCCTGCCCCTATGGTTGTGGAAATGCTGATGGGGGGATGCAGGATGAGTGACAAGACCTTGACCCGGATGGACCTGAGCGAAGCGATCTTTCGCGAGGTGGGGCTGTCACGCAACGACAGCAGCCAATTGGTCGAAAGCGTGCTGCAGCACATGTCGGATGCCCTTGTGGCTGGCGAGCAAGTCAAGATCTCGTCCTTCGGCACATTCTCGGTGCGCGAGAAATCGGCCCGCGTGGGACGCAACCCCAAGACCGGCGAGGAAGTACCGATCAATCCGCGCCGCGTGCTGACCTTCCGCCCCTCGCATCTGATGAAGGATCGCGTCGCATCCGGTCCCGAGGGCTGAGAAGGAACCTGACGCATGGCAGCCAAATCCCCGGACGCCTTTCGCACGATCAGCGAAGTGGCAGACTGGCTGGATCGTCCTGCCCATGTCCTTCGCTTCTGGGAAAGCAAGTTCCCGCAGGTAAAGCCCGTCAAGCGCGCGGGCGGGCGGCGCTATTACCGCCCCGATGACATGCTGCTGCTGGGCGGCATCAAGAAACTGCTCCACGATGACGGCATGACCATCAAGGGCGTGCAGAAATTGTTGCGCGAACAAGGCGTTCGACATGTCTGCGAGATGTCTCAGCCGCTGGATGACGTGATGGGTGACGCGATGGCGGCCAGCGATGTGCTGGATGCGGCTGCCAGCGATGCGCCGGATACGGTGGCCGCCGCCACACCGCCCCATGTGACACCTGTCCCGCCGACACCACAGGCCGAGGATAGCCCGGCAACCGTGGCCGCGACGCCCCCAACAACGGCATCCCCGATCCAGCTTGTGCCCACCGCAACGGCCAACCTGTCAGAGGCCCCTGCGTCGGCGGAAACCCCGCCGGCTGCCCCCGTGGACCAGGACAGCACCGCCGCTGATGCGCCGCAACCACCCATCGCCCCCGCGGCAGATGCGCCGCCGCCCAAAACGCCCGCCGTGGCGCCCCCGGTCGCAACGCCTGCCGCGATGGACGCGCCCCCCATCCTGCCCATCCCGCCGGAGGCCCCCGCGCCCGTCGATGCGCCCGCCCCGCTGGGCGCCGACCTGCCACCGCCACCCGATCTGGACGCGATCCGGATCGAACCCGGCCTGCTGGCACTGATCGCCGGGCGCCGGCGTCAGATTGCCGCCGCGGACCGTGACGCGCTGACACCGATTCTCGCGCGGATCGACGCGCTGACCACCCGCCTGGTCGCCACCCGAAAGGGTTGAGGTGAAAAGTGGGAATTACCCCTTGCCCCTACGGTGAAATGCAGTATTACAGCCAAACCGTCGGGCTATGGCGCAGCCTGGTAGCGCGTCCGTCTGGGGGACGGAAGGTCGCAGGTTCGAGTCCTGCTAGCCCGACCAAAACAATTCGACGGTTCCGCAATCGCTCGTGTGCCGAAAGGCTCCGGGCGATTTGCATATCCGGCCACAGGAAAGGCGTGACATGACCGGCGTGATCCCCAGCCAGCAGATCGAGGCGATGATCGCCGCGGGCCAGATCGCCGCCTCTCCCGCGCCCCTGCCCGACCAGATCCAGCCCGCCAGCCTCGACCTGCGATTGGGCAACGTGGCCTACCGCGTGCGGGCCTCTTTCCTGGCGGGGCATGGCCGCAGCGTGGCGGATCGTCTGGCCGAGTTCGAAATGCACCGCGTCGACCTGACCGAGGGCGCCGTTCTGGAAAAGGGCTGCGTCTATGTCGTGCCGCTGATGGAACGGCTGGACCTGCCCGCCTCGATCCAGGCGGTGGCCAATGCCAAATCATCGACCGGGCGGCTGGATCTGCTGACCCGCACCATCACCGATGGCGGCACGGAATTCGACCGCATCCCGCAGGGCTACAGCGGACCGCTTTATGCCGAGATCTGCCCCCGCTCGTTTTCCGTACTGGTGCGCCCCGGCATGCGGCTGAACCAGATCCGGTTTCGCGAAGGCCAGGCCGTGCTGAACGATGCGGAACTGGCCAGCCTTCATGCCGTCACCCCGCTGGTCAACGGGCAGGCCGTGATCGACGACGGCCTTGGCTTTTCCGTCGATCTGCGCCCGACCGACGGCAATCTTGTGGGCTACCGCGCGAAACCGCATACCGGGGTCATCGACCTTGACCGCATCGGCCAGTACGATCCCGCCGACTACTGGGAGGACGTGCGCTCCGACAGCGGCCAGATCATCCTTGATCCCGGCGCCTTCTATATCCTTGTCAGCCGCGAGGCGGTTTGCATCCCTCCCGCCTATGCGGCGGAAATGGCGCCCTACCTGGCGATGGTGGGGGAATTCCGTGTCCATTACGCGGGCTTCTTCGATCCGGGCTTCGGCCATGATGCCGCCGGCGGCGCCGGATCGCGCGGCGTGCTTGAGGTGCGCTGCCACGAGGCGCCTTTCGTTCTGGAACATGGCCAGATCGTCGGCCGCCTGGTCTATGAACGCATGAGCGCCGCGCCGACACAGCTTTACGGTCGCGGGATCGCCTCGAACTACCAGGGCCAGGGGCTGAAACTCAGCAAGCATTTCCGCATGGGCTGAGGCGCAGGGCCGAAGCCCCCTGTTTCTTCTTGCTTCAAATATCCACTGCCGAACCTGTCCTGCGCGCATCACGCGCGGGGAATGTCACATCTTGCCGATGCGACGTGCGGCGCGCGCCGCCTGACGGGCCTTGCGAACGGCCTGCTGGCCCTGCTGGGCTGCATCCGGGTTGCCCTGACCGCCGCCGCTCTTGCCGCCACCTGCGAACCGCTTCATCCCGGCATTGATGCCACCGTTGACGGCCTTTCGGACGAAAAGACGAATGACCATGTTGATCAGTTGATTGACGTTCATCCTGCACTCCTTACACGCACGCGGACATTTTCCGGCCTGTCCCTATGCGAAAGCTATCACGAAATTGAGGAATTTTAAGGGTCGGCGCGGAAAATCCCGGCCTCAATCCTCGAAAAGTTCGCTCTGCCCTTCGCTTGCCTCGTCCTCGGGCTCCTCGCCGTCACCAAGTTGCGGCATGGCGGCGGGCGAGGGTCGGTTGTCCAGAAGGCCCGCGGCGCGCAATTCCTTCAGCCCCGGCAGATCGCGCGCGCTTTCCAGGCCGAAATGATCCAGGAAGCCTTCGGTCACCACGAAGGTCACGGGCCGGCCCGGCGTCATCTTGCGGCGCCCGAAGCGGATCCATTCCATCTCCAGCAACTGGTCCACGGTGCCCCGGCTGACGGATACGCCGCGGATCTCTTCGATCTCGGCACGCGTGACAGGCTGATGATAGGCGATGATCGCCAGCGTCTCGATCGCGGCACGGCTCAGCTTGCGGGTCTCGACCGTTTCCTTCTGCATCAGAAAGCCCAGGTCAGGCGCCGTACGCATTGCCCAGGC
Organism: Seohaeicola saemankumensis; assembly: GCF_042678485.1. Lineage (NCBI taxonomy): Bacteria > Pseudomonadati > Pseudomonadota > Alphaproteobacteria > Rhodobacterales > Roseobacteraceae > Seohaeicola > Seohaeicola saemankumensis. The sequence goes on along the minus strand of NZ_JBHTKR010000001.1, from coordinate 750,394 downwards.
ATCGCCCACCTTGACCAGATGCACCCCGCGCCCGGAATAGCGCTTGCGCAGATGCACCAGCGCCTCGGCGGCGTCGCAGCCATGCGGCATCCGGGCTTCCAGTTCGCGCACGGTGACGGGTTCGGCGGTGGCGAAGAGAATCGCCTCGACCATGCGTTCCTGCTCGCCCATGGGCGGGGCCTCGAACAGGCTTTGCTCTTTGGCCTCGGCCGCATCGCCACGGCGCGGATCATCCTCGGGGGCGGTCATGTCGTCAGGCTCAGACATCGCGCCCCTCGCGCTTGCGCAACTGGATCGGCGCGAACGTGTCTGACTGGCGCAGTTCGGCGCGCCCTTCCTTCACCAGCTCCAGCGAGGCGGCGAAGGTGGCCGCCGTGGCCGAACGGCGCCGCACAGGGTCATCTTGCCAGCCCTCTGGCAGATAGCTGGAAATATCGGTCCAGGCGCCGGCAAAGCCGATCAGCCCGCGCAGCCGATCCAGCGCCTGTTCCATGGTAAAGACCGAATCCCGGTCCATCACGAAGGGGCGAAACTCGTCGCGGGTGCGAATACGGGCATAGCCCTGCATCAGGTCCAGCAAGGTGGCGCTATAGCGCACGGTGCGAATACGCATCACATCCTCGGGCACACCACGGGCGAAGAAATCGCGCCCCTTCTGGTCGCGCGCCATCAGGCGCGCCGCCACATCCCGCATCGCGGCCAACCGTTCCAGCTGAAAGGCCAGATGTGCCGCCAGATCCTCGCCCGAGGGTCCCTCTTCCAGCGGATCGGGCGGCAACAGCAGCCGCGACTTGAGAAAAGCCAGCCATGCCGCCATCACCAGGTAATCCGCAGCCAGTTCCAGCCGCAGCGCCTTGGCGCGTTCGACGAAAGCCAGGTATTGACGGGCCAGTTGCAGAACGCTGATCTTGCGCAGATCGACCTTCTGCGTACGGCTGAGCGTCAGCAGCAGGTCCAGCGGGCCTTCGAAACCCTCGACATCGACGATCAGCGCCTCGGCGGCCAGCCGTTCGGCCACGCTGCCTGCCGCACCCATGGGACCATCGCGATGTCCCTGATCCTCGAAGATGTTGTCAGCCATGCAAGCGCCCGTCCAGAAGCGCCTCAAGCTGCGCGTCCAAGGCCGCGATGTCAACCAAATCCGGTGCATGTCGCGCCGCCAGTGCCTGTTCGGCGCGCCGCTGCGCCGCCGGGGTCATGCGACCCGCGGCATCGGCCACCCTGCGCCGGTCCTGCAGCGTGCCATTGCACAGCAGCACGACATCGCAACCCGCCGCCAGCGCGTCCCGGCTGATCTGGCCCAGATCGCCCTGAAGCGCCTTCATCGAGATGTCATCGGTCATGATCAAACCGTCATAGCCGATCTCGTCCCGGATCAGGTGCATCACCCGCGGCGACAGCGTTGCGGGGGCGTCATCCAGCGCCGCGTAGACCAGGTGTGCGGTCATCGCCATCGGCAGATCATTGAGCGCCGCGAAGGGCGCGAAATCGGTGGCGCGCAGATCGTCGAGCGATGCGGCGACGCGCGGCAGGTCAAGATGGCTGTCGGCGGTGGCGCGGCCATGGCCGGGGATGTGCTTGAGCACGGGCAATACGCCACCGTCCAGAAGACCATCCGCTACCGCACGGCCCATGGCCGCCACCTGGGCCGGGTCGGTGCCGTAACACCGGTTATACAGAAACGGATGGGTCGCGGGCCCGGCCACATCAGCCAGCGGCGCGCAATTGCTGTCGATCCCCAGCGCGCGCAGTTCCGCGGCGATGATGCGAAAGCGCAGGTACATCGCCTGCGCGGCATTGTCCCCCGCCGCATTCACATGATCCAGCGCCGGCAGCCATTCCCGCCAGAGCGGCGCCCGCAGACGCTGCACGCGCCCGCCTTCCTGGTCGATGGTGATGACGGCATCGCGGCCAACCGCCTCGCGCATCTCGTCGCAAAGCGCGCGCACCTGATCGGGCGCGTCGATGTTGCGGGCGAAAAGGATGAAGCCGAAAGGGTCGGCATCGCGGAAGAACGCTTTTTCGTCCTGCGTCAGGCGCAGCCCTTCGGCGTCAAGGATCGTGGCCCCGAAACGGTTCACTTTGCGCTGACCGGGATGCATTCGGCACGTTCCGCCACAAGGGCCGAACAGAACCGCCGCGCGTCATTGATATCGGCAAAGCCCATCGCCCGCAGGCGGTAGAAATTGCGCCCGCCGCTTTCAGCCAGCTGGATGACCCGGCTCTTGCCTTCCAGATAGTCACCGAAACGCAGCGCGATACGGTCCCATTCGCGCTTTGCCACCTCGGGGCTGTCATAGGCGCCCAGTTGTACAAGGCGTGTGCCGGCGGGGATCTTGTCGGGGTCCACATCCAGAACGGCAGGAACCGGGGCCGCGACGGCAGCCGCCTGCACGGCGGCCTGGCGCACCATCGACGCGGGCCGCGCCTGCGGGCGCAGCGATTGGCCGATACCGCCTTCGACCTTGGGCAAATCGATCGCGGCCAGGGCAGTGTCGGCATCAACCGGGGCCGCCTCGCCCTGCAAGACCTGTGCCAGAATCTGATCGACCATGACCGACATGGATTGCGGCTCGGTCAGGGTCATGGCGACCGTTTCGATCCGCGCCTCGCCGTTCACGCTGTCGGCAACCGGTCCGGCTTCGGCCAGGGATCCGGTCGGGCCGCCGGGGACTGCGGCCAGGGCCGACGCCTCTGCGGTATCCGGGACTGCGGCCGGGGGCTGCGGCATGGGAAATATCTGCGCCACGGCCATCAGCTCGGCCGTTGCCACATCTTCGGCGTCCAGCGTGACAGGGCGCGGCGCCAGCACGATCCGATCCGGCGGAGGCGCTGCGGTTCCGTTTGCAGCCACCTCGTTGACCGCAAGGCCGATATGCTCGGCCATGCTGCCGCCCGGTGTTTCAGGCTGGATCCGCATGGGGCCTTCCATGGCCCGCACCACGGGAACGCCGTTCACGTCGCGCATCACCAGCCGGTAGCCCCAAACCGCCACGCCAATGATCAGCGCGATCGAAACGCCTGCCCCGGCCAGGTTGGCCATCTTGCCGATGGATCGGCCCGATCCACGCGCCGGGGCGCGCCCTTCTGCAAAGGTGTCTGCCATGTCCGCCTTTCCGACACGGGGGATACATCGCCCCCCGCGTTTCGTTGCTCTGCCTCGGACCGCGGACCTTTCGTGCGCTTTTTTCCTGCGGGATTTCGAACCGAACTCCCTGCCGTCAGCGCATCTCGTCCACAGCCTCGACGCCAAGAATACCAAGGCCTGCGGAAATGACAACGGCCACGGCCTTGGCAAGGGCGATTTTCGCCTGTGATGTGGCGCTGTCACCCTCCTGCACGAAGCGCAGGGCGGGTTCATCGTTCCCGCGGTTCCACAGCGAATGGAAATCGCTGGCCAGTTCGTAAAGATAGAAGGCCACGCGATGCGGCTCATTGGTGCGCGCGGCAATTTCGACCAGACGCGGCCATTCGGCCAGCTTGCGCGCCACGTTCAGTTCCGCCTCATGGGTCAGCCCCGAAAGGTCGGCCGCCTGCAAGGCCGCATCCGACACGTCAATCCCCGCCTCTGCCGCCTTGCGCAGCACCGATGCCACGCGCGCATGGGCGTATTGGACGTAGAAGACCGGGTTGTCCTTGGACTGTTCCAGCACCTTGTCGAAATCGAAATCCAGCGGCGCGTCATTCTTGCGCGTCAGCATGTGAAAGCGGGTGACGCCGGGGCCGACCTGTTCGACCACATCGCGCAGGGTGACGAAATTGCCCGCGCGTTTCGACATCTTGAAGGGCTCGCCGTTCTTCCACAGCTTGACCAGCTGGCACAGCTTGATGTCCAGCGACACACGCCCGTCCGACAGGGCCGACACGGCCGCCTTCATGCGCTTGACGTAACCGCCGTGATCCGCGCCGAAGACGTCGATCAGCATGTCAAAGCCGCGTTCCACCTTGTCATAGTGATAGGCGATATCGGGGGCGAAATAAGTCCAGCCGCCGTCGGATTTCTTGACCGGGCGGTCCACGTCGTCACCATGCGCGGTGGACCGGAACAGCGTCTGTTCGCGCGGCTCCCAATCCTCGGGCGTCTTGCCTTTCGGCGGCTCCAGCACGCCTTCGTAGATCAGCCCCTTGTCGTCGAGCGCTTTCAGCGCGGCCTCGATCCGGCCTGTACCGTAAAGGGACTTCTCGCTGAAGAACACGTCCATCTCGACACCCAGCGAGGCCAGATCCTCGCGGATCAGGTGCATCATCGCATCGGTTGCAAAATCGCGGATTTCCTCAAGCCATTCGGATTCAGGCTTGCCGACCAGATCATCGCCATGCACCTCGGCCAGGGCCTGGCCCACGGGGATCAGATAATCGCCGGGATAGGTGCCATCGACAAAGGCCACGTCCTGTCCGCGCGCCTCGAGATAGCGCAGATAGACGGACCGGGCCAGAACATCGACCTGCGCGCCACCGTCGTTGATGTAATATTCGCGCGTCACGTCATAGCCCGCATAGGCCAGCAGGCTGGCCAGCGCATCGCCAAAGACCGCACCCCGCGTATGGCCCACATGCAGCGGACCTGTGGGGTTGGCGCTGACATATTCCACGTTCACCCGCTTGCCCTGCCCCATGGTCGAGCGGCCAAAGCCCTCGCCCTCGGAGAGGATATCGCCCACGACACCCTGCCACAGCCTGTCGGACAGGCGCAGGTTGATAAAGCCGGGCCCGGCCACATCGGCGGTCTGGATGCGCGGATCGGTCGCCAGACGGCGGGCCAGTTCGGTTGCGATCTCGCGCGGGTTCTGGCCCGCGGGCTTGGCCAGCACCATCGCGGCATTGGTGGCCATGTCGCCATGGGCGGCATCGCGTGGCGGCTCGACCGTGATGGCGGCGGTGTCCAGCCCTGCCGGCAGCAGCCCTTCGGCGGTCATGTCTGCCAGCGTGTCCAGCACATGGCCGCGCATCTGCGTGAATAGGTTCATCACTTCATCCTTTCGACCCGAGCATGCCGCGTTCATGTGGCGTCAGGCAACCCGCTCCGGCTTTACGACAACGCATGTTCGATGGCGCAAGAAAGGTTCCCCCCTTGCGCCACATGCTTTGGCCAGCGGTTTACCACCGCCAGCGCCCGCGTCAATCCGCAGCAGCCCTGGCGGCGGGCCCCGCGGGCAGGTCATCCACCCCCGGTCGCGAGGGCGCCGTATCCCCGCCGCGCCCCGCACCCTGAGGCGCCATGTAGACAAGGCGCACCCCCTCGCCGCCTTTCAGGGTGTCACCCTTGAAGGGCAGGCGCAGATCGCCCGAGGGCTGGATCACCAGGACAAGCAGGGCGTCACCCATCTCGGCGCGCCAATCCTCAAGCCTGTATGCGGCGGTCAGCCGCGTCAGGCGAAACGCCCATCCGTCGCGGATCATCCCCTCAAGCTCGGCATAGGTCTTGCCCTGCGCGAAGGCGCGCCCGCCCAGCGTGGACGGCAGCGCATGCCGTGCGCGGCTTTCTTTCTCGCGGGTCAGTTGATAGACGTTTTCGCGCCCGAATTCCGGCGCAAGGTCGGTAGCCACCAGCGTGTTGTAAGGGTCATTGTCCGTCACCGCCACCAGCGTGGCATAGCTGACCAGCTCGATGTTATGCTCGGCCGCCTCGGACAGGACATCGCCATAGAAGGTCGAAATGCCCAGGCTGCGCGCCGCGCGCAGGTGGCCATGGTTGGGATCGGTCATCAACACCGGCACGTCGGCCTGTTTGAGGATCGTGGCGAAGGCCGTGCTCCAGCGTGATCCGCCCACCAGCAGCAGGCCCGGCTTTTCGCCCCCGGTCAGCCCCAGGAAACGGGCAAAGGGCGTCAGGGTAAAGCCATGCAGCACCACCGTGGCCACCACCAGCGCAAAGGCCAGCGGGCCGATCAGGGCGCCGTCCTCGATCCCCAGCGCGCTCAGACGTTCGCCGAACAGGCCCGCCACCGCCACCAGGACCACACCGCGCGGCCCGGTCAGCGCGATCAGCCAGCGCTCGGCCCAGGGCAGACCGGTTCCCACCAGCGAGACCATCACCGTCAGCGGCCGCACCACCAGCACCACCGCCAGCACGAAGATCACCGCCCGCCAGTCCAGCCGCGCCAGTTCCGAAAAATCCAAGCCCGCCGCCAGCAGGATGAACACCCCCGAGACCAGCAGCACGGTGGCATGTTCCTTGAAGCGGCGCAGTTCCTCGTAGCTGGGCAGGTTGGCATTGGCGATCACGATCCCCATGATCGTCACCGCCAGCAGCCCGCTCTCGTGCAGGACACTGTCGGACAGGGCAAAGATACCCAATAGCGTCACGAACAGCACCGGCACCTTCATGAATTCCGGCACCTTGCCGCGCCGGAATGCATAGGCCAGCCCAAAACCACCCGCCGCCCCCAGGGCGCTGGCCACCAGAACACCAAGTGCAAGATGTTGCGCCGCGGCCAGGGCCGTGGCCCCGGTCTGCGCCACCATCACCACCTGAAAGGCCAGCACGGCCGCCAGCGCACCGATGGGATCGTTCACGATCGCCTCCCATTGCAGCAGCGCCGCAGGGCGACGCGACAGCCGTGCCGACCGCAGCAAGGGGGCGATCACCGTGGGGCCGGTGACGATCATGATGCCGCCGAACACGGTCGCGGCCTCCCAGCTCAGCCCGGCACCGTGGCGCAGCGCCAGCGTCGACAGCAGCCATCCCAGGGGCGCGCCGATCACCACAAGCCGCATCACCCCCTGCGCCGCGTCGCGCAGGGTATGGATGTTCAGGGTCAGACCGCCCTCGAACAGGATGATCGCCACCGCGATCGAGATCAACGGCCCCTTCAGCACCTCGATATCGCGCGCCGGGTCGAAAATGCCAAAAACAGGCCCCGCCAGCACCCCCGCCAGCAGCATGAAGACGATGGCCGGCATGTTCAGCCGCCAGGCCAGTTGCTGCGCGCCCACGCCAAGCGCGCCGACCAGTGCAAAGGCGGTCACGGGATCAAGGGCGGCGCCTTCGGGTCCGGTCATGGATGGATGTCCTTCATACGCCCGACGGGCGATCTGCCGGGTCCGATCCCAGCAAACGGTGATGTTCCTGCAGCGCGAAACGGTCGGTCATGCCTGCGATGTAATCGGCCACGATCCGCGCCAGCGCCTGCTGATCGCGGGCCTCTTCGACATCCTTGCGCCATTGCTTGGGCAGCAGATGCGGCTCTCGCATGAACAGCGGGAACAGGTCATTGACCACCTGGGTCACGTATTTTCGCATCGTGACCACGGCGGGCGCGCGATACATGCGATGGAACAGGAAGGTGCGGATCACCTTGAGGTCGGTCCAGACATGGGGCGAGAATTGCACCATCATCCGCCCCGCATCGCGGATGTCCTGCGCGCAGGACGGGTTCAGCGCAGCCAGGTTGGCGCGACTGACGTCGATCACGTCAGAGACAAGGATGCCGAAGAACCGGCGCAGCGCCTCGTGACGGCGGCGATAGTAGTTGAGGCCGGGATAGAGCCTGTCCACCTCGGCGAAGCAGCCCTTGAGGATCGGCAACTCGGCCAGTTCGTCGGTTGAAAACAGCTCGGCCCGCAAACCGTCATGCAGGTCGTGGTTGTTATAGGCGATGTCATCGGCCAGGGCCGCCACCTGCGCCTCGGCGCTGGCATGGGTGTGCAGTTCCAGATCGTGGCGCGCGTTGTAATCGGCCAGCGCATACGGGATCGCGCCCACAACAGGCCCGTTATGCTTGGCGATGCCTTCCAGCGTCTCCCATGTCAGGTTCAGCCCGTCCCATTCGGCATAGTGCCGTTCCAGCGATGTGACGATGCGGATGGCCTGCGCGTTGTGATCGAACCCGCCATAGGGCGCCATCAGCGCCTGAAGCGCATCCTCGCCCGTGTGGCCGAAAGGGGGATGGCCAAGATCATGGGCCAGGGCCACCGCCTCGGTCAGTTCCGCGTTCAGCCCCAGCGCGCCTGCCACGGTGCGCGCCACCTGCGCCACCTCGATCGAATGGGTCAGGCGCGTGCGGAAATAATCGCCCTCGTGTTCGATGAACACCTGCGTCTTGTGCTTGAGGCGCCGGAAGGCGCTGGAATGGATGATCCTGTCGCGATCGCGTTGAAACGGCGTGCGAAAGGCGCTTTCCTCTTCGGGCACCAGCCGGCCGCGCGTCCGCGCGGGGTCCGATGCAAAGGATGCTGTCATGCGGTTGTGGTCCTTGTCCCCTGTCCTGCGGCCCCATATATTCGTTTTCGGATGGATGCGAAACCGTCGAGGAGCCCTGCCATGCAACTGCCCCCCAAAGTGACCCCGCGCGCCTTTGCCCGGCTGGCCGAAATCGGCGCCGCAGGACAGGGCCATGCCCTGCGCGTGGCCGTGGAAGGCGGAGGTTGTTCCGGCTTTCAATACGAGATCAAGCTGGATGCGCCCGCGCCCGACGATCTGGTGCTGGAAGGCGAAGGCCAGCGCGTGGTCGTCGATTCCGTGTCGCTGCCGTTCCTGGCCGGCGCCACCATCGACTTTACCGAGGAACTGATCGGCGCGCGTTTCGTTATCGACAATCCCAACGCCTCGTCCTCTTGCGGATGCGGCATTTCTTTTTCAATGTAATCAGTCATTTGTCGGCAGCAATTGAAGCGTTACATCAGGAACGCGACGCCCATGCCCCGTCAGGGTGGCCTTGCATGATCCATCCCTCTGCGGAATAGACAGGGCAAGACAGACCAGAACCGGGGACGCGCCGCCATGAAGATCGCCACATTCAACATCAACGGCATCAAGGCGCGGATCGACGCGCTGCCGCAATGGCTGGACGAAGAACAGCCCGACATCGCGCTCCTGCAAGAGATCAAGTCGGTCGACGAGGGCTTCCCGCGCGAGATCTTCGAAGAACGCGGCTACAACGTCGAAACCCATGGGCAGAAATCCTTCAACGGGGTGGCGATCCTGTCGAAACTGCCGCTCGAGGATGTGACGCGCGGCCTTCCCGGTGACGATGACGACGAACAGGCCCGCTATATCGAGGCCACCGTGGTGGGCCGCCAGGCGATCCGCATCTGCGGGCTGTACCTGCCCAACGGCAACCCCGCGCCGGGGCCGAAATACGATTACAAACTGGCCTGGATGGAACGCCTGAAAGCCCGCGCCAAGGTGCTGCTGGCCGAGGAAATGCCGTTTCTGATGGCGGGCGATTACAACATCATCCCGCAGGACGAGGATGCGGCAAAACCCGAAGCCTGGCGCGACGATGCCCTTGCCCTGCCCGAAAGCCGCGCGGCCTTTCGCCGGATCGTCAACCTGGGCCTGACCGACGCGTTCCGCGCCCGCGTTCTTGGGCCGGGGCACTATTCCTTCTGGGATTATCAGGCGGGCGCCTGGGAACGGAACAACGGCATCAGGATCGACCACTTGCTGCTCAGCCCATCCTGCGCCGACATGCTGACCGGGGTCGGCATCGACAAGCACGTGCGCGGGCGCGAAAAGCCGTCGGACCATGTGCCCGTCTGGATCACGCTGGACAATTGAAGCGGCGAATGGGCTGCGTCACTCTGCCGTGACATCGTGATCGTAGAGCCAGGAAAACTGTCGCATCATGCGATCTGGCGCGACCGCGCCGCCCAACCGCATCACGGCATGGGCCGCCAGCCGCAGCGGTGCAAAACCGATATGGTATTTCCAGGCATTGCCATTGGCCGCCGCGATCACCCGGCGCGCCCTTGCCTCGCGCCGCGCCTGATAGCTGGCAAGCCCCGCCGCCACGCTGTCGCAGCGCGCCAGCTCATCCGCCAGCACCCAGGCATCCTCCAGCGCCATGGAGGCGCCTTGCGCCAGGAAGGGCAAGGTCGGATGGGCCGCATCGCCCAGAAGCGCCAGCCCCCCGCCCTGCCAGATCCGCGCGACAGGATGCCGGAACAGACCCCATAGCCGGGCCTCGGTCACCTGGGCCAGCATCGCGCGCGGGGCGCTGCCGAAATCGGCGAAGGCGGCGCGCAGGTTGTCGGGATCATCGGCCTGCTGCCAGCCTTCCTCGGCCCAGGCCTTGCGTTCCTGCACTGCCACGATGTTCAGCAGGCTGCCCCCCCGCAGGGGATAGCTGACGATATGGCGGCCAGGCCCCATGTGCACCCAGGCCTCGGGGCCGCGCGCGTCGGTGTTCGGCACGATAGCCCGCCAGGCTACCTGGCCGGTGAAGAACGGTGTCTGCGCGCCGTTCAGGACCGGTCGCAGCACGGAATGCAGCCCATCCGCCCCCAGAACCAGGTCGGACGCGATCCGGTCGCCGGTCGCCAGATGCACGACAGGTTCCACGCCTGTGTTGACGGCTGTCACGTGATGCGACAGCCGGATCGTCACACCGGCTTCGCGCGCGCCATCGGCCAGCAGGTCGATCAGATCGGCGCGATGCACGAAATGATAGGACGAATCGGCCAGACGCCCCAGATCCAGCCGCACCACCTGGCGGTCGCGATGATCCTTCAGACAGACCGCGCGCGCCTGGACCGAGGCGGCGCGCAAGCCCCCCTCAAGACCAAGGGCCCGCAGCACCGCCATGCCATTGGGGCTGATCTGCAGCCCCGCCCCCACCTCGGCAATCTCTGGGGCCTGCTCCAGCACAGTCACATCCGCACCGCGCAGCGCCAGCGCGCGCGCCGCCGCCAGACCGCCGATCCCGGCGCCGATCACCACGGCCCGCATCCCCAGAAGGCTCATGAGGTTCCTTTCAAACGACAACGCCGAAGCGTCACCGCTTCGGCGTCTTGGTCTTGATCCTGGTCAGGCCCGGCCATCAATCGTCGCGATGCACCTTTTCGCGACGCTCGTGACGCTCCTGCGCCTCAAGTGTCATGGTGGCGATCGGACGCGCGATCAGGCGCTTTAGGCTGATCGGCTCGCCCGTCATCTCGCAATAGCCGTATTCGCCGTCATCGATCCGGCGCAGGGCCGCATCAATCTTGGCAACCAGCTTGCGCTGACGGTCACGGGTCCGAAGTTCCAGCGCGCGGTCCGTTTCCTCGCTGGCGCGGTCTGCCACGTCTGGAATGTTGCGCGTGCCGTCCTGAAGACCCTCGATCGTGTCGCGGCTGTCTTCAAGTATCTCCGATTTCCACCTCAACAGCGCATTGCGGAAATATTCCAGCTGGCGCTCGTTCATGAAGGGTTCGTCTTCGGCTGGTGTGTAATCCGTGGAATGAAAGGATTCGGCTTTCATGTCTGCTCCCTCATAAAGGCCCACATCTGTCATTACGTCTTCCTTTGACATCTGGTGCCTCCCCCTGGCGGTGCAAATAGCCCAGCACCAAGGGATTGTCACTACCCCTTTGTGGCCGCATTGCAGGGAATGGGGCTTCGCGGTAGTGTGCCGCAACAAAACTGTTCATCAGGTTGGAGATACGATGAAATTCGAAGGCACCGAAGCCTATGTGGCCACCGAAGACCTGACCGTCGCGGTCAATGCCGCCGTCACGCTGGAGCGGCCTTTGCTGGTCAAGGGCGAACCCGGCACGGGCAAGACCGAACTGGCCCGGCAGGTGGCGGCCGCACTGGGCCTGCGGATGATCGAATGGAACATCAAATCCACCACCCGCGCCCAGCAGGGGCTTTATGAATATGACGCGGTCAGCCGGTTGCGCGACAGCCAGTTGGGCGATGCGCGCGTCAATGACGTCAAGAACTACATCCGCAAGGGCAAGCTGTGGCAGGCGTTCGAGGCCGACGAAAAGGTCGTGCTGCTGATCGACGAGGTCGACAAGGCCGATATCGAGTTTCCCAACGACCTGTTGCAGGAACTCGACCGGATGGAATTCTTCGTCTACGAGACCGGCGAGACGATCCGCGCGCGCCAGCGTCCGATCGTGATCATCACCTCGAACAACGAAAAGGAACTGCCCGACGCCTTCCTGCGGCGCTGTTTCTTCCACTACATCCGCTTCCCGGACGAAGACACCATGCGCCGCATCGTCGCCGTGCATCACCCCGGCATCAAGGAAAAGCTGCTGACCACGGCGCTGACGCAATTCTATGAACTGCGCGAGACGCCGGGGCTGAAGAAGAAACCCTCCACCTCCGAGGTGCTGGACTGGCTCAAGCTGCTGCTGGCCGAGGATCTGGCGCCCGAGGATCTAAAGCGCGATGGCGCCAATGCCCTGCCCAAGCTGCACGGCGCGCTGCTGAAGAACGAACAGGACGTGCATCTGTTCGAACGGCTTGCCTTCATGGCCCGCGCGCAGCGCTGAAGCGCTGACAGGTGGCGGCACCAGTTCCGCCGCGCGATGACACACAGCGCCCCCGCTTGCCGGACCGGCATGCGGGGGCTAATCTGGCAAAAAGCCACAAACTTGCCGCACGTCGTCCTTAGCCCGGTCAGGAAGGGTGGCGACAGTCCAGCCGAACACATTAACGAAGGGCAGGACATGACAGACACGACACCGCGCCGCACCCATTGGGTGCAGCTTGCCACGCTTGTTTTGCGCAGCCTTGACCGCTTGCTGCCCCAACCGGCGCAAGTCGGCCTGCAGCCTGCCGGGATCACCGCCGGCGGCACGGCGCGCGATCGGCAGTTCAACGATCGTTTCGGGGGCAAACGCGGGGTGTACCAGGAATGAAAGGGCTGTTTCCTCGTTTCTTTTTTCCAGTGTTTCTCTTGCTGGGGGCCTGCATGCCCGGCGCCCAGACCGAGATGCCCAGCCGCGCCATGGCCATGATCGACAACGACCTGCCACCGATGCGCGTTTTTGCGGCACCGCAGCCCGAAACCTTCGCAATCTCCAACAGCGATCTGCTGCGCGATGTGATCGACCTCGCGTTCGAACTGGAATCGGGCCGATCGCTGCCCGTCCTGACCCGGTTCGAGGGGCCGGTGACGGTCCGCGTCACGGGCAATCCGCCGCCCACGCTGAATTCCGATCTCAACCGGCTTTTGTTCCGCCTGCGTACCGAGGCCGGGATCGACATCGCCCATACCGGCCAGGCCGACGCCCATATCACCATCGAGGCTGTCAGCCGCGCGGATATCCGCAGCCACCTGCCGCAGGCCGCCTGTTTCGTCGTGCCCAACATCTCGCGCCTGTCCGAATTCCGTCTGGCGCGGCGCAGCCCGCGCACCGACTGGGCCCGCCTGACCCGGCGCGATCGCATGGCGATTTTCCTGCCCAATGATGCCAGCCCGCAAGAGGTACGCGATTGCCTGCACGAGGAACTGGCACAGGCGCTGGGGCCGCTCAACGATCTTTACCGGCTGCCGCAATCGGTCTTCAACGATGACAACGTCCATGCCGTACTGACCGGCTATGACATGATGATCCTGCGCGCGATCTATGCGCCGGAACTGCAATCCGGCATGACACGCGCCGAGGTCGCCACGCGGCTGCCCACGATCCTTGCGCGCATCAATCCCGCCGGACAGGGTCTTGCCCCGCGCCGCGATGCCGATACGCCGCGCCCCTGGTCGGCCGCGATGCAGACGGCGCTGGGTCCGGGCGCCACGCCCGCGGCGCGCCGCGCCGCAGGTGAACGCGCGCTTGATATCGCGCGGGTCATGCGGCTTCAGGATCATCGACTGGGCTTTTCCCATTACGTGATGGGCCGGCTGGTCCTGCCGCTTGATCCTGTGGCAGCGGTCGAACACTTCCGCCAGGCCGATGCGATCTTTGCGCGGCGGCCCGAATACGCGATGTACCGCGGCCTGGTCAGCGCCCAGCTGGCCGCCTATCTGGTGGCGCAGGGCAACGGGCCCGAGGCTGTCGAACTTGTCAGCGCGATCCTGCCCGTCGTCATCCGCCACGAGAACGCGGCCCTTGTCGCCACCCTCAACATGCTGCGCGCCGAGGGGCTGGACCTGTCGGGACGCGGCGTCGAGGCGCAGGCCGTGCGGCTGGACAGTCTGGGCTGGGCGCGTTACGGGTTCGGGGCGGAAGGGGCCATTCGCGCCAAGATGCGCGAGATCGGCGCCCTCAGTCCGCTGTACAGGAGAAACGGGCGAATATGATCGTACTTGGCGCGGCGCTACTGGGGGCCATCATCGGCGGCATGACAGCCGCAAGACGCAAGGGCAACAAGATGGACATCGGCCAATATGCGGCCGCCTATGCCATCGCCTTTGCGCTGCTGGGGCTGTTCATCACCCTCTTCGTGCATCGCGCGGCGCTGTAAATCCGATGTTCCTGCCCTTCTTCGACAATCTCAGGAAAGGCGGCGTCCCGGTCAGCCTGCGCGAATACCTGTCCTTCCTTGAAGGCATGTCGCGCGGTCTTGTGACCTATGACGTGGAAGGGTTCTACTATCTTGCCCGCACCGCGATGGTGAAGGACGAGCGCAACATCGACAAGTTCGACCGCGCCTTCGCCGCAACCTTCAAGGGGCTGGAAGAGATCCGTCTGGACGATGTGCTGAAGGCCGTGAACATTCCCGCCGAATGGCTGGAAAAGCTGGCCGAAAAGCACCTAAGCCCCGAAGAGATGGAAGAGATCAAGGCCCTTGGCGGTTTCGACAAGCTGATGGAGACGCTGAAACAGCGGCTCGAGGAACAGAAAGGCCGCCACCAGGGCGGCAGCAAATGGGTCGGCACCGCCGGCACCTCGCCGTTCGGGGCGCATGGCTACAACCCCGAGGGCGTTCGCATCGGCCAGGACAAGTCGCGCCATCAGCGCGCGGTCAAGGTCTGGGACAAGCGCGAGTTCAAGAACCTCGACGATACGGTCGAGCTGGGCACGCGCAACATCAAGGTGGCGCTGAAACGTCTGCGCCGCTGGGCGCGCGACGGCGCCGCCGAAGAGCTGGACCTGGATGGCACGATCCGCTCGACCGCCGAACAGGGCTATCTGGATGTGAAAACCCGCCCCGAACGGCGCAACGCCGTGAAGGTGCTGTTGTTTCTGGATGCGGGCGGGTCCATGGACCCGCATGTCAAGGTGGTGGAAGAACTGTTTTCCGCCGCGCGGACCGAGTTCAAGCACCTGGAATATTACTATTTCCACAATTGCCTTTACGAGGGCGTGTGGCGCGACAACCGCCGCCGCTGGGACCAGCAAACCCCCACATGGGAGGTGCTGCGTACATACGGATCCGATTACAAATGCATCTTCGTGGGTGACGCCAGCATGTCTCCCTACGAAATCGCCTATCCCGGCGGCGCCAACGAACACTGGAACGCCGAAGCGGGCCAGGTCTGGCTGCAACGCGCCCGCGAACAGTGGCCCAGCCATGTCTGGATCAATCCCGTGCCGGAAAAATACTGGTCCTATACCCAGTCCATCAAGATGATCCGCGAGATATTCGAGGATCGCATGGTGCCCATGACGCTTGCGGGAATCGAACGCGGCATGAAGGAAATGGCCCGCTGACCCTGCCTTGACCGGCGGTTTCTTGCCCCTTGCGTCAACCTCACGATGCCGTGATCTGCAGGAATATTCTGCCCGCCCTCCCGTTATGTCATGAAGGGGCGCAACCTGCGCCGCCGCTGCCGGAGAATCCACCATGACAACCGACGACACCCCGAACCTGTCACGCCGCCGCCTGCTGACCCGGATCGGCCTGGCTGCGGGCACCGCCTATGTCGCCCCGACACTGCTGCACCTGACCCCGGCACGCGCATCGGATGGCAGCCGTGGATCGGGCCGGGCGCGCGCGTCCTATTCACGCCCCTCCTATTCGCGGCCCTCGTTCTCACGGCCCTCACGCCGCGACCGCGACCGGAAGGATCGGCAGCGCTATTATGAACGCGGCGGTTATGAAGGCCCCTACCGCGACCGGCTGACCCGCGAAGAGCGTGCGCTGGACTACCTGCTGGAGACGCTGACAACGCGCTGAAGCGGCCGCCAGGGCTTGCGCGACGGCGGGTGGCGGATCAGACTGCGGGCAACGCCCAAAGCAAGGCCCCACCATGTCCGACGCCCCCGTCACCCATATCGACCCTGCCGCCTTTCGCGCCGATCCCTACCCGGTACTGGCGCGCATGCGGGCCGAGGCCCCCGTGACCTTCGTGCCGGAACTGGGCGCCACGCTCTTTACCCGGCGCGATGACATCTTCACCCAGGAAAAACGGATCGAGGTGTTTTCAAGCCTGCAGCCTGACGGGCTCATGACGCGGCTGATGGGCGAAAACATGATGCGCAAGGACGGTGCGGACCATCAGGCGGAACGCCGCGCGCTCTTTCCCGCGCTCAGCCCGCGCACGGTGCGTGACCACTGGCTGGCGGAATTCAGCGCCGCCGCCGAAACCATTCTGGCCGATCTGAAACCAAAAGGCCGCTGCGACCTGGTGCGCGACTACGCCATGCCCGTCTCGGCCGAGGCGCTCAAGGCGATCACCGGCCTGCGCCGGATGCCCGCCCCCGAGATGGACCGCGTGAGCCAGGGCATGATCGACGGCTGCGCCAATTACGCGGGCGATCCCGCGATCGAGGCGCATTGCCATGACTGCACCGCCTCGATCGACGCGCATATCGACATGATGCTGCCCGAGGTGACGGCGCGGCCCGATCATTCCGCCCTGTCGGTGATGCGCGTGGCGGGCCTGCCGATGGGCAGCATCCGCGCCAATATCAAGCTGATCATCTCGGGCGGGCAGAACGAACCGCGCGACGCCATCGCCGGCACGATCTGGGCGCTGCTGCGCCACCCCGACCAGCTGGCAAGGATCCATGCGGGTCATGCCACATGGGCGCAGGCCTTCGACGAATATGCCCGCTGGATGTCGCCCATCGGGATGTCTCCGCGCCGTGTCGCACGGGTCGACACGACCTGTGGCGTCACCTTTCAGCCCGAGGATCGCGTCTTCTTCATGTTCTCCTCCGCCGGGCGGGACGAGGCGCATTTCGACGCCCCCGACCGTTTCGACATCTCCCGCGATACCGGCCCCGCCATCAGCTTCGGCGCGGGTCCGCATTTCTGCGCCGGCGCCGCCGCCGCGCGCGCGCTCATCGCCGATGTGGCCCTGCCCGCCTTTGCACATCTGCCCGACCTGGCGCTTGACGGGCCCGCCCCCTTTGCCGGATGGGCCTTTCGCGGCCCCCTTTCGGTGCCTGTCCGCTGGAAAGCCTGACCGCAGGCTTCATCTTTCCCCAAATACTCATCAGCGCGCCCCTCTGCCGCACATCCCGCCCTTGCCGCAGCGCCTCGCCCGGACCATATCAAGATCATGCTCAAGTTTACCCCGATCCTTCTGGCCATCCTGTACGGCGTCGCCATGTACCGCTTCTCGGCCTGGCGCACGGCCAAGGAACTGGACAGCCGTTCGACCGAACTGGCCGACCCCGACCTGCGCCGGATGACGGATCGTCTGGCCGCGGCGCTCGATCTGCCACGGATCCGCGTGCATATCTATGAAATCGAACCGGTCAACGGTCTGGCGGCCCCCGACGGGCGCATCTTCATCACACGCGGCTTTTACAACCGGTTCCGCGAAGGCGCCGTCACGGCCGAAGAAATGGCAAGCGTCATCGCCCATGAACTGGGCCATGTTGCCCTGGGCCACGCCCGCCGCCGGATGATCGACTTTTCCGGCCAGAATGCCCTGCGTACCGCGCTGGCCATGGTGCTGTCGCGTTTCCTGCCCGGGATCGGTATCTGGATCGCCAACACGCTGACGACGATGCTGGCGGCACGGCTGTCGCGGTCGGACGAATACGAGGCGGATGAATATGCCTCGGCGCTGCTGACCAAGGCCGGGATCGGCACAGGTCCGCAAAAATCGCTTTTCACCAAGCTGGAGGCGCTGACAAACAGCCGTGGCGGTGTGGTTCCGGCCTGGCTGATGAGCCACCCCAAGACCCCCGACCGCATCGCCGCCATCGAAAGGAACGAGGCCCGCTGGAGCGGCATCACCTGAGCCCTGACCATTGGCCGGGGTTTATCCCTGCCCCGCCAGTGTCTTGCCAAGGCGCGGCAGATGCGCCTTCTTCATCAGCCGCCGGATATCCCAGGGCGCGCCCGACAACCGCTCGGCCTCCTGCCGCACGACCTCGGCGGCATGGGCCACGGCCTGCGGGTAATCGTCATGCAGCGCCATCAGGAACTGGTCCGCGTCCAGCCGTTCCAGCCCTTCCTCGGCCAGGATGTTGCGCGGAAAATCCCGCGCGTTCAGCGTCACGATCAGATCGGCATGGCCCGCGATGGCCGCGGCCAGCACATGGGTATCGGCCGGATCGGGCAGCCAGAGCCGCGCCTCCAGCGAAGGGGCATAGCTGACCTCGGCCCCCGGCCAGCGCGCGCGCAGCATCGCCACCTCGCCGCGCGCCTGCGCCTCGGCCCCCGGACCCAGCTTGATGGCGGCACGGGCCCATTCCTCGAGAATGCGGGCCGACCAGAGCGGCTGGAACAGCCCTTCGGCGGCGACACCCAGCAGAACTTCGCGCATCACCGTCGGGTAAAGCACGCAAGTATCCAGCAAGACCTTCATAGACGGAAGAACAGCGCCTTGAGGTATCCGCTTTCCGCCAGTTGCGGCAACAGCGGGTGATCGGGCCCGGCAAAGCCCGTGTGGATCTGTTGTCCCTGCCGCCCGGCGCGCCCGATCCCGCGGAGACACGCCCCGTGGAACCTGTCGAGATCGGCGGCATGCGAACAGGAACACAGCACAAGAAACCCGCCCTCGGCCACCAGCGACGCACCCAGGCGCGCCACGCGCTCATAGGCCCGCAGACCCGTCTCCAGCGCCTGTTTTGATGGCGCAAAGGCCGGCGGATCGCAAACCACGACGTCGAATTGCGCGCCCTCTGCGGCCAATGCCGTCATCACGTCGAAAGCATCGCCCTTGCGCGTGTCGAAGCGCGCCGCCACACCCGTGGCCGCGGCCCCCTCGCGGGCCAGCGCCAGGGCCGGGTCGGACCCGTCCACCGCCAGCGCATGTTCAGCCCCCGCCGCAAGCGCGGCCAGGGCAAAACCGCCCACATGGGAAAACACATCCAGAACCCGCGCACCCTTGGCCAGCCGCGCGGCAAAGGCATGGTTGGGACGCTGATCGAAAAACAGCCCTGTCTTCTGCCCGCCGGTCAGATCGGCCATATAGATGGCGCCGTTCATCGGCACCTGCACCGGCGCGTCAGGCGCCTGCCCCAGCAGCACGCCGCTGACATCGTCCAGCCCTTCAAGGCCGCGCGCCCGCCCCGAGGCGCTTTTGATCACGCATCTCACGCCGGTCACGGCCACCAATGCGGCGACAAGATCATCCAGCATCATCTCGGCCCAGGCCGCGTTGGGCTGGATCACGGCCGTGTCGCCGAAACGGTCGATGATCACGCCGGGCAATCCATCCGCCTCGGCATGAACAAGCCGGTAGAAGGGCTGATCGTGCAGCCGGCTCCGCAGCGCCAGTGCGCGGGTCAGCCGCGCCTCCAGCCAGGCGCGATCCACTGTTGCTGCGGGATCGCGGTCCATCACGCGGGCGATGATGCGCGAATTAGGGTTCACCGTCACCAGCGCCAGGGGCGCGCGTTCGGCATCCTCCAGCACGGCAAGGCTGCCCGGAGCAAGCCCGCGCGAGCGCCGGTCAGTGACCAGTTCATTGTCATAAATCCACGGAAAGCCGTGGCGGATGGCGCGCGGCTGGGCTTTGGGGCGCAGGCGCACAACGGGATAAGAGGACGGTGTCATACCGCCCTCTTACGCCTGTTTCGCAATGCTGGAAAGGTCAGATCGGCTTGCCGGTTTCCAGGCCCGCCACCAGCTGCGTGGTGCCGCGCTTGCCGCTCATGCTGCCGGGCTGTTCCAGTTCCGACCGGAACACATTGGCCAGGTGCCGGGTCACGCGCAGCTTCTGGGTCAGACCCTGACGCTCGGCTTCCATGGCGCGATCGCCGCCGTATTCCTTCAGATCGGCACGGATCTCGCGGGTCGGCGCCAGCGGCGCGCCGGTCTTGGGGTCCCGCAGCGTCAGATCGAACCGGATCGAATGCACGCCACCCACGGAATAGCGGGTCTTTTCGGTCAGCGAATGAAACCGCTTCAGCGTGATCTCGACCACGGCAGGCGTGCTGCCCTTGTGGCCGCTCCGGGCGATGGTCATGCTCTCGGCCAGGATCGCCTCGAGCTGTGCATGACGGTCGCCATAGGCGTCACCGCGCCAGACGATATCACCCATGGGGTAATAGCTGTTGGCCTCGGACACCTTCAGGCTGCGCGGCACCACGATACGCGTCTCGACGACATTGATCGAGGTTTGCGCCAGATGGGCCGCAGCGGATTGCAGCGCCGCATCGGATGACGCGTTACGCGTGGACAGATCATAGCTGCCGCAAGCGGACAGACCCAGAACGAGGACAAGGGCAAAGGCCCGGCGGAAAAGTGTCATACGATATCTCCTTTGGGAAAAAGGGTTTCCCGGAACTGTCGAAAGGTATGCAGGTGCAATAAGTCCAAATCAGGGCAAATTTTCCCCGAATCCGAGAAAGTTTTTCCGGCAAACCCCGGCTTTGCGGCAGGATCGGGGCAGCTTCGCCCCCCGAATGTACAGCGCCGGCACCACCCGCCACAAAGTTGTACCGTCCCTTCCGCGCCGATACGCTTGCACTGTTACCGCTAACGGAATATATCAGGGCCTGTCGTCACAGACAGGGCAGGACAGACCGAGGGGGGATTGCGATGTCATTGCACGATCAGGTGGCGCGCGTCACGGATCGGATCGCGGAACGCAGCCGCGACAGCAGATCGCGGTATCTGGACCTGATGCGCCGTGCCGCGGCGGAGGGTCCCCGGCGCGCGCATCTCAGCTGTTCGAACCAGGCCCATGCCTATGCCGCGATGGGGCCTGACCAGGCCACACTGGCGACGACGCCAGCCCCCAACATCGGCATCGTGACCGCCTATAACGACATGCTCTCGGCCCATCAGCCCTTTGAACGCTTTCCCGACCTGATCCGTCAGGCCGCGCGCCGCGTGGGCGCCACGGCGCAGGTCGCGGGCGGCGTTCCTGCCATGTGCGACGGGGTCACGCAGGGCCAGACGGGGATGGAACTGTCGCTCTTCTCGCGCGATGTGATCGCGCTGTCGGCGGGGGTCGCGCTGTCGCATAACACCTTCGACGCGGCGCTCTATCTCGGTGTCTGCGACAAGATCGTGCCGGGCCTGGTGATCGCGGCGGCGACCTTCGGGTATATTCCGGGCGTGTTCCTGCCCGCCGGTCCGATGACATCCGGTCTGCCCAATGACGAAAAAGCCCGCGTGCGCCAGCAATTCGCCGCCGGACAGGTGGACCGCGCGGCCCTTATGGCGGCCGAGATGGCCTCCTATCACGGCCCCGGCACCTGCACCTTCTACGGCACCGCCAATACCAACCAGATGCTGATGGAATTCATGGGTCTGCACCTGCCCGGCGCGTCCTTCGTCAATCCCGGCACGCCGCTGCGCGAGGCGTTG
Source organism: Seohaeicola saemankumensis (assembly GCF_042678485.1). Lineage (NCBI taxonomy): Bacteria > Pseudomonadati > Pseudomonadota > Alphaproteobacteria > Rhodobacterales > Roseobacteraceae > Seohaeicola > Seohaeicola saemankumensis. The sequence continues at coordinate 729,069 of NZ_JBHTKR010000001.1, read as the reverse complement.
ACGATCGCGGGCACGGAAAGGGCCGCAGCGATCACGGCGCTGGGGAATGACTTCACCCCCGTCTGCGACGTGCTGGACGAACGCGCCTTCGTGAACGGAATCGTGGGTCTGATGGCCACGGGCGGATCGACCAATCTGGTGCTGCACCTGCCCGCCATGGCCCGCGCGGCGGGCGTGCTGCTGGAGTTGCAGGATTTCCACGACCTGTCACAGGTGACGCCGCTTCTGGCCAAGGTCTATCCCAACGGGCTGGCCGATGTGAACCATTTCCACGCCGCGGGCGGTCTGGGCTACACGATCGGCCAACTGCTCGAGGCGGGGCTGCTGCACCCCGACACGATGACCGTCGCCGGCAAGGGGCTGGAGCGTTACACGCATGAGCCAAAACTGACCGAGGCGGGCCAGAACACGGGCCTGAACACGGGCCTGACATGGACACCCGGCGCGCGCGACAGCCAGAACACCCGCATCCTGCGCCCGGTCTCTGATCCCTTCGACGCGACGGGCGGTCTGCGCCAGCTGGACGGCAACCTGGGAACCGGCGTCATCAAGACCTCGGCCGTGGCCCCGGAACGCCATGTGATCCAGGCCCCGGCCCGTATCTTCGACACGCAGGACGCGGTGAAAGAGGCGTTCAAGGCGGGCGAATTCACCACCGATACCGTGGTCGTCGTGCGCTTCCAGGGACCGCAGGCCAATGGCATGCCGGAACTGCATGCGCTGACCCCGGTACTGGCCGTCCTTCAGGATCGCGGGCTCAAGGTGGCGCTGGTCACCGACGGGCGCATGTCGGGCGCCTCGGGCAAGGTCCCGGCCGCGATCCACATCAGCCCCGAGGCCGCCGCCGGCGGCCCCCTCGCGCGGTTGCGCGACGGCGACATCATCCGGCTGGATGCCACCACGGGCCTGATCGAGGCACAGGTACCGGATCTTGACGACCGCGCCCCCGCCACCCCGGACCTGACCGGCAATGGCAACGGCGTCGGCCGCGAGCTTTTCGCCATGTTCCGCGCCAATGTGGGGCCCGCCGCAACCGGCGCCGCCGTGGTGGTCTGATATGCGCGCGCGCCCCTGTTTCTTCTTGCTGCAAATATCCAGATCCCGACGGCAGCCCCGGTTGCCGGCCTTTGCGATGGAACCCTGACCATGACACCGCATCAAGCCTCTGACGCCACATTGGCGCTGTGCCAGATGGCCCCAGTCATCCCGGTTCTGGTGATCCGCGACCCGGCCCATGCCCGCCCGCTGGCGCAGGCGCTGGTTGCGGGTGGCCTGCCCGTGCTCGAGGTGACGCTACGCACCGCCGCAGCCCTCGAGGTGATCGCCGAGATGGGCCATGTCGCGGGCGCGGTCGTGGGCGCGGGCACGGTGCTGTCGCCTGCGGATGTGCGCGCGGTCAAGGCGGCAGGCGCCGCTTTCGCCGTCTCGCCCGGCGCGACCGACCGGCTTTTGTCCGCCTGCGAAGATAGCGCCCTGCCGCTGCTGCCCGGTGCCGCCACCGCGACCGAGGCGATGGCCCTGCTGGAACGCGGCTATACAACGCAGAAATTCTTTCCCGCCGAGGTCGCGGGCGGTGCCGCTGCCCTGCGCGCCCTGTCATCCCCGCTGCCGCAGATCACCTTCTGCCCGACCGGCGGGATCGGCCCGGCGAATGCCGCCGATTACCTGAGCCTGCCGAATGTTGTCTGCGTGGGCGGCAGCTGGGTCGCGCCCTCCGAGATGATCGCGCGCGGCGATTGGGACGGGATCACCGCCCTGGCCCGGGCCGCCGCCGCCCTGCCCCGCACGACCTGACCCGCACGACCTGACGCCCATCAGCCCTGACAGCGCCGCAGGCCGCGTCCCGCGCCCGTTCCGCGCCGTTCCGTCCCGCGCCCGTTTCGTCCCACGCCCGTTCCGCGCCGCGCCCGTTCCACCACGTGTTCGTTCCGTCGCGCGGCCGTTCAGTCGCGCGGCCGTCCGCGCCAGCCACCGCGCCGACCCTGCCGTGTCATCGCCTGCATGCCCTCGCGCATCACGGCCGTCATCGGGTGGTCGGGGGCATCGGCCTCGTGACGCGCAACCAGCACGGCAAGGATGGTGCGGCTGTCGCTGCCATCGGGCAGGCTCAGCGCCCAGTCCAGAAAGATCGTGCGGCACTCGCCAGGTGTGATGCCGTCGATCCGGTAGGCTTCGGCGATCAGACCCTTTGGGTCCTCGGGTGTGCCCTTCTTCATGCCGCATCCTCCGGCGCCTGGCCAAGGACCGCGCTGATCGCGGCGTCGGCGGCCTGTGCAACCTCGACCAAGGCAGCTTCAAGCCCTTCCAGCGTTTCATGACCTGTCTCGTGCAACAGCATCCTGCATCCTCCCTCACCGATCCGCGCAGGATCAAGCGGCTTGTCACTCAGCAGTTTCGATACCAGCTGCACCCGCCAGAACAGCAGATAGGCCTCGGACAGCGCTGCGCCAGCGGCGTCATCCAGCCAGCCGCAAGCGACACAATCGGCCAGCCCCTCGCGGACGCCGCGCGCCTTGCTGCGCGCCATCAGGTTGCCGGCCTGCGCCATCAGTTCCACATCCTGCAACCGGCCCGGTCCCAGCTTGGCGTCCCACGGCCCGTCGGGCGCCTTTGCCGCGGCGATACGCGCGCGCATCGTGGCCACCTCGGCGATGATCCTGTCGCGCGGATGGCCGCGTTCCAGAACCGCGTCGCGCACCGCCTCCACGTCAAGGGCCAGCGCCGTCTCGCCCGCCACGGGGCGCGCACGGGTCAGGGCCAGATGCTCCCAGATCCAGGCCTCGTTCATCTGGTAATCGCGAAAACTGGTCAGGCTTGTCGCGACCGGCCCCTGCGTGCCCGATGGGCGCAGGCGCATATCGACCTCGTAAAGCCTGCCCTCGGCCATGGGCGCGGTCAGCGCCGTCACCATCGCCTGTGTCAGACGCGCGTAATAGGGCCGCGCCGCCAGCGGGCGGCGGCCATCCGACATCTCGACCCCATCGGCATCGTAGATCACGATCAGATCCAGATCCGAGGTCGCATTCAGCCGCGCGGCCCCAAGCGATCCCATGCCCAGCACCATGGCCCCCCGCCCCGGCGGCGCGCCATGCTTGGCCGCGAACTGCGCCACCACGACAGGCCAGAGCGCGCGCAGCACCGCCTCGGCCAGATCGGCATATTGCGGGCCCACGGCTTCGGCCTCGATCAGGCCGCGCAGGTGATGCACGCCGATGCGGAAATGCCATTCCTTGGCCCAGCGACGCGCGGCATCCAGCTTGCGCTCGTAATCGCTCTCGCTGTCCAGCAGGGCCGAGAGTTCCTGCGCCAGCGCGGCGATCCCCGGCCAGGGTGCGAAGAACCCGCCCCCGATCACCGCGTCGAACACGCCAGAATGGCGCGAAAGATGCTGCGCCAGCGCAGGCGATGTGCCGACGATATCGACCAGCAGGTCGATCAGATGGGGATTGGCCTCGAACAGCGAGAAAAGCTGCACACCCGCGGGCAGCCCCGCGAGAAAACCATCAAAGGCCAAAAGCGCCTCATCGGGCTTGGCCGCGCGCGCCAGACGCGACAGGATCTCGGGGCGCAGGCGCTGGAAGATCTCGACCGCGCGGGCGGACCTGAGCGCCGGATAACTGCGCCAGCGGCTTGTCACCTCGGTATCAAACGTCTCGGCCTGCGCGGCAGGCACCTCGGGTGCCGCCACGATCCCGCTTCCGGCAAAGAAGCCTTCGGTCAGCTCGTGCACCTCGCTGATGCGCGCCTTCAGATCGCGCTCAAGCGCCGCCTGTTGCACCCCCATGAAGGCCGCAAGCCGGGCAAAGCCTTCATCGTTGCGCGGCAGGCTGTGGGTCTGCGCGTCATTGATCATCTGCAAGCGGTGTTCCACCTCGCGATGGGCGCGGTAATGCCGCGTCAGGGTTTCGGCCACCTCATCGGGCACCCAGCCCTTGCGCGCCAGCACCGACAGCCCCTCGACCGTGCCGCGCACCCGCAATTCGGGATCGCGCCCGCCCGCGATGATCTGGCGGGTCTGGGTGAAGAATTCGATCTCGCGGATGCCGCCGCGGCCCAGTTTCATGTTGTGATCGGCCAGCACGACCGGCCCGCCCAGCCCCTTGTGGGCGCGGATCCGCAGGCGCATGTCATGGGCATCCTGGATGGCCGCGAAATCCAGATGCTTGCGCCACACGAAAGGACGCAGGGTTTTCAGGAACCGCTCGCCCGCCGCCAGATCGCCCGCCGAAGGCCGCGCCTTGATATAGGCCGCGCGTTCCCATGTCCGGCCCAGGCTTTCGTAGTACCGTTCGGCCGCTTCCATCGCCATGCACACGGGGGTGACGGCCGGATCGGGGCGCAGCCGCAGATCGGTGCGGAACACATAGCCCTGCGCGGTATTGTCGTTCAGCATCGCCGCCATCTTGCGCGTGGCCCGGATCAGCGCGGCGCGCGCCTCGTGATAGTCGTCGGGCGCAAACCGGGTTTCATCGAACAGGCAGATCAGGTCGATATCCGAGGAATAGTTCAACTCGAACGCGCCCATCTTGCCCATGGCCAGCGCCACCAGGCCGCCGCCGGTTTCGGCATCATCCTCGGTTGCGCCGGGCAGCTTGCCGCGCCGGATTTCCGCGCCGATGGCGGCGCGCAGGGCCAGTTGGCAGGCCAGGTCTGCAAAACGCGTCAGCGCGCCGGTCACCTCCTCCAGCGGCCAGGCGCCCGACAGATCGGCCAGCGCCGTCAACAGGGCCACGCGCCGCTTGCCCTGCCTGAGCGCATCCGCCAGCGCATCGGGCGCGACCTGCGACAGATCATGATGCAGCCGCGCCAGCGCGTCCTCGGGATCGTCAAGCGCGGGCAGGATCCAATCCGCCTCTTTCTCAATCAGGGATTTCAGATAGGGGCTGCATCCCCCGGTGCCCTCAATGAGCAGGGCGATATCGCCCTTGGCTGCGGGAATGGCGGCGCGCGCTTCTGCACCCCGATCGGGGTCGAAGGGGCGTGGCATGCGGGTCAGGCGGCTTGCAATCGACATGGCCGCACCTTGAGCGCAACGCTCAAGGCTGGTCAATGGCGCATCGCAATCCGATAGTGGCGCAAGAAACCGCGCAGACACGAACAGACAGGGACAGACACCATGAGCAAAAGCATGGCACGCGTGCGCCGCGCATTGGAAGATGCAGGGCTGACCGCGGATATCCGCGCACTGGGCGAGGCGCGCACCGCCGCACAGGCCGCCGCCGTGGCGGGCTGCGCGCTGGACCAGATCGCCAAGTCGATCATCTTTGCAGGACAGGACAGCGGCGAAGCCTTGTTGTTCCTGACCGCCGGCGGCAACCAGGTGGACGCCAGCCGCGCCAGCACCCTTGCAGGCGAGGCCCTGGGCAAGGCCGATGCCGCGCTGATCCGCGCGCAAACCGGCTTTGCCATCGGCGGCGTCGCCCCCGTCGGCCACCTGACCAAACCCCGCGCCTTTCTGGATCCGCGCCTGATGGAATTTGCCGTCGTCTGGGCCGCAGCAGGCACGCCGCATCACATATTTCCCATCGCCCCCGCCGATCTGCATCGTCTGACAGGCGCGCAACTGGCTGATTTCACGGCCTGATTCCGTTAATGTAAATTTCTTTCACATTACCCCTTGCAAGCAGGCGGCGCCGTACCGATCTTGGGTATGTGAAAGGAATTAACATCAACCCGAAACGGAGAGCCTCATGAATACCGCACTGCATTATTCCGCCCCCCACACGCCGCCGATGAGCTGGCTGTCCCGCGCCGAGGCCTGGCTTGACGCCAAGGGCAAAGGCGCCTGGATCGCAGCCATGGTGTTGGGGTTCATCTTTGTCTGGCCCCTGGGCCTGGCCCTTCTGGCCTATATGATCTGGAGCAAGCGCATGTTTGGAAAATCCTGCCGCAACCGTTCGATGACCCGTCATGGCATCTCGGCCATGTCCTCTTCGGGCAATACCGCCTTTGACAACTACAAGGCCGACACGCTGCGCCGCCTCGAGGAAGAGCAGCACAACTTCGAAAGCTTCCTGCAGCGCCTGCGCGAAGCCCGCGACAAGGCCGAGTTCGACGAGTTCATGGCCGACCGCGCCCGCGCCGCCGCCGCCCCGCGCAACGCGGAAGACACCACGGGCCAGGACAGCGACAAGGCCTGAGCCTGACCAACACACCGACCGCCGCAGGCCCCGCGCCTGCGGCATTCACCTGATCCCTGTCCCTGCGAGTCACTCATGACCTATCACCCCTTGCCGCTGCCCGATCCCGTGACACAGCCCGAATTCTATGCCGATGTGCCGATGAAACGGCTGCTGGCCTGGCTGGTCGATACCGTACTGATCGCCCTGATCTGCCTGCTGATCTTGCCCTTCACGGCCTTCACCGGGCTGTTTTTCTTTCCGCTGCTGATGCTGGTGGTCGGCTTTACCTACCGGGTGGTCACGATCGCCAACCGCTCTGCCACCTGGGGGATGCGCCTGATGGCGATCGAATTCCGCACGGCGCAGGGCGAAAGATTCGGCCTTGGGCTGGCCACGGTGCATACGCTTGTCACCTCGTTTTCCTTCGCGCTGCCGGTGCTGCAGATCATATCGGTGGTGCTGATGCTGACCACGGCACGCGGTCAGGGCCTGACCGATCATGTGCTGGGCAGCGTCGCGCTGAACCGCGCGGCAGCCGCCTGAGCGGGGCGCGCAAGGCCACCCGCCAGCACGATGACAGCAGGACGACAGCACCCTGACAGCATGATGACACTGGGCTAACAGCGCGCGCGGCCTGGCACCGTACGCGTTGTTAACGTGGTCTTTATTCAACTCTTGGCGGATGGAGACTTCGTTGCTATCGTCCCGATACAGCCGGACCAAGGGATATCATGCGTCACACCCTTCCCATAGCGCCACAATTCTACGTGACGGCACCGCAACCATGCCCCTACCTGGAAGGGCGGATGGAGCGTAAGCTGTTCACCGCACTTCAGGGCGAGGGCGCGGAACGCCTGAACGACAGCCTGTCCAAGCAGGGCTTTCGTCGCTCCCAGAACGTTCTTTACCGCCCCTCATGTTCGGATTGCGCGGCCTGCCTTTCGGCGCGAATCCGGGTGGCCGATTTCCTGCCCTCGCGCAGCCAGAAGCGCACGATCAGGCGCAACGCGCTGCTGGAGCGTCGCGCGACCAGCCCCTGGGCGACCGAGGATCAATATGACCTCTTCCGCCGCTACCTTGACAGCCGGCACGCCGATGGCGGCATGGCCGACATGGATGTGTTCGAATTCGCCGCCATGATCGAGGAGACGCCGATCCGCACCAGGGTGATCGAGTATCACGACACAAGCACACGTGATCTTGCCGCGGTCTGCCTGACCGATGTGCTGGATGACGGTGTCAGCATGGTCTATTCCTTCTACCAGCCTGACCGGTCCGGCGACAGCCTTGGCACCTATATCATCCTGGATCACATCCGCATCGCCCGCGAGGCCGGACTGCCATATGTCTACCTGGGCTACTGGGTCCCCGGCAGCCCCAAGATGGGCTACAAGGCAAAATTCTCGGGGCTGGAGCTTTACGTCGGCGGCAAATGGCAGAAGATGCGCGACCCGGCCGACTATTCCGCCGAGATGCACCCGCTATCGACTGATCCGATCGCGGAACAGGTGGCCAATATCTCGCTTCCCGGATCCGTGCCAGCACGTCCCTGATCCGCCGCTCTGCACAGGTTCCGACTTGGGTTTCGCCATGGGTTTCGCCATGGGGTTCGGGATGGGTCCGGCCATTGTCGCCGCGCGCGCGGCCATTTTGACGCCCTGCGGCAGGCAATTAATTCCTTTCCTGACGTTTCAAGGGCGCAAAACGAAATAAAGATACAAAATAATTCGCCCCCGCGACATTAAATGTGCCCGATTGACGGTTGACGCTGCCGCGCAGCACTCATAATGTCCCGCCACGCACGAAGGAGCCGATGGCAATGACACCGCTAGTGATCATCGTAGGAACATGGCGCATGGGCCGGTAACGGACACCCTCAAGGTACCCCATGCGCCCCCGACAAAATCGGGGGCTTTTTTATGCGAATGGATGACGTCGACAACGGAGCAAAGCACATGACACGTCAGATGACCGGAGCGAGAATGGTGGTTCAGGCCCTCAAGGATCAGGGCGTGGACGTCGTATTCGGATATCCCGGCGGCGCCGTGCTGCCGATTTACGACGAGATCTTCCAGCAGAACGAGATTCAGCACATCCTGGTGCGCCACGAACAGGGCGCCGTGCATGCGGCCGAAGGCTATGCCCGCGCAACCGGCAAGCCGGGCGTGGTGCTGGTGACCTCGGGCCCCGGCGCCACCAACGCGGTCACCGGACTGACCGATGCGCTGATGGACAGCATCCCCATCGTGGTGCTGACAGGGCAGGTGCCGACCTTCATGATCGGCAACGACGCCTTCCAGGAAGCCGATACCGTCGGCATCACGCGGCCCTGCACCAAGCATAACTGGCTGGTCAAGGATACCGAAAAACTGTCCGCGACCCTGCACGAGGCTTTTCATGTCGCCACCGCCGGCCGCCCCGGCCCGGTGCTGGTGGACATCCCCAAGGATGTGCAATTCGCATCCGGCACCTATCAGGCGCCGCAGAAAGGTGGCTCGCGCCGCTATCAGCCACAGGTCAAGGGCGATCTTGAGGCGATCACCGAACTGGTGGCCGCGCTTGAAACCGCAAAGCGCCCGATCTTCTATACCGGCGGCGGCGTCATCAACTCGGGCCCCGCGGCCAGCCAGCTTTTGCGCGAACTGGTCGAGGCAACCGGCTTTCCCATCACATCGACCCTGATGGGCCTGGGCGCCTACCCCGCATCCGGCACCCATTGGCTGGGCATGCTGGGCATGCACGGGCTTTACGAGGCGAACATGGCGATGCATGGCTGCGACCTGATGATCAACATCGGCGCGCGCTTCGATGACCGCATCACCGGCCGCGTCGATGCCTTCAGCCCGAACTCGAAAAAGGTCCATATCGACATCGACCCCTCGTCCATCAACAAGGTGATCCGCGTCGATATTCCGATCGTGGGCGATGTCGCCCATGTTCTGGAAGACATGCTGAAGATCTGGAAGGCGCGCGGCCGCAAGACCAACAAGGAAGGTCTGGCCAAGTGGTGGAACCAGATCAACGAATGGCGCAAGGTCGATTGCCTGAAGTTCGAACAGAAAGGCAAGGTCATCAAGCCGCAATACGCGTTGGCGCGGCTTGAGGCCCTGACCAAGGGGCATGATCGCTATATCTGCACCGAAGTGGGCCAGCACCAGATGTGGGCCGCGCAATACCTGAATTTCGAAGGTCCGAACCGCTGGATGACCAGCGGCGGCCTGGGCACGATGGGCTATGGTTTCCCTGCGTCGATCGGCGTGCAGATGGCGCATCCGGATGCCCTGGTGATCAACGTGGCCGGCGAGGCGTCCTGGCTGATGAACATGCAGGAAATGGGCACCGCGATGCAGTTCAACCTGCCCGTCAAGCAATTCATCCTGAACAACGAACGCCTGGGCATGGTGCGCCAGTGGCAGGAGCTGCTGCATGGCGAGCGCTATTCGCACAGCTGGTCGGAATCCCTGCCCGATTTCGTCAAGCTGGCCGAGGCCTTCGGCTGCAAGGGGATCCTGTGCAAGGACGCCGATGACCTGGACGATGCGATCATGGAAATGATCAATTACGACGGGCCGGTGATCTTCGACTGCCTGGTGGAAAAGCACGAGAACTGCTTCCCCATGATCCCCTCGGGAGAGCCGCACAACAAGATGCTGCTGGGCGAAGCCAGCACCAAGGATGCGATCGGATCGAAAGGTGCCGTGATGGTCTGATCGTTCCCCGGAACATCAGCCCCCTGCCCCTGACGCCATAAAGGACCAAGACCATGTCTGCACTACAGATCAAGAAGGGCTCGACCAAGCATTCGGCCTATAACCTGCGGCCCAATTTCTCGGATGTCGAGGAACGCCACACCCTGGCGGTGATCGTCGACAACGAAGCGGGCGTTCTGGCCCGCGTGATCGGCCTGTTTTCGGGGCGCGGCTACAATATCGAAAGCCTGACCGTGGCCGAGATCGACCACGCCGGCCACCTGAGCCGCATCACCATCGTCACCACCGGCACGCCCCAGGTGATCGAGCAGATCAAGGCGCAGCTGGGCCGGATCGTGCCGGTGCATGATGTGCATGACCTGACCGTGGAAGGCGCCGCGGTCGAGCGTGAACTGGCGCTGTTCAAGGTCGAGGGCACTGGCGACAAACGGGTCGAGGCGCTGCGCCTGGCCGATATCTTCCGCGCCAATGTGGTGGACAGCACGCTGAGCAGTTTCGTGTTCGAGATTACCGGCGCGCCCGAAAAGATCGACGCCTTCGCCGAACTGATGCGGCCCCTGGGCCTGCTGGAAGTGGCGCGGACCGGCGTGGCGGCCCTGTCGCGCGGCGGCGCGGTCTGAAAGCATCCGCCATGAAGGGACAAGGCGCGCAGGCAGATGGCCTTGCGCGCCTTTTTCATGTCTCGGCTGTTTTCAGGTCTCGGCTGTCACCAGCCGGTAAAGATGCCAGGTCGCATGTCCCAGCAGCGGCAGCACCAGGAACAGGCCCAGGAAGGCCGGCAGCATCGCCGCGAAAGTCAGCCCCGCGATCAGCGCGGCCCAGGCCAGCATCGGCACCGGATTGGCCAGCACGACCTGGAAACTGGTGATCATGGCGGTCACGAAATCGACCTCGCGTTCCAGCAGCAGCGGCAGCGCGATGACCGTGATCATGTAGAGCAGCAGCGCGAAGATGCCGCCCACCACCGTGCCTACCGCCAGCATCGCAATCCCGTTCGGCGTCAGAAACACCGCATAAGAGCTTGAGACATTGGTCATCGTCGAAAGACCAAGGAACAGCGCAAAGATCATATGCGCCAGAAAGAACCAGAACAGGAACACCATGATGATGATCGCGCAGATCGAGGGCAGTTGCCGGCGCGACTGGCGCAGCACCACGCCAAGGATCTCGGACATGACCAGCGGTCGGCCCTGTTCGATCCTGCGGCTGACATCGTAAAGCCCTACGGCGGCAAAGGGACCGACCAGCGGAAAACCGACGGCGGCGAAGACCAGCCAATAGGTCTTGCCGGTCACCACGGTCACGCCAGCCAGAACAAGGCCAAGCGCCACGTAGACAGCCGCGAAAAACAGGCCATAGCCGGGGGCGCGACGCATGTCCGCCCAGCCACGCCTGAGCGCTTCGGCCAGCATGGCGGTGCTGACCGGGCCAACATCTGGCAGCCCTTCCTTGGGTGTATCCGGCATGGTCCCTCCCCGTCACATTCCGGTATCTGCGGATGAGACCCGCAAACGGGACAAAAAGCAAGTCTCAGGACAGGGGCGGCGGCATCCGGTTGGGCCAGTCGGTCGCCCGGTGCCAGGCCTGGGCCAGTTGCAGCAGGCCCGCATCATCGCCATGGCGTCCGAAAATCTGCATCCCCATCGGCAGCCCCGCCCCCGCTGTGCCCGCCGCGCCGAAACCCGCGGGCAGGTTGACCGCTGGCAGGCCGATCAGGCTGACCGGGATCACCACCTCCATCCAGCGGTGATAGGTATCCATCGGCTGACCTGCGATATCCTTGGGCCAGTCCCATTCCACCGGGAAGGGCCATAGCTGCGCCGAGGGCAGCACAAGCGCGTCATATGTGTCGAACAATTCGGCGGCCTTGGCATACCAGCGCGAGCGGGTCAGGCTGGCACGGTGGATCTGCAACGGGCTCAGCGACAGACCTGTCTCGATTTCCCAGATCGCCTCGGGTTTCAGAAGCTTGCGCTTGACCGGATCGGAATAGATCGCATCAAGTCGGCCGAGATTGGCAAAGGCGCGCAGGGCCACCCAGCTGTCCCAGATCTCGGAGGCGCTGAACGGCGCATCGACCGCCTCGACGATACAGCCCATGTCGCTGAAACCCGTCAAAGCCCCCTCGATCAGCGGCAGGATCCCCGGCTCCATCGGATAGGCCCCGCCCCAACTGCCCAGCCAGCCGATGCGCCGGCCCTTCACATCGGTGTCGATCCCGTCAAGATAGCGGTCTTTGGGCAGGCCGAAGGGCACTTGGGGGTTGGGTCCGGCCTGCACCTCCAAAAGGGCGGCCATGTCGCGCGGACTGCGCGCCATGGGGCCCAGCGTGGAAAGCGGATGCAGGAAGGTATCGCCCACCGGATCAGCCGGAACACGCCCCCAGCTTGGCCGCATGCCGTAGACATTGCACCAGCCCGCAGGGTTGCGCAGCGATCCCATCATGTCCGACCCGTCAGTCACCGACAGCATCCGCGCCGCCAGCGCCGCCGCCGCCCCGCCGGATGACCCGCCCACGCTGCGCGCCGTGTCATAGGGGTTATGCGTCGCGCCATGCACCGGGTTGAACGTGTGACTGCCCAGCCCGAATTCGGGCGTGTTGGTCTTGCCGATGAACAGGCCCCCCGCCGCGCGCATCCGCGCCACCATCCCGCTATCGGCAGCGGGGATATTCCCGGCAAATGCGGGCGAGCCCATCGAAGAGGGAATACCCGCCACATCGGCCAGATCCTTGACCGCCAGCGGGATCCCATGCAGCCAGCCTTTGCGCGGGGCATCATCGGCGATGCGCGCCTCGGCCAGCAGGCTGTCGGCATCGCGCAGGCTGATCACCGCATTGACCGGACCGTTGACGCGGGCGATCTGGTCCAGCGTCGCCTGCATCAGCTCGACCGCGCTGATCTGGCGCGCCTCAAGCATCGCTGACAATTCCAGCGCGTCGCGGTTCATCAGATCATCCATCGAAAAGCCTCCCTGCCCTTTTGCAGATCAGTTTCGACAGATAACCCGCGCAGGATCAAGCGGAATTCAACCCTCGGCCTGCGCCTCGGCGCGGCTCTTGCCCGACACGTCCATGGCCAGGGTCGCGGCCATCAGCCCGTCCAGATCACCGTCCAGAACGCCGCCCGTATCCGACGTCTCGAAGCCGGTCCGCAGATCCTTCACCATCTGGTAGGGCTGCAACACATAGGACCGGATCTGGTTGCCCCATCCGGCCTCGCCCTTGGCGGCATGCGCCTCGTTGATGGCGGCGTTGCGCTTGTCCAGTTCCAGCTGGTAGAGGCGCGATTTCAGCGCCTTCATGGCGATGTCACGGTTCTGGTGCTGCGATTTTTCCGAACTGGTCACGACGATCCCGGTCGGCAGGTGCGTGATCCGCACCGCCGAATCGGTGGTGTTCACGTGCTGCCCGCCCGCCCCCGAGGACCGGTAGGTGTCGATGCGGATGTCGTTAGGCGCGACTTCGATCTCGATATTGTCGTCCACCACCGGATAGACCCAGACCGACGAGAACGAGGTATGCCGCCGCGCCGCGCTGTCATAGGGGCTGATGCGGACAAGACGGTGCACGCCCGATTCCGACTTCATCCAGCCATAGGCGTTATGCCCCGAGATCTTGTAGACGACCGATTTGATCCCCGCTTCTTCGCCGGGGCTTTGGGCCTGCATTTCCACCTTGTAGCCCTTGCGCTCGGCCCAGCGGACATACATCCGCGCCAGAATGCTGGCCCAGTCGCAGCTTTCGGTGCCGCCCGCGCCTGCATTGATTTCCAGAAAGGCGTCGTTGCCATCGGCCTCGCCATCCAGCAGCGCCTCAAGCTCCTTTTCGGCGGCCTTGACCTTGAGCGCCTTCAGCGCGGCCTCGGCATCCTTGACGACCTCGGCATCGTCTTCCATCTCGCCCAGTTCGATCAGGTCGATGTTGTCCTGCAACTCCTGCGCGATGCCCTTGACCGTGTCGATCGCATCGACAAGGTTCTGGCGGTCGCGCATCAGGGCCTGCGCCTTTTCGGGATCGTCCCACAGGGTCGGATCCTCGACCCTGGCATTGAATTCCTCAAGCCGGTGGGGGGCCATGTCCCAATCCATGCGCTGGCGCAGCAGCTCCAGCGATTTCTGGATCTCGGCAATCGTGTTCTGAACCTCGGCGCGCATGGGTCTTCCTGCTGGATGGATCACGGGGATGGATCGAATGATCGCCCCGCCTGATAGACCAGCCATCGCGCCGGGGCAAGCGGGAGGCCCGGATCGGGCCAGCACGCGCGCTAGTAAAGGCCGCCCGACGACACGGTGCCGAAATCGGCCTTGGGCCCGACCGTGGCCGTCTGCCCCGTCGATGTGGTGACCTGACGACCGGCGCGTTCCTGCGCCTCCTGCACCAGTGGCAGGTTCGAGCCCATGGCGAAACCGCCATCGAACATCAAGCCGAAGACGGGTTCTTCGCCATCGCGGAAATATTCGGCCACGACATAATCACCCGAGGCGTCATCGGGCAGCGGCGAACCGGTGAAACGGTCGATCTTGATGAAACGGCCACCCGGCGGCACGGCAAAGGGGCCACCGCCATATTTTTCGGTCGCCTTTTTCATGAACTCCTGGAACACGGGTCCGCACATCCCCCCGCCCGAGGCACCGCGCCCCAGCGGGCGTGGCTGATCGTATCCGATATAACAGCCGGCCACGATGTTGCTGGTGAAGCCGACGAACCAGACATCCTTGGAATCGTTGGTTGTGCCGGTCTTGCCCGCCACAGGCACATCCAGCCCGACCGTGCGCGCCGCGGTGCCGCGTTCGACAACCCCCGTCATCATCGAAGTCAGCTGATAGGCGGTGATCGCGTTCATCACCCGCTCGCGGTTCGTCTCGATCCGCGGGGCCTGCCCCTGCGGGATGCCGGGCACCAGGCAATCGACGCAATTGCGCTGGTCATGGCGATAGATCGTGCGCCCGAAACGGTCCTGCACCCGGTCCACCAGGGTGGGCTGCACCCTTTCGCCACCATTGGCGAACATCGCATAGGCCGCGACCATCTGGAACAGGGTCGTCTCCTCGGACCCCAGCGAATTGGCCAGGAACCGGCCCATGTTGTCATAGACGCCGAATTTCTCGGCATATTCGGCGACAATATCCATGCCCACTTCCTGCGCCAGGCGGATCGTCATCAGGTTGCGCGATTGTTCGATGCCGGTACGCAGCGGCGTCGGTCCGTAATACTGGTTCGACGAGTTGCGCGGCCGCCACAGACCCTGGGGCGTGTTGATCTCGATCGGGGCATCCACCACGATCGTGGCCGGGCTATATCCGCTGTCCAGCGCCGCGGCATAGACGAAAGGCTTGAAACTCGACCCGGGCTGCCGGCGCGCCTGCGTGGCGCGGTTGAACACCGAATCCTGGTAGCTGAAGCCGCCCTGCATGGCGATGACGCGGCCGGTATTGACGTCCATCGCCATGAAACCGCCCTGCACCTCGGGCACCTGGCGCAGGCTCCAGCGCAGGAAACTGCCGTCCCCATCGGCGGTGATGGCGCGCACCAGAACGATATCGCCCACCTCCAGCAGGTCGGCAGGCGCTTGCGCGCGCCGGGCCAGCGTGCCGTTCTCAAGCCGCTTGCGCGCCCAGGTCACGTCATTGGCCTCGATCACGTGATCCTCGCCGGGCTGATCCTCGATCCCGAGACGCGCGCGGCCACCCGACAGTTCCAGCACGACGGCGGGGAACCACTCTGCGTTCAGGTCGATGTCGCGTGGCACTTCGGCCAGGGCCAGTGCTGCGCGCCAGTCGCCCATCTGGTCCGGTGTCAGCTTGCGCCCCGTTCCGCGCCAGATGCCGCCCTCGCGATCATAGGTTTCCAGCGCACGGCGCAGGGCGCGCGCGGCTTCCACCTGCATATCGGGGTCGATCGTGGCGCGTACGGTCATGCCGCCGGAAAAGAATTCTTCCTCGCCGAAATCGACGGACAGCTGCCGGCGGATCTCGTCGGTGAAATAGTCGCGCGGCGGCAAGGCCGAGCGGAAGGTTTCGAAATCGCCCGCCTGAACCGAGCGCAGCGGCATCGCCACCTCGGCCTGATAGACGGCTTCGGTCAGGTATCCGTTCTCGAACATCTCGCGCAGCACGAAATTGCGCCGCGACAGCAGCCTGTCGGCACGACGCACCGGGTGGTAATCCGACGGCGCCTTGGGCAATGACGCCAGGAACGCCGCCTCATGCGGGGCCAATTCGCGCAGCGGTTTGTTGAAATAGGTCGAGGCCGCCGCCGTCACCCCATAGGAGTTCTGACCCAGGAAAATCTCGTTGAGATAGAGTTCGAGGATGCGTTCCTTGCTCAGCGTCTCTTCCAGGCGCGTGGCCAGGATGATTTCCTTGATCTTGCGTTCTGCGGCGCGTTCGCCACCCAGCAGGAAGTTTTTCATCACCTGCTGCGTGATGGTCGAGGCGCCGCGCACATCCTTCCCGCGCGAGGCCACGGCATCATAGGCCGCAGCGGCGATACCGCGCGCATCATAGCCTTTGTGCGTATAGAAATTCTTGTCCTCGGCCGAAATGAAAGCCTGCTTGACCAGGTCCGGGATCTCGGACGCCGGGGTAAACAGGCGCCGTTCCTTGGCGAATTCGTCGATGATCCGCCCCTCGGCCGAATAGATGCGGCTGATCGTGGGGGGCGTGTATTGCGCCAGGCTTTCATGGCTGGGCAGGTCGCGGCCATAGATATAGAACACCGCGCCAATGCTGAGCGCCACGGCAAAGATGCCGAGCGTCACGAAGGTGAATAACCCGCCAAGGGTGGAAAGGATGAATCTGATCACACGGCGCCTCTGAACAAGTCGTTACATTCTATAGCCGCCGACCGCGACAGGGTCAAAACAAGAACCCGCGACCACTGGCGGTGATCCGCCCGCGGCCCCAAGGCCTATTGCCGCACCAGGTCAGACAGGATCGCATCCTCGGCCACCCAGAGCGTCAGCCCTTCGCGGATCGCCTCGGCCATGTGCAGCCGCCACTCCGGATCGCGCAGGTTCTTCAGGTCGCGCGGGCTGGACAGGAACCCCACCTCCAGCAGGATCGACGGGATATCGGCGGCCTTGAGCACTGAAAAGGCCGCGTGCCGCACCGGCCGGCTGTTGAGCGGCAATTCCGCCCCGCGAATGCCTGCAACCAGCGCCTGCGCCAGCCGTTCGGCGCGCGGCTGGGTTTCCTGCCGCGCCAGGTCCATCAGGATGCCGGCAACCTGGTCATCCTGCCCGGTCAGGTCGATGCCCGCCAGCAGGTCGTCGCGGTCATGCCGTTCCGCCAGCGTGGCCGAGGCCGCGTCCGAGGCGCTGTCGGCCAGCAGATGCACCGTCGCGCCATGCGCCTGCCCCTCGGACAGCGCATCCGCATGCAACGAGATGAAGACCTGCCCCCCCGCCGAATGCGCGATCGCCACGCGCCGATCCAGCGAGACGAAACTGTCATCCGTGCGCGTCAGCACCACCTCGAAATTGCCGTCGCGCAGCAGAACCTCCTGCAATTCGCGCGCGAAGGTCAGCATCATGTCCTTCTCGGTCAACCCGTCACGCTCGGCGCCGGGGTCGATGCCGCCATGGCCGGGGTCCAGCACGACGATCAGCGGCCCCTCGCCCACGCGGGGCCGGGCGGTCCGGTCCACCGGCGCGGGCGCAGGCAGATCGAACGCGGGATCGTGCGGCGCCCCCGACTGGGCCGCGAACTCTGCATCGCTGCCCGCGCGCAGCACCACCCGCAGCAACGCCGCCCCGGTGACGGGATCGACACGCAGGCCGGCCTGATCCAGGATCATGGGGCGCGTCAGATCAACGACCATGCGCGACCAGCCCGGCCGCACCGCGCCGAACCGCAGGCCCGCCACATCGGCCACCTGCCCCAGCGCATCGGGCGTCAACCCCTGCCAGTCCACCTCGCGGAAATCCAGCACCAGACGGCGCGGCACCGCGCCCGCCGCCTCCAGCGTATAGGCACGGTAGGGCACGCCCTGTGACAGCTCCAGCTCCAGCGTGACGCTGTCCCCGGCTTGCGCAAGGCGGCTCTGGGCCGGATCGACACGTGCCAGCGCGCTGAAACCGGCGGACTGGGCCTGCACCGCGGCGGCCAGCCCCATCCCCCACAGCAGCGCAACCGCTGCGATCACCCTTACCAGTCTGCTCATATGCCTCGTTCCGGCTGCTTTGTGGCAGGGTATACCACGGGCGCGCGCCATGCACATGACGATTTGTCCAGGAACCGGATGGCAAATACCCGGCAGGCCAGATCCCGGGGCATCACCCGCGCGCGGCCATGAACCGCTGCAACCGCGCCAGCCCCTCGACGATATCGGCCGTGGCCCGCGCATAGGAGAAGCGCAGCGTGCCGCCGCCGCGCACCGGGTCGAAATCCAGCCCCGGCGTCACGGCCACGCCTGCCTTGTCCAGGATTTCCGCCGCAAAGGCGCGGCTGTCATCGGTCAGGTCGCTGACATCGGCATAGACATAAAAGGCGCCATCAGGCGGGGCGATCCGGTCGAACCCCGCGCGCGGCAGCCCCTCAAGCATCAGGCGGCGATTCTCGCGGTAGACATCCATGTTGGCCTGCAATTCAGCTTCGCACTCCATCGCGGCCAGTGCCGCGATCTGGCTGGCATGGGGCGGGCAGATGAACATGTTCTGCGCGATCCGTTCGATGATGCGCACATGATCGGGCGGCACCACCATCCAGCCCACGCGCCAGCCGGTCATGCTGAAATACTTGGAAAACGAGTTGATCACATAGACATCATCACTGATCTCAAGCGCGGTCACGGCTTTCGCCTCGTATTCGATGCCGTGATAGATCTCGTCGCTGATGAAGGCGGCCCCAGCCCCCTGGGCGGCATGGATCAGCGCGGCCAGCGCATCGCGGTCCAGCATCGTGCCGGTGGGATTGGCGGGCGAGGCCACCATCAGCCCGGCCAGGTCAAGCCCTGCGAAATCCGCCGCCACCGGCTGAAACCGGTTTGCGGCCGAGGTGGGCAGATCAACGGGTTGCAGCCCCAGCGCGCGCAGGATCTGGCGGTAGCTGGGATAGCCGGGCGCGCCAATGCCGACCTTGTCGCCACTGTCGAACAGCGCCGTGAACGCCAGGATGAAAGCCCCCGATGACCCCGAGGTGACAACAACGCGCGCGGGATCCAGATCAACTCCGTACCATTCACCGTAAAGCCGCGCGATGCGCGCGCGCAGCGCCGGCAGACCCAGCGCCACGGTATATCCCAGCGCATCGGTCTGCATCGCCTGCACCAGGGCATCCCGCGCCCCTTGCGGCGCGGGTGTTCCCGGCTGGCCCACCTCCATGTGGATGATGTGCCGGCCTGCCGCCTCGGCGGCGCGCGCCGCCTCCATCACATCCATCACAATGAAGGGATCAACCGCCCCGCGCCTTGAGTTTCGCATCGCTTCTTTCCTATGCTGCCCGTTGAGGCGGCAATTCACAGGGAAATGGCGGGCAGGTCAATGCAGAGGCGCGAACGGCAGCTTGGACATCTGATCGCGACGGCGGTGATCTGGCTGGCGATGACCCTGCAGGCCGGGGCCGCGACGCTGATCCGCGATGCCGACCTGGAACATGCCCTGTCCGAACTGGCGCGCCCGGTCCTGCAGGCCGCGGGCCTGTCGCCCAATACGGTGCGGGTGCTGATCATCCAGGACGACACGATGAACGCCTTCATCGTCGACAACAGTCACATCTTCATCCATTCGGGCCTGCTGCTGCGGATGAAAACCGCCGCCATGCTGCAATCGGTGATCGCCCATGAGGCCGCGCATATCGCGAACGGGCATATGGCGCGGCGCGCGCAGAACCTGCAACGGGCCAATACGATCTCGGGGCTGGGGGTTGCCCTGGCCGCAGCCGCCGCCGTGGCTTCGGGTCGCGGCGATGCTGCGGCGGGTCTGGGGCTTGGCGTTCGGGGATCGGCGCAACGCATCTTCATGTCGCACACGCGGGCCGAAGAAAGCGCCGCCGACAGCGACGGCCTGCGCTACATGGAACGTGCGGGCCTGGACACGCAGGGCTTTTCGGACGTGCTGAACATCTTTCGCGGGCAGGAAATGCTGTCGCAGGGGCGGCAGGACCCCTATGCCCGCACGCATCCGCTGTCACGTGACCGCCTGCGCGCGGTCGAGGCCTATATCCAGGCCCGCCGGGGCGAGGTGAAACCCGATCCCGATGCCGCCTACTGGTTCGCCCGGATCGACGGCAAGCTGTCGGCCTTCCTGCGCGCGCCACGCTGGACGCTGGACCGGCTGGACCGCAGCGGAACCGCCGATATCGCCCTGATGCGCGAGGCCGTGGCCTGGCACCGCACACCTGACCCGGCCCGCGCCATTGCCGCCGCCGACCGTCTGGTGGCGATGCGGCCCAATGACCCATTCGCGCATGACCTGCGCGGCCAGATCCTGCTGGAAAGCCGTCAGTTTCCGGCAGCCGTGGCCGCCTATCGCAAAGCCGCCGACCTGGCCCCGCGCGACGCGCTGATCCAGGCGGGGTATGGCCGTGCGCTGCTGGCGGCGGGACAGCCCAAGGCCGCGCTGGGTCCGCTGACCGCCGCGCGCGACCGGGATTTCCGCAATGCCGCGATGCTGCGCGACCTGGCCGTGGCCTATGCCAAGACCGGACAGGAAGGCATGGCCGCGCTGGTCACGGCCGAACGTTTCGCCCTTCAGGGCCGCCTGCCCGACGCGCTGATCCATGCCAATCGGGCAGTGGGCCTTTTGCCGCGGGGATCGGCCCCTTTCAATCGCGCGCAGGATGTGGTCTTTGCCGCCGAAGCCGCCGCCAAACAACGGAGATGAAATTCATGACGCCCCTTTTCCGCGCAGCAACCTTCGGGATGGCTTTCGCCGGTCTTGCCCTCGCCGCCCCGGCGCAGGCCTTCGACATCACCGACATGTCCGAGACCGAGCGCAGCACCCTGCGCGACGAGATCCGCGCCTATCTTCTGGACAATCCCGAAGTGATCATGGAGGCGGTGGCCATCCTTGAACAGCGCCAGGCCGACGCGCAGGCTATGGGCGACGTGGAAATGGTCCGCGCCAATAGCGAGGCGCTGCTCAATGACGGGCATTCCTGGGTGGGCGGCAATCCCGACGGCGACATCACCCTGATCGAGTTCACCGATTATCGCTGCAGCTTCTGCCGCCGCGCCCATCCCGAGGTGGAGCAACTGCTGGAATCCGATGGCAATATCCGCTTCATCCTCAAGGAATTCCCGATCCTGGGCGAAGAATCCGTGCTGTCCTCGCGCTTTGCGATCGCGGTCAAGCAGATCGCGGGTGACGATGCCTACAAGGCCGCGCATGACATGCTGATCAGCTACCGTGGCAACATCACCCCCGAAGCGCTGGAGCGGATGGCCGGTGAACTGGATCTGGATGCCGCGGCGATCACGGCGCAAATGACCAGCGACGAGGTCACACAGGTCATCGCGGCCAATCACGCGCTGGCCGGCCGGCTTCAGATCAGCGGCACGCCGACCTTCGTGCTGCAAGACCAGTTGCTGCGCGGCTACATGCCCCTTGCCGACATGCAGCGCCTTGTCGCCGAAGCCCGCAAGGACTGAGCGCGGGCAGACAGGAATGTTCACTTCGACACAATGGGTCCGCGCGGTTATCTGCTGCGCGTGCCTGTCGTCCGGCCTGACCCTGCGGGCGGACCCCGCCCTGTTCACCCCGCAGGAGCGTGCCGCCCTTGGGGCCGAGATCCGCAAGCTTCTGCTGGACGAACCCGATCTGGTGGCCCGTGCCCTTGCGCCGCCATCGCCCTACCAGGCAGCCGTGGATGACGACATGGCGCGGCTTGAACGGCTTGGCCCGCGTCTTTTCGATCCCGCACAGGACGGTTTCGGCCCGGTCACGGCCCAAAGGCGCATCGCGCTGTTCACGGATGAGGATTGCACCGATTGCGATCAGGCCCTGGCGGACCTGCGCGCGATGGCTGCGGTTCATGATCTGCGGGTCACCCTGTTCAGCCTGTCGGATCCCGATGCTGCGGCCCTGGCGGCCGACCTGGAACTGTCAGACATGCCGGCCTATGTGCTGCCGCAGATGATGTTGCAGGGGCATATCCCGCCGGTGGTGCTGGACCGCTACCTGACCCGCTGAACGCGCCTATTCCGCCGCTTCGGTCGTGGCCTCGGCCTTTTTCTCGGTCTCGATCGCTTCGGCGCGCTTTTCGACCTGTTCGACGATATGGTCGATCATCTGGTCATTGCCCAGCTTGTGGCTTTGCTTGCCCGCCAGATAGACCATGCCCGACCCTGCCCCGCCGCCGGTGAACCCGACATCGGTCATCAGCGCCTCGCCCGGACCGTTCACGACGCAGCCGATGATGCTCAGGCTCATGGGCGTCTTGATATGTTCCAGCCGCTTTTCAAGGATTTCGACAGTCTTGATCACGTCAAACCCCTGCCGCGCGCAGGACGGGCAAGAGATGATGTTGACCCCGCGATGGCGCAGCCCCAGCGACTTGAGGATCTCGAACCCGACCTTGACCTCCTGCACCGGATCGGCAGATAGCGAGACGCGGATCGTGTCGCCAATGCCCATCCACAACAGGTTGCCCAGGCCAATGGCAGACTTGATCGTGCCGGACACGAATCCCCCCGCCTCGGTGATGCCCAGGTGGATCGGTGCATCGGTCGCCTCGGCCAGTTGCTGATAGGCGGCAGCGGCCATGAAGACGTCACTGGCCTTCACGCTGATCTTGAACTCGTGAAAATCGTTGTCCTGCAGGATCCTGATGTGATCCATGCCGGATTCCACCATCGCATCGGGGCAAGGCTCGCCGTATTTGTCCAGCAGGTGCTTTTCCAGCGACCCCGCGTTGACGCCGATCCGGATCGAACAGTTGTTGTCCCGTGCAGCCTTGATCACCTCGCGCACGCGGGCGGCATCGCCGATATTGCCGGGGTTGATCCGCAGGCAGGCCGCCCCCGCCTCGGCGGCTTCGATCCCGCGTTTGTAGTGGAAATGGATATCCGCCACGATCGGCACATCGACCTCGCGCACGATCTGACGCAGGGCGCGTGAACTTTCCTGATCGGGCACCGAGACGCGCACGATATCTGCCCCCGCCTCGGCGGCGGCGTTGATCTGCGCGACAGTCGCGGCCACATCGGTGGTCAGCGTGTTCGTCATCGTCTGCACCGAGATCGGCGCATCGCCCCCCACGGCCACACGACCCACATGGATCTGGCGGCTCTTGCGGCGATAGATATTGCGCCAGGGGCGGATGTGGTTGAGGGACATCGGGAATTTCCTGTTCGCGAGCGGCGCCATCACGCCTGTTGGCATGATCATATCGCGCGACAGACCGCGCCGCAATCACCGCACCGCGTCAATCGACGTGGATCAGTCCGCGACGGGAGCAGCCGGCCCGGCCTCGGCCACGGTGCGGGCCAGATCGGTATCGGTCTGAAGATCGGCCACCTGGTAGGTTGCCGTGACATGATCCACCGACAGCGTGACATTCGACGTGACTGTCCCACGCGGCCCGACCGGGCCATAGTGCTGCCCGTTGACCGCGAAATAGACCGAACCCGATTCGCCCACGCGCAACACGGCCGGGTCTTCCGTCGGCGGCACGGCATAGCGATCACCCGCTTCCATGATGCCTTCGAAGATCACGGTTCCGTCCGACGCGTTCACCCTGACCCAGGCAGAGCGTACGGCCACCATCTCGACCCCGGGGCTTGGCTCGGCCACGACACGCGGCATCTGCGGCCCGAAGGGCAAGGCGTCGCGCGCGTCGGTTTCGGCCAGGGCAAGGCTACGCTCGCCGGTCCCGCGATCGGCAAAGGCGCCAACCGTCGAAGGGTCGATCGTCGCGATGGGGGCATCGCGCGCCACAAGCACAGGCACGTCAAGCGCCTGCGGACGGTACATCCGCGACAGTGCATCGTTGCGTGCCGCCGTGCTGCCGCCAGAGGCAAGCGTATCGGTCACGCTATCGCCACGCGGCGCGGGGGCTGCCTTGAGCGGATCAAGATCGCTCAGCACATCGGGCGTATTCTCGACCGGGGCAAAGGTGACGCGCTGCACTTCGTTCAGAACCGACCAGCCGCCGTAACCGATCGTTCCGATCAGCATCAGCAACACCAGCGTGGATCCCACGGCACGCGGTTCGATCTGGCTGAAGAACGCATCCTTTGCGGGGGCAAACGGTGTGGTGGGCGTGGCGAAGGGGTCGCGTACGCTGGGGGCCTGCCGGGCCGCGGGCATCTTGCGGGCCGAGGATGCGGCCGCCGACATGCCATGGGCGGTGGAAAAACCGCTTTCGGCGCAGAAGGCCGCAAAAGCCTGATCGGGATCCATGTTCAGATAGCGCGCATAAGACCGCACATAGCCCGCGATGAAACCGGGGGTGTCAAAGGCAGAGGGGTCGCAATTCTCGATCGCGGCGATATAGGCTGCACGAATCCGCAGCTCGCGCTGCACGTCCAGCAGGGATTTGCCCATCGTGGCGCGTTCGCCCCGCATCAGGTCACCCAAACGCAGATCGTAATCGTCAAAGCCTTTCGGCTCGACAACCTTGTCTTCGACCTTTCGGGTGAATCTGCGCCCGATCATGCCCGCTGCCCCGTTGCTTGAGGTTTCAGACTCTCACCGTCGCCGATTCGAGCCTCACTCTTTCTTGATATAACGGTAACACAGCACAAGAACATTTACACGCAATCGGTGGTCAGGCGCTCATTTCGGCGCGATTCAGCGCACAATGCGCCCATAGCTCGTCCATAGCGTGTACGAGGCGGTCCATCTCCTTGGGTCCATGCACCGGCGACGGCGTGAAACGCAGCCGCTCGGTGCCACGTGGCACGGTCGGAAAGTTGATCGGCTGGACATAGATGCCATAGCCCTCAAGCAGCATGTCAGACAGCTTCTTGGTATGGACCGGGTCGCCCACGATGACGGGCACGATATGGCTGCCATGGTCGATGATCGGCAGGCCCAGCCCCTTGAGCCGGGTCTTGAGGATCTTCGCCTGTGTCTGGTGCTGCTCGCGCAGGGCATTGTCACGCTTCAGATGCGCCACCGACGCCGCGGCCCCCGCCGCGATCGCGGGCGGCAGCGAGGTGGTGAAGATGAAGCCCGGCGCATAGGACCGGATCGCGTCGCACATCTTGGCGCTGGCCGCGATATAGCCGCCCATCACGCCATAAGCCTTGGCCAGCGTCCCGTTGATGATGTCCAGACGGTGCATCAGGCGGTCACGTTCGGCCACCCCTGCCCCGCGCGGGCCATACATGCCCACGGCATGGACCTCGTCGATATAGGTCAGCGCGCCGAATTCGTCCGCCAGGTCGCAGATCGCCTCGATCGGGCCGAAATCGCCATCCATCGAATAGACGGATTCGAAGGCGATCAGCTTGGGCGCTTGCGGATCGTCCGCCGCCAGCAGTTCGCGCAGATGGGCCACGTCATTGTGGCGGAAGATGCGCTTGGCGCCGCCGTTGCGGCGCACCCCTTCGATCATCGAGGCATGGTTCAGCGCGTCGGAATAGATGATCAGGCCGGGGAACAGCTTGGGCAGCGTGCTCAGCGTCGCATCATTCGCGATATAGGCCGAGGTGAACAGCAAAGCCGCCTCCTTGCCATGCAGGTCCGCCAGTTCCTTTTCCAGCCGCTTGTGCCAGACAGTCGTGCCCGAGATGTTGCGCGTGCCGCCCGATCCCGCACCCGTGGCGTCCAGCGCCTCGTGCATCGCGGCCAGAACCGCGGGGTGCTGCCCCATGCCAAGGTAATCGTTGCCGCACCAGACGGTGATCGGCGCCTCCGTTCCATCGGGCTTGCGCCACACGGCATGCGGAAAATGCCCGCGCTGACGCTCGATATCGATGAAGGTGCGGTAACGGCCTTCCTTGTGCAGGTTGTTGATCGCCTGATCCAGCTGGGCTGAATAATCCACCGGCATCCCCCTTCTTTCGTCTTGACCCGCCAGGGCGGGACGGCCCCGAGGCCCATATAGCCAATTTGGAATGGATATAGTTTCAGACCATTCCATGCAACAGGTTACAAATTGCCGCTGCCGCGCCGCTTTGATCTGCATCAAGGGGATAGCACCTTCAACGCTGCTTTCCAGTGCCCGTGGGACCATGGGCGCAAAGGGTCGCACCTGGTCTCTGGACAGCGGGATCAGGCCTGCTACGGTCTGCGGCAAATGCCCCGCACCGGGCGCAAGACTGCACGGAAAGGACCCCCATGCCGCTGAAAGACGTACTTGCCCGCATCGACGCGGACCTGCCGGCCGCGACCGATCGTTTGCTGGACCTGCTGCGCGTCCCCTCGATCTCGACCGACCCGGCCTTCAAGGCCGATTGCCAGACCGCGGCCGAATGGCTGGTCAGCGATCTGGCCAGCATGGGAATCACCGCCAGCGTCCGGCCCACGTCGGGCCATCCGATGGTGGTGGGCCATGTCGATGGTCCCGAAAACAGCCCGCATGTTCTGTTCTACGGCCACTACGACGTGCAGCCTGTCGATCCGCTTTCGCTGTGGCATTCGGATCCGTTTGATCCACGCGTCGAGGATACGCCCAAGGGCAAGGTGATCCGCGGGCGCGGGGCGGCCGATGACAAGGGCCAGCTGATGACCTTTCTCGAGGCCTGCCGCGCCTGGAAGGCCGTGAACGGCAGCCTGCCCTGCCGCATCACCTTCCTGTTCGAGGGGGAGGAGGAATCAGGCTCTCCGTCCCTCATCCCCTTCCTGCGCGACAATGCCGACGAGCTGCGCGCCGATGTGGCGCTGATCTGCGACACCGGCATGTTCCAGGACACCGCGCCCGCGATCATCACCATGCTGCGCGGCATGGCGCGCGAGGAATTCACCATCAACGCCGCCACGCGCGATCTGCATTCGGGCATGTATGGCGGCCCCGCGATCAACCCGATCCGCGTGCTGACCCGCATCCTGGGCGGTCTGCATGACGATCATGGCCATGTCACCGTGCCGGGTTTCTATGAAGGCGTCCCCGAACTGCCCGACGCGATCCGCGCGCAGTGGCAGAACCTGGCCTTCGATCACGCGACCTTCCTGGGCGATGTGGGCCTGTCGCAGCCCGCGGGCGAGGATGACCGCACCCCGCTGGAAATGATCTGGTCGCGCCCGACGGCGGAGATCAACGGCATATGGGGCGGCTATACCGGCGAGGGGTTCAAGACCGTGCTACCGGCCGAGGCCCATGCCAAGATCAGCTTCCGCCTGGTCGGCCAGCAGGATCCCGACGCGATCAGCCGCAATTTCCGCGACTGGGTGACGGCACAACTACCGCCCGATTGCCGCGTGGAATGGAAGGAACTGGGCGGCGCTGCCGCAAGCCAGATGCAGATCGACCATCCCTTGTTCGAACAGACCCGCCACGCCCTGACCGAGGAATGGGGCACGCCCGCCTCTTATGTCGGCTGCGGCGGCTCGATCCCGATCGCAGGTTATTTCCAGTCGATCCTGGGCATGGAATCGATCCTTGCGGGTTTTGGTCGCGACGATGACCAGATCCATTCCCCGAACGAGAAATACGACATGGAATGTTTCCACAAGGGCATCCGCAGCTGGGCGCGGGTTCTGGATAAACTGTCATGATATCAGGTTTTTCCGAAGCGATCTTCAACAACGACGGCGTCGATGTGGCCTATGGTGCGGGCGGCGACGGCGCGCCGCTTGTGCTGCTGCACGGCTTTCCCCAGACACGGGCCATGTGGGCGCATATTGCGCCCGCGCTGGCGCAAGGGCGGCGCGTGATCTGCCCCGACCTGCGTGGCTATGGCAAATCCGGCAAGCCTGCCGATGTGGCCGATTACAGCTTTCGCGCCATGGGCGGCGACATCCTGGCGCTGATGGATCATCTGGGCCATGACCGGTTCGACCTTGTGGGGCACGACCGGGGCGCGCGCACCGCGCACCGGATCGCGCTGGATGCGCCCGCGCGGGTGAACAGCCTGACGGTGATGGATATCATCCCCACCCACATGCTGCTGACGCAACTTTCATACCAGGTTGCAAAAGCCTATTATCACTGGTTTTTCCTGGCACAGCCCGAACCCTTTCCCGAAACCATGATCGGGGCGGACCCGGATTTCTACTACCATTCCTGCCTGCTGGGATGGGGCGGCGCCACGCTGGAGGATTTCGATCCCGCGCAGCTGGCCGCCTATCGCGCGTCATGGCGTGACCACGACACGATCCGGGGCATGTGCAACGATTACCGCGCCGCGATCCAATACGATCTGGCGCTGGACGGGGCCGACCTTGACCGCCGCGTGACCTGCCCGACACTGGTGCTTTACGGGGCTGACGGGGCCATGGCGCGGGCCTATGACGTGCCGGCCACCTGGGCCGACCGCTGCACCGACCTGCGGACAGGCACCGTGCCGGGCGGGCATTTCTTCCCGGACACCGCGCCGCAAGACACATTGGCCGCGCTGCGCGCCTTTCTGGACCGGGGCTGACCCGGTTCAGACCACGCCGACGAACCGTTCCGGCAAGATGAACTGCTGCTTGTAATCCGGCCTGTCGAAACAATAAAATCCCGTATCGCCACGCGGGCGAAAGCTGCGGCGCATCTTGCGGCGATAGGGGGTCATGTCGAAACCCTCGACCATGTCCAAACCGGCGAACGCCTCGAAGACCGCGCGATCCTCGCCGCGCGCCTCGGCGAACCAGTGCCGTCCGATGGCGGTGTCCTTCACATCGCCGCCCACCTCGGCCGTGGTGGCATTGCGGCGGTCCATCACCTCGGCATAGGCCGAGAAATCGCAGAATTTCAGATGCAGCAGATAGAGCTCATCCGGCGCATGCAGCTTGGCATACTGGGTGTAATGCCCGCCCCGCGCGATCTTGGTCCCGGTCGATACGATGCAGGGTTTGGAATAATGCGGCGCCACGCGTACATGGCGTCGCGGACCGATGATCCGGTCGGTGACCGGATCGGGCTCCTGGTCGATGCGGTGGATCACTTCCAGCCCAAGCGGGGTTATCACCTGTTTTTCGGGCGTTACGGCAAGGTATTCAAGCAGATTTTGCCCCTTGGCGGGATCAATCACCACCAGTTCATCGACATCCCCGACGATCACATGGCTGTAATAGGATTTCAGCCCCGCCACCAGATTGTTCAGAAGCCGCCAGCGCTTCATGTCAAAATTCTTGTGAGGATCGCCCGGTATCCCGATGATATTGCAGCCTTTCGCCAGATCGTTGACGATATCGCCGCGCCCGTGATTGACCACGTAGCAATTCTCGCGCCCGAACAGGCCGCCATAGTGGCGCAACCACGCATTCAGAAAGAACGCATCATCCCGCACCATGGTCACGGCTGCCGCAACTGTCTGCATCACTGAACCTCACCTGCACTTGCCCATGCCCTGATTAGCCTGTTTGCTGCGCCAGGAGAATCATTAAAACACAAGTGGATGTTACCCGGTGGCAGGAAAGACCGAAATGATCCCGGCCGATTTTGCCCGGACCGGCCTGCACATCGCCGGTAACGGGACACGCCCCACCCGCTTTCAGGTTCTGGGCGAACGCAGTTCAGGCACCAATTACGTCAAGCGGCTGATCGGCAAGAACGTCGCCCTGAAACCGACCGAGGCGCTGGGATGGAAACATGCCCATACCCATGCAAAAGAGGTTCCCGCAGATCTGGCGCTGATCTGCGTGGTGCGCCATGCGGTGCCATGGGTGCTGTCGATGCATGCCAAGCCCTGGCACTGCACCCCCGCCATGCAGGCGCTGGAATTTCCCGCATTCATCCGCGCGCCCTGGGATACGATCTTTGACCGGTCGCGGTATTTCAACGTGCCCGAGCGCGTGCTGGGTCGCCCGCTCAAGCCGGACCGCGACCCCGAAACGCTGGAACGCTATCCCGACCTGATCGCGCTGCGACAGGGAAAGCTGGACAGCCTGCTGGCCCGTCGCGCCGCCGGATGCACCTTTGTCCTGCTGCGGATGGAAGAGGCCGTGACCCACCCCGGCGAAGTGCTGCAGGCGATCTGCTCGGGGCTGGACCTGCCCGCGCCCAAGAACCCGGTGCGGCGCGTGGTCAAACGCCTGGGCGCCAAGTTCAAACCTGCGATCCCGGACAGGCCGCAAACCCCCAAGGCCCTTGCCCCCGAGGATATGGAATGGCTGCGCGGTCGCCTGGACCTGGATCAGGAAGCCGCCCTTGGCTACAGCTACGACTGACGCAGACCGCGCCACCCTTTCAGGATGGCCAGCAGCCAGGGCAAGGCGTGCCACAGAAGATCAAAGACATCGATGGCGCGGCGCAGCTCGCCCGCCGCCAGCATCTTCAGCTTTTCCCACAGATGCGGTTCCGGCGCGAAGGGCGCCAGGCCCAGCGTCAGGCAAAGCACGGCCACGATTGGCCAAGAGATCCTGTCCAGCAAGGCCATGGGGCATCCTGTGAAGTCTGTAATAATGGCGCGGTTGACGGGGCTCGAACCCGCGACCCCCGGCGTGACAGGCCGGTACTCTAACCAACTGAGCTACAACCGCGCATCGCGCGAGGGGCAACAAGGGATAGCGATGGCGCGGTTGACGGGGCTCGAACCCGCGACCCCCGGCGTGACAGGCCGGTACTCTAACCAACTGAGCTACAACCGCTCGCTATCCGCATGGTCTCCCAAGCGTGAGAGGCTACTTATGCGGTCCATCCCGCCCCGTCAACAACGATTTACCCAAAAAGCGACAGCCCATCGGGCAGCGCGGATTACCGTGGCGGCAGGGGTATGTGTTCGGCATCGTCACCGGGCGGCAGGCGAAAGCGGCCATGCTCCCAGTCACCTTCGCGCCAGGCTTCCTTGGCCGCCTCGATCCGCTCTTTCGAGGACGCCACGAAGTTCCACCAGATATAGCGCGGCCCCTCCAGCGTCTCGCCGCCCAGCAGCAGCACACGCGCCCCCTGCGGCCCCGCCTTCAGGCTGATCCGGTCTGCGGGGCGGAACACCATCATCCGGCCCGCGTCAAAGCTCTGGCCCGCCACATCGACCTGGCCGTCCATCACATAGACGCCGCGATCCTCGTGATTGTCCGGCAGGGGAATCGCGGCGCCCGGCTGCAATACCGCATCGGCATAGAACATCTCGGACGGGGTCTTGACCGGCGCCTGCGCGCCCCAGGCATTGCCCAGGATCAGGCGCAGGGTCTTGCCCTCGCCCTCCAGCAGCGGCAAGGAGTCCTTGGCGGCATGCGCGAACGCGGCCGCGCCATCCTCGGCCCCCTTCGGCAGGGCAACCCATGTCTGGATGCCCAGCAAGCTGTGCGGCGCGCGGCGGATCTCGCCATCGGTGCGTTCGGAATGGGTGATGCCATTGCCCGCCACCATCCAGTTGACAGCACCCGGCGTGATCCATTGATCGGTGCCCAGGCTGTCGCGGTGATGGATCTGGCCTTTCATCAGATAGGTAACAGTGGCCAGACCGATATGCGGATGTGGACGCACGTCGATCCCCTGCCCGGTCACGAATTCCGCAGGCCCCATCTGATCGAAAAAGATGAAAGGCCCGACCATCTGGCGGCGCGGCGCCGGCAAGGCGCGGCGCACCTCGAACCCGCCCAGGTCACGGGCGCGCGGCACGATCACGGTTTCGATGGAATCGACGTCATCGCCGGTGGGGCAATGGGGATCAAGGGCGGGGTTCCAGCTCATGCTTGGCCTCTTTCGCAAGGGATTGATGACGACACCACCCTACACCCAAACATTAATGCACGAAACTTACGTATTTTGGCATTTAATGTGCGAAAATTCACATACTGGCGGCGCGCGCCTCATCCACCTGCGGCAGCGCCTCGACGGCATCGGCATTCATCAGGCCCGCGACCCGCTCCAGCGCCGACATCAGCATCAGCTGCTCCCACTCCGGCAGGCCCTCGAAACGCGCGCTGAAGGCGGCGTAAAGCGGGTTGGGCGCATTTGCCAGCAACCTGCGCCCCTCTTCGGTGGCGGCAACACGGATCAGCCGGCGGTCCTGCACGCTGCGGCGGCGGGTCACCAGACCGCGCGCCTCTAGCTTGTCGATCAGGGATGTGATGGTGGCCTGGCTGACGCCGGACCGGCGGGCAATCTCCTTGGGGGTGGTGCGATCATCCTCGGCCACGATTTCAAGAACGATCATCTGCGCCAGGGTCAGCCCGGTGCGCCGCGCCAGCGCGCGCGCGTTCGTATCCGTGACATGCATGATGCGGCGCAGGGTGATGAGGGCGGATTCGGATCGGCTGGTCATGTCGATACCCCATGTGGACGGCGCGCCATTCTGGGCGGAACCCGTTTCACTTGCAAGAATATCGTTAGACTGACGAAGCATGAAGCTTCCTCCTTTAAATTCGATTACCAAAGCATTTATCCAGGATTTCTACAGGATCATCCTGGCCACACATCCAATATATAGTGAATATAAGCATAAATAGCAAATTCCTGCTCATTTCCGTAAAGGGGTTGCAATTCGATGACCAAAGCTTATGTTTCGGCCATCGAATGAAATAGCGACATGAGGGACTGATGTCTGACACTGCAAATCCGCTCAAGACCCGAAGGCCGAACGTCCGGCTGCGCAAACCGACCGTCGCGGACGGCTCGGATGTCTGGGCGCTGATCAGCGCCTGCAAGCCGCTGGACGAAAATTCGATGTATTTCAACCTGATCCAATGCGACCATTTCGCGGACACCTGCATTCTGGCCGAACGCGACGGTCAGATCGTCGGCTGGATTTCGGGGCATATCCCGCCCGAAAAGACCGACACGCTGTTTGTCTGGCAGGTTGCCGTCAGCGCCGAAGCACGCGGGCTTGGCCTTGCAGGCCGGATGCTGCGCGCGCTGTTCGATCGTCCAGAACTGGCCGATGTCAGCCGGATCGAAACCACCATCACACGGGACAACAAACCCTCTTGGGGATTGTTCCGGGCCTTCGCGCGCAAGCGCGGCGGTATATTGACCCATGCCCCCCATTTTGAACGCGGCGCCCATTTCGACGGCGCGCACGCGACAGAATACCTGGTCGAGATCGACTTTTCCGAAGCAACGAAAGCCGCCGTGCAAGACGCGGCGCGCGCAGCATCGGACGCCCGCCAGGCCCAGGACAGCGCCCGCCAGCAAGCGGCCTGATCCACCTTCCCTCATAAGCACCGAAAGGTTCACACCATGACACGCACCGACCACGCCGGTGTCTCCGGCATCTATACCCGTCGCGAATCCGAAGCCCGCAGCTATTGCCGCAGCTTCCCCACCGAATTCGTCAAGGCGTCCAACGCCACGATGACGGATGCATCGGGCCGCGACTACATCGACTTCCTGGCGGGCTGTTCCTCGCTGAACTACGGGCATAATGACCCGGACATGAAGGATGCGCTGATCGCCCATATCGCGGCGGACGGCGTGACCCATGGCCTGGACATGCATACCAACGCCAAGACCGCCTTTCTGGAAACCTTCGAAGACGTGATCCTGAAGCCGCGCGGCATGGATCACAAGATCATGATGACCGGCCCCACCGGCACCAACGCGGTCGAGGCCGCGATGAAGCTGGCCCGCAAGGTCACGGGGCGCCACAATATCGTGGCCTTCACCAACGGCTTTCACGGCATGACGCTGGGCGCGCTTGGCGCCACCGGCAACGCGGGCAAGCGCGGCGGTGCGGGCATGCCGATCCCCGGCGTGACCCACCTGCCCTATGAAGGCGCCTTCGGCCCCGGCGTCGATACGCTGGCACAGATCGAGATGATGCTGGACAACCCCTCCTCCGGCATGGACGCGCCCGCTGCCTTCCTGCTGGAACCCGTGCAGGGCGAAGGCGGTCTGAACGCCGCATCCGCCAAATGGATCAAGGGCATCGCAGCCCTGGCCAAGCGTCATGGCGCGCTGCTGATCCTGGATGACATCCAGGCGGGCATCGGCCGCACAGGCACGTTCTTTTCCTTCGAGGAGATGGGCGTTGTCCCCGACATGATCCCGCTGGCGAAGTCGCTGTCGGGCATGGGCCTGCCCTTCGCGGCCCTGCTGATCCGGCCCGAATTCGACATCTGGAAGCCGGCCGAGCACAACGGCACGTTCCGGGGCAACAACCATGCCTTCATCACGGCCCGTGTCGCGCTCAAGAAATTCTGGTCGGACGACAGGTTCCAGACCGAGATCGCGGAAAAGGCCAAGGTGCTGAACCAGCGTCTGGCCGATATCGCCGCCCTGGTGCCCGGCGCCACCCTCAAGGGGCGCGGCATGATGCAGGGCGTCGATGTGACCTCGGGCGAGCTGGCCGGTGCGATCTGCGCCGACTGTTTCGATCAGGGCCTGATCATCGAAACCTCGGGCGCGCATGACGAGGTGGTCAAGGTACTGGCCCCGCTGACCATTCCGATGGCGCAGCTCAAGGCCGGTCTCGATATCCTCGAGGCCGCGACACGCGCCCGGACCGCCCCCCATAGCCACAGCCAGAAGATTGCAGCGGAGTAAGCAGACATGATCGTTCGTGATTTCAATATCGAGAAGAAGACAGATCGCCGGGTGGCGGATCAGAAATGGGAATCCGTGCGCCTGCTGCTGGCCGATGACGGAATGGGCTTTTCCTTCCACATCACCACCATTCAGGCCGGTAGTGAGCATACGTTCCACTACAAGAACCATTTCGAGAGCGTCTATTGCATCTCTGGCGAGGGCGAGATCGAGGATCTGGCCACCGGCAAGGTCCATCAGATCACGCCCGGCGTGATGTATGCGCTGAACCTGCATGACAAGCACACGCTGCGCGCGCGCCGCGAACTTGTGCTGGCCTGCTGCTTCAACCCGCCGGTCACCGGCAAGGAAGTGCACCGCGCCGACGGCTCCTACGCGCTGGCCGACTGATCGGCTTCACCGCGGCACATCCTGACATTTCACATACGAAAGGGCGACCGGCCGTCACTGGCCGGCGCGATTCCCACATGACACATACCGTTGAAAAGATCGGCGGCACCTGCATGAGCCGCGCCCCCGAACTGCTGGACAGCCTCTATCTGCGTGATGATCCCTATGGGCGCATCTTCGTGGTCTCGGCCTTTGGCGGGATCACCAATGCGCTGCTGGAGCACAAGAAATCCGGCCAGTCCGGCGTCTATGCCCTGTTCGCGGATGCCGATAACGACGAAGGCTGGTCCGAGGCGCTGACCGCCACGGGCGCCGAGATGATGCGCGTGCATGGCGAGATCCTGACCGACATCGGCGACCGGCACAGCGCCGACGCCTTCGTGCGTGACCGGATCGAGGGCGCGCGCGCCTGCATGATCGACCTGCAGCGCCTGTGCTCTTACGGGCATTTCCGGATCAACGCCCATCTGCTGACCCTGCGCGAACTGTTGTCGGGCCTGGGCGAGGCGCATTCCGCCTTTGTCACCACGCTGCTTTTGAACCGCCACGGGGTGAATGCGCGCTTCGTCGACCTGACAGGCTGGCGCGACGACAGCCAGCCCAGTCTGGACCAGCGCCTTGAACAGGGGCTGGAAGGGCTGGACCTGACCTCGGACCTGCCGATCGTGACGGGCTACGCCCAATGTTCCGAAGGGTTGATGCGCGAATATGACCGCGGCTACACGGAAGTGGTCTTTGCCCATCTTGCCGCGCGCACAGGTGCGGCCGAGGCGATCATCCACAAGGAGTTCCATCTGTCCAGCGCCGATCCCAAGCTGGTGGGGCTGGAGGCCGTGCACAAGATCGGGCGCACATCATATGACGTGGCCGACCAGTTGTCGAACCTGGGGATGGAGGCGATCCACCCCAATGCCGCCAAGATCCTGCGCCAGGCCGATGTGCCGCTGCGCGTCAAACATGCGTTCGAACCCGAGGATCCCGGCACCTTCATCGGCCCCGATGGCGGCACGCCGGGCCGGGTCGAGATGGTCACGGGCCTGGGCGTCTATGCGTTCGAACTGTTCGAGCCGGACATGGTGGGCGCGAAAGGCTATGACGCGGCCATTCTGGATGCGCTGACGCGGCATGACATCTGGATCGTGTCCAAGACCTCGAACGCCAATTGCATCACCCATTGGCTGGACGGATCGCTCAAGTCCATCCGCAGGGCCGAGCGCGATCTTGCGAAACGCTTTCCCAGCGCCGAGATCACGACACGCAACCTTGCGCTGGTCTCGGTCATCGGCAGCGACCTGTCCAGCCTCGGTGTGATGCGCCGCGCGCTGAACGCGCTGGATGCGGCGGGCATCCACCCCATCGCGATGCAGCAGGGCACCCGCCGCGTCGAGATGCAGGTGATGGTCGACAAGTCCCAGATGGCCCAGACGATCAAGGTGCTGCACAAGGCGCTGATCGAGGACGCACAGGACGACGATACCGCCCCTTTCCGCCCGGCAATCGCCGCAGCCTGATCCGCGTCAAACCCGGTGATCTACAGGGCGCGCACCATACCGGTGCGCGCCTTATCCTTTTGAAAACACCGCCATCTGGCTGGCGCCGCCCAGATCCGGATGCGCCCCCGCGATATCGCGGATCCGCACCGCATAGCCTGTCCTGCCGGCCACAGCCGTGACCCAGTCGCGAAACTGCGCCCTTGTCCATTCGAACCGATGATCAGGGCGGCGGAACCGTGTCCTTGGCACCCCCAGCAGATCGTTGAATTCGGCATTGGGCGTGGTCACGACCACCGCCCCGGGCCGCATCACGCCGAACACGGCCCGTTCCAGCGCGGGCAGTTCGGCAGGCGGCAGGTGTTCGATGGTTTCCACAAGGCAGGCACAATCGAAACCCGCAAGATCGGGATGCAGCCCGGTCATGGACCCTTGCCGCGCCTCGCCTCGCGCCCCCCGTGGATGGGCGGCCAGCCGCGCGCGGCACCTCTCCAGCGAGGTTTCGGACAGATCAAGCCCTACAACGCGCGCGATCCAGGGCTGATCCAGCAGCGGCAGCATCAGATCACCAGACCCGCAGCCAAGATCCAGAACGCGCCCTGCGCCCGTGACCTGCACGGCCTCCAGCACCGCGGCCAGCCGTTCCTGATGCCACCAGGTG
This sequence comes from Seohaeicola saemankumensis, assembly GCF_042678485.1. Classification (NCBI taxonomy): domain Bacteria; kingdom Pseudomonadati; phylum Pseudomonadota; class Alphaproteobacteria; order Rhodobacterales; family Roseobacteraceae; genus Seohaeicola; species Seohaeicola saemankumensis. The sequence continues at coordinate 692,237 of NZ_JBHTKR010000001.1, read as the reverse complement.
CTCATGCGCTGTGCCGGATCGTCATGCGGGGCCCTCTGTCCGGATGGTTGCAGACCTCTTAGCAGAGAGTTTGGCACTGGACAGCCCCAAGTCCTTGGCCGATCATATTCAAAATACGGAGGATATTGCATGACACTCGCCCCAATGATCCGGCGTCTTGGCCCTGTTCTTGCCGTCGCGTGGCTGGTGTTGGCGCCGGTTCAGGCCCTTGCCGATGTGCTGACCGTGCAGCCCGTGACGCAAGACATCTGGGCGATTGTCGGCCCCAAGGAACAGCGCAACGCCGAAAACCTTGCCAACAATGCCACCTTCGGGCTGATCGTGACGCCGGAAGGTGCGGTTCTGGTCGATCCGGGCGGATCGTGGAAAGGCGCCGCCATGATCCATACCGCGATCCGCACGATCACTGATCAGCCGGTGCGCCATGTGATCAACACGGGCGGACAGGATCACCGCTGGCTGGGCAATGGCTACTGGCAGGCACAGGGCGCGCAGGTGATCGCATCCGCTGCCGCCGTGGCGGACCAGACCGCCCGCGCATCAATGCAGATGAGCGGGCTGGCGCAATTCCTGGGCACGGGGCTGGACGGGACGGAACCCGCCTTTGCCGATGTCACCTTCGAGACGGATCACGTGCTGGACCTGGGCGGCTTGCGGATCGAGATCATGCACCGTGGTCAGGCCCATACGCCCGGCGACAGTTATGTCTGGGTGCCGGCGCGCCAGACCGTGTTGACCGGCGATATCGTCTATACCGAACGGCTGCTGGGCAACGGGCCGCAATCCAATGTCAGAAGCTGGATGACCGTGTTCGAGGCGATGGCAAGCCTTGCCCCCGCGCATCTGGTGCCCGGCCATGGGGCCGCAACCGATCTGGCAAAGGCGCGGCGCGACACCTATGACTACCTTGTGAACCTGCGCCAGCGGATCGGCGCATTGATCGAGGACGGCGGCAACATCATCGACGCCCCCGCCATCGACCAGTCCGCCTTTGCCTATCTGGAACAGTTCGACGCACTGGCCGGGCGCAACGCACAGGCCGCCTATGAGCAGATGGAATGGGAATGAACGCGCCTTGCCTCATTCAACCCGTTTGCCAGCCCGTTTGCCAGCCGCCCAGGAAACTGGTCAGGTTCGCGCCAAGATCGGGCTGCAGATAGCCGCCTTCCTGCACGATCAGCGCAGGCAGACCCATCGCGGCGATACGTGCCGCGATCTTGCCAAAACCATCCGTGGTCACGGCCAGGCCCTTGAAGGGATCGTTTTCATGCGCGTCCAGCCCCAGCGCGACCACGATCACGTCGGCCCCGAAATCCGCGATCCGCTGCAGCCCCCGGTCCATGACCGCCAGGAACCCCGCATCATCCGTGCCGCGTGGCAGCGGCAGGTTCAGGTTATAGCCCAGCCCCGCGCCCGCGCCCCGTTCATCCGCATGGCCCCAGAAGAAAGGATAGAAACGCGCCGGATCGGCATGGATCGACACGGTCAGCACGTCGCGGCGGTGATAGAAGATACCTTGCGTGCCATTGCCATGATGCACGTCCACGTCCAGAATCGCAGGCCGCTTGCCCGCGCGCAGAAACGCCTCGGCCGCGATGGCGGAATTGTTCAGAAAGCAAAAGCCCCCCGCCATGTCCGCGAAGGCATGATGCCCCGGCGGGCGCGACAGCGCATAGGCCACATCCGCGCCCCCCAGCACCGCCCCGGCGCCGCCAAGCGCCGTCTGCGCCGACCAATAGGCAGCCTGCCATGTACCCGCCGCGATGGGACAGGCCGTATCGGCCTGGTGATAGCCCGCCTGACCCACCGCCGACAGCGGATAGGACGCGCCGCGCCGGTCGGGATGAATATTCGGGATCACCTCGTCGCTGGCGCCTTCGATACGCGACCAGCGGGCGTGGATCGTTTGCAGGAAATGCAGATATTCCGGCGAATGGATCGCGGCCAGCGGCCCCATGCCGTGATCGGCGGGGGCGGCAAAGCGGCATCCGGCGGCCAGCGCGGCCCCATGCAGCACCTCGATCCGCCGCGGCTGTTCGGGATTGGGTGACAGCGCCCCGTTGGCCATGAACATCTTTGGATCATGCGCCCATTGGCGTTCGTCGAAAAAAGCTTTCATCGCGGTATTTTCCTTCAGTTTCAGGCCAGGGGCGGATCAGAACCCCACCTTGTCCGGCCCCTTCAGCCCCAGCATGGCGCGCGCCTCGTCCGGGGTGGCAAGGCTATGGCCCAGCGCCTCGAGCAATGCGCGCAGCTTGACCACCTGTTCGGCATTCGAGCGCGCAAGAACGCCCCTGGACAGGTACAGGTTATCCTCGAGCCCCACGCGCACATGCCCGCCCATGCTGGCCGAGACCAGCGCCATCGACATCTGCTGGCGCCCCGCCGCCAGGGTCGAGAAAAGGTAATCCTGCCCGAACAGCCGGTCGGCGGTTTCCTTCAGATGGGTCAGATGTTCGGGCCGGGCCGCCACGCCGCCCAGCACCCCCATCACGAACTGGATGAAGATGCGGCCCGTGATCAGCCCGCGATCGCGGAAATGCGCCAGCATGTAGAGATGGCCCAGATCGTAGCATTCAAATTCGAACCGCGCGCCGCGTTCGGCCCCCATCAGGCGCAGCACCGCCTCGATGTCGCGGGGGGTGTTCTTGAAGACCAGATCGTCGCTGTCGCGCAGAAAGGGTTCTTCCCAGTCGTGCAGCCAGTCGGTGCGCTTGCCCAGCATCGGGTAGAGGGCGAAATTCATCGTGCCCATGTTCAGGCTGCACATCTCGGGCGCGGCGGCCATGGGCCCCGCGATCCGGTCCTGCAGGGTCATCACGGCGCTGCCGCCAGTGGTCAGGTTCACGATGGCATCGCATCCTGCCTTGATGCGCGGCAGGAAGGCCATGAAATCCTCGGGCCGGGCCGAAGGGCGGCCATTGGCGGGATCGCGCGCATGCAGATGCAGGATCGCGGCCCCCGCGTCGGCGGCGGCGATGGAGTGTTGCGCGATCTGATCCGGCGTGACCGGTAGATGCGGCGACATGCTTGGCGTATGGATCGACCCGGTGATCGCGCAGGACAGGATGATCTTGGCCATGGCCTACACCGCCTGCGCCATGGCGCGCAGGGCCTGCGGGGCAAAGGCCGACAGTGCTGCGGTCAGCTTGTCGATGATCTCGTCCACATGGGTTTCGGTCGCGGTCATCGGCGGACAGACCAGGAAATGATCGCCCGCGCGCCCGTCGCGGGTGCGGCGGGCATAGATGATCAGCCCTTCGGCATAGGCCAGTTCCACCAGTTCCACATAGGCGTTCAGCTCCGCGGGCAGCGGGTCCATCGTCTGGCGATCCGCCACCAGCTCGAAGGCCAGCAGCAGCCCCTTGCCGCGCACGTCACCGATGAAGGGAAAGCGGTCCATCAGCCCTTCCAGCCGCGATTTCAGCAGCGCGCCGATACGGGCGGCATTGGCGGTCAGGCCCTCGGCCTCGATCACCTCGAGCACGGCCAGACCGGCGGCGCAGGCCAGCGGGTTGCCCGCATAGGTGAAGCCATGCGCGAAGCCGCCCTGGTCCAGCACAGGGTTCACGATCCGGTCATGGGCGATCATCGCGCCAAGCGGCGCATAGCCCGCGCCAAATCCCTTGGACAGCGCGATGATATCCGGGGCCACGCCCCAGTGATCGCCCCCCAGAAAAGCGCCGGTGCGCCCGCCGCCGCACATCACCTCGTCATGGATCAGCAGCACGCCGTGGCGCGTGCAGATCTCGCGCACCGCCTGCATGTAGCCCGCAGGCGGCACCAGCGCCCCGGTCGAGGCGCCGCCTATCGGCTCCACGATGAAGGCCAGCACGCTGTCAGCGCCCTGCGCGATGATCTCGGCCTCAAGCATTGCGGCGTAATGCGCGCCGGTGGCGGGATCATCCGCATCCAGACCGTCCAGGTAGGCGCGCGGCGCGGGGATCTTGGGCATCACCCGCATCATCGGCGCGAATGGGTCGGCCAGCGGGCCATAGCCGGTGATCGCCAGCGCCCCCAGCGTGCAGCCGTGATAGCTGGGCTGGCGCGAGATCACCTTCCACCGGCTGCCCTGCCCCGTGGCCAGCGCGTATTGGCGCGCGATCTTGAGAGCACTTTCCACCGCCTCCGACCCGCCCGAGACGAAGAACACCTTTTCCATCCCCTCGGGCATCAGCGCGGCGGTCTTCGCCGCCAGCCGTTCGGATGGATCGGTTTCGAAATGCAGCCGGTAGCCGAAGGTGGACTTGTCCATCTGCGCGCGCATCGCGGCCAGAACATGCGGATGCGAATGGCCGATATTGCTGACCATCGCCCCGCTGGAGCCGTCCAGATAGCGCTTGCCCTCGACATCCCAGATATGGAGGTCGCGCGCCTCGGCCAATACGGGGCGGCGGGCACGGGTCTGGTAGAACAGGTGACTTTCGGGGCGGGCGTTCAACAGGGGCTGGGTCATGTCAGGGGTCTTTCAGCTGACGGGAAGGGCCGCGCAATCGCGTGGCAAGAGGCGCAGCATCACGCTATCGCCTGCACGGAAAGGCGCAACATCGATCATGTTGATGGCCTGCAGCGCGTGATCGCCCACGCGCAGGAAATAACGCGCGGACTGGCCCTGGTAATCCACACCTTCCACCTTGGCGGGGATCATCATGGCCTTGTCGTCACGGCTGTCCTGCGGCATCAGGTGCAGTTTCTCGGCGCGGATCACCAGCCTGGCATCGGGCGCATCGCCCAGGTGCGGCGCGCGCGCGCGCGGGATCACCACGCGGGCGAAACCGGGCACATCAAGCGCCAGATCATCGCCGCGCCGGTCCGTCACCCGCGCCGGCAGGATATTGGCCGCCCCAAGGAAGCGCGCCACGAATTCGGTGGCGGGGGTATTGTAGACCTCGGCAGGGGGGCCGACCTGTTCGATCCGACCCTCGGACATCACGATGATCTGGTCCGACATGGCCAGCGCCTCGGACTGGTCATGGGTCACGAAAATCGACGTGACGCCCAGCCGCGTCTGGATATTCTTCAACTCGACCCGCATGTCCTCGCGCAGGTTGGCGTCCAGCGCCGACAGCGGCTCGTCCAGCAGCAGCACGTCAGGTTCGATCACCACGGCGCGGGCCAGCGCGATGCGTTGCTGCTGCCCGCCCGACAGTTCAGACGGGTAGCGCTGCGACAGATGCGGCAGCTGCACCAGCTCCAGCGCCTGCGCCACCCGGCGCGCGGCGCTGGCCCGGTCGACATTGCGGTATTTCAGGCCGAATCCCACGTTCTGCGCCACGGTGCGATGCGGAAACAGCGCGTAGTTCTGGAACACGATCCCCAGGTTGCGCTTGTGGATCGGGATATCGTTCACCCGCTTGCCACCGATGCTGATATCGCCCTCGGTCGGGTCAAGCAGCCCTGCCACCATACGCAACGTGGTGGTCTTGCCGCAGCCTGACGGGCCCAGAAGCGTGCAGAAACTGCCCTCGGGGATATCCAGGGACATCGGATGCACCGCCGTGAAACGGCCGAACCGCTTGACGATATTGCTTAGGGTCACAGTGGCCATTGGCTTTCCTTTGGAACCGGATGCGGATGCCCCAAAGCGGGGCATCCGGCGTTTCAGGCGCGGATCAGAAGCCGCGTTGCACACGGCTGAAGGCTTCGGACCATTCCGCTTCGTTCCCGTTCCAATAGGTCGGATCCGCAAAGGTCAGCGCCGACAGCGTGCCGGTCGGGTCATAGGCGGGCAAGGTGGGGATCTTGGTGCCAAGATCCACCTTGGTGCCATCCAGCGCGGGCGGATAATTCTGCCCTTCGGCCACCGCGATCGAGGTTTCGGGCGCCAGCATGAAGTTCAGCAATTCCTCGCAGGCTTCGACCGGCGAGCCCTTGATCACGAACAGGCATTCCTGCCAACCGAAACCATTGGGCGGGTCGTAATAGCCGATATCATGGCCTTGCTGCTGCAGCGCCGCGATCCGGCCTGACCAGCCCTCGGTCACGTAGATCTCTTCCTCGGCCAGCAGGCTCATCAGCTCGGCCCCCGATCCCCAGTATTTCAATGCAAGGTCGCGATGGCTGCGTACCGCATCCCAGACCGCTTCCATGTCGGCGATGGCGTTGGGATCCTGCCCGGTTTGCAGCGCGCCATACCAGACGCGGGTGCGCCAATCGGCCCAGCCGCCGATCTTGCCCTTGTAGGCGGCATCGATCAGGATGCTGGCGCCTTTTTCCTTCATCTCCTCGTCCGAGATATATTTGCGGTTATAGGCCAGCCCCGTGGTGCCGTAGTCATAGGGCACCGCCGAAAGGTAATCCGGCGTGACGCGCCGGTAGGCATTGGTCAGCGCGTCCATCACCAGCCCCATGTTGGGGATGTTGTCCGTGTTCAGTTCGACCGTCAGGCCGAAATTCGCGTAGCGGGCATAGTCGAAGACGCCCGACAGATGGGCGATGTTATACTCCCCCTCCTGGCTGGAGCGCACCTGCGCCAGGTATTCGTCGCCGCCCGAAAACGTGCCGTCGACCACGTTGATGCCGGTCGCCGCAGTATAGGGATCGAAGGCATGTTTGCGGAACGCCTCGGATACCACGCCGCCCCACCCGTCAAAGCGGACCTGCTGCACGCCTTGCGCCCTGGCGTATCTGGCGAAGGGGGTCTGCAGGCCATAAGCCGCCCCCGCCGCACCGATCAGCCCCAGAAAGCTGCGCCGGTCCATGTCGCCGTTGCGATACCGCTCCAGCAGGCGTTCGTATCTCTTGGTATTGTCCATTTTCGATCTCTCCTTGGTTGGGATGCGCGGTTCTAGGCGCCGCGTTTCATTGACAGGCTGCGGGCGATGGCCGCCCCCAGAAGTGGAAGGCCCACGGTCAGCACGATCATCACCGTGCCCAGCGCGTTGATTTCAGGGCTGATCGAATTGCGCAGCATCGAGAAGATCTGCGTGGGCACCGTCTCGACGCCACCGGGCTTCCAGAACAGCGTGCCGGTGATGTCGTCGAAACTGATGGTGAAGGCGAACAGCGCCCCCGCGGCAACGGCGGGCAGCAGAAGCGGCAGGGTGACGGAAAAGAAGGTCTGCACCGGGGATGCGCCAAGGCTCAGCGCCGCCTCCTCGACATCGCGGCGGATGCTGACAAGCCGCGCCTGCACCACAAGGATCACGAAAGGCAGCGTAAAGATCACATGCCCCGCCAGCAGCAGCACGAAGCTTTTGCCGATGCCCAGCCAGTTCAGAAACAGCAGCAGCGCCACCGCCAGCACCACCTCGGGCACGAGAATGGGCGCGATCAGCACGGTCGTGATCAGGTTGCGGCCGGGCAGCCTGTAGCGCACCAGCGCCAGGCTTGCCAGAACGCCCAGCGTGGTCGATATCACCGCCGTCATCAGCCCCAGCACCAACGAGGTGCGGAAGGCCCGCATCACGGCTTCATTGTTCCACAGCGCCTCGAACCAGCGCAGCGACAGGCCGGTCATGGGAAAGCTGCCGAACTGGTTTGCATTGAACGACAGCAGCACCACCACCGCGACCGGCAGGAACATGAAGCCATAGACCGCGATGGCGTAAAGACGGATCAGACCCCAGCCCATCAGCCCAGCCCCTTGGCCAGCTGCGCCATGCCCAGATAGCGGTTGTAGACCGCCACCAACGCCCCCAGCACCAGCAGAAGCAGCAGCGACAACGCCGATCCCAGCGGCCAGTTGAGTTGTGTGATGATCGCCTCATAGACGAGGTTGGCGAACATCGCGTCACGCGGCCCGCCCAGCACCAGCGGCGTGATATAGGTGCCTGCCCCCAACACGAAACACAGCAAGCCCCCGGCGGCCAGCCCCGGCAGCGACAGCGGCAGCGTCACCTGCATGAAGGCCTGCCATCGCGAAGCCCCCAGCGAGGTGGCGGCATCTTCGAGGTTGGTGTCGATCCCGTCCAGGCTGACATAGACATTCAGAACCATGAAGGGCAGCAGGAAATGGACAAGCCCAAGGATCACGGCGGCCTCGTTGTACAGCATCTGCAGCGGTGCGCCGATCACGCCCAGCGCCAGCAACGCACTGTTCAGCGCGCCAGATGCGCCAAGAATGTTGATCCAGCTCATCGTGCGGATGATGTAGCTGATCCAGAAGGGCAGCATCAGAAGCAGCAGCAGGATCATCCTGTTGCCGCCGGAACGCGCGATGAAATAGGCGGCCGGATATCCCAGAACCGCGCAAAGCACCGTGGTGATTGCCGCGATCTTCAGCGTGTTCAGCAGGATGTAGCGATAGAAGGGATCGGTCAGCGCCTTTACCCAGTTGTCCAGGTGAAACCCCGCCGTATCGGCCCCCACGGCGGAACGCAGCCAGAAGGAATAGACCACGATGAACAGCAGCGGCACCAGCAGCAGCAGGCTGACCGCGCCCAGTGCGGGGGATAGCAGGATCCAGGGCTGACGCGCTTCGCGCCGTTCGATGCTCATGTCGGGTGCTCCGTGTTGGCGGCAGGTTGACACGGGGCAATTCATTGATCCAATAGATAACTAAGATACCGACTATAGGCTTGATCAATGCACCCATCGCCCGAGAAGCTGGCCCGCGACCTGGACTGGAACCTGCTGCGTACCTTCGTGGTGCTGGTCGATGCGGGGTCGGTCACCCGCGCCGCCGAAGCGCTGGGATTGCAACAGCCCAGCGTCTCCAGCGCGCTGAAACGGCTGGAAAGCCACATGGGCCGGCAGTTGATCGACCGCAAGCCGGGCCGTTTCGTTCTGACCGATGCGGGGCGTCTGCTTTATGCCGAGGCTCTGGACATCACCGGCGCGATCCTGCGGATCGGCACCGTCATCCGCGAGGTCGAGGAAGAGGTAAGAGGCCATGTCAACATCGCGATCGCCAGCCATGTGGTTTGCCCGCTTCTGAACGAGGCGCTTGGCGAATTTCATGCCCGCCACCCCGCGGCCACCCTGTCGATCGATGTCAGCGCCAGCCGTCAGGCGCTGGAAAAGGTGCTGGCGCGGCGCGTGTCCTTCGCGGTCTGCCTGGTCAAGGACCGCAACCCCAGGCTGGAATACCGCCACCTATTCCGCGAGTTCTTCGGCCTGTTCTGCGGCCCCTCGCATCCGCTGTTCGGGCGCGAGGGGCTGTCCACCGCCGATCTGGCGGGCGCGGCATCGGTCAGTTTCGTCACCGACCAGATGAACGATGCGCTGCGCCCGGTTACCCTGATGCGCGCCGCGGCGGGGCTGGAGGATCGGGTCGTCGGGTCCTCGTCGAACCTGGAAGAGGTGCGCCGCATGATCATGGCGGGTATCGGCGTGGGTCCCCTGCCCCTGCATGTGATGCGCGAGGATGTGGCCATGGGGCGGCTGTGGCGTCTGCCCCCCTACGAAGATCCGCCCGCCATCGACGTGCATGTGGTCTGGAACCCCCGCGCGCGACTGAACCGGGCGGAACGGTCGCTGCTGGAAGGGTTGCAGGCCAAGATCGAAACCACCCCCGAGGCCGATCGCATCTATAGCTGACCACCTGACGCATCGCCCTTGAAGCGGCCCCGAATCTGCCCTAGCCTTACCCGTGCAAACCGTTGGGGTGCCCCGCAAGGGGCTGAGAGGCGACACGCCAACCCATCGAACCTGATCCGGGTCATACCGGCGGAGGGAACGGTGCTTTAGATGGGCCATTCACGCCCCTGATCCGTTCCTTGCCGTCGCTGATCCCCATGACGCAAGGACAACCGGGCATGACGGTCATCGCACTTACCATCGCAGGCTCCGACAGCGGGGGCGGCGCCGGCATCCAGGCCGATCTCAAGACCTTCTCGGCGCTTGGCGTCTATGGCGCCAGCGTTATCACCGCGCTGACCGCGCAGAACACCCGTGCGGTGACGCGTGTGGAACCCGCAAGCCCCGCGATGATCGCCGCCCAGATCGCGGCGGTTTTCGACGATCTGGACATTCGCGCCGTCAAACTGGGGATGCTGGGCGGGGTGGACGCGATCCGCAGGGTCGCCGCGGGCCTGTCCCATCGCAACGTGCCCCTGGTGCTGGACCCGGTGATGATCGCCAAATCCGGTGATGCGCTCTTGCCGGATGACGCCGTGGCCAGCCTGCGTGCCGACCTGCTGCCCATGGCGACACTGCTGACCCCCAACCTGCCAGAGGCCGCGCGCCTGCTGGACACCGCCCCCGCGCGGGACGAGGCCGCGATGCAGGACCAGGGCCGCGCGCTACTGGCGCTTGGCGCGGGGGCGGTTCTGATGAAAGGCGGGCACGGTTCGGGCGAGACCTGCACCGATCTGTTGATCACCGCGGGCGGCACCCTGCGCCTGACCGCGCCACGCCGCCTGACACGCAACACCCACGGCACCGGCTGCACCCTGTCCGCCGCCATCGCCGCCGGTCTGGCGCAGGGCATGGACATGCCCGCCGCCGTCACCCGCGCCCATGCCTATCTGCAAGGCGCGATTGCCGCCGCCGACACGCTGCATGTCGGCCATGGGCACGGCCCCGTGCATCATTTCCACGCGGTCTGGTCGCATGGCTGACGTGACCATCATCGGTGCAGGCGTTGCGGGTCTCTGGGCCGCCTACGCGCTTGCCCGGCGCGGCATCACGCCCCGCCTGATCGACCGCAACGGCGCCCCCGGCGCGCATGGGTGTTCGTGGTGGGCCGGCGGGATGCTGGCGCCCTTCTGCGAAGGCGCCACATCGGAACCCGCCGTGATCGCGCATGGCCGGCAAGCGGCAACAGACTGGGCCGAGGTGACGCAGGTTGTGCAGAAAGGCTCTCTCGTCGTGACCCTCGCCCGCGACCGGGCCGAGCTTGACCGCTTCGCCCGCCGCACGACAGGCCACAGCCGCATCAGCGGCGCGGCGCTTACCGACCTGGAACCCGACCTTGCGACAGCGGGGCGCGAGGCGCTGTTCTTCGCAACCGAATCCCACCTGTCACCGCGCCGCGCGCTGGCCGATCTTGTCGCCGCCCTCGCCCAACGCGGCATCACCATCGAACGGGACGAAGCGCGCCCCGACGACATCCCCGGCACCGTTCTTGATTGCCGTGGTCTTGCCGCCAAGGCCCCCGGCCTGCGCGGCGTGCGGGGCGAAATGGTGATGCTGCACACCCCCGAGGTCACGCTCTCGCGTCCCGTGCGGCTGCTGCATCCGCGCCATCCGCTTTATATCGTGCCACGCGGCGACGGTGTCTTCATGCTGGGTGCAACCCAGATCGAAAGCGCAGGGCCCGGCCCCGTCACGGCCCGCGCCCTGCTGGAACTGTTGTCGGCCGCCTATGCGCTGCACCCCGCCTTTGCCGAGGCCGAAGTGATCGAAACCGGCGCGGATCTGCGCCCCGCCTTTGCCAATCACGTCCCCCGCGTGATCCGACAGGGCCGCGTGCTGCATCTGAACGGCCTTTTCCGCCACGGCTACCTGATGGCCCCGGCACTGGCGCATCAGGCGGCGGATTACCTGCAAACCGGCACGAAAGGAGACCTGTTCCATGAGGATTGAGGTGAACGGAGAACCACGCGAAGTGACTGCAACAACTCTGGCCGATGCGCTGGTCGAACTGGGCTGGGGCGCGGCGAAGGTCGCGACGGCCATCAACGGCGATTTCGTCCCGGCCAGCGCCCGCGCCACGCAGACCCTGCGCGACGGCGACCGGATCGAGGTGCTTGCCCCGATGCAGGGGGGCTGAGCGATGCGCGATTTCTATGGCGTGACGCTGGACAGCCCGCTGATGCTGGGCACGGCGCAATACCCCTCGCCCGCCGTGATGGAGGCGGCGTTCCGCGCCTCCGGCGCCTCGGTCGCCACCGTGTCCCTGCGCCGCGAAACCGCAGGCGGGCAAATGGGTGGCGGGCAGGCGTTCTGGCAGATCATCAAGGGACTGGGCGTTCATGTGCTGCCCAATACCGCCGGCTGCTACAGCGCGCGCGAGGCGATCACCACCGCCCGCATGGCCCGCGATGTGTTCGAGACGAACTGGATCAAGCTGGAGGTGATCGGCCATGCCGACACGCTGCAACCCGACCCCTTCGGCACGCTTGAGGCGGCCGAGACCCTGTCGGCCGACGGGTTCGAGGTGTTTCCCTACATGACCGAAGACCAGGTGCTGGCCCAGCGCCTTGTCGATGCGGGGTGTCGCGTGCTGATGCCATGGGGCGCGCCCATCGGCTCCGGTCTGGGGCTGAACAACCGCTATGGTCTGCGGACGCTGCGCGCGGCCTTTCCCGACATTGCCATGGTCGTGGACGCCGGGCTTGGCCTGCCCAGCCATGCCGCCGACGCGATGGAGACCGGATTTGACGCGGTGCTGCTCAATACAGCCGTGGCGCAGGCAGGCGATCCCGTCGCCATGGCCGAAGCCTTCGGCCTGGCCGCGCGCGCAGGTGCGCTTGCGTATCGCGCGGATCCCATGGCGCCGCGCGACATGGCTGTCCCCTCCACCCCCGTGATCGGAAAGGCATGGCTATGACGCTGCCCCGTTTCTATCCCATCTTCGACAGCGCCGCATGGCTTGCCCGCGCCCTGCCGCTTGGCGTCCGGCTGGTGCAACTGCGGATCAAGGACAAGGACAGCGCCAGCACCGAGGCCGAGGTCCGCGCCGGTCTGACACTGGCCCGCCAGCATGGTGCCGCACTGGTGATCAATGACCACTGGCAGATCGCCATCGACGCGGGCGCGGACTGGCTGCATCTGGGGCAGGAAGACCTTGAAACCGCCGATATCCCCGCGATCCGCCGTGCGGGGCTGAAGCTGGGCCTCTCGACACATGACCATGCGGAACTGGACCGCGCACTGGCGCTGTCGCCCGATTATGTCGCGCTGGGGCCGGTTTACCCCACGATCCTCAAGCAGATGAAATGGCATCAGCAGGGGTTGGCGCGGGTGACCGAATGGAAGCGGCTTGTTGGTGACGTTCCGCTCTGCGCGATCGGCGGGCTGACCCCCGAACGTGGGCAAGCCTGCCTGAACGCCGGGGCCGATCTGGTCGCCGCGGTGACCGACATCACGCTGAACGCCGATCCCGAGGCGCGGATGCGCGACTGGCTGAAGGTGGCCGGATGACCCGCTACGCCCGTCAGGTGATCCTGCCGCAGGTCGGCGCAGAAGGTCAGGCACGGCTGGCCGCAGCCCATGTGCTGATCGTGGGCGCGGGCGGGCTGGGCGTGCCGGTGCTGCAATACCTCTGCGGCGCGGGCCTGGGGCGCATCACCCTGGTCGATGGCGACCGGATCGCCGCCCATAACCTGCACCGTCAGCCGCTTTACCGGATGGACCAGGTCGGGCAGTTCAAGGCCGGGGCAGCCGCCACGGCCATGGCCGCCCTGAACCCCGAGGTCACGGTCAATGCCGTCACCGCATGGCTGGACCCGGCCAATGCGCCCGCCCTTGTCGCCCGTGCCGATCTGGTGCTGGATTGCGCCGATACATTCGCGGCCAGCCTGACCCTGTCGGATGCCTGCATGGACGCAGGCAAGCCGCTGATCGCGGCCTCTGCCCTTGGCCTGTCGGGCTATGCGGGGGGCTTTTGTGGCCCGGCACCCAGCCTGCGGGCCTTGTTCCCCGACCTGCCCGACCGGGGCGCCACCTGCGACACGGCGGGGGTGATGGGGCCGGTCGTCGCCACCATCGGCGCGATACAGGCGCAGATGGCGCTGTCGAGCCTTCTGGATCTCAGCCCCTCGCCCCTTGGACAACTCATCAGCTTCGACGCCGCGCGCTGGCGCTTTGGCGGCTTTCGTTTCGATACCGCACCGGAACCGGCACACAGCCTGCGGTTCATCGCGCCCGCGCAGATCGCGGCGGATGACCTGATCATCGACCTTCGCACCGAAGAACCCGCCCCCTTCCGCGCCGATGCCCTGCATCTTGGCCCCGATCAAGGCTACACCCCACCCCCCGGCACGTCGCGCGTGATCCTCGCCTGCCGCACCGGCCTGCGCGCGCATCACGCAGGGCTGGCCCTGCAATCCCGCTGGCCGGGCAAGATTGCCCTGCTGGCCGTCCCTCCCACCGATTCCTGACCCCCTGAAAGGCCCGTGATGAAACGCATGCTGACAACCCTCGCCCTGAGCCTGAGCCTCGCCCTGCCCCTACAGGCACAGGCACAGGACAAGCTGACCCTGATGCTGGACTGGTTCGTGAACCCCGATCACGGCCCGATCATCCTGGCCCGTGAAAAGGGGTATTTCGCCGAAGCGGGGCTTGAGGTCGAGATCGTCACCCCCGCCGATCCCAACGATCCGCCCCGCATGGTGGCGGCGGGCCGGGTGGACCTGGCGGTGTCCTACCAGCCGCAACTGCACCTCAGCCGCCATGCGGGCCTGCCGCTGGTGCGTGTGGGCACATTGGTGGAAACCCCGCTGACCTGCCTTGTTGTGCTGGCGGACGGGCCGGTGCAATCCATCCCCGACCTGAAAGGCCGCAAGGTCGGCTTTGCCGTGGCCGGCGTACAGGAGGTGATGCTGAATGCCATGCTCGCCCATCACGGGCTGACCCCCAAGGATGTCGAACAGATCAACATCGGCTGGTCGATCAGCCCCGCGCTGATGTCGGGGCAGGTCGATGCGGTGATCGGCGCCTTTCGCAATTTCGAGCTGAACCAGCTGGCTTTGGAAGGCAAGACCGGGCGCTGTTTTTTCCCCGAGGCCGAAGGCATCCCCAGCTATGACGAGCTGATCTATGTCGCCGATCCCACACGCATGGACGCGGCCCTGATCGCGCGCTTTCTGACCGCCACGGAACGCGCGGCGCTGGATATCGTCAACGATCCCGACACGGCATGGCAGATCTTCCGCGACACCGACAAGGCGCTGGATACCGATCTGAACCGGCTGGCCTGGGCCGATACCTGGCCGCGCTTTGCCCTGCGCCCCGCCGCGCTGGACCTGGGGCGCTATCAGCGCCTCGAGGCGTTTCTGGCCGCGTCCGGCGCAACGCCCGGCGGCATCCCCGCCGCCGATCTGGCGGTGGATGTCAGCGGGGCCACGGAATGACCGATCCCGACTATGGCCGCGCCTTCGCCATCTGGCGCGATGCAGCGCCGCAGTGGCAGGCCTATACGCATCATCCCTTTGTCGAAGGGTTGCGGACGGGCCAGCTGCCCCGCGCGGCATTCCTGCGCTACCTGGCGCAGGATTACGTGTTTCTGATCCATTTCTCCCGCGCCTGGGCGCTGGTTGCCGCAAAGGCCGATACCCTGGCCGAGATGCAGGCGGCTGCCGCCACGCTGCACGCCCTGACCCATGTGGAAATGCCCCTGCATATCCGCATCTGCGCGCAGGCCGGGATCACCCCGGACGCCCTGGAAAGCACCGAGGAGGTAGCCGCGAACCTGGCCTATACCCGCTATGTGCTGGAGGCCGGGTATTCCGGCGATATCCTCGATCTTCTGGCGGCACTTGCGCCCTGCGTTCTGGGCTATGGCGCGATCGGCGCACGGCTGGCGGGTTCGGGCGGGCGCTATGCGGACTGGATCGAAACCTATGGCGGGCAGGACTATCAGCAGCTTTGCCACGATGTCGGCGCGCTGATCGACACCGCGCTGGAACGGCGCCTCGGGCCGGGCTGGGCCGACCTGCCCCGTGCGGCCACCCTGGCCGCGCGCTTTGCAACGGCGACACGGCTGGAGGTCGGCTTTTGGGACATGGCCGCGCCATGACCGCACCCGACCTGCATCTGATGGGCGATTTGCGGATGGGCGATCGGCTGCTCTGCCCCGGACTGGACCTGCATTGCGCGGCCGGTGCCTGGACCGTGCTGCTGGGGCCATCGGGGGTCGGCAAATCCAGCCTTGCGCGGCTAGTGGCCAGCCTGCCCTGCCCCGCGTATCTGACGGGGGGCATCACCGCTGACGATGGCGCATCACTGGCGGGTCGCGTCACACTCATGGCGCAGACCGACCAGCTGCTGCCCTGGGCCGATGCGCTGGAAAATGTCACGCTGGGCGCAAGGCTGCGTGGCGCGCGCCCCGACCGTGGCCGCGCCCTTGATCTGCTCAGGCGCGTCGGGCTGGACGGCCATGCCAACCGCCGCCCCGCCACACTGTCGGGCGGCCAGCGCCAGCGCCTGGCCCTGGCCCGCACGTTGATGGAAGACCGCCCCGTGGTCGTCCTGGACGAGCCGTTTTCCGCACTGGATGCCGCCACCCGCGCCACCATGCAGGATCTGGCCGCCGAGGTTCTGACCGGATGCACCGTGATCCTGATCACCCATGACCCGTTGGAGGCAGCCCGCATGGCGACACGGGCCTGGCTGCTGGATCCGGCGGGGGCTGCCCCCCTTGATCTGCCGGTGACACCGGCGCCGCGCCGGCTGTCGGACCCTGCCACCCTGGCCGCGCAGGCCAGCCTCTACCGCCGGCTGATGGCGGCGGATGACGCCGCATGAGACGCCTCATGCCCCCAATTCTGGCATTGGCCTTCGGGCTTGGCCTGTGGCAGGCGGTTGTCTGGGCGACGGCTGTTCCGCATTTCATCCTGCCAAGCCCCGTCCGGGTGGCGGCGGCATTATGGGAAAATACCGCCCTTCTGGGTGCACAGGCCGCAGTCACGCTGGGTAATCTGGCCATGGGGCTGGGCGCGGGGATCCTGCTTGGCATGGCCACCGCGCTCAATCTGGCCATCTCACCGTCCGCGCGCATCCTGCTGCGTCCCCTGATGGTCTTTGCCCAGGCCGTGCCGGTCTTTGCATTGGCCCCGATCGTGACCCTCTGGCTGGGCTATGGCGCGCCGTCCAAGATCGTGATGGTGGCGCTGGTCACCTATTTCCCGGTGACATCGGCCTTCTTTGACGGGCTGATGCGCCTGCCTGCCGATCTCGATGATCTGGCCCGCCAGATGCAGGCCCGCCCGTGGCCGCGCCTGATGCTGCTGCAACTGCCCCATGCCCTGCCGTCACTGGGCTCGGGCCTGCGGCTGGCTGCGGTGCAGGCCCCATTTGCGGTGATCATCGCAGAATGGGTCGGCGCCTCGAAGGGCCTGGGGCATCTGATGCTGTTGTCGAATGGCCGCGCCCAGACCGACCTGATGTTCGCCGCCCTGATCCTGCTGGCCGCAATCAGCCTTTGCCTTTTCCTGGCGGCTGACCGGCTGGCACGACACTGGGACCGCTGATCGGCGCAAGCGTCTGATCTGCATAGCCTAATTTCGCTTCATGACAGGATGGTGGGTGATGAGAGACTCGAACTCCCGACATCTTCGGTGTAAACGAAGCGCTCTACCAACTGAGCTAATCACCCCTGCGGCCTGATTAGCCAAAGCTGTCACCGCGCGCAAGACCGGATCGGCACGCTTCGCGCAGGGTGGATCAGAAAATCCCATGCACATGCAAAGCACCCCGCGCGGCACCGCGCAGGGAGGTTGGTGCACCATCGAAAAGAAAGGATGGTGGGTGATAAGAGATTCGAACTCCTGACATCTTCGATGTGAACGAAGCGCTCTACCACTGAGCTAATCACCCGGTCCGAGGGCTTTTAGACTCAGTCGTCGTCCTCTGCAAGAGCCTCTTTATCCGCTTTTTCGCCCCCGGCATTCTGGCGCAGCTTGCAGATCAGGACCTGCCCGCCATTGGTCGGCTTGACACGCGTCACCTTGAGCCGCCCCATCGGTTGCAGGACCATCTCGCGCTGCTCCGCAAGCGTCTCGCCCAGGATCGCCAGCATCGCGTCAACGACCTGCTTGGCATCCTTTTTCTTGACGCCCGAGCGTTTCACGACCGCATCCACCAGTTCGCGTTTCTTCATCTCGGGGCCCTGCACCTCAGGCGCGGTGGGCTGCACCAACTTGGGGGTTGCAGGGATCGCGTCGCTGATCGGCGGCAGACCTTCCAAGGCGGCAGGCTTGATCGGGGCTGCGGGGGGCTCTGCCGGTGGCATTGTTGCCGCCTCAGCAACAACCACCGCTGGCGTGACCGGCTTCACCGTTGGCGTATAGGACTGTCTTGCGCCAGTTTTCGCAGCCTGTGCAGGTTTGGCCGCAGCCTTGGTTCTCAAAGCGGACTTGGGCTTTGCCGTCGCGGATTTTGCTTTTGTCGCCTTGGGTTTGGTCATCATCATATTCCCTAACTTTTCAGAACCGTTCACCAGCACACCGCCCCTCGGCATGAGTCTGTTGCAAGACAGGAAACACATATCGCTGCCTGCAAGACAAGGCCGGAAAAAACGGCAGCCCCATCACAGGGCTGCCGTCTGCCTTTTTTGCACCGCATTCCGTCACGCCAAAAAGGCGCTCCGGCCGCGCGCCATCAATGGGCGATCGCGCTGGGCGGTTCGGACTTGGACACCGCGGCGGCGGCTGCCGCCTCTTCGGCTTCCTCGTCCCAGTCGATTGCCTCGGGCTCGCGGACAAGCGACAGTTTCAGAACTTCCGAGA
This sequence comes from Seohaeicola saemankumensis, assembly GCF_042678485.1. Lineage (NCBI taxonomy): Bacteria > Pseudomonadati > Pseudomonadota > Alphaproteobacteria > Rhodobacterales > Roseobacteraceae > Seohaeicola > Seohaeicola saemankumensis. The sequence goes on along the minus strand of NZ_JBHTKR010000001.1, from coordinate 673,902 downwards.
CATGGCTGACCGGGATGATCTTCAGCCCTTCCTTGACGTTGTCCGGGATCTCGGCCAGGTCCTTTTCGTTCTCGGCCGGGATCAGCACTGTCTTGATGCCGCCCCGCAAGGCCGCCAGCAGCTTTTCCTTGAGACCGCCGATCGGCATCGCATTGCCGCGCAGGCTGACCTCGCCCGTCATGGCGATGTCTTTCCGCACCGGGATCTGCGTCAGCACCGACACGATCGAAGTGACCATCGCCAGACCGGCGCTTGGCCCGTCCTTGGGGGTCGCCCCGTCCGGCACGTGCACGTGGATGTCGATCTTGTCGAACTTCGTGGGCTTCACCCCGATCTTCGGGCTGATCGAGCGCACATAGGAACTGGCGGCGTCGATGCTTTCCTTCATCACGTCACCCAGTTTGCCCGTCGTCTTCATCCGGCCCTTGCCCGGCAGGCGCAACGCCTCGATCTGCAGCAGGTCACCGCCCACCGACGTCCAGGCCAGCCCGGTGACGACACCGATCTGATCCTCGGCCTCGGCCAGACCATAGCGGAATTTCTTGACGCCCAGGAATGTATCCAGGTTGTCCTCGTCCACCACGACCTTGGTCGCTTCCTTCTTGACGATCATCGTCACCGCCTTGCGGGCAAGCTTGGCGATCTCGCGCTCCAGGTTCCGCACGCCCGCCTCGCGGGTGTAGCGGCGGATCATTTCGTTCAACGCACCATCGGTGATCGTGAACTCGCCTTTGCGCAACCCGTGATCCTTGGTCTTCTTGGGGATCAGGTGATGCTTGGCGATCTCGCGCTTCTCGTCCTCGGTGTAGCCGGCAAGCGAGATGATCTCCATCCGGTCCAGAAGCGGGCCGGGCATGTTGTAGGAGTTCGCCGTGGTCAGGAACATCACGTTCGACAGGTCATATTCGACCTCAAGATAGTGATCCACGAAGGTGGCGTTCTGTTCCGGGTCCAGCACCTCAAGCATGGCCGAGGCCGGATCGCCCCGGAAATCCTGGCCCATCTTGTCGATCTCATCCAGCAGGATCAGCGGGTTCGTGGTCTTGGCCTTTTTCAGCGCCTGGATGATCTTGCCAGGCATCGAGCCGATGTAGGTCCGCCGGTGACCCCGGATCTCGGATTCGTCGCGCACACCGCCAAGGCTGATGCGGATGAACTCACGCCCCGTCGCGCGCGCCACCGATTTGCCAAGGCTGGTCTTGCCGACGCCCGGAGGGCCGACAAGGCACATGATCGGGCCTTTCAGCTTCTGGCTGCGCTGCTGCACCGCCAGATATTCGACGATCCGTTCCTTGACCTTCTCAAGCCCGTAGTGATCCGCATCCAGAACCTCCTGCGCCTTGTGCAGGTCCTTCTTGACGCGGCTCTTCAGACCCCAAGGCAGGCCCAGCATCCAATCCAGGTAGTTGCGCACCACCGTGGCTTCGGCCGACATGGGTGACATGGTCTTGAGCTTTTTCAGTTCCGCATCGGCCTTGTCGCGGGCTTCCTTGCTCAGCTTGGTGGCCTTGATGCGCTCTTCCAGCTCGGCCAGTTCGTTGCCGCCTTCCTCGCCATCGCCGAGTTCCTTCTGAATGGCCTTCATCTGCTCATTCAGGTAATACTCGCGCTGGGTGCGCTCCATCTGGCTTTTCACGCGGGTCTTGATCTTCTTCTCGACCTGCAGCACGGACATTTCGCCTTGCATCTGGCCATAGACCTTTTCCAGCCGCTCGCTCACGCTGAGGGTCTCAAGCAGGTCCTGCTTCTGGTTCACATCGATGCCCAGGTGACCGGCGACCAGGTCGGCCAGCTTGGCCGGGTCAGTGGTTTCCGACACGGCGACAAGCGCCTCTTCGGGGATGTTCTTCTTGATCTTGGCGTAACGCTCGAATTCGGCCGTGACGGTGCGCAGCAGCGCCTCGATCGTGGCGGCATCGCCCGTGGTCTCGGTCAGGTATTCGGCGCGCGCCTCGAAGAAGCGGTCATTGGTCAGGTATTCGGTGATACGCACACGCGCCTGGCCTTCGACCAGCACCTTGACCGTGCCATCGGGCAGTTTCAGCAGTTGCAGCACGTTTGCCAGCACACCGGTGCCGTAGATCCCGTCAGACGCCGGATCGTCGATCGAAGGGTCGATCTGGCTGGACAGCAGGATCTGCTTGTCGTCGGCCATGACCTCTTCCAGCGCGCGGACGGATTTCTCGCGGCCAACGAAAAGCGGCACGATCATGTGCGGGAACACGACGATATCGCGCAGCGGCAGAACGGGATAGGAGGGGTTTAGGGGTTCTTGCATGCTCGGTCCTTTGTTCGGCAGACGTCGCGATCCCGACAATCGGCAACCGGGGCGTCTCCTTTTACCTGTTGTTAATCTGGGGCGCGGACACTCCGGTTTCAAGCGCTGGCCCCTGACACTTGTGCCTAGAATGCCCCCGCGCTTCGGTCAGGGCAAGGCGCGAAATGCGCATGATTTGATCATTGGCGGACAAGCGCGCCCTCAAACGGCGCGACCTCGGGCGCAGAAACACGACACCTCGACCGGCAGATCGGACCTGGCCTGGGCAAGGTCCAGCCGCTGGCGGATCAGCAGCGCCTCGGCCGTGGCATCGGCTCCGCGCGCCTTGAGGCAATCCATCAGACCGCGCAGCGCCCAGATGTTGTCGGGATGCACCTGCGCCCGCGTCAGGTTGCCCCCCAGACCCAGGTCTTCGCGATAGACCGCCTCGGCCTCCGCCACGCGCCCCTGTTCCAGCAAAAGCGCGCCCAGCGCGTGGCGCGTGGGCTGCATCCAGCCCCAGGGCTCGTCATAGGGCAGGTTGTCATCTGCCGCGACCGAGGCGCGCAGATGCGCGAAGGCCGCGTCGTAATTGCCCTGCCGGTATGCGATCTCACCCGACAGCATCTCCTCGGCGATGGCGAAAAGGTCCTGGCAGGTGTTGTTGTGCAAAAGCCGCGTGTCGGGCACACGGGCGCGGGCGGCCCGGAACAGCGCCTGTTCCGCCAGCGCCCGGTCGACCTGGCCCAATGCGGCATGCGCCACGCCCCTGGCGTAAGGGATCATCGCCGTCAGGTTCGAGAAAAGCACCGGGTCATCGGGCAAATCCTGCGCGATGATCTCCTCCCACTTGCCGAAACGCACCAGCACATGCTGCTTGACCGCCAGATAGCTTTCGAAGAAATCCGCCATCGGCGGTGACGGGATGCGCAGAAACTCTGCGGGCATCGTGGCGATCAGTTCCTCGGCCGCCGCCAGGGCGGGCCGGTACTGTCCCAGGAACATCGCACCATAGACCGCGAAATGGTAATCATGCACGCGGTAGCCGGTGTAGAAATTCATCACCCCTTCACGGTCCAGGTATTTGCGATCCGCCACGATGGCCGCCTGGTTCCAATGCAAGGCGTCGTGGTAATTGCCGCACAGCACGTCGATATGCGTGGGCATATGCACCAGATGACCCGCATCCGGCACCAGGGTTCGCAGAATATCCGCCGCCTGCAACGCCTTTTCGGGAAACGGCGACATCTCCATCAGATGCACATAGAGATGCAGGATACCGGGATGACCCATCGCGCCGGGCAGATCGCGCATGGCCCCTTCCAGCAGGGCGCGCACCTCGGCCGTCGCGGCCTTGGCCGCGGGCTGGCCGGTCTTCAGGTCCCACATCTGCCAGGGGGTCAGGTCCATGATCGCCTCTGCGGTGACCGACAGGATATCAAGATCGCCCGGATGCGCCCGTTGCGCCGCGCGCATGGCATCGGCAAAGGCCCGGTCCCAGGGCCGCATGTCGGGGATGGGTACGGCCTGCGGATAGCGCGCGGCCAGCGCGCGGATCAGCGCGGCCTCGGGCGGGGTGACGGTTTCGATCACATCCAGCGCCGCCTGGGTGGCCGCATGGGCGCGCGCCAGCGCCGCCGCCTTGCCCGGCTCATCGTAAAGCACCCAGGGCATGTTGTAATTCGGCCCCATCGCATAGGCGATGCCCCAATGGGCCATGGCGCAGCCGGGATCGGCCTCCAGCGCGCGCTGGAAACACGCCACCGCTTCCTCGTGATTGAAGCCGAAGGTCCAGTTCAGCCCCCGGTCGAACCAGGTTTGCGCCTGAGGCGATGCTGTGCTGACGCGCCGCCCGTAGCTACCCAGATCATAGCCGTAATCCATCCCCTGCCCCCCTTTGCGCCTGCCGCAGCGGCAGATGGATATTTAAGGCAAGAAGAAACCGAATGTTAAGGTTAATCCGCCAGAATGATCACGCGGTACAGGCGGGGACGCCGATGACCGTGCAAGGAGAAACCCCCTTCCGCGCCCGCCACCGGCCCCTCTGCCGCCCGGCCCCGTGCGGAAGGGGCGCAGGGCCTGCCCGTTTCTTCTTGCCTCAAATATCCATGCCGCCCTTGCGGCCAGGCTTAAAGCGGCGGGATATCCCCTTCGGCCCGCCGGGCGTGGAAATCGGCCTCGAATGCGGCGAAACGCTGTGCCGCGATGGCATCGCGCATGCCCTGCATCAGGTCCTGATAGTAATGCAGGTTGTGCCATGTCAGCAGCATGCCCGAGATCATCTCGCCCGCGCGGAACACATGGTGCAGGTAGGCGCGGCTGTAGCCCCGGCAGGCGGGACAGGTGCACCCCTCGTCCAGGGGGCGCGGATCGTCCTGGTGGCGCGCGTTCTTGATGTTGACTACGCCGTGCCGGGTGAAAGCCTGGCCGGTGCGCCCGGATCGCGAGGGCAGCACGCAATCCATCATGTCGATGCCGCGCTTGACCGCGCCCACGATGTCGTCGGGCTTGCCCACGCCCATCAGGTAGCGCGGCTTGTCTTGCGGAAGCATGTCGGGCGCATAGTCCAGCACGCCGAACATCGCCTCCTGCCCCTCGCCCACGGCAAGGCCGCCCACGGCATAGCCGTCAAAGCCGATGGCGCGCAGCGCCTCGGCGCTCTCGGCGCGCAAATCCTGCGTCACGCCGCCCTGCTGGATCCCGAACAGCGCATGGCCCGGCCGGTCCCCGAAAGCATCGCGTGATCGCTGCGCCCAGCGCATCGACAGGCGCATGGCGCGGGCCACCTCGGCATCGGTGGCGGGCAGCGCGGGGCATTCGTCGAAGCACATGACGATGTCACTGCCCAGAAGGCGCTGGATCTCCATGCTGCGTTCGGGGCTGAGGTGGTGGCGCGATCCGTCGATATGCGATTTGAAGGTGACGCCTTCCTCGGTCAGCTTGCGCAGCGCGGCCAGACTCATGACCTGAAAGCCGCCGCTGTCGGTCAGGATCGGCTTGTCCCAGTTCATGAAACGGTGCAGGCCGCCCAGCCGGTCGATCCGTTCCGCGGTAGGGCGCAGCATCAGGTGATAGGTATTGCCCAGCAGGATGTCGGCGCCGGTCGCGGCGACGCTTTCGGGCAGCATCCCCTTGACCGTCGCCGCCGTGCCAACGGGCATGAACGCCGGTGTGCGGATCGTGCCGCGCGGCGTCGTGATCGCCCCGGTGCGCGCCTTGCCATCGGTCGCCGTGAGGTCGAAGCGAAACCGCCCTGCCGTCTGTGTCATCTGTCAGCCTCTTGTGCCCATCGTCGCATGCGCCCCCTATGGGACGTTTTGCGCCAAATGCCAAGACGGCAGGCCGGTGGGCGCGGGGCCGCTACTTGACGGATTTGCCGCCAACGCTCAGCGCGGTCTTTCCCGCGCCGGAATTGGCTGTCGCCAGAACCCGCGGCTTTTCCTGCTTGGGTTTCTTGGCTTCCTTGTTGCCTTTGGTCTTGTTGCCTTTTTTGGACATGACCGGTTCCTTCCGGCTGAAGCGCCGCGCGGCGGATGCCGTGCGGGTCGATCCCGGCCATCACCCGCGTGACCACCCCGCACGAAAGCTGCGGGATAACGGCACGGGGGCGAATGAAAAAACGACCGGGGGCAGGCAGGCGGCGGGCCGGGTCAGCCTCGGCGCGCAGCACACCATCCAAAGATAGGCTTGCGGGCCTTGCGTTGCAAGAGCGGCGCCTGATGCCGGGCGTCCCGCCCAATCTTGCCACCGATGCCGCGGCGACACTGGACGAATCCGCCCCCTATCCTTATATGTTCAGTCAGGAAATCCGCAGGACAGACCCCAGGACAAAGAATGACCCAGAATGCAGAGCCGCTTGAAGGCACCCCGTTGATCGCCCCCTCAAGCACCGATCACCCGCTCTACGACCAGGTCGTCGAGGCCTGCCGCTCGGTGTATGACCCGGAAATCCCGGTCAATATCTATGATCTGGGGCTGGTCTACACCATCGACATCAACCCGCAGAACGAAGTGCGCGTGATCATGTCCCTGACGGCCCCCGGCTGCCCCGTGGCCGGCGAGATGCCGGGCTGGGTCGCCGATGCGATCGAGCCGCTGCCGGGCGTCAAGCATGTGGATGTGGAACTGACCTGGGAGCCCCAGTGGGGCATGGACATGATGAGCGACGAAGCCCGGCTTGAGCTGGGGTTCATGTGATCCGGCCCGCAGGGCCGACGAAACGCTGAGAGGCTGGAACGATGTTCGCCATACCCGGAAAACAGGCTGTCACCATCACCGAGGCCGCCGCGCGCCAGATCGCGCGACTGATGCAGAAGGATGGCCACAAGGGCCTGCGCATCGGCGTCAAGAAAGGCGGCTGCGCGGGGATGGAATACACGATGGAATATGCCTCGGACGTCAACCCGATGGACGAGGTCGTGGAACAGGACGGCGCGCGGGTGATGATCGCGCCGATGGCGCAGATGTTCCTGTTCGGCACGCAGATCGACTATCAGACATCGCTGCTGGAATCGGGGTTCAAGTTCAACAACCCCAATGTCGAGGATGCCTGCGGTTGCGGCGAATCGATCAAGTTCAAGGATGTCGAGGCCCTCGCCGCGGAACGCGGCGAAAACTGACAGCTCGCGGAACGCGGCGAAAACTGACAGCTCGCGGAACGCGGCGAAAACTGACAGCTCGCAGAACGCGGCGACAGCCGATCGGGTGGATGGCCGGCTTCGGTCTGGAATTGCGCGCCCCCTGTCTGTAAGGAAAGGCGGCAACGGAACGGAGGGCGGCACATGCGGCGCAAGATGGCGGCGGGCAACTGGAAGATGAACGGTCTGCTGGCCGATCTGGTGCAGCTGGACCGCATCGCGGCGACCTGCCCCGCACCTGACGCCGATCTGCTGATCTGCCTGCCTGCCAGCCTGATCCATCCCGCATCGCAACAGGTCCGTCACAGCGCCATGATGATCGGCGCGCAGGATTGCCACTGGAACGCGGCGGGCGCGCATACGGGCGACATCTCGGCCGTGCAACTGGCAGATGCCGGTGCTGCGGCCGTGATCCTTGGCCATTCCGAGCGTCGCGCCGATCACCAGGAGGACGGCGCCACGGTGCGCGCCAAGGCGCAGGCCGCCCAGGCGTCTGGCCTGATCGCGGTGATCTGTGTGGGCGAGACACTGGCCGAGCGTGACGCCGGCGCCACGCTGGATGTGATCGGCGCGCAGCTTGATGCCTCGGTGCCCGACAGCGCCACCGCCGACAGCGTGGTGATCGCCTATGAACCCGTCTGGGCCATCGGTACGGGCCGCATCGCCACCACCGACCAGATCGCCGAGGTGCATGCCTTCCTGCGCGCGCGCCTGATCGACCGTTTCAGCCCGCAGACAGGCGGCGCGATCCGGCTGCTTTATGGCGGCTCGGTCAAGCCCGACAATGCCGCGCAGATCTTTGCCGTGCCAGAGGTGGACGGTGCTTTGGTCGGCGGTGCCAGCCTGACGGCGGATGATTTCTGCCCCATCGTGGCCGCGCTCGAGGCCAGTCGGACCTCCTGAAAACGAACCACGTCAAAATGAAGAACGGCGCGAGGTTGCCCCCGCGCCGTTTTGCGTTTCCGTGACCCTGGCGCGCTAGCGCACCAGTATCTCTGGTCCCATCATCAGTGTCGGCAACCACGTCGAGATGATCGGCACATAGGTGATCAGGATCAGGAACACGAACAGGACCGCCAGGAAGGGCAGCGCCGCGCGCACGACGCGCATCATCGGCATGCCCGCCACGCCCGAGGTCACGAACAGGTTCAGACCCACCGGCGGCGTGATCATCCCGATCTCCATGTTCACCACCATGATGATGCCCAGATGGATCGGGTCGATCCCCAGTTCCATCGCGATCGGGAAGACCAGCGGTGCCACGATCACGATCAGCCCCGAGGGTTCCATGAACTGTCCGCCGATCAGCAGGATCACGTTCACGATCACCAGGAACATGACCGGGCCGAACCCCGCCGCCAGCATGGCGCCCGCGATCTGCTGCGGGATCTGCTCGTCGGTCAGCACATGCTTGAGGATCAGCGCGTTGGCGATGATGAACATCAGCGTGACCGTCAGCTTGCCCGCCTCGAACAGGGTGTTGCGAATGTCACGATGAAAGAAGGCCGTGACCAGCGCGATGGGTCTGTCCAGCAGGGTCAGGTTGCGCTCGCCCTCGGGACGGGCCAGCGGGCCCATGTCACGATAGACGAAGCAGGCGATCAGGAAGGCATAGACCGCCGCCACCGCTGCCGCCTCGGTCGGGGTGAAGATACCGCCATAGATACCGCCCAGGATGATGACGATCAGCATCAGCCCGAAGCCCGCATCACGGCCCGAGGCCCAGACCTCGCCCCAGCCCAGCCACTCGCCCTTGGGCAGGTTGCGGACACGCGCGATGACATAGATCGTGACCATCAGCATGAAGCCGGCCAGAAGGCCCGGAATGACGCCCGCGAGGAACATACGTCCCACCGACACATCCGTGGCCGAGGCATAGACCACCATCACGATGGACGGCGGGATCAGGATGCCCAGCGTGCCTGCCACCGCGATCACGCCAGCGGCGAAATCGCGGGTATAGCCGACCTGCCGCATACCCGCGATCACGATCGTGCCGATCGCCACCACGGTGGCGGGGCTGGATCCCGACAGGGCCGCGAACATCATGCAGGCAAACACGCCCGCGATGGCCAGACCGCCCGGCAGATGGCCCACCAGCGCGATGGAAAAGCGGATGATCCGCCGCGCCACGCCGCCCGTGGACATGAAGCTTGACGCCAGCACGAAGAAGGGGATCGCCAGCAAGGTGTAATGCCCGGCCATGCCGTTATAGAGCGAGGCCGCCACCGCCGCCAGCGAGGTATCGCTGAGCGCCAGCATGAACAGGATGGAAGACAGGCCCAGCGACACGGCGATCGGCACGCCGATCAGCATGAGGCCGATGACCATCGTGAAAAGGATGAAGACGTCCATTTACTGCTCCTGTTCCCGACGGTTCCGGGCCATTTCGTCAAGCGCGTCCTCGACTTCATGGCTGACGATCATGCTCTGCTGCTCGCCCTTCACGATGCGGATCGTGACCTGGATGATGCGGAACAGCATCAGCAAGGAGGCAATCGGCAGGATCATGTAGGGAATAGCGCGCGGCAACTTGGAATAGGTTTCGCCCTGGTTGATCGCATCCTCCAGAAAGCGCAGCCATTCCAGCATGGGCACCTGATCGGTTTCGAAGAAGGCGCGATCCCGCGTTCCGGCATCGAATCCGGTGGGGAACCAATGGCCCGTGGTCTGCTGCAACCCGGCGAAAGGCGCCCAGTAATCCCAGGCTCCCTTGGCGATCAGCATCGCATAGGCCAGGCAGCATGCGGCCGCCAGCAGCGCCAGGACATAGCGCGCCCGTGGCGACACGATCGAGATGATTGCATCCACGCCCAGGTTCGCCGTGACCTTGAACGCATAGGTGATGCCGAACAGCACCAGCCACGCAAACAGGATCAGAACGACCTCAAGGCCCCAGATCACCATCGAGTTGAAGACATAGCGCATGATGACGTTGACGAAGGTCAGCAGCGTCATCAACCCGAGCATCACCGCGATGGCGGTTTCCTCGAACTCATGCACGACCTTCCCCAGCATGCTGCGCGGCTCGTATCGGCCTGGCCCAGACATCGGTAGTCCCCCATGTTGTAATGATTTCGTGTTCCGCATCCGGAACGACGGGGCGCGCCTGTTGTGGCGCACCCCGGTGTGATCCGGTCGGATCAGTTGTTGAAGGCTTGTGCCGCAGCGATGTTCTCGGCGCCGACTTCGGCCTCAAACTGCGCCCAGACGGGCTTCATCGCTTCAACCCATGCCGCACGCTGCTCGGGTGTCAGCTCGACGATCTTGCCGCCGGCATCCAGGATCGACTGACGTGCAGCACGGTCCACTTCCAGAACGGCCGCGTTGCGCGCGGTGGTGACTTCGTCAAGGATGGTGGCCAGCTGGTCACGCACGTCGGCGTCCAGCGATTCCCACCAGTCGACACTGGTCACGACCATGTAGTCGATGATGCCGTGGTTGGTTTCGGTGACACCGTCCTGCACTTCGAAGAACTTCTGGCCGTAGATGTTGGACCAGCTGTTTTCCTGACCATCGACAACGCCGGTCTGCAGCGCGCCGTAGACTTCGGCAAAGGCCATCGGCTGTGCGGTGGCGCCCAGCGCGTTCATCTGCGCGACCAGCACGTCGGACGGCTGCACGCGGAACTTCAGGCCCTTCGCATCTTCGGGCATGATCAGCGGCTTGTTGGCCGAGAACTGCTTCATCCCGTTGTGCCAGAAGCCCAGGCCCAGAACGCCACGGCGGGTCATCGACTGCAGCATCTCCTGGCCGGTGCCCGATGCCTGGAACGCGTCCACGGCCGCGATGTCCTTGAACATGAAGGGCAGGTCAAACAGGCGGAACTGCTTGGTGATCGGCTCGAACAGCGACAGCGAGGGGGCCGCGAACTGAACGTCGCCCTGCAGCATCGCTTCCAGGACCTTCTCGTCCGTGTAGAGCGTGGAGTTCGGGAAGACCTCCATGCAGGCCTTGCCGTTCATCTCGGTGTTCACGCGCTCGGCCAGAAGCGTGGCGGCGATGCCCTTGGGGTGCTTGTCCGAGTTGGTCACGTGGCTGAACTTGATGACGATCTCACCCGGATCACAGGCTGCTGCGGCAGCCCCTGCGGTCACGGTAAGTGCCAGTGCCATTGCGGCGGATGTCAGGAATTTCATAGGTCTCTCCTCCCAGAATTGAGACGTTGCATGTCTTGCCCCCACGGGGGGCGCTGCGGTGCAAACACTGACCGCAATCACGCAAGTCTCAAGCAAATGTGCGCGATTCACGGGCGGTTTGAGAAAACCCATATAAGGCAATCACTTACCCATGCACTCAGCGCATGGCGGCGTTGCGCGCAACGCCGGCCGTGCGGAAATCCGCACAGGCATGAGGCCGATATTGCGGAAATCCGCACAGAGCGAAACGAATCAGTGGCACGAATCGGTTTTATCGATTCCCCGGCTGCCCCCCATACGCCCCCGGTTGCGCCCCCGTGGCGCCCCCGTCGCGCGGTTCAGCGAAAATCCTCGGGGCGCAGGCCATAGCGCGTCAGCTTGTCGTAAAGCGTCTTGCGTGGCAGCTTCAACTCGCGCGCGGCCTCGGCCGCGCGACCCGCATGCCGCCGCAGCGCCGCCACGAGGATCGAGCGTTCGACCTGGGCCATCTGTTCGGCAAGACCGCGCCCCGCATCCTGCCCGTCAACATCATCGCCGCCTGTTCCGGCCTCAAGCCCAAGCGCGAACCGCATCGCGGCCGACATCAGCGCGCGGGCATTGCCCGGCCAATCCCTGGCCATCAGCGCGCCGATCACCTCGGGCCCGACCGGCGGCGGGGTCAGCCCCGCCTGTTCGCTGGCCAGGGCCACGTAATGGCGAAACAGGATCGGAATATCCTGCGGCCGTTCGGACAGGGCGGGGATCTGCACCGGCATCACGTCCAGCCGGTAGTAGAGATCCGGGTTCATCCGGCCTTCCGCGACCATCGCCGCCAGGTCACCGCTGCTGCCCGCGATCAGGCGCATGTCCTGACCGGTCTCAAGCTGTTCCAGCAGGGCAAATTGTGCATCCGCGGGCATGGCGCCCAGTTCATCCAGAAACAGGCTGCCCCCCTTGGCGCTGTCGATCGCGGCGGCGACACCGGCCGCATCCAGCCCGGCGGCGGGTACCTTGACGAAAGGCCCCTTGGCCATGGCGGAACACAGGTGAATGACCTCGGCCACCTTGGAAATGCCGCTGCCGGGCGGGCCGCTGACCAGCACCTCGGCGCGGGTGCGCGCCACGGCACGCACCCTGTCACGCAGCGCCACGGCCAGCGGCGATGTGCCGAACAGCATCCGCGCCGCCGGATCGCCCGCCTCAAGCTGGGCCTTCAGACGGCGGTTTTCCAGCACCAGCGCGCGGGTTTTCAGCGCGCGCTCGACCTCGGCCAGAAGATCGGCGGCAGCGCAGGGTTTTTCCAGAAAGCCGAAAGCCCCCTGCCCCATGGCGCGCACGGCCATGGGAATATCCCCCTCACCCGTCAGCAGGATCACCGGCAGATCGGGATCAATCTTGCGGCTGTGTTGCAACAGGAAGAACCCGTCGCGCCCCGGCATCCGGATATCGGACAGGATCACCCCCTCGAACCCTTCCGAGATATGGTCCTTGGCTTCGATGAAACTGCCGGTGCAGCGCGGGCTGAGATCGGCCAGCTCAAGCGTCTGGGCCAGCGCCTCGCGCACGGCGGCGTCATCGTCGACGATCAGCACCTGCCGGATCATGCCGCGACCTCCGGGGCGGGCATGTCAGGGCGCGCGGCGGGCGTCAGTTCCACCGTGAAGATGGCGCCACCCTCGGGTCGGTTGCGGCCACGGATGGCGCCGCCAAAGCTCTGCACCAGCCCGTAGGAGATCGACAGCCCCAGCCCCATCCCCTCGGCCGCGCCAACGGCCTTTGTGGTGTAGAACGGATCGAATATCTTCTCGGGCTCCTCGATCCCGGGCCCGGTGTCGGCCACCTCCAGCAGCACCCGCTCATCCTGGTGGCGCAACGAGATCTGAATGCGCCGCACCGGCAGACCCGCCATCGCATCGGCGGCGTTCCCGATCAGGTTGACCAGAACCTGGCCCAGCCGCACCTCGCCGCCCAGCACATGGATCGGCGCGGGCGGGGCCCAGTCCACGGTGATCCCGTCGCGCGCCAGGCGCGTTTCCGACAACTCCAGCGCGGCATTGATCACGGCCACCAGATCGACCCGGCCCATCGGCTCGCTTTCCTGCCGGGCAAAGGCGCGCAGGTTGCGGATGATGCGCGCCATGCGATGGGCCAGATCGCCGATGCGGCGCAGGTTCTGGGCCGCCACCTCGGGCTTGCCACGCTCCAGCAGGGCCGCGCCATTCTCGGCATATTGGCGGATCGCCATCAGGGGCTGGTTCAACTCGTGGCTGATGCCCGCGCTCATCTGCCCCAGCGCCGACAGCTTGCCCGCCTGCACCAGATCGTCCTGCGCCTTTTTCAATGCAGCTTCGGCCGCGATACGCTCGCTGACCTCGCGGCGCAACGCGGCATTGGCGCCAGACAGCTCGCGCGTGCGCTCGGCCACGCGCCCCTCCAGGCGCGCATTGGCCAGGGCCAGGGTGCGCCGCCGTTCGGTCGCCAGGAACAGCAGCGCGCCAAAGGCCAGGCAGACGGCCGCCACCAGACCGGCCTGCAACATGGCCAGCCGTCGCGCGGGCTCGACATCCACCAGCGCCTCGGCGCGCATGCCGATCACCGGCAGATCGCGTGACAGATGCATTGCGCGTTCCGGGATATAGGGGCTCCAGTTTTCATGCCAGATCACGTGATCGCCCTGACGCGTAAAGGAAAATTCACCCGCCGTCCCCTCGGGCGGCGAAAGGCCCACCTGCCCCGGCGCGCGCGTCCACAGCAACAGCTCGGACCGGTTTGTGATGAACACCAGCCCGGCATCATCGGTGAAAAACACCGTGGGGCGCGCGCCGCGCCACTCGGCCTCGACCAGGCCGATATCGGCCAGCACCATGACCGCGCCCTGCACCCGGCCATCGTCACCGAACAGGGGTGCGGCAAAGGTATAGCTGCGTTGCCCGCCCACCGGGTTGATCCCGTGCCCCTCGCCCAGGGCGCCGGTCATCGCGCGCTGGAAAAAGCTGCTGCCGCGCAACTCCGGATCGGCCAGCCCATTGGCGCTGGCCAGCACCCGGCCCTGCCGGTCCGCCAACTGGATATCCATCGCACCGGTCTTGTCCGCCGTCGACACCAGAACCGCGGCCACCGCCGCCCCCTCGCCCGTGGCCAGGGCCTGCGCCAGCGCGGGATGCGCGGCCATGATCACCGCCAGCTGCTGATAAAGCTGCAACTGCCCGGTCAGCCGGTCCGACGCCAGCAACAGGTCAGCCTCGCCGCGCTGCGCCGCCTGGTCCAGCGCCTGCAGGTAACCCGTACGCCAGACTCCGGCCGCGAAAACGGCAACAGCCAGAAGGAACAGGGCAAGAACCGCAATGCGGCGGGTGGTATCGGGTTTCATCCGCACAATCTAGCCGCTGTGGCCTTGCCTTGACCAGAGGGCTCGGGCATCCCTTGGCGCATGTATCGCTGGCAGCAATCCCCCACCGATCCCGCCTTCGTGCAGGATCCCTACCCGGCCTATGCCCGCGCGCGGCGCGACGGCGGCCCGCTGGTCTGGTGGCAGGATTACGACATGCCCTGCGCGCTCAGCCATGGCGCGGTCAACATGATCCTGCGCGACCGCCGCTTCGGCCGCGAAATCCCCGCCGAACTGGCCAGCCCGCCACCCGCGCACCTGGTCGCCTTCCACGCGGTCGAGGATCATTCCATGCTCGAACTGGAACCGCCCCGCCACAAACGGCTGCGGGGGCTGGTGCTGCGGGCCTTCACCTCTGGCCGGATCGCGGGGCTTGCGCCTGACATCGCCGCGCTGGCGCATCGGTTGATCGACGCCTTCCCGCAAGGCGATGCGTTCGATCTGCTGCCCGCCTATGCACAGGCCATCCCGGTCATCACCATCGCGCGTCTGCTGGGCGTACCCGAAGACCGCGCCCCTGACCTGCTCGCCTGGTCCAACGCCATGGTCGGCATGTACCAGGCGCGCCGCACCCGCGCGATGGAGGATGCGGCCGACAGCGCCGCCGCCGCGTTCACCGCCTTCCTGAGCGATCACATCGCAGGGCGGCGCAACCGCCCCGCCGACGATCTGATCACCCATCTGATCGCCGCCGAACAGGACGGCGCGCGCCTGTCCATCCCCGAGATGATATCGACCTGCGTGCTGCTGCTGAACGCCGGACACGAGGCGACGGTACATGCCATCGGCAATGCCACCCGCCTTTTGCTGGCCCAGCCCGACCCGCGCGCGCATCTGGCGCCTGACCGGATCGCGGCCACGGTCGAGGAACTGCTGCGCCTTGATCCGCCTTTGCACATGTTCGCCCGCTACGCCTATGAGGACGTGACCCTGCATGGCCATGCCTTCCGGCGCGGCGACCGTGTGGGCCTTTTGCTGGGCGCGGCCAACCGCGACCCTTCGGCCTGGCAGGATCCAGACCGCTTCGATCCCGCACGTCCGGTCAAGCCGCATATGGGCTTTGGCGCCGGTCTGCATTTCTGCCTCGGCGCGCCGCTGGCGCGGCTGGAAATGCAGATCGCCCTGACCACCCTCTTCGATCGCTGCCCGAACCTGCGCCTGGCCACCGCGCCGCGCTTTGCCGACAGCTACCATTTCCACGGGCTCTCGGCCCTGATGGTCAGCATCTGACCCCCGGTTCTTCTTGCCCTAAATATCCATCCGCCCTGGCCACCCGCCACCACGGGCGGCGGGGGCGGCGGGGGCGCGGATCAGAGTGGCAGCGCGGTGGTGGACTTGATCTGCTCCATCGACAGAAGGGCCGTGACGTTATGCACCTTCACCTCGGAAATCAGCGCCTGGTAGAACGCGTCATAGGCCCGCGCGTTCTTGACCCGCACCTTCAGGATATAGTCGATATCGCCGGCCAGGCGATGCGCCTCCTGCACCTCGGGGCGCTTCTGAAGCGCCTTGAGAAAGGCCGCCTGCCAGGCCGCCTCATGTTCCGATGTGCGGATCAGCACGAAGAAACAGGCCTCGAATCCCAATGCCTCGGCATCAAGGATCACGGTCTGCGGGCCCATGATTCCCGCCTCGCGCATTTTGCGGATTCGGTTCCATACAGGCGTCTTTGAGGACCCCACCTGTTTGGCGATCTCATCCAGCGACTGGCCCGCATCGCGCTGCAACTCTGCCAGAATTTTCCTGTCCGTGGCATCCAACCGGATCGACATTTCCTTTGACTCCGCTTCAGTGGAATTTCATCACGCCAACCCCTCCTGACAGAAACATTGTTCCTTATCTGCCGGTGATACTGGCGCATTACCGGGAATATTTCCTATATTGCGGCAAAGGTCAAACCGAAAACAGACCGCTTCGGAACACGCGTCAAGGAGATGTCCATGCCCCGCTTCACCCCCAAGGTCGTCACGGCCAACGCGCTACTGGAAGGTGACGTGATCTACCTGGCCGCCGATGACAGCTGGACCCGCAGCCTGTCGCAGGCCGAGGTGATCGACGATGAGGCCATCGCCCAGTTGCGCCTGCTGGATGCCCAGCGCCAGCCGCACCGCGTCGTGGGTGCCTATCTGGCGGATGTGATCCCCGGCCCCCGCGGGCCGGAGCCTGCCCATTTCCGCGAGGATTTTCGCCGCAAGGGCCCGTCGAACCATGCCCATGGCAAGCAGGAGGATACAGCGCATGTATGAATATACCGAATTCGACAGGGCCTTTCTGGCCGAACGCAACGCGCAGTTCCGCGCCCAGGTCGCGCGCCGCATTGACGGTTCGCTGACCGAGGATGAATTCAAGCCGCTGCGCCTGATGAACGGTCTCTACCTGCAACTGCATGCCTATATGCTGCGGGTCGCCATTCCCTATGGCACGCTGAATTCCGCCCAGATGCGGCAATTGGCGCTGCTGGCCGAGAAATGGGACAAGGGCTACGGCCATTTCACCACCCGCCAGAACATCCAGTACAACTGGCCCAGGCTGACGGATGTGCCCGACATGCTGGACGCGCTGGCCGAGGTGGGGCTGCACGCGATCCAGACCAGCGGCAACACGATCCGCAACGTCACCGCCGATCATTTCGCAGGTGCCGCCGCGGATGAGCTGGCCGATCCGCGTCCCGTGGCCGAGCTGATCCGCCAATGGTCCACGGATCACCCCGAATTCCAGTTCCTGCCGCGCAAGTTCAAGATCGCCGTGACCGGCAGCCCCAATGACCGCGCCGTGACCCGCGCCCATGATATCGGGCTGCGTATGGTCGAACGGAACGGGGAGGTCGGGTTCGAGGTGATCGTGGGCGGCGGGCTGGGCCGCACCCCGATGATCGGGCAGGTGATCCGGCCTTTCCTGCCACGCGCCGACCTGCTGCCCTATCTCGAGGCGATCGTCAGCGTCTACAACCTGCTGGGACGGCGCGACAACAAATACAAGGCGCGCATCAAGATCACCGTGCATGAGAACGGGATCGACCGCGTCCGCGACCTGGTCGAGGAACGGTTCACCACCCTGCGCCGCGCCTTCAACGGGGCGGATCAGGCGCTTCTGGCAGGGATCGAGCCGCAATTCGCGCCGCCCGCCTTTGCCGCGCGCGACACGCACCCCTATGACATCGCCTATCAGAACGATCCGGTGTTCCGGTCCTGGGCCGATACCAACCTGACCGCGCACCGCCGCGCGGATCATGCGATCGTGTCGATCAGCCTCAAGGCGCATGGCGCGACACCCGGCGATGCCACCGCGGGCCAGATGCGCCTGATGGCCGATCTGGCCGCGCGCTATGCCTATGACGAGCTGCGTATCAGCCACGAACAGAACGTGATCCTGCCCCATGTCGCCCGCGCCGATCTGCCCGCGCTGCATGCCGCGCTGAAAACCGCCGGGCTGGCCACCGCGAATATCGGCCTGATCAGCGATATCATCGCCTGCCCCGGCATGGATTACTGCGCCCTGGCCACGGCCCGGTCGATCCCCGTCGCACAAGAGATCGCAACCCATTTCGACGCGCTCAGGCTCGAGCATGACATCGGCCCGCTCAAGATCAAGATCTCGGGCTGCATCAATGCCTGCGGGCATCACCATGTCGGCCATATCGGCATTCTGGGGCTGGATCGCGCGGGCGTGGAAAACTACCAGATCACGCTGGGCGGCGATGGCACGCAGGATGCGGTGATCGGCGAACGCGCAGGCCCCGGCTTTGCCGCCGAAGATCTGCTGCCCGCCATCGAACGGCTGATCCGCGCCTATCTGGCGCTGCGCGAAGATGCGTCGGAAACCTTCCTTGAGGTCTATCGCCGCCTGGGCCTGGCGCCCTTCAAGGCAGCACTCTACCCGGAGGCACGCGATCGCCATGCCGCTTGAGGCCCCGCTGGAACCCGTCGAGACGCGCGCGGACGATCTGAACCTGCGCTACCGGCACCACGCGGCCAGCGCGGTGCTGCGCCATGCGCTGTCCGATCCCCAAGTGGGCCGGATCGCGCTGGTCAGCTCCTTCGGGGCGGAAAGCGTGGTGCTTTTGCACATGCTGGCCGTGATCGACCGGACCGCGCCGGTGCTGTTCATCGACACCCGGATGCTGTTTCCCGAAACGCTGGACTATCAGCGGCAGGTGGCGGACCGGCTTGGCCTGACGGATCTGCGTATCATCCAGGCCCGGCCCGAGGATCTGGCCCGGCAAGACCCCGCGGGTGACCTGCACGGCAGCAACCCTGATGCCTGCTGCACGCTGCGAAAGACCCAGCCGCTGGAACGCGCGCTTGACGGGTTTGACGCCTGGATCACCGGGCGCAAGCGGTTTCAGGCCGGCACCCGCGCGGCGCTTGAGTTTTTCGAGGCCGATATCGACGGGCGCCTCAAGGTCAATCCGCTGGCCCATTGGGACAAGGCCGATGTGCAGGACTACATGATCAACAACCGCCTGCCGCGTCATCCGCTGGTGGCACGGGGCTATCCCTCGATCGGTTGCGCGCCCTGCACCTCGCCCGTGAAACCCGGCGAGGATGAGCGCGCCGGCCGCTGGCGCGGGGCCGCCAAGGAAGAATGCGGCATCCATTTCGTGAATGGAAAGATGGTCAGGACAGGAGCAGGCCAATGACTTTGAACAGCACCGTGATCGTGCGCGACAGCGGCTTTGTGGCCGATGACTGGACCCTTCCCTTTGCCACCCCGTCGAATGTCACCCCGGACACCCAGGCGTTGGACCTGCCCGCCGAGGCCGATCCGGACGCGCTGGCGCTGGACGGTTTGTGTCTGATCCGCATCCCCTTTGCCAGTTTCGCGGACGGGCGCGGTTTTACCCTGGCTCGCCGCCTGCGCCTGCGCGGCTATCAGGGCCGCTTGCGCGCCTCTGGTCACGTGATCGCCGATCAATATGCCATGGCGCGGCGCGCAGGCTTTGACGAGGTCGAGATTTCCGCCGAACTGGCGGCCCGCCAGCCCGAGGATCAATGGCTGGCCCGTGCCGACTGGCGCGCCCATGACTATCAGGCGCGCCTGCGCGGGTAATCCCGTGCTTTCATCTGACATGGATCAAAGATAGGAAAAGGATGCCGGTTTAGTGCCCGGCATGATGCATATGACCGAAAGCCTGACAGTGACCGAGATTTCGATTCCCAAGACCCCCACCCTGCCCGATGCCCAGACGGTGACATCCGTGACCCATTGGACGGACCGGCTGTTTTCCTTCCGCGTGACGCGCCCGCAAAGCCTGCGGTTCCGGTCGGGCGAATTCGTGATGATCGGCCTGATGGGCGAGAATGGCAAACCCTTGCTGCGCGCCTATTCCATCGCCTCGCCCAGCTGGGACGAGGAGCTGGAGTTCTACTCGATCAAGGTGCAGGACGGGCCGCTGACATCGAAGCTGCAGCATATCCAGCCGGGCGATCAGATCATCCTGCGGCCCAAGCCCGTGGGCACGCTGGTTCTGGACGCGCTGCTGCCGGGCAAGCGGCTGTGGTTCTTCGCCACCGGCACCGGGCTTGCGCCTTTCGCCAGCCTCATGCGCGACCCAGAGACCTATGAGCGTTATGACGAGGTGATCATGATGCACACCTGCCGCGATGTGGCCGAACTGGAATACGGCCGCCAACTGGTCGAAAGCCTGCCCGAGGATCCGCTGATCGGGGAATTCGTGGCCGGAAAGCTGCGCTACTATCCCACCACAACGCGCGAGGACAGCGCGCAGATGGGCCGGATCACCGACAACCTGACCAGCGGCAAGGTCTTCGCCGATCTGGGCATCCCGCCGATCTCGCCTGACACCGATCGCGGGATGGTCTGCGGCTCGCTGGCCTTCAACACCGACATGAAGCAGGTGCTGGAAGGGTTCGGCCTGCGCGAAGGGGCCAATTCGGACCCCGCCGAATATGTCGTGGAAAAGGCTTTCGTCGGCTGATCACGGCAGATCCGGCAAAACAGGCCGCACCGGGCTGCCCCGGCGCGGCCTTTCGCTTGGCGGCCTTTCGCTTGTCTGTGTCGCGATCAGAGACCCAGCGCGCTCCGGGTCTGGTCCAGGGCCAGCCTCAGCAGGTCAGGATTGCCCTGCGCCTGTTCCAGCCCGCTGGTCAGCAATGTTTTTCGCAGATCGCCCAGGTCCGAGGCCGCGACGATGGCGGCGGCACGATCGAAATCGAACCCCTCGACACTCAGCGCGGCCACTACATCCGCCTCGGTCATGCCTGCGTCTGCGGCGACTGACGCAAGCGCCTGAGCGGACGCCTCAGGGCTGGCCGGGGCTGCGCCCGTGGCCGTGTTCAGCGCCTCGCGCGCCGCATCGGCCACGGCCTCGGCGGCGGTATCTGCCGCTGTCGTGGCCTCTTGCACCGCGCGATTGACGGCGCTTGCAGCCTCCTCGGCGATGTCGCGCGCGGCTTGCGTTACGTCCTGCGCGGCGTCCTGCGCCGCCTCGGCGGCCTGGTTGACGGTCTCTTTCGCAGTCGTTTGGGCGGTTTCGGCAGGGGCCGGCGCAGTCTCGGGCGCGGCAGTCGCCGGCGCTTGGGTCGGCGCGGCGGGCGTGGCCGTCTCCACGGCGGGACTGTCGGATGTCCTGTCAGGCAGGGTGATGTAGATGGCAGCACCCGCAACCACGGCCACCGCAGCGGTCAGAATGGTCTTGTTCATGGCTGTCTTCCTTTCTGTGTGGTTGGCGCGCCGCATGATGCGAAACGCCCCTGCCCACCCAGATGAGAACCCCGCCTGCGCGGCGCAACCCGGCACCTGAACCCTCGGCAGGGATCAGCCGATTTGACGCTTGAAGAAAGCTTCGCCCAAGGTTAGGTTGCGACCTCGAAATATGCCAACAAATGAAGGAACAATACCATAGCCCGCAGACCGCATAACGCGCCCCCGCAGCGCGAAACAGGCCCCCGCATCAACGAACGCATCCGCGCCCCCGAAATCCGGCTGATTGGCGCAGATGGCGAGAACGTCGGCGTCGTCACGCCCGAGCGGGCCCTTGTGATGGCCGAAGAAGCGGGCCTTGACCTGGTCGAGATTTCTCCCAATGCCGCGCCGCCGGTCTGCAAGATCATGGATTTCGGCAAGTACAAATACGAGACGCAGAAGCGCGAATCCGAAGCGCGCAAGAAGCAGAAGATCATCGAGATCAAGGAAATCAAGTTCCGCCCGAACACCGACAAGCATGACTATGAGGTCAAGATGCGCTCGGTCTTCAAGTTCCTGGAGGAAGGCGACAAGGTGAAGATCACCCTGCGTTTCCGGGGCCGCGAGATGGCGCACCAGAACCTGGGCCGCGAATTGCTGGAACGGGTCGCCGAGGACACCAAGGAGGTGGGCCGCGTCGAGAACTTCCCCAAGATGGAAGGCCGCCAGATGATCATGCTGATCGGACCGCTGCCGAAGTAATCCGGCCAATATGGCTGATTGAACCGCCCCCGTACACGCGACGCCGGGGCGGTTTTAATTTGGGCCGGGGCCAAAGGCCCGTCCCACGATGGGACATTTCCCGCATAGAGCGTTTTCAATGGGTTACGCGGAGGCGTTCAGGATCTGTTAGGGATGATTGAGGGTTTGGCAAGGGCTTGAGGTCATGTCGGAAGGGGGCCCCACAATCGAAGCCTTGCGCACCGGTCCGACGTGAGACGTCAAAATGAGCCAAAGACGCTCTGCGTTCCGGTGATGTTCAGCAATTCAATGGCCGCGTGAGCATCGTCGTGGTCCGTGTCGCGCGTTTGAACGTCATTCTCGGAAGTGGGAAGGCCTTGCCATCAACGACCACGGCCCTGCGACCTGCGTCGAGTGTCACTGTTGCAGGTAAATCCCTGCCGATGTCGATTTCCAGACTCAGCGAGCTCCCCCACATGAAATCCGTATACCGGTTTTCGGAACTGTTGCGGGACTGGCGTGACTTGCCATCGAGCCTGATCCGAATGTCCGAAGCGTCAAAGTAGATCGACTTGCGGCTTCTTGTGGACCAGCCCGTGAATACCACCTCCAGCACACCGTCTTTTGGCAAGACGCTGACCCTGACCTCTTCCGGCTTGGTACGCCACGCGGGCACGGGAAGACCAGGGTCATCCAGATTGAATCGGTAATAGGACCAGGCGACACCCGTGCAGCCGCCACCCGAGCCTTTCTCGGCACCTGGGCCCTGGGCTTCGTAGACGACGGTGGTGGTTTGCGACGGAAGAGGAACGCATCCGGTTGCCAGAAGTGCGGCGACAAGGACCATCAGGATTTTCTTTTTCATCTCCCCCCATCGGTTTGATCCGGGCAAGCCCCTGATGCTTACAGGCCGTAGGGTGCGTGCTTGCACGCACCGCTTGTTGACGCGGAAGGGCTAGTGGTGCGTGCGAGCACGCACCCTACGAAAACGCCCCCGCGGTGTCCCGCGGGGGCGTTTCCTAATACATCAAACCCAAATCACGCCGCGGCGGCAACGGCCCGCTTGGTCATGACGGCGACCAGATGGGCGCGGTATTCTTTCGACCCGTGCAAATCTCCGATCATGCCATCGGCGGGGACGGTCAAACCGTTCAGCGCGTCGGCGGTGAAGGATTTGGACAGCGCCTCCTCGGCCTCAGCCCAGCGGAAGACGCCTTCCTCGGATGCGCCCGTGACGGCCACGCGCACACCGTCGGCGTATTTGGCCACGAACACGCCCACCAGCGCGAAGCGCGAGGCGGGTTGTTCGAACTTCTGGTAGCTGGCCTTTTCCGGCACCGGAAAGCGCACTTCGGTGATGATCTCGCCGTCATGCAGGGCGGTGGTGAACATCCCCTGGAAGTAGTCATCGGCCGCGATGTGGCGGGTGTTGGTGACGATCACCGCGCCCGACCCCAGCGCCGCAGAGGGGTAGCAGGCCGAGGGATCGTTATTGGCCAGGCTGCCGCCGATGGTGCCACGGTTACGCACCGCCGGGTCACCGATATGGCTGGCAAGCCCCGCAAGCGCCGGGTATTTCGCCGCCGCCTCTCGCGCGACCACGGCATGGGGGGTGGCCCCCCCGATGCACAGATGGCCCTCATCCGAGGTGCAGACGCCCTGCATCTCGGGGATGCCGGTCAGGCTGACCAGCGTTTCGGGGCTGGCCAGACGCTGCTTCATGGTGGGCAGAAGGGTCTGCCCCCCGCCCAGCGCCTGCGCGCCTTCATGGCCCAAAGCCGCCACGGCATCCGCGATCGTCTTGGGGCGGACAAACTCGAAGTTATACATGATGGCTTCTCCTCAGGCGTTCATTGCGGCCCACACCCGGTTGGGCGAGAGCGGCATATCGATATGGGTCACGGTTTTGCCGGCCGATTGCAGCGCGTCGATCACGGCATTCACGACAGCGGGTGGCGATCCGATGGCCCCGGCCTCGCCGCAGCCCTTCACGCCCAGCGGGTTGTGGGTGCAGGGCGTGACGCAGGAATGATCCACCGTGTAGAACGGCACATCCGAGGCGCGCGGCATCGCGTAATCCATGTAGGACCCGGTCAGAAGCTGGCCGTTCTCGTCATAGACGCAGCCTTCCAGCAGCGCCTGGCCGATACCCTGCCCGATCCCGCCATGCACCTGCCCCGACACGATCATCGGGTTGATGATATTGCCGAAATCATCCGCAGCGCTGAACCGTTCGATGGTGACGCGCCCGGTGTCCGGATCGACCTCGACCTCGCAGCAATAGGCGCCCGAGGGGTAGGTGAAGTTCGACGGATCGTAGAAGGCGGTTTCCTCGAGCCCCGGTTCGATATCTTCCAGCGGGTAGTTGTGCGGCACATAGGCCGCCAGGGTCACATCGCCCCAGGCCACGGATTTGTCGGTGCCCGCGACGTGGAACTTGCCGTCCTTCACCTCGATATCCGCGTCCGAGGCCTCCATCAGGTGGGCCGCGATCTTCTTGGCCTTGTTGATGATCTTCTCGGTCGCGCGGACCATCGCGCTGCCGCCCACGGCCAGCGAGCGCGAGCCATAGGTGCCCATGCCCATCGGACCCTTGGCGGTGTCGCCATGCACGATTTCGATCATCGACTCGTCGATGCCCAGCATTTCCGCGATCACCTGCGGGAAGGCGGTTTCATGCCCCTGCCCGTGGCTGTGGCTGCCGGTCATCACGCTGATCGAGCCGGTGGCGTTCACCCGCACGGTCGCGCTTTCGTAAAGCCCGGCGCGCGCGCCAAGCTGGCCCACAAGGTTCGACGGCGCGATGCCGCAGGCCTCGATATAGCAGTTCACGCCAAGGCCGCGCAGCTTGCCCTTGGCCTCGGACGCCTTGCGGCGCGCCTCGAAGCCGGACAGGTCCGCGATCTCTTCCAGCTTGTCCATCGTGGCGACATAGTTGCCGGTGTCATATTCCACCGCCACCGGGGTGGCATAGGGGAATTGCGTGATGAAGTTCTGACGGCGCAGCTTGATCGGGTCCACACCCAGTTCCCGCGCGGCCTTGTCGATCACGCGCTCCAGCTGATAGGTCGCCTCGGGACGGCCCGCGCCGCGATAGGCGTCAACCGGCACGGTGTTGGTGAACACCGCCTTGACGTTCACATAGATCAGCGGCGTGCGGTAGTTGCCCGCCATCAGCGTGCCATGCAGCCATGTCGGCACTGACGGCGCGAAGGTGGACAGATACGCGCCCATGTTCGCATAGGTTTCAGTCCGCAGCGCGACAAAATTGTTGTCCTTGTCCAGCGCCAGTTCGATCTTGGTCACATGGTCACGGCCATGCGCGTCAGACATGAACGCCTCGGACCGGGTCGAGGTCCATTTCACCGGGCGCTTCAACTGCCGCGCGGCGAAGGTGCAGAAGGCCTCTTCGGCATAGTGGAAGATCTTGGTGCCGAAACCGCCGCCCACATCAGGGGCCACGACACGAAGCTTGTGCTCGGGGATACCCAGCACGAAGGCGCCCATCAGCAGGCGGATCACATGCGGGTTCTGGCTGGTGCTATAAAGCGTCGATTCATCGGTCGAGCGGTTATAGTCGCCTACGGCCACGCGCGGCTCCATCGGGTTGGCCACAAGACGGTTGTTGACCAGTTCCAGCGTGGTCACATGCGCGGCTGTCTGGAACGCCGCGTCGGTGGCGGCCTTGTTTTCCTCGACGAAACCCCAGTCATAGCAGAGGTTCGAGGTCAGATCGTCATGCACCTTCGGCGCGCCCTCCTTGAGCGCGGCCTTCATGTCGATGACGGCGGGCAGTTCCTCGATATCCAGCACGATGGCTTCGGCGGCGTCGCGCGCCTGCTCGTAGCTTTCGGCGACGACGGCGGCGATGGGATCGCCTACATGGCGCACCTTGCCCTGGGCCAGAACCGGGTGGCCCGGTTCCTGCATCGGCTGGCCGTGCTTGTCGGTGACCTGCCAGCCGCAGGGCAGACCGCCCACCCCGGCGAAATCGTCGCCCGTGAAGATCCGCACCACGCCGGGCATGCCTGCCGCATCCGAGGTATCGACCTTGTTCAGCCGCCCATGCGCCACATCCGAGCGCAGGAAATGCACGTAAAGCTGTCCGTAAAGATTGATGTCATCCGTGTAATTGCCGGTTCCGGTCAGAAACCGCAGATCCTCGCGCCGCTTGGGGCTGGCGCCAATTCCATGATCCTTGGGCATGGTGTTCCTCTCCCTGAGTGAAAGACGGCCCCCTCCTCGGGGCGGTGCCTTCCGTTATCCTAGGTTATGCGAAGACAGCGCCGCGGTGGCGCATCCCTCGATCTTACTCGGCTGCGATCTTGCTCACGTCCTGGCCGGCTGCGGCCATGATTGCCTTGACGATGTTGTGATAGCCGGTGCAGCGGCAGATATTACCCTCCAGGTAGGCGCGGATTTCGGCCTCGGTCGGGTTGGGGTTCTCGGCCAGAAGGGCTGATGCGGACATCACCATGCCGGGCGTGCAGAACCCGCACTGCAGGCCATGATGGTCCTGAAATGCCTGCTGCACGGTGTTCAGCGATCCATCGGCATTGGCCATGCCTTCGATCGTGCGGATCTCGGCGCCTTCGGCCTCGGCCGCAAGCATGGTGCAGGCTTTGACCGCCTGACCGTTCACATGCACCACGCAAGCCCCGCATTGCGAAGTGTCGCAGCCCACATGCGTGCCCGTCAGGTGCAGGTTTTCGCGCAAGAATTGTACCAGTAGTGTACGGCCTTCCACGTCTCCCGACGCGGCCTTGCCATTCACGGTCATAGAGACCTGTGCCATGACGCTCCTCCCAGAGTCTGTTTTTATGTCGTTCACATCGCCAGTCTAAGCATGGCCCCGGCCATATGAGAAGCACGAATTTTACCGCCACTCGCAGGGATGTGACTTGCTATCGCTTTCGCGGTTGGAGCTGCGCGTCAGTCTTGATCACCGGCAGGTGTGGCGGCCTTGCGCCCTGCGCGCGGCATCGGCCTTGACGGGATTTCCTTGAGCAATCCGCCGATCCCCATGCCCGCGATGTCCTGCGCCGACACCGTCAGACCGCAGGCCAGACGCGACAGGACCCAGTCCGCACCATTCAGCGCAGGCGAGCGCGCGCAGCCCGGCAGACCCAGGACCGGGCGTCCGTCGCAATGCCCCAGAAACAGAAGGTTGCCGGGATCGACCGGCATGCCGAACCTGTCCACCTGCCCGCCCGCAAGCCGCAGCGCCGAGGGGCCCACATCGTCGATATCGGACGTGGCCGATCCGGTCAGGATCAGAACCATGTCACTATCTGCTGCTGCAATGGCCTGCGCCAGTTCTTGCATTCGGTGCGGCACGGCCACGACCGCGTCCAGCGCCATGCCCAGCGCCGTCAGCCGCGCCATGATGGCGGTGCGGCCCTTGTCGGGGCCTGTCGCCTCGGTGCTGTCCAACCCGCCGCCGATCTCTGTCACGATCAGCGTGGCGCCGCGCAGAACGGGTCGCGCCAGCCGGATCGTGCCCGCGCCCGCGCCCCGCGCCAGCGCGCAGGCCTGATCCAGATCCGCCCCCGCGACCCCGTAGGAAATGATCTTGACCGTCGCGACCATGCCGCCCCTGGCCATCTGCTGAAACGGCGGCACGGTCGCCAGGGTGATCATCGGGGCCACAGCGTTCAGCGCGGTCAGGGCCGGCACATCCAGCACCGCGACACCCGGCCCCTCGGCGATCAGGTTCACCCGGCCGGTAAAAGGCGCGGTCAGGCGCAGCCCCGCGGCCCCGGGATTGGGCACCAGCGCGGCGGCAAGGGCGGCAGCGGCGGCATCCTCATGCACATCGCCCGCCTCAAGCCGCGCCACGATCACGCGCGCATGCCCCGCCGCCGCCAGCGCCGCCACATGCCCCGCCTCCAGCATCACGCCCTTTCGCAGCCGCTTGCCGCCCAGATCGACGGAATGCGCGAGGATCGCGCCCGTGGCATCGGCCAGGGGGACGGGTCCGAATTTCATCCTTTCCTCAGCACTTGCGTGCATTCCGCCAGGATCGACAGCGCGATCTCGGCCGGTCCGGCAGCACCTATGTCCAGCCCCACGGGACCATGGATGCGCGCGATCCGGTCCGGCGCGATCCCCTTGGCCGCAAGGCGTTCCACCCGTGACGCATGGGTGCGTTTCGATCCCAGCGCCCCGATATAGAACACGTCCGAGGCCATGGCCGCCTCGATCGCGGGATCATCAAGCTTGGGATCATGGGTCAGCAGCACCAGCGCGGTGCGCGCGTCCAGACCCAGCGTGGCGATGGCATCATCGGGCCAATCGTTCAGGATCGTCTCGCCGGGAAAGCGGGCCTGGCTGCCGAAGGCATCGCGCGGGTCCACGATCACCGGGTCATAACCCAGGATCCGCGCCATCGGCACCAGCGCCTGCGCGATATGGACCGCGCCCACCACGATCATCCGCAGCGGCGGGTTGTGGATCGCGACGAAAACGCGCCCTTCGTCCTCAAAGCCCGAACGATCCATGCGGAACCGCTCGGGATAGCCATCCGTGGTCAGGCGCCGCGCGCCGCTGTCCAGATCGGCGACATAGGCCACCGCGCGGCGCGCGGTGCGTGCCGCCACCAGGGCCGCCAGCAGATCCTCGGTCAGTTCGGCGCCGACAGGTTCCACCAGCACGCGGATCGTGCCGCCACAGGCCAGGCCCACGGCAAAGGCGTCGCCGTCGCTCACGCCATATTCCAGCATCCGCGCGCGGCCCTCCTCCAGCGCCTCCAGCGCCTCGGTCACCACCGCGCCCTCGACACAGCCGCCCGAGACGGACCCCTCGATCTCGCCCTTGCCGGAAATCACAAGCTGACTGCCGACGCGGCGCGGGGCCGATCCCCAGGTCTCGACCACCGTGGCGATCGCGGCGCCGCGCCCGTCGCGGTGCCAGTCCAGCGCGATCTCGGGGATCCGGTCATATCTTTCGGTCATGTCTTTGCCCTCCCTTGGCGCGCGTGACGCGCGCGGGCCACGTCGGTCATCCCGACCGCAGCGCCGCCATCAGCCGTGTCTTCTCGCCCGTATCATCCTGCTTTGATATCGCGGCGGCAAGCGCTTCCAGGCTGTCGATGGAATGCCCGGCGCGGAAGCTGTCCACATGCGGCAGCATGGCGGCGATCCCGCGCGCCTTGGGCGCAAACCCGTCCCAGCGCAAGAGCGGATTCAGCCAGATCAGGCGGCGGGACGACAGGTGCAGGCGGTCCATCTCGCGGCCCAGGTCGGCGGCACTGTCGCGGTCCAGCCCGTCGGTGATCAGCAACACGACCGCCCCCTGCCCCATGACGCGCCGCGACCAGTCGCGGTTGAAAGCATGCAGGCAAGTGCCGATCCGCGTGCCGCCCTCCCAATCCTGCGCCTCGGCCCCGGCGGCTTTCAGTGCCTGATCCACGTCGCGCGTGGCCAGGTGGCGGGTGATATTGGTCAGGCGCGTACCAAAGGTGAAGGCATGCACCTTCGCCCAGCCCGCCCCCTTTTCATTCGCCACGGCATGGAGGAAATGCAAAACCATCCGGCTGTATTGGCTCATCGAGCCGGAAATATCGCAAAGCACCACCAGATTGGGCCAGCGCGGGCGCGGTGTATTCAGCGCCAGGCCCTGCAGTTCGCCGCCCCGCCGCATCGACGCGCGCATCGTGCGCCGCCAGTCGATACGGTGGCCGGTCAGACTGGGCTGGCCACGCCGCGAGGGGATCGGCTTCACCGGCAGGCTCATCCGCGCCAGCATCCGCTTGGCGGCCGCGATCTCGGCCGTGCTCATCTGTTCGAAATCCAGTGTCTTCAGCCGCTCCTCGGTCGAGATGGTCATCGAGGCATCGACCTCGATCATCGTCTCTTCCTCGCGCGGGCTGTCCTGCTCGACAGGCCGGTTCGCGCCGTCCAGCAACGCCTCGGCGGCGCGCTTTTCGGCGGCCTGGGCCGTGCGCTCCTCCTGCACGCCGCGAATGGCGGGCAGCATCATCGACATCATATGCTCAAGATAGCGCGGATCGCGCCAGTAGAGGCGGAAGATCTGCGCGAAAACCGCCCGGTGTTCGGGCCGGTTCACGAAACAGGCATGCAGCACCCAGAAGAAATCGCGCTTGTCGGTGAACCCCGCCGCCTGCACGGCGCGGATCGCGTCGATCACGCGGCCTGTGCCGATGGGCAGGCCCGCCTTGCGCAGGGCGCGGGCGAAATGGGTGATGTTCTCGGCCAGTCGCGGATTGTCCGGCAGGTCCAGGGGGATGTATTCGGCCACGCCCTACCCCCGCTTCTTCTTGCGGCAAATATCCTCGGGGGGGTGCGGGGGGTGGAAAGCCCCCCGCTGCAACGCGGACCGCATCACGCAGGCTCCAGCGATGCGCGCGCCTCGTCCAGCAGGCGTTTGGCCTCGCTGCCCTGCAATCTGGCGATATCGTCCTGATATTTCAGGATCGCGCCCAGCGTGTCGGCGATCACCTCGGGGCTCAGGCTGATCACATCAAGCGCCAGCAAGCATTTCGCCCAGTCGATGGTTTCCGCGACACCCGGTTTCTTGAACAGATCCTCGGTCCGCAGGCGTTGGACGAAGGCCACCACCTCGCGGCTGAGCGCCTCGGACGCTTCCGGCGCGCGGGCCTGCAGGATCTCGATCTCGCGCGCGAAGGTCGGATAATCCACCCAGTGATAGAGACAGCGACGTTTGAGCGCGTCATGCACCTCGCGGGTGCGGTTCGAGGTCAGGATGACGATGGGCGGCTCGGGCGCGCGGATCGTGCCCAGTTCGGGGATCGTCACCTGGAAATCCGACAGCGCCTCCAGCAGGAAAGCCTCGAACGGCTCATCGGTGCGGTCAAGCTCGTCGATCAGCAGCACCGGCGCGCCGCCCGGCTGCGGTCGCATCGCCTGCAACAGCGGACGCTCGATCAGATAGTCTTCGGTGAACAGCTCGGAGGTCAGCGCGTCACGGTCGGCCCCGCCCGCAGCCTCTGCCGTGCGAATGGCGATCATCTGCGCGGCGAAGTTCCATTCATAGACGGCCGATGCCGCATCCAGCCCCTCATAGCATTGCAGCCGGATCAGACGGCGGCCCAGTGCTGCGGCGATGGCCTTGGCGATCTCGGTCTTGCCGGTGCCGGCCTCGCCTTCCAGAAACAGCGGACGTCCCAGTTTCAGCGACAGGAACGTGACCGTGGCCAGCGCCCGGCCGCAGACATAATCCTGTCCGGCCAGCAGGCTTTGCACCTCGTCGATGGATTGCGGCAGCGGCATGAATGATCCTCCCTTTCGCGAGAACCCTGCAACTGACCCTGCCCGCCGTCAAGGCAAGACGGCGCGCCCCCGATGCCCGAAGATTGCGGAAAATTCATCGAAAGATTGACGGATTCGGCATGACCTGCGATGGTTTTGCACAAGAACAACCTGCCACAATGGCGGGATATCGGATGGTGGAAAAGCTGTCCGGGGCAGACGACGGGCAATGGTGTCATGAGTGAACGGGACAAGGCCCAGCAGGCGGGCCTTCGCAGCGAACAGGACGCGGGCATGCGGATCACCGCGGTGACCTGCGTGAAGAACGAAGGGCCCTTCCTGCTGGAATGGATCGCCTTCAACCGCGTGATCGGCGTGACCGATTTCCTGTTTTATTCCAACGACTGCAGCGATGGCACCGACCGTTTGCTGGATGCGCTGGCCGCGCGCGGCGTGTTGCGCCACCTGCCCAACCCCGCAGAGGGGCGCAATTACCAGATGGAGGCGCTGAAACACGCCACCACGCAGGACATCGTAACCCGGGCCGACTGGGTCTGGATCGCGGATGTGGACGAATTCCTGAACATCCACGTGGGCAATCACACCATCCCCGCGTTGATCGACGCCTGCGGCGACCCGCAGGCGATCAGCGTGACCTTCCAGTTCTTCGCCAATGCCGGTGTCGAGGCTTTCGACGATCGCCCCGTGATCGCGCAATTTACGCGCAGCCATAACCCCGACATCTGGTGCGGTGAAACCGCGATCGAGGTCAAGTCCCTGATCCGGCGTGACTTTCCGCTTCAATATTACGGCGCACACCGGCCCTTTTTCAAATCCAAGCTGCCGCCGCGCAAACATCCGCGCTGGACTGACGCCGCCGGGCGGGAGGTGCCGCACAAGTTCCTTGTCGCCGCCAATCCGCGCCGCATCCGCAAGTTTCCGGCCGCCGGTGCGCGCCTGCACGCCACGCTGAACCACTACGCGCTTCGCAGCCTGGACAGCTACCTGGTCAAGAACGACCGGGGCGATGTGAACCGCGAGAACCGCGCCTTCGATGACACCTACTGGCGCGAGCGTAACGATCCCGCCATAGAGGACACCAGCATCCATCGCTATCTGCCGGCGCTTGAGGCCGAATTGGCCCGGCTGCGCGCCGATCCCCAGATCGACGCCCTGCACCTGGAATGCGTGTCCCTGCACCGCGCGCGCCGTGACGCGCTGTTGCAGCAACCCGCCTACCAGCAGATGCAGGCGCAATTGCGCGCAGCCTCCACCCTGCCCCCGCAGGAAGAGGCGCTGCTGCGCGAACTGAACCTGTGGGAGGGTGCCGCATGACCGATCAACATTACCGCCTGCGGGTCATTAACCTTGGTCTGCCGAAGACGGGCACGACGTCCCTGGCCCATGCGCTGAAGCTGACGGGTCTGAAAGTAGCGGATTTCCGCATTCGCCGCCGACAGACCACCGACACCCGGCTGCATGGCGCCTATGTGGCCCGCAGCTTTTATGATGGGTATTTCAATACCGGCGATCCCCTGGCCGGGCTTGAGGCTTTCGACGCCTTCACCGAGATCAGCAGCCTGCGCGATGGTCAGTCGCTTTGGCCGCAGATGGATTATGGCCTGATCCGGGCCCTGCGCGCGCATCACCCCGGCCTGCGCTTTCTGGCCAGCTGGCGCGAGCCGCGCGCCCTGTCCGACAGCATGCTGCGCTGGTCCGACCTGGGCACCGAACGCCTGCCTGCCAGCGATATCCCCGGCCTGCCGCGCGGTTTCGGCGCCACCACGGCCGAACGTATCCGCTGGATCGAAGGCCATTACGCCCATCTTGACGCGCTGTTTCGCGACGATCCGAGCTTCCTGCGCTATGACGTGGCCGATCCCGAGGCGCCGGCGCGGATCACGGCCCATATCGGTCGGAAACTGACATGGTGGGGCCGCGCCAATCGCAACCCCAAGGCGGCCCAAAGCGCGCAAGGATGTGCAGCATGACCCGGATTCACCTGCATATCGGGCTTGATGCCCCGGCCACCGCGCGCCTACAGGCGGTCTTGGCCGACAAGCGCGAACAATTGCTGTCCAAGGGCATCCTGTTTCCGCGCGCGGCGGGGGCGCGCAACCACACGCGGCTGTTCATGGCCGTGACCGACCCCGATCATGTGGATGCACTGCGCTTCAATCGCGGCCATGCCGATCCGGTCAGGCAGGCCGCCCTGCGCGCCGAACTGGCCACGACCCTGGCCCGCGACATCGCCACGCATCAGCCGCGCGCGGTGATCCTGTCGGCCAGCCACCTGGGCCAGTCCCTGGCCCGCCGGTCCGAGCTTGAGCGGCTGCGCGACCTGCTGGCGCCGCTGGGTGACGATATCCGCCTGCATGCCCATGTCGACACCCCTGCCCGCATGCTGGCGCATCACTACGCCGCGCAGGTCATGGAGGGGCGCACCCGCCCGCTGACGCTGGAACAAGGGCTGACCACGGGCCCATGGTGGGACGCGGCCCTGGCCGAAGCCCCCGCCATTGATCCGGCCATTGACCCCGCGAAGGGCAATTTCTTCGAGACGGAAACGCCGCCGTTCTGGCTGGATCTGCCCCGTCTTGTGCAGCACTGGGAGGGTGTCTTTGGTGCGGGCAGTCTGACCCTGCGGCGCAGCGATACGCCCGACATCTACGGCGAGGACGCGACCGAAGAGATCCGCGCCACCTTCGATATCCCCGAAACACTGGGCCGCGCGGCGCCCGCCACCCCGGCCGGGCAACCTTCGGCGGCCTGGATCACCCGCGCCCGCCAGTTGAACCAGATGTTGCAACGCCTGCAGGAGGTGACCGGCCAGATCGTGCCGCGCCCGCTGTGGCAAAAGTTGATTCAGGAAATCAGCATCGACGGCGATCCCATTGATCACGCGTCACTTTCCGCAATCGTCAAACCGCTTGACGTTGATCTGCACAAGCTAATGGGCAGCCAACCCGGCCTTGCGGGGCTGCTGCCCGAGCAGCCTGCGCCCCGCAAAAGCAGGGCCCGGACGGTCAAGCCCCTGCCCGAGGCCGATCCCGGCCAGGGCTTCCGCGCCAGCCAGTACCTTCTGGCCTTCCGGGCCCGGATCGAACGGGCCCAGCGTGTCGCCGCCAGGGAAGCGCGGCAGGAGGCACGCGCCGCGCAGGCCCCGACGCCATCCACGGCCCCGGCGGCCCCGGTGACGCAGACAGCCCCGCATGTCGACCCCCAATCTGCGCCCCAAGCCGCGCCCCTGACCGGGCAACCTTCGGCCGCGCCGCGACCGGCGGCAGCGCGCGGCAGAACGCCCCCCACCCCGCTGAGCGACGTGGCCGCACGGATCATGCCGCCGCTGGCGGTGGAAAACTTTCACAAGCTGCACGCCTCGCCCTTTCGGCCGCATAACCGGCTTGGCATGGTCAACGAGGAAGATCTGGCCGCCGCCTACACGCCCCTGTCCCCGCGCAGCCTGCCAGCCGGATCGACCGGGCGCGTGATCGTGGGATGCATGAAGAACGAGGCGCCCTATATCGCGGAATGGATCGCCTATCACCGCGCCATCGGGGTCGATAACTTCCTGATCTATACCAATGATTGCACCGACGGCACCAGCGAGATCCTGGACCGGATGCAGCAGATGGGCCTGCTCCAGCATCGC
Source organism: Seohaeicola saemankumensis (assembly GCF_042678485.1). Classification (NCBI taxonomy): domain Bacteria; kingdom Pseudomonadati; phylum Pseudomonadota; class Alphaproteobacteria; order Rhodobacterales; family Roseobacteraceae; genus Seohaeicola; species Seohaeicola saemankumensis. Next base: position 639,234 of record NZ_JBHTKR010000001.1, on the reverse strand, counting down.
AACAACGATGGCTGGAAGGGCAATTCGCCTCAGCAATCGGCCCTGAACAAGGCGCTCAAGGAACCGCTGATTCGCGACGCGGAATGGATCATCCATATCGACGTGGACGAATTCATCAATGTGCGCTGCGGCAATGGCACGCTGGACGATTTCTTTGAACGCGTGCCGGATGCCACCAATGTGGCGATGACCTGGCGGCTGTTCGGCCATGGCGGCGTGACCGACCTGTCGGACGGGTTCGTGATCGACCAGTTCGAATGGTGTGCTCCGCGTTTTTGTCCCAAGCCGCACACGGTCTGGGGCTTCAAGACCATGTTCCGCAACATGGGCGCCTATGCCAAGCTGAGTTGCCACCGGCCCAACAAGCTGCGCGATGACCTGCGCGACCAGGTGCGCTGGGTCAACGGATCGGGCCAGGACATGACGCGCGAGGCGGCGGAAAAGGGCTGGCGCAACTCGGTCAAGTCGATCGGCTATGACCTGTTGCAACTCAATCATTACGCGCTGCGATCCGCCGAAAGCTTTCTGATCAAGCGCCAGCGCGGCCGCGCGCTGCATGTGGATCGCTCGATCGGGTTGAACTACTGGATCCGCATGGACTGGTGCGATGTGCGCGACATCACGATCAAGCGCAACACGCCCCGGATGCAGGCGGAATACGACGCCATGATGCGCGATGATACGCTGCGCGCCTTGCAGGAACGGGGCCTGGACTGGCACCGCGCCAAGGCAGCCGAGTTGCACGAAATGCCCGAATTCAAGGAATTGTACGAGCAGGCGCTGGAGGTCAGGCTGACCGCGCAGGAGCGGGTGGCCTATGCGCTGGCCCTGGACATGGAAAGCTGATGCGCGCGCTGGCCATCCTGACCCAGCGCAACGAGGGGGCGTTCCTGCTGGAATGGCTGGCCCATCACCGCGCCGTCGGCTTCACCGATTTTCTGGTGTTGTCGAACGATTGCCAGGACGGATCGGACCGGATGCTGGACCGGCTGGCGGAACTGGGCGTGCTTGCACATGAACGCAACCTGCCCCCCTATGACAAGGCGGGCATCCAGTTCTCGGGCCTCAAGCGGGCGGCGGGTCATCCGCTGTTGCGGCAGGCGGACTGGATCCTGCCGCTGGATATCGACGAATTCGTCAACATCCATGTGGGCGACCGCAGCCTTGCGGCCCTTCTGGCCGCCCTGCCGGACGCGACCGCGATCACACTGACATGGCGGCTGTTCGGCAATGCCGGTGTTGTCGCCTACGCCGACCATCCGGTGACCGCGCAATTCACCCGTGCGGCCCCTGCGGTGATCCACTGGCCCTGGCGCGCGGCGATGTTCAAGACGCTCTATCGCAACGATGGCACCTACGGCAAACCCGGCATTCACCGCCCCCGCGCGCCCGATCCGGGCCGGGTGGACAGCGCGCGCTGGTTCGATGGCGAGGGGCGCGAACTGCCCACGCGCTTTCGGCGCACGGGTCTGTTTTCGCCCTTCGGCCGCCCGAACCACCGGCTTGTCCAGCTGAACCACTATCCGCTGGGCGCGATGCAAAGCTATGTGCTCAAATCCGACAGGGGCCGCGCGGTGCATGCCGCAGACCGCCTGGGCCTTGATTACTGGGTCGAGCGCAATTTCTGCAGCGATGAGGACCGGTCGATCCTGGCGCTGGCCGCGCAGATGCAGGCCGAACTTGACCGGCTGCTGGCCGATCCGGTGCTGGCCGGGCTGCACCGGGATGCGGTGGCGTGGCGGCATGCGCGATTCGACACGCTGATGCAGGACGAGGAGATGCGCGCCCTGATGGGCCGGCTGCAGATGACGCCCCCATCCCGCGCGCTGGACCGGGCGGAGGCTGCCCCTCTTCTGGCCCATGCCATGGCCGCGATGGCGGCCCGCGCAGATACCCGCGCCGACGACTGAGAACCACCACGCCCGGCAGGGGCGGTCTTATGCCCTGCAATGGCCTTGAACTGGTTCCAATTCTCCCCAATTTCGCCCAAAATGACCGCTATTCCAGATTGCAACGAAACCTGCCACACAAGGCAGGCAAATGAGGACGTGCAGTCATGCCCGATACCGAGATCTTGCCAAACCGGTCGCTGTCCGGTCTGAAAAAACGCGAATGGATCGCGCAGATCTCTGCGATTGCAGAGGATTTCGGCAGTTTCGACGACCTTGGCGGGCGGCATTTCGCAACCCGCATCGACGGTGACAGCACGCTGCTGGTCAGTTTCGAGACCATTCAGGGGATCCAGCTGCATTCCGATATCGGACAGCCTCTGGGCTGGGAGATGGTGCGCGACAAGGGCTGGTCGCATCTGTGCCTGATCAGCGATGGCGATACATGGTTCCGCGATCCGCAGGTCTATGCCCTGTTCGATCGCCTGACCGATGAAGGTTATTTCGAGGAATATGACCGCGTGGTGTTCTACGGCGCCGGTCCCTGCGGCTATGCGGCGGCGGCCTTTTCCGTGGCCTCGCCCGGTGCCATCGTGCTGGCCGTGCAACCGCAAGCCACGCTTGACCCGCGCGTGACCGAATGGGACAGCCGCTTCACCCATATGCGCCGCACCAACTTTACCGACCGCTACGGGTATGCACCCGACATGATGGATGCCGCCCATCAAGCCTATGTGATCTATGATCCGGCCGAGGATCTGGACGCGATGCACGCGGCCCTTTTCACCCGCCCCAATGTCATCAAACTACGTCTGCGCCACATGGGCGACGCGCTGCAAGGCGACCTGGTCGAGATGGAAATCCTGGCCCCTCTGCTGATGCTTGCCGCCGAAGGCCGGCTGAACGCTGTGTCCTTTGCGCGCCAGGCGCGCGCCCGGCGGGATCATCCGGCCTATCTGCGCAACCTTCTGGGCCATCTGGACGCAGGGCATCGCCCCTACCTTGCGATGCTGCTGTGCCGCAATGTGGTTGAACGGATGAACGCGCCGCGAATCCGCCGCCGCCTGGACGGGCTGGAAAAATCCGCCGCCGCCGGCGAATTCACCCCGCCCCCGCCCGCGCGCAACGGCAATGGGTCCGCCACGGCGCAAAAGGCTTGAAAAGCGCCTGAAAAGCACCCGACTGCGGCGCTTTTGCCGCCGGCACCTCTAGCCCTGTGCGCGCGCATTGTGTAAGCGACGGGCATGAGCACCTCGATCACGATCCGCCGCCCCGACGACTGGCACCTGCATCTGCGCGATGGCGCAATGCTGCGCGCGGTCCTGCCGGAAACGGCCCGCCATTTCGCGCGGGCGATCATCATGCCGAACCTGGTGCCCCCCGTGGTCACCGGCGCGCAGGCGGCCGCCTATCGCGACCGGATCATGACAGCCCTGCCGGCGGGCATGACATTTGATCCGCTGATGACGCTTTATCTGACCGAAGACACCGATCCCGATGACGTGGCAGCAAGCCATGCCAGCGGCCTGGTGCGCGCGGTCAAGCTTTACCCGGCAGGCGCCACGACCAATTCGGCCTCGGGCGTCAAGAATTTCGACCATGTCCGCGCCGTGCTGGACCGGATGGCCGAGATCGGTCTGCCGCTCTGCGTCCATGGCGAAGTCACAAGCCCCGAGGTCGATATCTTCGACCGCGAGGCGGTGTTCATCGACAAGGTCCTGGACCCGATCCGCCGCGCCACGCCCGGCCTGCGCGTGGTGATGGAACATATCACAACCTCGGACGGGGTGGATTACGTCAAATCGGCACCCGAAGACCTGAGCGCCACGATCACCACCCATCACCTGATCATCAACCGCAACCATATCCTGGTCGGCGGGATCAAGCCGCATTACTACTGCCTGCCCGTGGCCAAACGCGAAAGCCACCGCCTGGCGCTGCGCGCGGCTGCCACCTCGGGCGATGCGCGCTTTTTCCTCGGTACGGACTCGGCCCCGCATGTGGATGCGCTGAAGGAACATGCCTGCGGTTGCGCCGGATGCTTCACCGCGACCAACACGATGTCGATCCTCGCCCATGTCTTCGAGGATGAAGCCGCGCTGGACCGGCTGGAAGGTTTCACCTCGATCAACGGTCCGGCCTTTTACCGCCTGCCGCTGAACGAGGGCCATATCACATTGACCAAGGGCGCGGATCCCGTCGCCTACCCGGCCAAGATCGACGGCGGCGATGGCCCGGTCACGGTCTTCGATCCCGGCTTTCCGCTTTACTGGCGGGTTGCCCCGTAACCCATCCTTGCCGATCAGAAGGACACGCTCATGATTCCCTCCTCCTACCCTTCCGCGCAGGAAATGGCGCGCCTGACCGCGCGGATGCTGCTGGAAATCAAGGCCGTGCATTTCAACTCGGACGAGCCTTTCATCTTCGCCAGCGGTCTGCCCTCGCCGGTCTATATCGATTGCCGCAAGCTGATCTCCTATCCGCGCATCCGCGCCACGCTGATGGATTTCCTGACCGTCACGGTAATGCGCAACGCCGGTTTCGAGGCTTTCGACAACATCGCGGGTGGCGAGACGGCGGGCATTCCCTTTGCCGCGCTGGTGGCCGAACGCATGGCCCTGCCGATGACCTATGTGCGCAAGAAACCCAAGGGTTACGGCCGCAACGCCCGGATCGAGGGCGCGATGACCGAGGGCGAGCGCGTGCTGCTGGTCGAGGACCTGACCACCGATGGCGGCTCCAAGCTCAGCTTCGTCGATGCGATTCGCGAAACCGGCGCATCCTGCGGGCATACTGCGGTGATCTTCTACTACGGGATCTTCCCGCAGACCGAAAAGGTGCTGGCCGATCATGGGGTCGCGCTGCATTACCTGTGCACCTGGTGGGATGTTCTGGCCGAGGCGCGCGCCTCGGGCGCCTTCGACGAGGCGACCATGGTCGAGGTCGAGGCCTTCCTGACCGCCCCCGACGCCTGGCGCGAGGCCCGCGCCGGAAAGTAACGCGCGCGCCTGGCAGCGGCCGAAAGGACCCGCGACGCACAGCCATCCGGCAGCGGACGCGCAACGGGCAGGCAGCGGGCGGGCACTGGCCAGCCACAAGTCGGACAGGGGTCAGGCCGGCGTCGCACCGCGCAGGCATGGCCGTCAGATCATCAACATGTTGACCTGCGCCCCCCGCAGGCCGCATGATGCGGTATGGTTCGGACAGGGTCAGGGATATGCACAGCCTATCCCCAGAAACATACAATTTGCTCTCGGCCTTCGCGCTTTCTATGACACTGGCTTGGGATGACAGGGACGATCATGAACACGATAACCGCATTCAACGCCACCGGCACCGTTGTCCAGGACCCCGACACGATGCCCCACTCGATCGAGGCCGAGCAGCAATTGCTGGGCGCGATCCTGACCAATAACGACGTCTATGACCGTGTCGCACAGATCATCGGGGCACAGCATTTCTTTGACCCGGTACATGCGCGCATCTTCGAGGTGGCGGCCGCCCGTATCGCCAAGAACAACCTGGCCTCGCCCGTCACGCTGAAGGCGTTTTTCGACGGCGACTCGGGGCTCGAGGAACTGGGCGGGCCGGCCTACCTGGCGCGGCTGGCGGGCGCGGCGATCTCGGCCTATGCGGTGCGCGATTACGCGCAGATGATCTATGACCTGGCGATCCGGCGCGAACTGATCGGGCTGGGGCGCGACATCGTGGCCAAGGCCGCCAAGGTGGATATCGCATCCGAGCCGCGCGAACAGATCGTCGAGGCGGAACAGGCGCTCTACAAGCTCAGCGAACAGGGCAAGGCGGATTCGGGTTTCGTGTCCTTCCTGCGCGCGGTTACAGATGCGGTGAACGTGGCCAACGCGGCCTATCAGCGTGAAGGCGGGCTGGCGGGCATCTCCACCGGCCTGATGGACATGGACAAGAAACTGGGCGGCCTGCACAAGTCCGACCTTCTGATCCTGGCGGGCCGTCCGTCGATGGGCAAGACATCGTTGGCGACCAACATCGCCTTCAACGTGGCCAAGGCCTACAAGCGCGGCATGCTGCCCGACGGGCATGAAGGCACGGTGGAAGGCGGCGTTGTCGGCTTTTACAGCCTGGAAATGAGCGCCGAACAGCTGGCCGCGCGGATCCTGTCCGAAGCGGCCGAAGTGCCCAGCGAACAGATCCGGCGCGGCGACATGACCGAGGGCGAGTTCCGCCGCTTTGTCGAAGCCGCCAAATCGCTCGAGGCCTGCCCGCTCTATATCGACGACACCCCGGCCCTGCCGATCAGCCAGCTGGCCGCCCGCGCCCGCCGCCTGAAACGGACCCATGGGCTGGACCTGCTGATCGTGGACTATCTTCAGCTGGTGCGCGGCGCTGGTAAGTCCGAGAACCGGGTCAACGAGATCTCCGAGATCACGATGGGCCTCAAGGCCATCGCCAAGGAGCTGAACATCCCCGTGATCGCACTGTCGCAGCTCAGCCGCCAGGTCGAAAACCGCGAGGACAAGCGCCCGCAGCTGAGCGATCTGCGCGAATCCGGCTCGATCGAACAGGACGCCGACGTGGTGATGTTCGTGTTCCGCGAGGAATACTACAAGGAACGCGAGAAGCCGGGCGATCACGAGCTGGAAAAGATGGCCACCTGGCAGGCCGAAATGGAACGCCTGCACGGCAAGGCCGAGGTCGTCATCGGCAAGCAGCGCCACGGCCCCATCGGCACCGTCGAACTGAGCTTCGAGGGCCGCTTCACCCGCTTCGGCAACCTGGTCAAGCCCTGGCAGCAGGGCAGCGGCGAGGACGTGGGATTCTGAAACGGGCGCGCGGGGGGGCTGTCTGCCCCCCGTCCCTGCGGGACTCCCCCCGAGGATATTTGACGCAAGAAGAAGCACGCGGCGCCTTCCTGCTTCTTCTTGCAAAAAATATCCATTCGCGCGGCCTGCCGGGCGCGCGCCGTCCGATTTGGCCTTGACCTTGGAAGCCTGCATGCCACAACGACGCCATGACCGCAGCCAGCCTGACCATTGATCTTGACGCGCTGACCGCCAATTGGCGGGCGCTTGATGCTGCCTCGGGGTCGGGTGTCGAAACCGCCGCCGTGATCAAGGCGGGCGCCTATGGGCTGGGCGCGGGCCGCGTGGGGCGCGCTCTGGCGCGGGCGGGCGCGCGGCGCTTCTTCGTGGCCGTGACGGAAGAGGCGGCCGAGCTGCGCGAGGCATTGGGGCCAGGCCCAGAAATCAACGTCTTTTCAGGGCATATGGCGGGCGATACGGACCGCATCCATGACCTGCATCTGACGCCGATGATCAATTCCATCGACCAGATGCTGCGCCATGTCGAGGCGTTGCCGGGGCATCCTTTCGGGGTGCAGCTGGACAGCGGCATGAACCGGCTGGGGATGGAGCCCGCCGAATGGGCGGGCCTGCGCGACATCGCGCTGGCGCAGAACATCACCCTGCTCATGTCGCATCTGGCCTGCGCGGACGAGCCAGATCATCCGATGAACGCGGCCCAGCTGGCCAGTTTCCGCGCTATGACGGACGGGGTGGATGTGCCGCGTTCGCTGGCTGCGACGGGCGGCATATTGCTGGGGCCCGCCTATCATTTCGACCTGACCCGTCCCGGCATCGGGCTTTACGGTGGCGCGCCCTTCGCGCAGGCCCAACCCGTGGCCCATGTCAGCCTGCCCGTGATCCAGACCCGCGTGGTGGAAGCGGGCGAAACCGTGGGCTATGGCAATGCCTGGACCGCCACGCAGCCGATCCGTCTGGCCACCGTTGCGGCGGGCTATGCCGATGGCATCCACCGGGCGCTGTCCAGGGGCTTGACCCTTTACGCGGGCGATACGCCCTGCCCGGTGCGCGGGCGGATATCGATGGACCTGATCACCGTTGACATCACCGGCCTGTCCGAAACGCCGGCAGCGCTGGATCTGCTGAACCATGTTCAGACCGTCGATACGCTGGCGGACCTGGCCGGCACCATCGGCTACGAGATCCTGACATCACTGGGGCGGCGCTATCAGCGGCGCTATAGTGGCGCATGAACCTGCTGTCGCCCATCGCCCGGCTGGGCCGTTCGGTCATGGTGCTTCTGGCCGCCATCGGGCGGTTTGCCATCTTTACCGCGCAGACGATCAGCCACCTTGTGCGGCCGCCCTTTTATCCGCGCGAATTCGGCCATGCCCTGATGCAGATCGGCTATTTCTCGTTGCCGGTGGTCGGGATGACTGCACTGTTCACCGGGGGCGCGCTGGCCTTGCAGATCTATGCCGGCGGGTCGCGCTTCTCGGCCGAGGCCGTCGTGCCCCAGATCGTGGCCATCGGCATGGTGCGCGAGCTTGGCCCCGTGCTGGTGGGTCTAATGATCGCGGCGCGGGTCACATCGAGCATCGCCGCCGAGATCGCCACGATGAAGGTGACCGAGCAGATCGACGCGCTGGTCACGCTATCCACCCATCCGATGAAATACCTGACCCTGCCCCGGGTTCTGGCGGCGACGCTGGTGATGCCGCTGCTGGTGGGCGTGGGCGACGTGATCGGGATCTACGGCGGCTTCCTTGTGGGAACCGAAAGGCTGGGCTTCAACGCGACCACCTACCTCAAGAATACCGCCGATTTCCTCGAGATGCGGGACATCGTCTCGTCGCTGGCCAAGGGTGCGGTCTTCGGCTTCATCGCCGCGCTGATGGGCTGCTATTACGGCATGAATTCCGCGCGTGGCGCGATGGGCGTGGGACGGGCGACCAAGGGATCCGTGGTGGCCGCCGCCGTGCTGATCCTGGCCGCCAACTTCCTGCTGACGGAGGCGTTTTTCTCGGCATGATCAGGCTGACCGACGTTCACAAGGCCTTCGGGTCCAACCGTGTGCTGCAAGGGGTGAACCTTGATGTGCCCAAGGGTACGTCGATGGTGATCATCGGCGGGTCGGGCACGGGCAAGTCGGTGATGCTGAAATGCGTCCTTGGCCTGGCGACACCGGACAGCGGCATGATCGAAGTGGATGGCGCGGATGTGCGCCGGGGCGACCGTGACGCCTTTCTGGCGCGGTTCGGGATGCTGTTCCAGGGCGGCGCGCTGTTCGATTCGCTGCCCGTCTGGCAGAACGTGGCGTTCCGGCTGATGCGCGGCGCGCTCAAGCGTCCCAAGGACGAGGCCCGCGAGATCGCGATCGAAAAGCTGCGCCGCGTCGGCCTGAAACCGGACGTGGCCGACAAGCTGCCTGCCGAATTGTCGGGCGGGATGCAAAAGCGCGTGGGCCTGGCCCGCGCCATCGCCGCCGCGCCCGAGATCATCTTTTTCGACGAACCCACGACCGGGCTGGACCCGATCATGGCCGGCGTGATCAACGAACTGATCCGCGAGATCGTGACCGAGATGGGCGCGACCGCCATGACCATCACCCATGACATGTCATCGGTCCGTGCCATCGCCGACAATGTCGCGATGCTGCATGAGGGGGTCATCAAATGGACAGGCCCGGTCACGCAGATGGACGCATCGGGCGATCCTTACGTGGACCAGTTCATCCACGGCCGCGCAGAGGGGCCGATCGAGGCGGTGCGATGAGCCCGCTGTTCGAGCCAAGCCCGATCCTTCTGGCCTTTCTGGCCGTCAAGACAACGCTGTATCTTCCCGCCTTGCTGCTGCTGGCCCTGTTGCGCGCACTGGTCGCGTCCGGCCCCGCACGGGCCATGGCGGTTTTGGCGCTGCTTGTGGCCCTTGCGGGTATCACCGCGCGCTTTGTTCCGCCGCTGCTGGGGCTGAGCGGCGGCACCGCGGCGCAGGCCGCCTATGCCCTGGCCAACGCGGGCAATGGCATGGCGCTGCCCTTGGTGGCCTCTGCGCTGATGCTGGGCTCGGGCCTTCTGGCCGGAACGCGCTGGCGCTGGATCGACCTGCTGCACCTTCTGCTGCTGGCAGCCCTGTGCGCTCTATGGCTGGCCAGCGCGTGACGCAGCCTGGCAGATCGACCTTGACCGCAGCGCGGGGACGGGTCTGACTGGGGCCATGCACATGATCTTGCGGATCGCCAACCTGTCGCTTCTGCTGCTTTATCCGGTGGCCTGGGTTGCCCCTCTGCTGCACGCGCAGGTGCTGCCCTTCTTCGGCGGGCGCGATATCTCGGTCATCTCGGGGCTGCGCGCACTATGGGCCGAGGATGTGTTTCTGGCCGTCGTGGTGGCGGTCTTCGCGCTGGTGGCGCCGATCCTGAAGACCCTTGGCCTTGCGCTGATCCAGGCCCGCAGGCTGCCCCGGCGGCTGATGCCGGTGGTCACGGTCCTTGGCCGTCTGGCCATGGCCGACATTTTCCTTGTCGCGCTCTACATCGTGTTGGCCAAGGGCATGGGTGTGGGCCGGTTGGAGGTTGGATGGGGGCTGTACCTGTTCACCTTCTGCGTGCTGGCCTCATGGATCATATCGCAGCTTGAAACGAAACATTGATGGTCAGTTACGGCTATTGTTTCTTAACTGGAAATAATAGCCCGCGAAAACGCGATCAGGTGACCGTTGCGGCGGGTCCGCGCGGCAGAACCGCACCCCTGCCCCCGCATTGAGGGTTTGACCGCCCCGCGCGGCTGGGGCATCACTGACGCATGGCAAAATCCAACAGTTTCTCGTGCAACGCTTGCGGCGCATCCTTCAACAAATGGTCCGGGCGCTGTGACGCCTGCGGGGCCTGGAACACCATCGTGGAAGAGGCACCGCTGTCGGCGGGCCCCGCGTCGAAATCGCTGGGCGCCAGGCGTGGCGCGCCGATCCGCCTGACGGATCTGGCAACCGAAGAGGCCCCGCCCCCGCGCACCAATTCAGGCATATCCGAACTGGACCGCGTTCTGGGCGGCGGGCTGGTCCCGTCCAGCGCCATTCTGGTGGGGGGTGATCCGGGCATCGGCAAATCGACGCTGCTGCTTCAGGCCGCGGCGCGCTTCGCGCAGGCGGGGCTCAAGACGATCTATGTCTCGGGCGAGGAAGCCTCGGCCCAGGTCAGGATGCGGGCGCAGCGGCTTGGGCTGGCGGATGCGCCGGTGCAACTGGCGGCCGCCACCAACCTGCGCGACATCCTGACAACGCTGGAGGCTGAAAAGCCGCAACTGGCCGTGATCGATTCGATCCAGACCATGTGGGCCGACAATGTCGAAAGCGCGCCGGGATCGGTCAGCCAGGTGCGCGCCGCCGCGCATGAGCTGACGACCTTCGCCAAGACGCGCAACATGTCGGTGATCCTTGTGGGTCATGTCACCAAGGACGGGCAGATCGCGGGCCCCCGCGTGGTCGAGCATATGGTCGATACGGTCCTCTATTTCGAGGGCGAGCGCGGGCATCAGTTCCGCATCCTGCGCGCGGTCAAGAACCGGTTCGGCCCCGCGGACGAGATCGGCGTGTTCGAAATGACGGGCGCGGGTCTGGCCGAGGTCGTGAACCCATCCGCGCTGTTTTTGTCCGAACGCGGTCAACCCAGCCCCGGATCGGTTGTCTTTGCGGGGGTCGAGGGCACGCGCCCGCTGCTGGTCGAATTTCAGGCGCTGGTGGCCCCTTCGCCCCATTCACAACCGCGCCGGTCGGTCGTGGGCTGGGATGGCGGGCGTCTGGCGATGATCCTGGCGGTGCTGGAGGCGCGCTGCGGCATTCCCTTTACCGGGCTTGACGTCTATCTGAACGTGGCGGGCGGCATGAAAGTGACCGAACCCGCCGCCGACCTGGCGGTCGCCGCGGCCCTGCTCAGTGCGCGCGAGGACGCGGCCTTGCCGGCGGAAACGGTGATTTTCGGCGAAATCAGCCTGTCCGGGGCCCTGCGACCGGTCAGTCAGACTGAAAACAGGTTGAAAGAGGCTCAAAAACTTGGTTTCACAGCAGCCATCGCGCCTTCGGGTGGCAAACCCGGCGCGGACAGCGGTATGACCTTGACACGCATGGGTGATCTGACCGCCTTTGTAGGTGAAGTATTCGGCGCGGGTTAAGCGTCACAAGGCAAGGAACGGGACGACATGGAAGGCTTTACCCTTATCGACGGCGTGGTGGCCGCGATCATCGTGGTCTCGGCGCTGCTGGCCTATAGCCGCGGCTTCGTGCGCGAGTCACTGGCGATTGTCGGCTGGATCGTGTCGGCACTGCTGGCCTTCATGTTTGCGCCGCAGGTGCAGCCGCTGGTCAAGGAAATCCCGGTTGTGGGCGCGATGATCGCCGACAGTTGCGAATTGTCCATCATCGCGGCCTTCGGCGCGGTCTTTGCCATTGCCCTTGTGGTCACATCCCTGTTCACGCCGCTGTTTTCCAGTCTGGTGCAACGCTCGGTTCTGGGCGGGCTGGATCAGGGCGCGGGCTTTCTGTTCGGGGTGCTGCGTGGCATCCTGTTGGTCGCCGTTGCCTTCTTTGCCTATGAAACCGTGGTATCGGCACAAGAGATCGCGATGATCGACGACAGCCGTTCGGCGCGGGTCTTTGCCAACCTGACCGGCCAGATCGGGGAACGGAACCCCGATCAGGCGCTGGGATGGATCGCGCAGCAATATGAATCCCTGGTAAGCGTCTGCGAGACCCCGCAATAAACAGCCCGAATTCCGGGCTGAAGCGGGGTTTGCGACGCGATGCCGGACATGTGAGCCCTTTGCCAGTGTGATCCTTTCGTGACACTGCCGCGCGGACCCCGTAAGAGGGGGCTGTGCCAAGCCCTACGGATTCGGAGCCTGCCTTGTCCAAACAGATGCCTCCCGCCCATCCTTTCGATTTCGACGCCTATGGCGATGAGAGCGATGACAAGCTGCACGAGGAATGCGGCGTCTTCGGCGTGCTTGGCGTGACCGATGCGGCCAATTTCGTGGCCCTCGGCCTGCACGCGCTTCAGCATCGCGGCCAGGAGGCGGGCGGGATCGTCTGCCACCATCCCGAACATGGCTTCAACTCGGCCCACCGTTTTGGCTATGTGCGCGACAGCTTCACCTCGCAGACACTGATGCAGACGCTGCCCGGCCCCCTGGCCATCGGGCATGTGCGCTATTCCACCGCCGGATCGAAAGGCGCCGTCATCCGCGACGTGCAGCCCTTCTTCGGCGAATTTTCCGTAGGCGGGGCCGCGATTGCCCATAACGGCAACATCACCAATGCCGATGCCCTGCGCCGCGAGCTGATCGAGCGCGGCTCGATCTTCCAGTCCAGCAGCGACAGCGAATGCATCATCCACCTGATGGCGCGGTCCCTGCAGCGCAATATCGCGGAGCGCATGGAAGACGCGCTGCGCCGGGTTGAAGGCGCCTTTTCCGTGGTTGCCATGACCCGCACCAAGCTGATCGGTGTGCGCGACCCGCTTGGCGTGCGCCCGCTGGTGCTGGGCCGGATCGCAGATGGATGGGTGCTGTCATCCGAGACCTGCGCGCTGGACATCATCGGCGCCGAATTCATCCGCGAGATCGAACCCGGCGAAATGGTCGTGATCGACCAGAAGAACGGGCTGGAAAGCCGCTTTCCCTTCCGCAAGCAATCCCCACGCTTCTGCATCTTCGAACATGTCTATTTCTCGCGCCCCGACAGCATCATCGGCGGGCGTTCGGTCTATGAGACGCGCCGCCAGATCGGTGTGGAACTGGCCCGCGAAGCGCCGCAGGATGCGGACCTTGTCTGCCCGGTGCCCGACAGCGGCACGCCCGCGGCCATCGGTTTTGCCCATGAAAGCGGCATACCCTATGGCATGGGCATCATCCGTAACCAGTATATGGGCCGGACCTTCATCGAACCTACCGAGAGCATCCGCAACATGGGTGTGCGGTTGAAGCTGAACGTGAACCGCGCCCTGATCCGCGGCAAGCGGGTGATTCTCGTGGACGATTCGGTCGTGCGCGGCACCACCAGCCGCAAGATCAAGGAAATGATCCTGGATGCGGGCGCCAAGGAGGTGCATTTCCGCATCGCTTCCCCGCCCACATCATGGCCCTGTTTCTACGGTGTGGACACACCGCAGCGCGACAAGCTGCTGGCCGCCACCATGTCGGAAGAGGAAATGCGCGAACATCTTGCGGTCGACAGCCTCAAGTTCATTTCGCTGGACGGGCTTTATCGCGCCGTGGGCGAGGCGCAGGGGCGCAATGCGAAATGTCCGCAGTATTGCGATGCCTGTTTCTCGGGGGAATACCCGGTTGCGCCCTCGGACATGATCGAAAAGGGCTTTCAGCTGAAGGCGGCCGAATAGCCCCCAGATCGCCGACAAGTCCGCCCGCGCAAGGCACCCTGACAATCCGTCGCAGCCGCCCTGGCCGCTGCGCGCGAAACCACGCCCATCCCGTCACCAGACAGGCAAGCTGCCGCCGAACCTTCAGGGGCGACGCGCGGTGGCCCTTTCCCTGCCCGCCCAACCATGGCAGATCGCGCAGCGGAAAAGACCTTGAACAAGGCGCGACACAGGCATGAGCACCACCGACGACACCACCCCGACCACACCCAAGACCGAAGGCGCGGCCACGCTGGAAGGGGTCTTGCCGCTGCACGGCATCACCCTTCTGGGCACGGTCGTGGCCGGCGACGCATCGCGCGCGCTGATCCGCGCGGGCGACGGGACAATCACCCAGGTCCGTCCCGGCGACAGGATCGGACAGGCCACGCTTCTGGTCATCGAACCGGGGCTGATCCATCTGAGCCGCGATGGCGAGACGCAAGCCCTGGCCATGCCCTGATCGGGGGGCGTCTCGCGCGCAGGGGTCGGCGCGCGCAGGGCATGCCCCCTTGACCTTGGCCCCGCGCTCGCCCAAACCCGGCAGGACCGCATCCCGCAAGGAGAGCAGAGATGTCCGACAAGATCGCCCTCATCACCGGAGCTTCGCGCGGGCTGGGCGCCGCCCTGGCCGAAGCCCTGGCCGCCACCCATCATATCGTGGCCGTCGCCCGCACCACGGGCGCCCTAGAAGAGCTGGACGACCGCATCAAGGCGGCCGGTGGCCAGGCGACGCTGGCGCCCATGGACGTGACCAAGCCCGATGCCATGGCGCAGCTGTGCCGGTCGATCCATGACCGCTGGGGCCAGATCGACCTTTGGGCGCATACGGCGGTACATGCCGCCCCGCTGTCGCCCGCCAACGTCATCGACGCGCGCGACTGGGACAAATCGGTGGCCTGCAACGTGACCGCCACGGGCCAGTTGATCCCCTATATCGCCCCCTTGCTGGGCGAACAGGGCAGCGCGCTGTTCTTTGACGATCCGCGCGCAGGGCAGAAATTCTTCGGCGCTTATGGCGCGACCAAGGCCGCACAGATCGCCCTGGCGCGAAGCTGGGCGGCCGAGACCCTCAAGACCGGGCCACGCGTGCATGTGCTGACCCCTGCCCCCATGGCCACCGCCACGCGCGCCCGCTTTTTCCCCGGCGAAGACCGTGCGCCGCTGGCCCATCCCCGAGACGAGGCCGCGCGCCTTCTGGCCAGCCTGGGCTGAACGCAGGCCCGCAAAAGCAAGACCTTGCAGTCGGGCAAGAAACGGCCCGTTTGAACGACAGGCACCTGCCATCGCCCTGATCACGCCTTGATCACGCTGGTGCGCCTTGGTCATCCGCAAGCAGACAGTCGACGTGTAACGAGTGATGTGAGTCCGAAAATGAACAAGAAGCCCGACTTTTTTCTTTGGGTCGATCCGAACTATGTGGCCGAAACCGCAAGGCAGGTGGGCTGGCATCTGCATGGCTGCCTGTTCGAACTGACCATGCAGACGGCCGAAACGAACGGACAGATCGACATTGACCAGGCGGTCGGCTTGCTGGCGTCGGCCCTTCAAATCGATCGGACGGCGGCGCGGCAGGCGATCCTTGATCTTCTGGACAGGGGCCAGTTGTCGCGTGATGGCGATCTGCTGACGCTGACGGCCTTTGGCACACATATCGTGCCCGACTATGACGATTGGGAACCGACCGCGAAGGCCTGATGCCAGGGCAAGCTTTCCCTGCCCTGCCTTCTTGCCCCTGACGCCCTGCTCCTCTACACCATGAAAAAAGGTGAAACGGGGCAGGCATGCGCATTCTCATTACCAATGATGACGGGATCAACGCACCGGGTCTGGCCGTTCTGGAACGTATCGCCGCCGATCTTGCCGGACCGGATGGCGAGGTCTGGGTCGTGGCCCCCGCCTTTGAACAATCGGGCGTCGCCCATTGCATCAGCTACACCCATCCGATGATGATCGCCAAACTGGGCGAGCGCCGCTTTGCCGCCGAAGGCAGCCCGGCAGATTGCGTGCTGGCGGGCATTCATGACGTCATGGGAGATGCCCGCCCCGACCTGGTGCTGTCGGGTGTCAACCGGGGCAACAACTCGGCCGAGAATGCGCTTTATTCGGGCACGCTGGGCGGCGCGATGGAAGCCGCGCTGCAACGCATCCCGGCCATGGCCCTGTCGCAATATCTGGGCCCGTCGAATTTCGCCGCGCCCGATCCGTTCGAGGCCGCCGCCGTGCATGGCCCCGCCCTGATCCGCAAGCTGCTGGCGGCCACGCCGCGCATCGAAGACGACACCGATTACCGGGTCTTCTACAACATCAACTTTCCCCCGGTCCTGGCCGAAGCCGTGCGCGGCGCGCGGGTGGTTCCGCAGGGCTTTCGCCGCAACACCCGCTTTTCGGTGGAACCGCACCTGTCCCCCTCGGGGCGGCGCTTTCTATGGATCAAGGGCGGCGAGCAGCATGTGCCGACCCTGCCCGGCACCGATGCCGCCGTGAACCTGGATGGCTATATCTCGGTCACGCCGATGCGCGCGGACCTGACCGCGCATGACCTTCTGGATCAGCTGAAAGGCATCGAATGAGCGACGAGGCGGAACGCAAGATGCAGTTCCTCTATGCCCTGCGCTCCAAGGGGGTGACGGACAGCCGTGTGTTGACCGCCATGGAAAAGATCGACCGCGGCCCCTTCATCCGCGGCCTCTTTGCCGAACGCGCCTATGAAGACATGCCGCTGCCCATCGCCTGTGGCCAGACTATCAGCCAGCCCTCTGTCGTGGGCCTCATGACACAGGCCCTCCAGGTCAGCCCGCGCGATACCGTGCTCGAGGTGGGTACGGGGTCGGGGTATCAGGCCGCGATCCTCGCGCAGTTGGCGCGGCGGGTCTACACGGTCGACCGTCACCGCCGCCTGGTGCAGGAGGCGCGCGTGCTGTTCGATGCGCTTCAACTCAGCAATATCACGGCCTTCACCGCCGATGGCAGCCATGGCCTGCCAGATCAGGCGCCGTTTGATCGCATTCTCGTGACCGCCGCCGCCGAGGACCCGCCCGGCCCCCTCTTGGCCCAGTTGAAAATCGGGGGTATCATGGTTCTGCCGGTCGGTCAGTCCGACACGGTACAAAGCCTGATCCGCGTGACCCGTCACGAGACCGGGTTCGATTATGATGAATTGCGACCCGTCCGCTTCGTGCCTTTGGTCGAAGGGCTGGGACGCGACTGAAACGACAGACCAGCGCCGGGACTGACAGGCAAACGGCGCCGGTCTGGCACAGACGACGGGACACTGCCCCAGATGCCCTGGGGATTGCGACGCCATAAGGAAAGCCCCGGCACAAGGGGCAGGACAGAGGAAATCGAGATGCCCCATACCAGCCGCCTTGACCGTCATGCCCTGCCCGCGGGGCAATTCCTGCGCCGCGCGATCCTGACCGGAACCGCCCTTGGCCTTCTGGCAGCCTGCGACAGGCCGCTGGATTTCGACTTGCGCGGCAATTTCGGCAATACGCTTGATACCGCCGAAGCCTCGCGGCAGCCCGTGGCCAATCGCCCGGCACCCGATGCGCGCGGCGTCATCTCCTATCCGAATTACCAGGTGGCCGTGGCGCGCCAAGGCGATACCGTTACCGATCTGGCCACCCGCGTGGGCGTCAGCCCTGACGAGCTGGCCCGTTTCAACGGCCTGCGCCCCGCCGACCCGTTGCGCCCGGACGAGATCGTGGCCCTGCCGCGCCGGGTTGCCGAACCCTCGCCCGCAACCGGCGGCTTCGGCGCGATCCAGCCGCCGGGCACCGACATCACCGCCCTGGCCAGCAGTGCGATCGACCGCGCGGGCGGATCGTCTGTCAGCACCACGACCCTGCCCCCGGCCGCTGGCGCGACCACATCTGCCGCAACGCCTGCGGCCGCTGCCGTGCGCCCGCAGGTCGGACTTGAACCCACCCGCCACAAGGTCGTGCGCGGGGAAACCGCCTTTACCGTCTCGCGGCTCTATAATGTATCCGTCCGGTCGCTGGCCGAATGGAACGGTCTGGGCCCCGATTACACCATCCGCGAGGGCCAGTATCTGCTGATCCCCGTGCCGGATGCCGAAGCGCCCGCGCGCCCCGCCGCCGTTGTCGCGGCACCCGGTACAGGGTCGGTGACGCCGGTGCCGCCATCCTCTGCCACGCCCCTGCCGGCGGCGACCCCGCCCGCCGCAGCCACGCCCGCACCGGCCACCGCCGCGCCCAACCTGGGCGCAACCCAGACCCCGGCCGCACGTAACGCGCAGCTGGCAACACCTGTGCAGGGTTCGGTCATCCGCGATTACCAGAAAGGCAAGAACGAGGGGCTTGATATTCAGGCCCCCTCGGGCACGCCCATCGTGGCCGCCGAAGCCGGCACAGTCGCCGCCATCACCGCCAGCGCCGATCAGGTTCCGATCATCGTGATCAGGCACCCGGACAACCTGTTGACGGTCTATGCCAATGTCGAAGGCGCGACGGTCAAGAAGGACGACAAGGTCACGCGGGGCCAGAAGATCGCGCAGATCCGCGCGGGCAGCTCGAATTACCTGCATTTCGAGGTCCGCAAAGGCTTCGACAGCGTCGATCCCACACCTTACCTGGCGCCGCGCTGACCGCTGGCGCGCGGCCGGGGCAGGCCCAAGGCGCTCAGGCTCCGGTCAGGCTGATCCCGTGGCGTCCGGCAAGATCGGTCACGAATTGCCAGGCCACGCGGCCCGAACGTGATCCGCGCGTGGCCTGCCATTCGATCGCTTCCGCGCGCAGCTGATCCTCGGGCAGCGTGATCCCGAAAGCCGTGCAATAGCCACGGATCATGTCCAGGAACTGATCCTGATCGCAGGCATGGAACCCCAGCCACAGCCCGAACCGATCCGAAAGCGAGACTTTCTCCTCGACGGCTTCCGAAGGGTTGATCGCGCTGGAGCGTTCATTCTCGATCATGTCGCGCGGCATCAGGTGGCGCCGGTTCGACGTGGCATAGAACAGCACGTTCTCGGGCCGGCCTTCGATCCCGCCATCCAGCACCGCCTTGAGCGACTTGTAATGCTGATCGTCATGGCTGAACGACAGGTCGTCACAGAACAGCACGAACCGTTCCGGCCGGGTCCGCAACATGTTCAGCAGACGCGCCACCGAAGGCAGGTCTTCGCGTTGCAGCTCGACCAGCTTGAGGGGCAGGCCCCGTGCCCGAACAGCGGCATGCACCGCCTTGACAAGGCTGGATTTTCCCATGCCGCGCGCGCCCCACAGAAGGGCATTGTTCGCCGGAAGCCCCTTCGCGAAATGCAGCGTGTTCTCCAGCAGCGTATCGCGGGCGCGGTCCACGCCGACCAGCAGATCCAGCGCGACACGCGCCACCTGTGGCACAGGTTCCAGCCGGTCAGGTTCGACATGCCAGACAAACGCTTCGGCCGCGTCGAAATCGGGGGCCACAACGGGCGCCGGTGCCAGCCGCTCCAACGCCTCGGCGATACGTTTCAGGGTCTTTCCGCTCACTTGCTCTTGTCCTCGGCCTCTGCATCGCGTGCCAGATCCTCGTCGAACTCACGCATCAGCGGATCTTCATCCTCGTCGTCGTAATACCCCTCGGCACGCAACTTCGCCTCGCGCTGGGTTTCGACGCGGCGCACCAGGAAAATCGAAATCTCGTAAAGCCCGTAGACCACGACGAACAGGATCACCTGGGTGATCACATCGGGCGGGGTCACCAGCGCCGCCAGGATCAGGATCGCGACCACGGCATATTTGCGCACATTGCCCAGACCTTCAGAACTGACCAGCCCCGCCTTGCCCATCAGAGTCAGCAAGACCGGCAACTGGAAGCACAGACCGAAGGCAACGATGAACTTGATGGTCAGGCTCAGGTATTCCTGGGCCGAGCCCTGGAAGGCGATGCCCGCCACCGCATTGCCTGCCGGCGCCTGATCCCCCAGGATCGTGCCCGGCTGCTGGAAGCCCAGGAAGAAATCGAAGGCCAGCGGGGTGACGACGTAAAAGGCAAAGGCCGAGCCAAGGAAGAACATGAAGGGCGAGGCCAGAAGAAAAGGCAGGAATGCCCCCTTTTCTGACTTGTAAAGCCCCGGCGCCACGAAGCGCCACAGCTGATAGGCGATATAGGGGAAGGACAGCATCAGCCCCCCCAGAAGCGAGATCGACACGGCGACAAAGAAACCTTCCTGCAGCCGGATCAGGATCAGTCCGCAATCCTCATGACCACGCTCGGCCATGGCCGAACACAGCGGATGGGTCAGGAAGTTGAAGATCGGGTTCCAGACCGTGAAGCAGATCACCATGGCGATGATGAAGGCCACCGCCGAATGGATCAGCCGCGTGCGCAGCTCTGCCAGATGCTCGATCAGCGGTGCGCTGCTGTCTTCGATCTCGTCTTGATTGGTCATGATCTACTCTTGAGACGTCGGATCGGCAGCTTTTGCCTTGCTCCGGGGTTTCGCAGCCGGCTTTGCCGCCGCTGCGGCTTTGGGCTGGGCCGCAGCTGGTGTTGCGGGCTTGGCGGTCTTGCCAGCGGCCGGTTTCGACGCCTTCGATGGCGCTTTGGCCGCAGCCGCCTGGGCGGTATCGGCAGCCGTGCGCGCCGCCTCGGCCTTGGCCGAAACCGCCTTCGCGCTGGTCTGTTCGCGCAGCTTGGCCGCGGCCTCGGCACGTTCGGCCGCCAGCTTGGCGGTCTCGGTGCCGGGCTTCCAGGATTTCAGCTCGTCCGTGGCTTCGCGGATCTTGTCCAGCCCCATCTTCTTGGGGTCGGCCACGGTCTTGAGGCTCTTGGCGACATCCCGCACGCCGGTCTCATCTGCCGCATCTTCCATTGCCCGGCTGAATTCCCGTGCCATGCCCCGCGCCTTGCCAACAAAGCGCCCGACATTACGGAACAGCACCGGCAGGTCTTTCGGCCCCACCACGATCAACGCGACGACGCCAATGAGCAGAAGCTCGGTCCAGCCAAGGTCGAACATGGATCAGACCTTGTCTTTCTCTTTCTCGGGGGTGACATCGCGCGCAACTTCGCCGGTGCCATCCTCCAGTTCCTTGGAACCGTCGCTCACGCCCTTCTTGAAGGCTGTGATCCCCTTGCCAACCTCGCCCATGAGCGAGCTGATCTTGCCGCGCCCGAAAAGCACCAGCACGACCACCGCGATCAGCAGAAGACCCGGAAGTCCGATATTGTTCAGCATAGCATTTCTCCCTTGCTTGGCCCCGTGCGGTCGGCGCCGCCGCTGCCATCACCCAACACATCTAATGACGAACCGCGCCGGTTGGAAGGACCAAAGCGGCGCGGATCAGGGGTTTTTGCGCCCTGACCCTGATAACGCGCGCCACAATCCGCCTATTCCCTGCCCGCTGTTTCTTCTTGCCCGAAATATCCCCGCCGGAGGCATCCGCCCGCCCTGCCAGGACCCCGCGCCCGCGTCAGCGCACCGGAAAGACAAAGCAGCGATCCCGCCGGATCATCAGCCAAAGCGGCTTGCCGGGCTGGGGCAGAAAGACATTGGGCACCGTCGCCTTGAGGATCGAGCCGTCGTGATCCATCCGGATCTCGACAAGGCTTTCGCTGCCCATGAAACGCGCGCGCATCACCTCGCCCCGCGCGGCGACACCGTCCTGCACCGTGGGGTTGGGGCCGCGCCCGCCCCGGTCCAGGTCGATCTTGATATGCTGCGGGCGGATCACGATCTCGACGGCGGCCCCGTCCGGCACGCCGGGGGCCAGGAACTGGCCGAAGGGCGTATTGGTCAGCGCGCCGCGCACCGTGCCCCGGATCACGTTGATATCGCTGAAGAACGCCACCGCGTCACGGTCCTTGGGGGCGTTGTAGATATTGTAGGGCGCGCCTTGCTGCACGATGCGGCCCGCGCGCATCAGCGCGATCTCGTCGGCCATGCGCATCGCCTCGTCGGGCTCATGCGTGACCAGCAGGACGGCGGCGTCCTCCTGTTTCAGGATCTCCAGCGTCTGGTCGCGAATGTCATCCCGCAGGCGGTTGTCCAGACCGGAAAACGGCTCGTCCATCAGCATGATCCGCGGGCGCGGCGCCAGCGCGCGCGCCAGCGCGACGCGCTGCTGTTCGCCGCCCGACAGCGAATGCGGATAGGCGTCGATGAAGCGGCGCAGGCCGACGCGGCCCAGCAGTTCCTCGACCCTGGCGCGGCGCGCCTCGCGCGGGCCGCTCAGCCCGAAGGCCACGTTTTCGGCCACGCTGAGATGGGGAAAAAGCGCGAAATCCTGGAACATCAACCCGATCGCCCTGCGTTCGGGGGGCACCCGGAACACCGTGTCGCAGATCAGCGAACCATCGACCCAGATCTCGCCCGTGTCCTGCATCTCGACCCCGGCGATCATCCGCAGCGTCGTGGACTTTCCGCAGCCTGACGGGCCCAGCAGACAGGTCACCTGACCCGGCATGACCCTGAGGGACACGTCATCGACAACCGCCACACCGTCGAACTGGCGGCGCAGATTGCGGATCTCGAGCCGTGGCACGGGGGCTGCGGCACGCGGGGCGGTCTGTGTCGGGGAGTCTGGCACGCGGCTATTTCCGATCAATACAGTCGGGAAAGGGGATTATCAGGGCCCGCGCCGCGCCGCAAGCCTGTTGCGGAGGCCCGCCCGCAGGACGGGGGGCTGTCCGCCCCCCGATGATGAACTGCGTTCAACACCCCCCGAGGATATTTGCAGCAAGAAGAACCGGGCGCGCCGCGGGTGCGATCAGATCGTGGCGTTCGTCGCGCCACCATCCAGCAGGATGTTCTGCCCCACGATGAAGCCCGCATGGACCGAGCAGAGAAAGGCGCAGGCCGCGCCGAATTCCGCGGCGGTGCCATAGCGGCCCGCCGGGATCGTGGCGGCGCGGCGCGTGCGCGCCTCGTCCAGGGAGATGCCCTGCGCCTTGGCCACGCCGCCATCCAGCGCATCGGCGCGGTCGGTGGCATGGATACCGGGCAGCAGGTTGTTAATGATGACGCCCTTGCCCGCCACCTGGCGCGCGGTGCCCGCGACATAGCCGGTCAGCCCGGTGCGCGCGGCATTGCTGAGGCCCAGCTGCGGAATCGGGGCCTTGACCGATTGCGAGGTGATGTTGACGACACGGCCCCAGCCGCGATCGATCATGCCGGGCATCAGCGCCTTCATCAGCGCGATCGGCGTCAGCATGTTGGAATCGAGCGCGCGGATGAAATCGTCACGGTCCCAGTCGGACCACAGACCCGGCGGGGGACCGCCTGCATTGGTGACAAGGATATCCACACCCGATGCGGCCTCGATCACGGCGGCGCGGCCGTTCTCGGTGGTCACATCTGCGGCGACCGTCTCGACCTCGACACCGAAATCCTCGCGGATCGCCGCTGCCGCCGCCTCAAGCGCCTCGACACCGCGCGCATTCATCACCAGATGCGCGCCCGCCTCGGCCAGGGCGCGGGCACAGCCAAGACCCAATCCCTTGCTTGACGCACAGACCAGCGCGCGTTTTCCCTTGATCCCCAGATCCATGTCTTTCTCCTTTTTTCGCTGCCCGGACCCTTGTCCGGCCGGCCCGGTGCGCCCTGACTAGCATTGCCGCGCAAGGAAATGCCAGCAAAAGGCCAGAGCGTTGACCGCGTCGTGACATAATCCTATTCTAATCCTCCAGAGGATCCGCGCCACAAGGCATCTTCATGACGCGCGGGTCCCGGGCACAGGCCCGTTCACAAGTATCAAGACACTGACCAGTTGATAGCCGATAGGTTGCCCGGAACATGATGGATACGTACAAACCTTCCGACCTGTCCGAAACCGCCTTTGCGGTGCCCGTCATGCCGGCGGCCGCCTTTCGGGTCGTGGCAGGCGCCAATCTGGATGATCCGCTGTCCTTTGCCGACGACCTGATCCACGACGACACCTATGCCCTGGGGCGCAACGCCGCCACACGCCGCCTGTCCCTTGTCCCCGAGGGTCCCGCGCGGTTCCGCGTCGCCTTGGATTCGGTGGCGGGACAGCCCGGCGCACTCGTGCATCTGGACAGCAGCCTGACCTTCATGTCGCAGGATGGCGAGACAACCGAGATCCTTGTGCTGGTCGAAGTCGATGCCGCGGGTGACGTGACCGAGGTGCATGCCCTGCCGCTGGTCCCCCTTCAGCCCAAGCTCCGCTATACGCTGGTGACCATCGACACCCAGAATGCCGTGACCCGCCTGGCCCAGATCGCCTGCGTGTCCTTCGCGCGCGGAACCCATATCACCATGGCCTCGGGCGAGCAGCGCCCGATCGAGGATCTGCGCCCCGGCGACCTGATCCTGACCCGCGACGACGGCCCGCAGGAAATCCGCTGGATCGGTCTGACGACGCTGCGCGCCAGCGGTGAACAGGCGCCGATCCTGATCAAGGCGGGCACGCTGCACAATGCCAATGACCTGCTTGTCAGCCCCGATCACCGGCTGTTCATCTATCAGCGCGCGGATATCCTGGGCGCGGGGCGCGCCGAACTGCTGGTGCGCGCGCGCCATCTTGTCAACGGCGTCACCGTCTCTCGCCAGGAAGGCGGCTTTGTCGATTATTTCCAGATCCTGTTCGACCGGCACCAGATCATCTACGCAGAAGGGATCGCGGCCGAAACCCTGATGCTGGACAAACGCACCCAGCCCGCCCTGCCTGCGGACCTGGCCGAAGCGCTGGTGCAAAAGCCGGGTGGCCACCAATCCGGCAGCGTCGACGGTTTCGAAGTCTCGAAACAGTTGCTGGACATGCCTGATGCGGCCGAAGCCCTGCGCCGCGCGTCGCTGGGCTGAGACGCGCCTGATTTCCTTGCCTTTGCGCGCGCGCCTGCCTATACGCGCGCTCATGTTGGACACCGCCCCGAACCGCCCCGCCCTGCCGCCCGAGATTGCCCGCCGCCGGACCTTTGCGATCATCTCGCATCCCGACGCCGGCAAGACCACGCTGACTGAAAAATTCCTGCTGTTCGGCGGTGCGATCCAGATGGCCGGACAGGTCCGCGCCAAAGGCGAGGCGCGGCGGACGCGATCGGATTTCATGCAGATGGAAAAGGACCGGGGCATTTCGGTCTCGGCATCGGCGATGTCGTTCGATTTCAAGACGTTCCGCTTCAACCTTGTCGACACACCCGGACATAGCGACTTTTCCGAGGATACCTATCGCACGCTGACGGCGGTGGATGCGGCCGTGATGGTGATCGACGGGGCCAAGGGTGTGGAAAGCCAGACCCGCAAGCTGTTCGAGGTCTGCCGCCTGCGCGATCTGCCGATCCTGACCTTCTGCAACAAGATGGACCGCGAAAGCCGCGACACCTTCGACATCATCGACGAGATCCAGGAAAACCTGGCCATCGACGTGACGCCGGCCAGCTGGCCCATCGGGACCGGGCGCGACTTCATCGGCTGCTACGACATGCTGCGCGACCGGCTGGAGCTGATGGACCGCGCCGACCGCAACGTGGTTGCGGAATCGATCGAGATCAACGGGCTGGACGATCCGCGCCTGGGCGATCACGTGCCCGCCGCCCTGCTGGACAAGCTGCGCGAAGAGGTCGAGATGGCGCGCGAACTGCTGCCCGCGCTGGACATCAAGGCGGTGCAGGACGGCAGCATGACGCCGATCTGGTTCGGCTCTGCCATCAACTCGTTCGGGGTCAAGGAACTGATGGACGGCATCGGCACCCTGGGGCCAGAGCCGCAGCCGCAGCGCGCCGAGCCACGCATGATCCTGCCTGAAGAACCCAAGGTCACAGGCTTTGTCTTCAAGGTTCAGGCAAACATGGACCCCAAGCACCGCGACCGTGTGGCCTTTGTGCGGCTGGCCTCGGGGCATTTCATCCGGGGCATGAAACTGACCCATGTGCGCAGCAAGAAACCGATGACGATCAGCAACCCGGTGATGTTCCTGGCCTCGGACCGCGAGCTGGCCGAAGAGGCATGGGCCGGTGACATCATCGGCATCCCGAACCACGGGCAATTGCGGATCGGTGACACGCTGACCGAGGGCGAGGCGCTGCGCGTGACGGGCATTCCGTCCTTTGCGCCCGAATTGCTGCAAACCTGCCGCGCGGGCGATCCGATGAAGGCCAAGCATCTGGAAAAGGCGCTGATGCAATTCGCCGAAGAAGGTGCGGCAAAGGTGTTCAAGCCGGCCTTCGGATCGGGCTTTATCGTCGGCGTCGTGGGGGCCCTGCAATTCGAGGTGCTGGCCAGCCGGATCGAGCTGGAATACGGGCTTCCCGTCCGCTTCGAGCCGTCGCAGTTCACATCGGCGCGCTGGGTCAGCGGCAGCCGACAAGCCGTTGAAAAGTTTGTGAATGTCAACAAGCAGCATATCGCGCATGACCATGATGGCGACATCGTCTATCTGACGCGGCTGCAATGGGACATCGACCGTATCGAACGCGATTACCCGGATGTGACGCTGACCGCGACCAAGGAAATGATGGTCTGACGCAAGCTGGCCGCGGCGCGCCATTGCAGCCGGGCCGCAGCGCGGCACAATCTGCCTTGCGCCCCTCGGCGCGGGCTTGCGCGGCGCCCCGCAGCTGACCATTCTATGCGGCATGAGTGATACCAGTGCCCCCACCTATCCCGGCGGTTTCGCCGCCATCCTGACCCAGATGGAGGGGCGGCGCGATCCTTTCACCTATGAGGATGGCGAGGCGCTGCCCCCGCTTGATGTCGATCTTGCCCCGCTCAAGCTGGCGCGGGTGGACGGGCGCGCCCTGTCTGTCGAGGGATCGAAATCCACCTATGCCCGCAAGCTGCGCGAACTCAGCCAGGAATTCGACGGCCTGCCCGCGTTGATGCTGCTGCATGGGCTGCTGATCGCCCATCTGCGCCGCCGCACCGCGCCTGACCATGCCGGCCCGCTGTTTCTGCGGCTTTGGGCCGAGGAATCGGACTGGTTGCTGCAACGCCTCGATGCGCGCTGGCTGGTCTCGGCCATCACGACTTTCGGCGATCATGGCGCAACCGAAACGCAGCGCCGCCTTGGCCAGTCGATCAGCGTGATGTTCGCGATGATGAAGCTCTATGAAACCGAGCGCGTCTATTCCGGTGCCGATCCCACCCGGCCTTTCGACTGGTCCAAGCGCAAGATCCCGCCGCTGGCCATGCAGATGGATGCCTATGCCCTGGCGGCAGGCGGTCTGGATGTGAACATGCTGGGCCGCCTGTGGCAGGATTCGGACGGCGATCCGGTGATCGCCCCGCTGGCGCGCCACCTGCTGGATCTGCTGATCGCCGATGACCGCACCGTGTTTCGCCGCTTGCGGCTGATGCGCCAGCACCGTGAAAAGGCACAGAAAGCCGAGGGAATTCGCCCCAGGCGCGGCCATGCCGCCCCCTCTGCCCATATCCCGGTACCCGCGCGGGCCGTGGCGCGCGACCCCGACACGCTGCGCTGGGGCACCGTGTCGCTGGTCAAGGCGCCGCTTGCGCGGATCGCCGGATTCGCGGCGCATCATCTGGACATGGGCGCGCATCGGCTGCACATCCATCTGGACGAGCCGCACCCCGAGGCCGCGGCCTTCCTGTCGCGTCATCCCGGGATCGAGGTCACGACCTGCGATGCCACCTGGTGGTCGGGCCAGAAGAAACCGCGCATGAAGGCCCATCAGCTGCGCCAGGCCTGGGTCGCGACCCAGACCTATCACCGCACTGATCTGGATTTCCTGGCCCATGTCGATGTGGATGAATTCATCCTCTCCGCCACGGCCCTGACACCTGCCCTGGCCAACCTGCCCGCCGATATCGCGGCCGTGCATCTGCCGCCGGCGGAATTGCTGGCAGGCACCACCGATCGTTTCAAGTTGACCCCGCACCATGCCGGACAGGAAAAAGCGGTGCTGGAAGACATCTATCCCAATTTCGGCGGCCATCTGCGCGGCGGCTTCATCAGCCACCGCGAGGGCAAATTGATCGTGCGCTGCGGGATCCCCGGCACCCGCCTCGGGCTGCACGCGCTGTTGCTGAACGGGCATCCCGCCAGCAACCGCTTGGCCCTGCCCGATGTGATCCTGGGCCATGCCCATGCGCCCGACTGGGATACGTTCCAGCAGCATCTGGCGTTCCGCATGACGCAAGGATCCTACCGCAAGACCGACGACGAGGTGCTGGGCCTGCGCGACATCCTTGAGCTGCTGCGCGACGAAGAAGGAGAGGCCGGGTTGCGAAGCTTCTTCACCGAAGTCTGCGAAGGCACCGACCGCCTGATGCAGGCATTGGACGCGCATGGGATGCTGGTGCGCGCGCCGCTGGACCTCGACCAGAAGATAAAGCGCGTTTTCGGCGCAATTCCAAAAGGTTGATCGCCATGCCCGATGCGGATCATCTGCCCCGATGGGGGATCGTGTCGACCATCAAGGCACCCGTGGACACGATATGCGCCTTCGCCGCGCATCACCTGGAACTGGGGGCGCACCGTCTGTTTCTCTATCTGGATGACGACAACCAGGCAGCTTTTCGCATCCTCAAGACCCACCCCAAGATACGGCCCGTCCTGACCGATGCCACCTATTGGCAGTCATTGGGCATGAAACGGCGCGCCAAACACCAGTCGCGCCAGTTCGAGAACGCCCGCCACGCCTATGGCCGCGCGTCCGATCTGGATTGGCTGGCCCATATCGACGTGGATGAGTTCCTGCTGCCGGCCCGCCCGCTGGGCGCGCAGTTGGCCGATCTGCCGCAGGATTGCCTCTGCGCGCGCATCCGCCCGATCGAGGCCCTGGCCCCGCAGGACCCCGGCCAGCCCCTTTTCGCCAAGGCCTTTGCCCTGGACCGCGCCACGCGCAACCGGCAGACCGAGGCGCTTTACCCCGATTACGGCGCCCATCTGAACGGAGGCTTCCTGAGCCATGTGGCCGGCAAGATGATCTATCGCACCGGCGTGCCCGACCTGAAGGTGAATATCCACAACATCACCGTGAGCGAGGTGCAGAACCCCGGCCAGCAGGAATTGACCGACACCGACCTTCTGCATTGCCATGCCAAAAGCTGGGCGGATTTCATCGCCGCCTTCCATTACCGGCTGGACAAGGGCAGCTACAGGTCCGAATTGAAGCCCAACCGCCCTGCCGATCAGGGTGGCCTGACCCTGCACGAACTGTTCGGCACCCTGCATGCGACCGAGGGCGAGACAGGTTTGCGCCGCTTCTACGATCAGGTGTGCAGCGCCACACCGGCGCATCTGGCCGCGCTTGAGGCGCAAGGTCTGCTGCGTCGGCCCGTGCTGGACCTGCCCGGCGCGGTGGCCCGCCACTTTCCCGCGACCTGAATCATGCGCTCAACGCCCTGATCCCCTGCTCTCATTGACCGCAGGTGCGCTTTGCGCTATGGCCTGCGCGGGGATCATATATGTGGATAACCACGGGGCCAGAGGGGCCCGACCCCCATCAGACGCAACGGGCCGTGACGTGTCCGTTATCAACGGATACACATGATAAAATTCTCTGATCTCAAACTCGACCCCAAGGTCCTCAAGGCGATTGAGGACGCGGGGTATGAAACCCCTACCCCCATTCAGGCCGGGGCGATTCCGCCCGCCCTGGAAGGCCGTGACGTTCTGGGAATCGCCCAGACCGGAACCGGCAAGACCGCCAGCTTCACGCTGCCGATGATCACGCTGCTGGCCAAGGGCCGCGCGCGCGCCCGCATGCCGCGCAGCCTGGTGTTGTGCCCGACCCGCGAACTGGCGGCCCAGGTGGCCGAAAACTTCGACACCTACACCAAGTATCACAAGCTGACCAAAGCGCTGCTGATCGGCGGCGTCTCCTTCAAGGAACAGGATCAGCTGATCGACCGTGGTGTCGACGTGCTGATCGCGACGCCGGGCCGTCTGCTGGATCATTTCGAACGCGGCAAGCTGCTGCTGACCGGCGTGCAGATCATGGTCGTGGACGAAGCCGACCGGATGCTGGACATGGGCTTCATCCCCGATATCGAGCGGATCTTCAGCCTGACGCCCTTCACCCGTCAGACCCTGTTCTTCAGCGCCACCATGGCGCCCGAGATCGAGCGGATCACCAACACCTTCCTGTCCGCCCCCGAGCGGATCGAAGTGGCGCGCCAGGCCAGCGCCTCGACCACGATCACGCAGGGCGTGGTCATGTTCAAGGCCAGCCGCAAGGATCGCGAAGCCAGCGAAAAGCGACAGCTTCTGCGGGCCCTGATCGACGCCGAAGGCGAGAAGTGCAAGAACGCGATCATCTTCTGCAACCGCAAGACGGATGTGGATATCGTCGCGAAATCGCTGAAGAAATACGGCTATGACGCGGCCCCGATCCATGGCGATCTGGAACAGTCGCAGCGCATGCGTACGCTGGATGGGTTCCGCGATGGCACGCTGCGCTTTCTGGTGGCATCCGACGTGGCCGCGCGTGGCCTGGACATTCCCAACGTCAGCCATGTGTTCAACTTCGACGTGCCCAGCCATGCCGAAGACTATGTGCACCGCATCGGCCGCACCGGGCGCGCCGGGCGCAGCGGCACCGCGATCATGATCTGCACCGGGCGTGACGACAAGAATTTCGCAGATGTGGAACGCCTGATCCAGACCGAGATCCCGCGCCTGGCCAATCCGCTGGATGGCGTGATCATGCCTGCAAGCGACGATGAGGCCGAGGGCGAGGCGCGGACATCATCCTCGCGCAGCCGCTCGCGGTCCTCACGCGGACGTTCGGGTGACAAACCCGCACCCAAGGACAAGCCGGAAGACGCGCAGATCGAAACCCGCCGCGAGGAGAAACCGCGCGACGAGAAACCGCGCGATGACCGTCCCCGGGATGAGAAGCCGCGCGAAGATCGACCCCGTGAAGATCGTCCTCGCGATGACCGTCCCCGTGAAGATCGTCCCCGTGACGACCGCGCCCGCAACGACAAACCCCGCGACGACCGTTCGCGCGACGCAAAGCCGCGCGAGGACCGTGCGCCTGAGGGACGCTCGGACGATCGGCGTGATCGGCCGCGTGGCGGTCAGGGACGCGATTCGGGGCGCGACAACGGCCCCAAGGTTGTCGGCATGGGCGACCACCTGCCCAGCTTCATCGCGCTAAGCTTTGACGAGCGGCGCACGGTCTGATCGGCCAACCAGATCCGCAGACAGAAACCCGCACCGTTCCCCGGTGCGGGTTTTTTCTTGTGCAGCCCCGGCGCAGATCAGACCGGAAAGACCGGCAAGCCCATGATCGCCATGGCAAAACCTGCAAGTGTCACCAGCACGAAACCCGCCGACACGGCCCAGACTGCCCGCAGCGCCGCGGCATCGGACAGCATCCGTGACGCCACCAGCCCCGCCAGCGGGATCACATGCATCGCATGGGTCGCCAGGAAATGCGGAAGACGCAGATCGCCCACCTCGCGCGACCAGCCCATGACCGGCACCCGCGCATCGGTGATCGGCACCCCAACCAGATGCCCCGGCTGCGATGACATGTATCCCGCCACCACGACGGTCAGCAGAAATGTCAGGACCAGCCCCAGCACCACGGACAGGCGCAGCGCCGCATCGGACAGGCCGGCCGGATTGCGCCAGATCGCGATGCCATAGACCAGGCTGGCCGAGGTCAGCGTGACGGCGAACAGTCCCATCAGGCCATAAAGCCCCTCCATCACCGGGGACGACAGGTTGAAATGCGAGGCGGTTCCGAACATGGCTGCACCACCGATCCAGGCCACTTCCCCCAGGATGCAAAGGATCACGACCGCGGAAAAGATCCTGAAACCGCGCCGGTCAAGCATTCCGGCAGGCAGGAAGCGCGCGAAGAACGCAAGGCTCAGAAGGTAGAACGCCAGTGCGAATTCGAACTTCAGGGGTTTCAGCCAGATGCTTTCGCCTTGAAACAGGCGCGGATCAATCAGCATCGCAAGACCGGTCGGGATCATGCTGCACAGCAGGACAGCCCCAAGCACGGCAAGGCGCGGATCGGGTCCGAACAGGGCGGGGATCATCCCGCGCAAGGACAGGGCGGGCATGGGCGGGGAAAAGGTTGCATCGGTCATATCAAGCCTCGATTTCGCGGGGGGTGACAAGGCGGCGCATGGCGCCGATGGACAGGAACAGGATCAGACCGGCAGGGCCGAACAGGAACGTCAGCAGCAGGCAGGGCAGCACAACCAGATGCGGGATGCCGTCACGCCGTGCCTGACGCGTGATCCAGCCCCCGATGAACAGATCGAAGGCCAGAAAATGCACCCATCCCGCCAGCGCCATCCAGGGGTTGGACAACAGCAGCATCACATTGGCCAGACTGTCGAAACCGCCCTGCCCTTGCCACCAATACCCCAGGATCACGGCCGTATATCCGACCGACAGGATCGCAGGGATGATGACCCCGCCGATCCGGTCGGCCCATTTCGGCGCCAGCGGCGCCAGCGCAAGAAAGATCCAACCGATCATGGCGATCGGACCGGCGATCTGGAACAGGCTGTCAGGGGTCATGGCTTACCTCATCTGGACATTGGCAAGATAAAGATGTCATTTCCATCTGGACACTGTCAAGACTATAACTTGACGCTGTCAAGATGATGGATTAAGGGGATGAAATGACGGAAGAAAAGACAGCCTACCATCACGGAGACCTGCGCGCGGCCCTTCTGGCCGCCGCCGAATCCGTGCTGGCGGAAACCGGGGTCGAAGGGTTTTCCC
Organism: Seohaeicola saemankumensis; assembly: GCF_042678485.1. NCBI lineage: Bacteria > Pseudomonadati > Pseudomonadota > Alphaproteobacteria > Rhodobacterales > Roseobacteraceae > Seohaeicola > Seohaeicola saemankumensis. The sequence continues at coordinate 606,533 of NZ_JBHTKR010000001.1, read as the reverse complement.
TGCGCCGCGTCGCGCGCGAGGTCGGTGTCAGCCACTCGGCCCCGGCGCATCACTTCGGTGATACGCAAGGGTTGCTGGCGGCGATGGCCACCGCAGGGTTCCGACGTTTCCTGGCCGCGATGCAAGCGCGACAGGCGGCTTGCGCCAGCGATGATCCCGAAGCGCTATTGACCGCCTCGGGGCTGGGCTATCTGGATTTCACCCTTGCCGCCCCGGCGCTGTTCAAGCTGATGTTCGGATCAGACCGGGTTGATACCTGTGACCCGGATCTTGAAAAGGCGTCTGCCGCCGCTTTCGATCATCTGGCCCGCGATATTGCCCGCCTGCGCGGTGTCTCGCCCTATGACGATCAGGACGCCATGGCCGATGTCATGGCCAGCTGGAGCATGGTGCACGGGTTCGCGTCACTGCTGCTCTCGGGGCGGATGCACAGGGTGCAGGCGATGACGCAAGTGGAACGCGAGGCGTTCTTTCGCAAGGTCTTTGCCCGCGTAACCCATTGATCACGCGGGCAAGCCGGTTTTTTCTTCAGGCGCTAAGCCGGCTGATGACCACTGTCACCTCGGGCTTCTTGCCGATCTCGTCCAGCGCTGTCTGGCGGACGATCTTTTTCAGCTGCTGTTCCAGCTTGTCGTCATCGGCCAGCGTCGCCTCGGACGCGCGGTTGATGAATTGATCCAGATCCGCCTCAAGAACCTCGACCAGGGGCGCGCGTGACCGTCCCGTCTGGGCCAGCCCCATGATCTCGCACCAGGGCTCGCCCAGGGGCTCGTTCTCGTCGTCCAGGATCAGGGTCACCGTCACATGCCCGTTCAGCGCCATGCGGATACGATCGCGCACCACCCCGTCCAGCGCGCCCACCTGCGCGGACCCGTCCAGATAGGTGCGCCCGGTTTCCACATAGCCTGCCACGCTGGGTTCGTTGCCGCCCAGGTTGACCATCATCCCGTTCGGGGCCAGGATCGACTGGAACCTGTTGCCCTTGGCGATCTTGACCATCTCGCGCAGGTGGCGGTGTTCGCCATGCATCGGGATCACGATCTGCGGCTTGACCAGCTTTTGCATGTATTCGATATCGGGCCGGTTGGCATGGCCGGACACGTGGTACTTGCCATTGCTGTCATCGACCACGTCAACGCCCATTTCGCTGAACTGGTTGATGATGCGGATCACACCCTTTTCGTTGCCGGGAATCGTCTTGGACGAGAACAGGAACAGGTCCCCATCCTTCAGCACGACCCCCTGGTACTTGCCATTGGCCAGCTGCGCGCTGGCGGCGCGGCGTTCGCCCTGGCTGCCGGTGACGATCAGCATGACGTTGTCACGCGGCATCGCCATGGCGTCTTCGGGGCTGACAACCTTGGGAAAGGACGACAGAACCCCGGTGTCCACCGAGGCTTCGATCATCCGGCGCATGGCGCGCCCCATCAGGCAGATCGACCGACCTGCCGCCTCGCCCGCTTCGGCCAAGGTCTTGACCCGTGCCACGTTGCTGGCGAATGTCGTCGCCACGACCATGCCGCGCTGCGCCGAGATCAGCTCGACGATCGCAGGGCCGAGGGTGGATTCCGACCGGCCTTCATGGGTGTTGAACACATTGGTGCTGTCGCAGATCAGCGCCTTGACACCGGGTGCGGCCACCTCGGCCCAGAGGTCGGGATCGAAGGCCTCGCCCACCAGCGGGTTATGGTCGATCTTGAAATCGCCCGTGTGGATGACGCGCCCCTCGGGGGTGTCGATCACCAATGACGAGCTTTCGGGAATGGAATGCGAGATCGGCAGGAAACCCACGGTGAACGGCCCCGCGGTCACGGTTTCGGGCCATTTCGACACGGTTTTCACGACCTTGTCGGAATAGCCGTATTCGGCCAGCTTGCCCCGCGCGATATTCGAGGTGAAGGCACGCGCATAGACCGCTGGCTGTCCCAAGCGTTCGAACAGATGGCCGATGGCGCCGACGTGATCCTCATGGGCATGGGTGATGAACACCGCCTCGATCCGGGTCTTGCGTTCTTCCAGCCAGGCGATATCGGGCAGGATCAGGTCAACGCCCGGTGTGCCATCCATATCGGGAAAGGCCACGCCGATGTCGACGACGATCAGCCGCTCGTTATCGGGCGCGCCATATCCGTAGACATAGCAGTTCATCCCGATTTCCCCGGCACCGCCGAGGGGAAGGTAGATCAATCGTTTGCTGCTCATATGTTGCCTTGGTCCTTGTTGTATTTGTGAATGACCGTCAGGCCATGAATGGTCAGATCGTCTTCGATCGTGTCGAACAGGTTTTCGGCCTGGGCAAACAGCGGCGCCAGCCCGCCGGTGCCGATCACCTTCATCGGTGCGCCGTATTCGGCCTTGATGCGGGCGATCAGCCCATCAATCAAGCCGATATATCCCCAGAACACGCCGGATTGAATGCAGGCGACCGTATTCGTGCCGATCACCTTCTCGGGTTGGCTGATATCCACATGCGGCAGGGCCGCCGCCCCGGCATGCAATGCCTCAAGGCTGAGGTTCACGCCCGGCGCGATCACGCCGCCGACATAGGCCCCATCATCGGAGACGACATCGAAATTGGTGGCGGTGCCGAAATCCACGACCACCACGTTGCCGCCATGCCGGTCGAAGGCCGCAACCGCATTGGCCAGACGATCGGGACCGGGGCGCGTGCCCGCATCGACGCGGGGCGCCACCGGCAGCAGGCAGTCGGGACGCCCCACCACAAGGGGCCTACAGGCGAAATAGCGATCCGCCAGAACCCGCAGATTGAACACCACGCGCGGCACCGTGGACGAGATGATGACCGCGTTGATATCCATCGGGATCTTGTTATGGGCCAGCAGCGTGCTGAGCCAGACGTAATACTGGTCCGCCGTGCGCTGATGCTCGGTCGATGTCCTGAGCGTGCAGAGGATGCGGGTGCCGTTCCAGATCGAGAAAACAGTATTTGTATTGCCACAGTCGATGGCCAGAAGCATGTCAGCAATCCTCAGAAGAACACATCGGCCGCAGCGATGCGGCGCGGGCCTTGCGGCGTTGATAGGACAAGTTGACCCTGCTCGTCCACCGTATCGAAGCGGCCTGTCACCTCTTCGCCCGGAAGGCGGGCGGTGATCACCTCGCCCCGGCGCGCGGCGCGATCCATCCATGCGGTGCGGATCGGGGCAAAGCCATAGGTGGCAAACTGCGCCTCATGGCGGGCGAAGGCCGGGGCCAGCAGGTCCAGGAATTCTTCGGGCGTGACCGATGCGCCGGTTTCCGACAGCAGCGACACAGGCCGCAGCGCGCCCGCTTCCACCTGCGCGGCCCCCGGTGCCTGCGCCAGGTTGACACCGATCCCGATCGACAGCGCATCCCCACGAGGCCCGATGGTTTCCAGCAGGATGCCCGCCACCTTGCCCCCGTTCAACAGAACGTCATTGGGCCATTTCAGCGCGAAACTGCCCGCGCGTCCGGTCACCGCGGCAAAGGCATCATGCAGCGCCAGCGAGGCCACGAAAGACCGCAGCGCCGCTGTGGCCGGCGCGATTGGACCGGGCAGAACCAGTGTTGCAGCGAAATTGCCAGCCGGATGGCGCCATTCGCGCCCCCGCCGCCCGCGCGCCGCCGTCTGGTGCAGCGCCAGGATCCAGGTCGGGCCGCGCAGATCGCCAAAGCGGCGCGCGGCCTCGTTCAGGGTGCTGTCCACCTCTGGCAGCACAACGCGGGCCGTGCCCTGTGGCCAGCCCGCAGACTGCGCGTCAGTTGACAAGCGTGGCCGCAGCGGCGGCCGCCGCGCCTTCGATCCCGAACAGGTTGACCACACCGAACAGCATCGCCGCCGCCGAAGCCATCAGGAAGGCCCAGAGCACCGGGGATTTGCCGCCGTCCAGTTCCTCGCCCTCATCGCCGAAATACATGTAGAAGACGATCCGCAGGTAATAGAAGGCCCCGATCACCGAGGCGATCACACCGGCAATCGCCAGCCAGGCCAGGCCCGCGTCATAGGCGGCGCGCAGCACGTAGAACTTGCCGAAGAAGCCGACCAGCGGCGGCACGCCCGCAAGGCTGAACAGCAGGATCAGCATGGCCAGCGCGCGACCCGGCTCGCGCTTGGCATACATGTTCAGCGCGGCGATGTCGGTGACGGGCTGGCCGTCCTTTTCCATCGACAGGATAAAGGCAAAGGTGCCGACATTCATTGTCACGTAGATCGCCATGTAGACCAGCATCGCCTGCACGCCGAACACGGTGCCTGCGGCCAGACCCATCAGCGCATAGCCCATATGGGCAATCGACGAGAAGGCCATCAGGCGCTTGATATTGCGCTGCCCGATTGCGGCAATCGCGCCCAGGAACATCGACAGCACCGACAACAGCGCAAGGATCTGCTGCCAATCCGCCGTCGCCCCGCCAAAGGCGTCATGCAGCACCCGCGCAAAAAGGGCCATCGCGGCCATCTTGGGGGCGGTCGCGAAGAAGGCGGTGACTGGCGTGGGCGAGCCTTCATAGACGTCCGGTGTCCACATGTGGAAGGGCACGGCCGAGACCTTGAAGGCCAGGCCCGACATCACGAAGACCAGGCCGAACAGCAGGCCAAGCGACATCTGCCCCTCGCCCGCCGCGGCGATGATGCCCGAAAACAGCGTTGTGCCCGCATAGCCATAAACCAGCGAGGCGCCATAAAGCAGCAACCCCGAGGACAGTGCGCCCAGGATGAAGTACTTCAGGCCCGCCTCGGTCGATTTCAGGCTGTCACGCCGCAAGGACGCGATGACGTAAAGCGCCAGCGATTGCAGCTCCAGCCCCATGTAAAGCGCCATCAGGTCGCCCGCGCTGACCATCACCATCATGCCGACAACGCTGAGCGATACCAGAATGGGATATTCGAAGCGCAGCAGCCCGCGCCGTTCCATGTAGTCCTGGCTCATCAGCAGCACGGCGGCAGCCGACAGCAGGATGGTGACCTTGGCGAAACGGGCAAAGGCGTCATCGTGGAACATGCCACTGAAGGCCACGTTGGACCCTTCGCCATTCAGCCCGATCCACGCGGCCAGCAGCACGAAAGCGCCCGAGGTCGTCCATGTCAGCAACGGCGCGACCTTGTCCTTGCCGGTATAGACCCCGAACAGCAGCGCCGCCATCGCATAGAGCGACAGCAGGATTTCCGGCAGGATAATGGTCAGATCAGCCTGGATCATCTCTCAGCGCTCCGTTCAGTTCTGCGCCAGCATGGGAAGGGTCGATCCTTCCGCGCGGGCAAGGTCATAATCGGCAATCAGCGCCTCGACCGAGGGGCCGATGATATCGGTCACCAGCGCCGGGTAGACACCCAGCAGCAGGGTCATCACCACCAGCGGCGCAAAGATCGCCTTTTCGCGGCGGGTCATGTCGCTGATCGTGCGAAGGCTTTCCTTGATCAGATCGCCCAGCACCACCCGGCGATAGAGCCACAGCGCATAGGCGGCCGACAGGATCACGCCCGAACAGGCCACCAGCGCTACCCAGGTATTGACCTGGAAGATGCCGACCAGCGTCAGGAATTCGCCCACGAAGCCCGAGGTGCCCGGCAGGCCCACATTGGCCATGGTGAAGAACATGAAGATCAGCGCATAGGCCGGCATCCGGTTCACCAGACCGCCGTAAGCGTCGATGTCGCGCGTATGCATGCGGTCATAGATCACGCCCACGCACAGAAACAGCGCCCCCGAGATGAAGCCGTGGCTGATCATCTGGAAGATCGCGCCGTCGATCCCCTGCTGGTTGGCGGCAAAGATGCCCATGGTCACGTACCCCATGTGCGCCACGGAGGAATAGGCGATCAGCTTCTTCATGTCTTCCTGCACCAGCGCGACCAGGGAGGTATAGACGATGGCGATGGCCGACATCCACAGGACCAGCGGCGTCATCACCTCGGACCCCACAGGGAACATCGGCAGGCTGAAGCGCAAAAAGCCGTAGCCGCCCATCTTCAGAAGGATCGCCGCCAGAACCACCGAACCGGCGGTCGGGGCCTGAACATGCGCGTCAGGCAGCCAGGTATGCACGGGCCACATCGGCATCTTGACGGCAAAGCTGGCAAAGAAGGCCAGGAACAGCAGCGTCTGCAGGCCGCCCACCACATGCACACCCAGAATGCTGAAGCTTTCCGAGCCGAATGTATGGCGCATCAGGGCCGGAATGTCGGTGGTGCCGGCATCCGAATACATCGCCACCATGGCCACCAGCATCAGCACCGAGCCCAGGAAGGTATAAAGGAAGAACTTGAAGCTGGCGTAGATCCGCGCCTTGCCGCCCCAGATCCCGATGATCAGGAACATCGGGATCAGACCGGCCTCGAAGAACAGGTAGAACAGCACCAGGTCCAGCGCCATGAACACGCCCAGCATCAGCGTTTCCAGCAGCAGGAAGGCGATCATGTATTCCTTGACGCGGGTGTTCACATCCCAGGATGCGGCGATGACCAGCGGCATCATGAAGGTGGTCAGCATCACGAAAAGAATGCTGATCCCGTCGATCCCCATCTTGTAGGTCAGCCCCATGATCCAGGTCCGCTCTTCCACGAACTGAAAGCCGGTGTTGGCGGGGTCGAACTGGAACAGGATGAACAAGGACACCAGGAATGTGACCGAGGTCGCGATCAGCGCCAGCCATTTGGCGTTGCGATTTGCCGCCTCTTCCTCGCCGCGCAGGAACACGATCAGGATCAGGGCCGCCAGCGCCGGAATGAAGGTGACGATGGAAAGAAGGTTATCCATTATTCCGCCCCTCCGGTGAGCGTCATCCACGTGATCAGGACCACGATCCCGACCACCATCGCAAAGGCATAGGTGAAGATGTATCCGGACTGTGCACGGCCCGCGAAACGGGTCAGCATCGGGATCACGCCCATGGCCACGCCATTGATCGACCCGTCGATCACATCGCCATCGCCGCGTTTCCAGAAGAACGCGCCGATGAGCCGCGCGGGGCGCACGAAGATCGCGTCGTAGATTTCATCGAAATACCACTTGTTCAGCAGGAACAGATACAGCGGGCGCTGCACCTCGGCCAGTTTGCGCGGCAGTTCCGGGTTCACGATGTAGAACCAGAAGGCCGTCAGGAAGCCGATGATCATGACCACGAAGGGGCTGAACTTGACCCATTTCGGCACCTCATGCGCGTCGTTCAGCACGGTGTTGCCGGGGGCCTGGTGAATCGCCCCCTCGCCCGGTGCGCCGGTGAAGACATAGTGATGGTCGCCTTCGGCCTTGGCCGCGCCATGGCCGTCATCCTTGGGGGCTGCGGCATGATCGTCGGCCTTGGCGTCGCCATGTCCGGCCTCTGCGCCATGGGCGCCCGCCTCGGCATAGGGCACGCCGAAGAATTTGCCCACCGTGTCGGTATGACCGAAGAAGCTGTTGTACCAGACCACGCCCGAGAAGACCGCACCCAGCGCCAGAACGCCCAGCGGGATCAGCATGACCTTGGGGCTTTCATGGGCGTGATCATGGGTGTGCTTGTCGCCGCGCGCCTCGCCGTAGAAGGTCAGGAACATCAGGCGCCAGCTGTAGAAACTGGTGAAAAGCGCCGCGATGACCAGCATCCAGTAGGCATAGCCCCCCGCCGTCGCCGCATAGGCGCTTTCCACGACCGCATCCTTCGAGAAGAAGCCCGCAAAGCCGATATAGGTCATCGGGATGCCGACGCCGGTGATGGCCAGCGTACCGATCATCATCGCCCAGAAGGTATAGGGGATCTTCTTGCGCAGCGCGCCGTAGTTACGCATGTCCTGCTCGTGATGCATCGCATGGATGACCGAGCCCGCGCCAAGAAACAGCATCGCCTTGAAGAAGGCGTGGGTAAAGAGGTGGAACATCGCCACCGAATAGACGCCCACACCGGCGGCCACGAACATGTAGCCCAGCTGCGAACAGGTCGAATAGGCGATCACGCGCTTGATGTCGTTCTGCACAAGGCCCACGGTCGCCGCGAAGAATGCGGTGGTCGCGCCCACGAAGGTCACGAACATCATCGCCTCGGGCGCATATTCCATGATCGGCGACATGCGGCAGACCAGGAAAACGCCCGCGGTCACCATGGTTGCGGCATGGATCAGCGCCGACACGGGCGTCGGGCCTTCCATCGCGTCGGGCAGCCATGTGTGCAGGAAGAGCTGCGCCGATTTCCCCATCGCGCCGATGAACAGCAGGAAGGCGATCAGGTTGGCGGCATTCCATTCGGTCCACAGGAAAGACAGCTGCGTTTCGGCCAGCTGCGGCCCCATGGTGAAGATATCGTCGAAGCGGATCGAATCCGTCAGGTAGAACAGCGCGAAAATGCCCAGCAGAAAGCCGAAATCACCCACCCGGTTGACCACGAAAGCCTTGATCGCGGCCGCATTGGCCGATGGTTTGCGATAGTAGAACCCGATCAGCAGATAGGATGCGACACCCACACCTTCCCAGCCGAAGAACATCTGCAACAGGTTGTCCGCCGTCACCAGCATCAGCATCGCGAAGGTGAAGAAGGACAGGTAGGCAAAGAAGCGCGGCTTGTAGCTTTCACCGTCTTTCCACTGCGGATCGTGATCCATGTAGCCAAAGGAATAAAGATGCACGAGGGCCGACACGGTCGTGATCACGATCAGCATGATCGCGGTCAGACGGTCCAGACGGATTGCCCAATCGGTACTCAGGCTGCCGCTTTCGACCCAGCGCAGGATCTCGACCTGCGTGGTGACGCCGTCGAAGGTCAGGAACACGATCCAGGACAGCAGCGCCGCCAGGAACAGCAGGCCCGTGGTGACCCACATGGCTGCCGTCTCGCCGATGATCCGCCAGCCGAAACCCGCGATCAGGGCCCCGATCAGGGGCGCGAAAAGGATGATCGTTGCCATGGTCTCAGCCCTTCATCACGTTGGCGTCTTCCACGGCGATCGTGCCGCGGTTCCGGAAGAAACACACAAGGATCGCAAGGCCGATCGCCGCCTCGGCGGCGGCCACGGTCAGCACGAAGAGGGTAAAGACCTGCCCCACCAGATCGCCCAGGAAACTGGAAAAGGCGACCAGGTTGATGTTCACCGACAGCAGGATCAGCTCGATCGACATCAGCAGGATGATCACGTTCTTCCGGTTCAGGAAGAGACCAAAGATCCCTATGACGAACAGCGCCGCCGCCACCGTCAGGTAATGTTCCAAGCCAATCATGTCGTCCCTCGGTTCTTCATGTGGCCGGGCCTTGCACCCGGCATGTATCGTTTGCCCAAGACGGGCGGTCGGGGGGGCCCTTACAGACCCTGCCCCGGTTTCACGTCCTTCAGTTCCATCGCCTTGGCCGGATCGCGCCACATCTGCGCCAGCACGTCCTGGCGCTTGATGTCCTTGCGATGCCGCAGGGTCAGGACGATCGCGCCGATCATGGCGACCAGCAGGATCAGACCCGACAGCTGGAACAGCAGGAAATACTTGTCATAGAGCAGCAGCCCAAGTGCGGCCGTATTGGTCACATCCGTGGGGATCACCGCATCGCGCGCCGCCATCGCCCCGTCCGAGGACTGCCAGACGCCGAAGGCCAGCGACAATTGCATCAGAAGCACGACGCCGATCAGCAGCGCCAGCGGCATGTAGCGCGCCATCTCGGCCTTGAGTTCGGCGAAATCCACGTCCAGCATCATGACGACGAACAGGAACAGCACCGCGACCGCGCCCACGTAGACGATCACCAGCAGCATCGCCACGAATTCCGCGCCCAGCAGCACGAACAGACCCGCCGCCGACAGGAAGGTCAGGATCAGCCAGAGCACCGAATGCACCGGGTTGCGGCTGATGACGGTGAACAGTCCCCCCGCCAGCGCGCAGAGCGCGAACAGATAGAAGGCAAAGGCGATCATGGTCATGACTTGTCATCCTCCGTCTCGTCCAGGACCTGCCGCGCCAGTTCCATCGCGCGGGTCATGGAGGGGATACCGGCGAACATCGACATCTGGGCGATGGTCTCGGCGATTTCATCCTTGGTGGCGCCAGCCTCAAGCGCGTGGCGCACGGTCTGGCGCAGGGCGGTGTCGCTTTGCGCGCCCTGCATGGTCAACCCGGCCAGCGTGAGCAGCAGCCGTGTTTTGGCGTCCAGCCCGTCCTTGCTGATGCCCTTGCCGAACCACATTTCCATGGCTTCCTTGGGCATGGTCGGCCACATCTTCTCGAACCCCTTGGGGTCAAAGGAACTCAGCGCCGGGTTCATGGCTTTCACCATTTCCTGGGCCTGGGCCATCATCAGTTCGAATGGGGTTTTTGCATCGGTCATCTGTAGGGCGCATCCAGTTCGAGGTTGCGGGCAATCTCGGCCTCCCAGCGGTCGCCGTTCTCCAGAAGCTTGGCCTTGTCGTAGAACAGCTCCTCGCGGGTTTCGGTGGCGAATTCGAAATTCGGGCCTTCCACGATGGCATCCACAGGGCAGGCTTCCTGGCAGAAACCGCAGTAGATGCATTTGGTCATGTCGATGTCATAGCGCGTGGTGCGGCGGCTGCCGTCGGCGCGCGGCTCGGCGTCGATGGTGATCGCCTGCGCGGGGCACACAGCCTCGCAGAGCTTGCAGGCGATGCAGCGTTCCTCGCCGTTGGGGTAGCGGCGCAGCGCGTGCTCGCCCCGGAAACGGGGGGACAGCGGGCCCTTTTCATGCGGATAGTTCAGCGTGGCCTTGGGCGCGAAGAAATACTTCAACCCCAGCTTGAAGCCCTTCGCGAAGTCCGACAGCAGGAAATAGCCCGCCGCGCGTCCGTAGTCGATCTGCGTCATGTCAGCCTCCAATCGCCCAGCGGGCATAGGCACCGCCAAAGAGTTCGAATTTCGCAAGGAATGCCACGATGACCACCCAGGCCAGGGACATCGGCAGGAACACCTTCCAGCCGATCCGCATCAACTGGTCATAGCGGTAGCGCGGGGTGATCGCCTTCACCATCGCGAAGATGAAGAAGAAGAAAGCCATCTTGCCCACCATCCACAGCGGACCGTCCGGCAGGCCGGGGATCGGCGACAGCCAGCCGCCGAAGAACAGCAGGCTCATCAGCGCGCACATCAGGAAGATCGCGATATATTCCCCCGCCATGAACAGCAGGAACGGGGTCGATGAATATTCGACCTGATACCCCGCCACCAGTTCGGATTCAGCTTCCGGCAGGTCAAAGGGGGGCCGGTTCGTTTCCGCCAGTGCCGAGATGAAGAACAAAAAGACCATCGGGAAATGCGGCAGCCAGTACCAGCTGAAAAAGCCGTAATTGCCATCCTGCGCGCGCACGATATCGCTGAAGTTCATCGACCCGGTCGAGATGATGATCCCGATGATGATCAGGCCGATCGACACCTCGTAAGAGATCATCTGCGCGGCCGAGCGCAAGGACCCCAGGAACGGGTATTTCGAGTTCGACGCCCAGCCCCCCATGATCACGCCGTAAACCTCGAGCGAGGAGACCGCGAAGACATAGAGGATGGCCACGTTGATATCCGACAGCACCCAGCCTTCGTTGAAGGGGATCACCGCCCAGGCGATCATCGCCAGCACGAAACTGGTCAGCGGCGCCAGCATGAAGACGGTCTTGTCGGCACCCGCCGGCACGACCACTTCCTTGACCACGTATTTCAGCGCATCGGCCACGGTCTGCAGCAGGCCGAAGACCCCCACCACGTTCGGCCCGCGCCGCATCTGGACCGCGGCCCAGATCTTGCGGTCGCCATAGACCAGGAACAGAAGGCTGATCATCACGAAGGCCACCACCGCAAGCGATTGCGCCACCAGAAGAACTGCGATCCCAAGCGGGGTTGTAAAGAAGTCAGCCATTGGTCCTCACACCGTCGGTATTCCGTTTTCCGCGCAATGCGCCACAACGACTTCGGCGTCGATGGTCTGCATGCCGCGGGGCAGCTGAGCCGAGATGGTGTAAACCGCATCCCCGCGCCAAAGGCCACCCTGTTCCGTCACATTCGTTCGCAAATGCCGTGCAAATCCGAAGTCTCGGATCAGCGCATATTGCGCGGCCGCGCATTCGGCATAGGCGGCCACATCGTCATTGCCGCGCGCACCGCGCATCGCCACCCGGAACCGCACCAGATCCCCGTCCAGCAGGCGCGTCTCGACGCCCTCGTAGACGGGTGCGAAACGCGTGACATCGGGTGCGGTATCCATGCACCCGGCCAGCACGCCCGCCCCCATCAGCGCAAGAGGGGATATGATCGCCTGCGGTTTCATCACTCGGCCGCCATCGCCTTTTGCTGCCGTGCCTTCGCCCCGGCGCTCAGCTCCGCCATCAGCTGGCTGGCCCGTGCGATCGGGTTCGTCAGGTAGAAATCCGTAATCGCGTTGCGGAAATCGGCCTTGCCCAGCGGTGCGGCGGGCAGCGGGGTCCAGCCATTGTCGGCCAGCGCGTCCACCTCGCCCAGATGCGGGTGCAAGGCCACCATCGCGCGGCGCAGCTGCGCCAGGCTGTCGAAGGGCAGCGTGGCACCCAGTTCCGCCGACAGCGCCCGCAGGATCGCCCAGTTTTCCTTGGCCTCGCCCGGTGCGAAACCGGCGCGCAGCGCCAGTTGCGGCCGCCCTTCGGTGTTCACGAACAACCCGTTTTCTTCGGTATAGGCGGCCCCCGGCAGGATGATGTCGGCCCGGTGCGCGCCACGGTCGCCATGGCTGCCCTGATAGATCACGAAGGCACCCGGCGCGATCTCGACCTCATCGGCGCCCAGGTTATAAATCACCTCGGCCCCGTCGATGGCGGCGGCCATGCCGCCTTCGGTGACGGCGCCCACATCCATCGCGCCAACGCGGGCAGCCGCCGTGTGCAGCACCAGCATCCGGCCCGACAGCGCCATGCAGGCGGCCAGAACAGCCTCGCCATCGGCCTCGCGCAGGGCGCCCTGGCCGACGATGACGATGGCACCCTCGGGCACCTTGACCCCGGCCAGCGCAGCACGGTCCGTGCCCAGATGCGTATAGGGATAGGTCAGATCGACCGCCTCGCCCACCACGGCCACGTTTGCGCCGCGTGTCCATGCCTTGCGGATACGCGCGTTCAGCACCGGCGCCTCGTCACGCGGGTTGGAGCCCACGATCAGAATGTCCGTTGCGGTATCCAGATCTTCGATGGCGACATTACCGACATAGGCGGAACGGTTCCCGACCGGCAGACGCGCGCCATCGGTGCGGGCCTCGACATGGCCGCTCTGCCCCTCGATCAGGGACTTCAGGGCGAACGCGGCCTCAACCGGCACAAGATCGCCCACCAGGCCGGCCAGTTTCTTGCCCTTCATCGCGGCGGCGGCGGCGCGCAGCGCCTCGTCCCAGCCCGCGCGGCGCAGTTTGCCGTTCTCGCGGATATAGGGGGTGTCCAGACGCTGACGGCGCAGGCCGTCCCAGACAAAGCGGGTCTTGTCGGAAATCCATTCCTCGTTCACGCCGTCATGGTTGCGCGGCAAAAAGCGCATCACTTCGCGCCCCTTGGTATCCACGCGGATGTTCGACCCCAGCGCATCCATCACGTCGATGCTTTCGGTCTTGGTCAGTTCCCACGGACGTGCCGTGAAGGCATAGGGCTTGGACACCAGCGCGCCCACCGGGCACAGGTCGATGATGTTGCCCTGAAGGTTGCTGTCCAGCGTTTCACCCAGGTACGAGGTGATCTCGCTATCCTCGCCGCGGCCGGTCTGGCCCATCTGGGTGATGCCCGCCACCTCGGTGGTGAAGCGCACGCAGCGCGTGCAGGAGATGCAGCGCGTCATATGGGTTTCGACAAGCGGGCCCAGGTTCAGATCCTCGGCCGCGCGCTTGGGTTCGCGGTAACGGCTGAAATCGACGCCGTAAGCCATCGCCTGATCCTGCAGGTCGCATTCGCCGCCCTGGTCACAGATCGGGCAATCTAGCGGATGGTTGATCAGCAGGAATTCCATCACGCCTTCGCGCGCCTTCTTGACCATCGGGCTGTTGGTCTTGACCACGGGCGGCTGGCCTTCCGGGCCGGGGCGCAGATCGCGCACCTGCATCGCGCAAGACGCGGCGGGCTTGGGCGGGCCACCCACGACCTCGACAAGACACATCCGGCAGTTGCCCGCGATTGACAGCCGTTCGTGATAGCAGAAGCGCGGCACCTCGACCCCGGCCTGTTCACAGGCCTGGATCAGGGTCAGCGCGCCCTCGACTTCGACTTCATGCCCGTCGATGATGATCTTGCGTAGGTCAGCCATTTGATCTCACTTCAGTCTCAGGAAGGCGCCGATCTGGCTGCCCTTCGCGATTTCCGCCTGACCCAGTTTGCACAGGTCGGCGGTGTTGCTTGGGTCAAGGCCCTGCGTGCGGACATAGGCCTCGCCACGGGCGCGCATCCGCGCCTTTTCGGCTTCGCTGTCCACATAGGCCTTGATCTCGGAGGTGGTGTACCCAAGCGCCTGCGCCTGGGTCCGGATGCTCCAGAGGTAGTTCAGGCCGCGCAGGGTGCGCGGTTCAATGGTCGGGCAGCGGTCGCTGATCTCGATGGCCATGGCCACCCACAGCATCCGGTCGTCGATCTCGGGCAGGTCGCGCAGGTTGGGTTTGCCCGCAGCCATCGCGGGCAGCCCCAGCCCCAGCGCCACGGCGCAGACCATCATCATGTTCGTACCAGAACGGATCATTCGCATGTCACATCTCCTTGCATGCCGCAAAAGGCGGCGGGCGCCATCACGCCCCCCTGCCATCCGGCACAGGTGGGGCGCAGGGTCGCCGCTATGCAATAACAGCCCCTCCGCAGCCCCGATATGACAGCGTCACCCTTCATCCCGCACAACGCCCGGTCAGCACCAGCGCATCACCGTCGAAGACCAGCGCGGTATCCGGGCTGTCCGGTCCGACCTGCCAGAGCGCGGCGGAATTGCCGAAATAGGTGATGCAATGTTTCGTCGCCTCATACCGTCCCGCCTCACGCGCACCGGCCAGCGACTTGCCCGCATCCTGCACACGCACCACGAAATCGGCCGGCGCGGTCTTGTCGAAGGCAACAGAGGCGCGGAAGAACTGGCCGTCAAAGGCCGGTTTGTTCCGGCCGATCAGCCTGTCGGTCACGCCCGTCACCGACGAACATCCCGTCAGTGCCACCACCGCACCAAGCGTCAGAAGGGAAAGCCGCATCCGCCCTACTCCGCCGCCACGGCGCTGACGCGGCCGCTGCGCTTGTGCTTGATGCGATCCTCGATCTCGTCGCGGAAATGCCGGATCAGGCCCTGGATCGGCCAGGCCGCCGCATCGCCAAGCGCGCAGATCGTGTGCCCCTCGACCTGCTTGGTCACATCGAGCAGCATGTCGATTTCCTCGACCTCGGCCTCGCCCTTCACCAGACGGTCCATGACGCGCATCATCCAGCCGGTGCCTTCGCGGCAGGGCGTGCACTGGCCGCAGCTTTCGTGCTTGTAGAACTTGGACAGACGCCAGATCGCCTTGATCACATCGGTCGAGTTGTCCATGACGATCACCGCCGCCGTGCCCAGGCCCGAGCGCTGTTCGCGCAGGTAGTCGAAATCCATGATCGCCTCGCGCATCGCGGCACCGGGGATCATCGGCACGGATGACCCGCCCGGGATCACCGCCTTGAGGTTGTCCCACCCGCCACGGATACCGCCGCAATGGGTCTCGATCAGCTCTTCGAAACTGATCGACATCGCCTCTTCGACCACGCAGGGGTTGTTCACATGGCCCGAGATCGCGAACAGCTTGGTGCCCGCGTTGTTCGGACGTCCAAAGCCCGCGAACCATTCCGGGCCGCGCCGCAGGATCGTGGGCACCACCGCGATGGATTCCACGTTGTTCACCGTGGTGGGGCAGCCATAGAGACCCGCACCCGCCGGGAATGGCGGCTTCATGCGTGGCATGCCCTTCTTGCCTTCAAGGCTTTCCAGCAGGGCGGTTTCCTCGCCGCAGATATAGGCGCCGGCGCCATGGTGCAGGTAGATGTCGAAATCCCAGCCCGACTTGCAGGCGTTCTTGCCGACCAGACCGGCCTCGTAAGCCTCGTCAATGGCGGCTTGCAGGGCCTCTTTTTCGCGGATGTATTCGCCGCGAATATAGATGTAGCAGGCATGCGCGTTCATCGCGAAAGAGGCGATCAGACAGCCCTCGATCAGCGTGTGCGGATCATGGCGCATGATCTCGCGGTCCTTGCAGGTGCCCGGCTCGGATTCGTCCGCGTTCACCACCAGGTAGGCCGGGCGGCCATCGCTTTCCTTGGGCATGAACGACCACTTGAGGCCGGTGGGAAAACCCGCGCCGCCACGACCGCGCAGCCCGGATGCCTTCATCTGCGCGATGATCCAGTCGCGCCCGTTTTTCAGGATGTTCGCCGTGCCATCCCAATGACCACGCGCCATCGCCCCTTTCAGCGTGCGGTCATGCATGCCGTAGAGGTTGGTGAAAATGCGGTCCTGATCCTTCAGCATCACGCCTATCCCTTGTCATCCTGGCGCAACCGCCAGATTTGGTAAATCATCCACATGGCCCAGACGAACCCCGCCAGCGCCATCAGGTCGAACAGGGCGCGGGTGCGCTGGGTCAGACCAAACTGCCCGCCCAGCACCGTGGCCAGGATCCAGAACAGGCCGGTGCCCGCGATGACGATCGCGACCATGCGTCCCTTGCGCGCCAGTTCCGTGTCCCGTTCCCGTGTCATGCCCTATCCGTTCCTGCTCTGCCGACGTCAGTAGACGTCGCCATCCTCGACCCGTTTCGAAAATTCCGTCTCGCCGCCGCTGGCCAGGATCTTTGCCTGGTCCACCCAGTTGTCACGGCTGGCGCGGCCCTTGAAACCGCTCAGGTTCTCATCGACCCAGGCCAGTTCGGCCGCAGTCCAGGCCGCGATCTGATCGAAATGGTAAAAGCCCATCCCGTTCAGCATCTTCTCCAGCTTCGGCCCCACACCCTTGATTTCCTTGAGGTTGTCAGCCTTGCCACCGCGCGCGGCGGTCAAGGTGGCGGGTTTTGCGCCTTCGGCCGCTGTCGCCGCTGTGGCCGGTGCGGCGGGTGCTGCTGCAACGGGTTCCGCAGCAGGTGCCGGGGCTGGTGCAGCGGCTGGTTTCGCAGCGGGCGCCGGGGCGGGTGCCGGTGCAGCTGCGGTTTGCGCGGGTGCGGATGTGTTTTCAGCCTCGTCCAACCCGGCCTTCACGCCACCCAGCGGCGGCAGCGGCTTGCAGAAGATCAGGGACATCAGCCCCCCCAGCACGACAAAGATGACTGCAGCGCCGAATACGGCCTGTATGAAACCCCATCCGCCAAGCGCCAGCAGCATCACGAAGGCCACAAGGCCCGCAGCAGCGCCCATGGCCCAGCATGCGATCTGGCAACTGCTTTTCTTCATCGGCTCACCCATTGTTCCAACTCCCTGTTGCTATCCGTTCGGTCCTGTCTCAGACCTTGCCCTTCTTAGCACGGTTGGAGAATTCAGTCTCGCCCCCTTCGGCCAGGATCGCGGCCTGCGCGACCCAGTCGTCACGGGTGACGCGCCCCTTGAAGCCTTCCAGGTTCTGATCGACCCATGCGACCTCTTCCGAGGACCATTGGGCGATCTGGTCGAAATGGTAAAAGCCCATGCTGTGCAGTAGCGCCTCAAGCTTGGGGCCGACACCCTTGATCAGCTTCAGATCATCGGCCCCGGCCTTGCGCGGCGCCTTCATGGTCTTGGGCTTTGTCCCCTCGCCCGCAGCGGGGGCCGGGGTGGCAGCAGGCTTGGCGGCAGGCTTTGCGATCTTTTCGGCCGCATCGGGGGTCGGCGCCTTGGGCGCGGCCTTGGCCTTGGGTGCGGCGGCTTTCGGCGCGGCTTTGCCCTGCCCCACCTTGTCCTGCCCTGCCTTGCCTTGCCACGGTGCGGTCAGCGGCACTTCGGTGCCGTCGATCCGCTTGACGGTATCGCCGATATCGACAGCCAATTGGGCCGACGCGTTATACTGCGTCTTTCCGCTGTCCATATCCTTGAGGCTGGTCAGGCCGGACAGCGGTTCGGAGGCATAGCGCCCGTTCTGCGGACCGGGCACCGGCACCTTGCCAGCGGCCAGTTCGTCGATGATCTCGCCCAGCCGCTTGGCGGTCAGATCCTCGTAATAATCCTTGCCGATCTGCGCCATCGGCGCATTCGCGCAGGAGCCCAGGCATTCCACCTCTTCCCAGCTGAACTTGCCATCGGCGCTCAGCGCATGGGGCTTGTCGGCGATCTTTTCGCGGCAGACGGCCACCAGATCCTCGGCCCCGCAGATCATGCAGGTCGTGGTGCCGCAGATCTGGATATGGGCCACGGACCCGACGGGTTGCAGCTGGAACATGAAGTAGAACGAGGCCACTTCCAGCGCGCGCATATAGGCCATGCCAAGCATCCCGGCCACATATTCGATCGCCGGACGGGTCAGCCAGCCTTCCTGCTCCTGTGCGCGCCACAGCAGCGGGATGATCGCCGATGCCTGGCGGCCTTCGGGGTATTTGGTGATCTGCGCCTCGGCCCAGGCCTGGTTGGCAGGCGTGAAGGCAAAGCTTGCGGGTTGGTCGTGATAGAGACGGCGAAGCATCAGGCACAGACTCCGGTGGTAAGTTTGATCCCGCCTTCCGGCAGGCTTTCGGCGCGGCGCGCGGCCAGCTGATACTGGGTCATCCCCAGCAACTGCTCACGGGTCAGGCCGGTCTGGATGCCGACGGCAAGGTAATCCGGTTCGGTCACAAGCGTGCAGCCAAGGCTGGCAACGGCGGCCTCGTAATTGGCAAGGTCAGCGGCCGATGTGCCGGTCGGCGGCGTGGCGCAGGCGGCCAGAAGCACCCCCGCGCCGGCCAGAAGGGCGGAATAACGCAAAGCCATGCTCAACGGTCAATCTCCCCGAACACGACATCCATCGTCCCGATGATCGCAGCCACATCGGCCAGCTGATGGCCCTTGGCCAGGTAATCCATGGCCTGCAGATGCAGATAACCCGGCGCGCGCAGCTTGGCGCGGTAGGGCCGGTTGGTGCCATCAGCCACAAGGTAGACGCCGAATTCGCCCTTGGGCGCCTCGACGCAGGCATAGACCTCGCCCGCCGGAACGTGGAAACCTTCGGTATAAAGCTTGAAGTGATGGATCAGCGCTTCCATCGAGGTTTTCATATCCCCGCGCTTGGGCGGCGTGATCTTGCCGCGCGCCATCACATCGCCCTTTTCCACGCGCAGCTTGGCAATCGCCTGGCGGATGATGCTGACCGACTGGCGCATCTCTTCCATCCGCACGAGATAGCGATCATAGCAGTCGCCGTTCTTGCCCACGGGGATCTGGAACTCGAACTCGTCATAGCATTCATAGGGCTGCGCGCGGCGCAGGTCCCAGGCCAGGCCCGAGCCGCGCACCATCACGCCGGAAAAGCCGTAGGTCTGGATATCTTCCTCGGTCACGACACCGATATCGCAGTTGCGCTGCTTGAAGATGCGGTTTTCGGTCAGCAGACCGTCGATATCGGCCAGAACCTTGGGGAATTCCACTGCCCAGGTATCAATATCCTCCAGCAGGTCATCAGGCAGATCCTGATGCACGCCGCCGGGCCGGAAATAGGCCGCATGCAGGCGCGCGCCGCAGGCCCGCTCGTAGAAGATCATCAGCTTTTCGCGTTCCTCGAAGCCCCAGAGCGGCGGGGTCAGCGCGCCCACGTCCATCGCCTGCGTGGTGACGTTCAGCAGGTGGTTCAGCACGCGGCCGATTTCGGAATAGAGCACCCGGATCAGGCTGGCGCGGCGCGGCACCTCGACCCCGGTCAGTCTTTCGATGGCCAGGCACCAGGCATGTTCCTGGTTCATCGGAGCCACGTAATCCAGCCGGTCGAAATAGGGCAGGTTCTGCAGGTAGGTCCGGCTTTCCATCAGCTTTTCGGTGCCACGGTGCAGCAGGCCGATATGCGGATCGCAACGCTCCACGATCTCGCCGTCCAGCTCCAGCACCAGGCGCAGCACACCATGCGCGGCAGGGTGCTGCGGGCCGAAGTTGATGTTGAAGTTGCGGATCTTCTGCTCGCCCGTCTGGGCGTCGTTGAATCCCTTGGAGCCGTCCATCACTTCGCCCCCTCTTTCTTCTCGTCACCCGGAAGAATGTATTGCGCCCCTTCCCAGGGACTCATGAAATCGAACTGGCGGTATTCCTGCACCAGCTTGACGGGCTCGTAGACGACACGCTTCTGCGCCTCGTCATACCGCACCTCGGTGTAGCCGGTGGTCGGGAAATCCTTGCGCAGCGGATGGCCGCGAAAGCCGTAATCGGTCAGGATGCGGCGCAGGTCCGGATGGCCGGTGAACAGGATGCCGAACATGTCGAACACCTCGCGCTCGAACCAGTTGGCCGAGGGGTGCACATTCGAGATCGAATGCACCATCTCGTCTTCGCGCACGGCCACGCGCAGGCGGATGCGCTGGTTCCGGTACATCGACAGGAAGTGATAGACCACGTCGAACCGCTTTTCGCGGCTGGGGTAATCCACGGCGGTGATGTCGACCAGGCTGGAAAAGCGGCAGTTGCGGTCGGTTTTCAGGAACTCGACAAAATCCTCGATATTCGAGGGCGCGATATCCATGTTCAGCTCGCCATGGCTGACATCCCAGGACAGGACGCATTGCGGTCGTCTGGCCGCGATATGCTGTCCCAATTCGTTCAACGCGTCACTCATTGTGTCGTTCCTTCTGGAGGCGAGGCGGCGGCCCCTGTCGCGGGGGCCGCGCGCATCAACGCACGATCGTTCCGGTACGCCGTATCTTGCGCTGCAGCTGCATCAGACCATAAAGCAGCGCCTCGGCGGTGGGGGGGCAGCCCGGCACATAGACATCGACCGGCACGATCCGGTCACAGCCGCGCACGACCGAATAGCTGTAGTGGTAATAGCCGCCGCCATTGGCGCAGCTGCCCATCGACAGCACGTAGCGCGGTTCGGGCATCTGGTCGTAGACCTTGCGCAGCGCGGGCGCCATCTTGTTGGTCAGCGTACCGGCCACGATCATCAGATCGGACTGGCGCGGGCTGGCGCGCGGCGCGATCCCGAAGCGTTCCGCATCATAGCGCGGCATCGAGGTATGCATCATCTCGACCGCGCAGCAGGCCAGACCAAAGGTCATCCAGTGCAGGCTGCCGGTCCGCGCCCAGTTGATGATATCCTCGGTCGAGGTCAGCAGGAAACCCTTGTCGGCCAGCTCGGCATTCAGGGCCTGCGTGGCATGTTCGCGGTCGCCGCCCGCGGTATTGGCGCCTGTCATCACTCCCATTCCAGGGCTCCCTTCTTCCACTCATAGGCAAAGCCCACGGTCAGCACGGCCAGAAAGACCATCATCGACCAGAACCCCACCATGCTGACATCCTGGAAGGCCACCGCCCAGGGAAACAGGAAGGCGATTTCCAGATCGAAGATGATGAACAGGATCGATACGAGGTAGAAGCGCACGTCGAATTTCATGCGGGCATCGTCGAAAGCGTTGAAGCCGCATTCGTAGGCGCTGACCTTTTCGGGATCGGGATTCCGCACCGCGATGATCACGGCCGACAGGATCAGGACAAGGCCAAGTCCGATGGCAATGGCCAGAAAGACCAGGATGGGCAGATATTCCCTAAGCATCCCTTCCAAGAGTGGCTCCTTCCGCGCATCAAAGCGCAATCTGCTGGCTACAGGTTTGCGCGCAGGTTTACTCCTGCCCCCGGTCAGGGTCAACCGAGAGGCCGTCACATTCGCCGCTTTGCAGGTGTCCGGAAAAGGTAGCGCATACAATGGGATACCGAAAAAAGCCCCCCTCCATGCGTCAAATCGTCTGGATAACGGCGCGAAGGAACGTCTGAATATTCAAGGCATTGGCCGAAAATTGCCGCGATGCGGCATGGTGATGCGCGATTCTGACAGGCGTGGCCGGGATATCCTATCCCTGCCAGCGCGGCTTGCGCTTGTCGAAAAACGCGCCGATCCCTTCGGGGGCCTCGATGCCTTCCCAGCAGGCGGTCAGTTCGGCGATGGTATGCTCGATCGTCGCCGCGTCGATCACCGGCCCCAGGCGCCGCAGCAGCGCCTTGGCGCGGGCGACGGCCTGCGGGGCACAGTCCAGGTAGGGGGCAACCTCGGCCGCGACGGCGCTGTCCAGGGCGTCGGCGGGAACGGCGCGGGCCAGCAGACCCAGCTCCACCGCCTCGGCGGCGGCAAAACGCCGGCCCGACATGAAGACGCGCCGCGCCCGCGCCTCGCCCATGCGGGCACAGACATAGGGGCCGATGGTGGCCGGGATCAGGCCCAGCCGCGTTTCGGTCAACCCCATCAGCACCCCATCCGCCCCGATCGCGATGTCACAGACCGAGGCCATGCCCACCCCGCCGCCAAAGGCATTGCCCTGCACCCGCCCGATCAGGGGCTTCGGCAGCGTGTTCAGCGCCTGCAACATCCAGGCCAGCTTGGCCGCCTCGCGCCCGCGCGTCACGGCATCCGCCGCCATCTGTTCCTGCATCCAGCCAAGATCGCCGCCCGCGCAAAAGCTTTTGCCCCGCGCCGCCAGCACGACCACGCGCACGGCCTCATCCGCGCCCAGCGCCTGCGCCGCCTCGGTCAGCTCTGCGATCATCCGCGCCGACAGCGCATTGTGCTTGTCCTGCCGCGCCAGCCAGACGGTCGCCACCCCGCGACTGTCCCGTTCGATCTCGATCGTCTCATAGGTCATTGCTGCCCCCTCATCGCCCGCGCCATCGCCGCGGCCCTGTCCAGTACCGCCGCATCCAGCCCCGTCTGATAGCCCAGCGCGGTCAGCCGCGCCTGCACCGCTTCCGTCGCCACATTGCCCGCGGCACCCGGCGCATAGGGGCAACCGCCAAGGCCGCCCACGGCCGCATCGAAGACCCGCAACCCGCGCGCCAGCGAGACCTCGATATTCTCCAGCGCGCGCCCCGCCGTATCGTGGTAATGCCCGGCCAGTTGCCCGGCAGGCAGCTCGTCCAGCACCGCCGCCAGCATGGCGTCGATCGTCTCGGGCCGTCCCTGCCCGATGGTGTCGCCCAGGCTGATCTCGTAGCAGCCCATGTCGCGCAGCGCCGCCGCGACCCGCGCCACCTGCGCCGGCGCCACCGGGCCGTCATAGGGGCAATCGGTCACGCAGGAGACATAGCCGCGCACCGGCAAACCCGCCGCCCGCGCAGCCTGGGCCACAGGGGCGAACCGCTCAAGGCTTTCGGCGATGCTGGCATTGATATTCGCCCGTGAAAACCCCTCCGAGGCCGCGCCGAAGATCGCCACCTCATCGGCCCGCGCCGCAAGCGCCGCCTCCAGCCCCTTCATGTTGGGCGTCAGCGCCGCATAGCGCACCCCGGGCGCGCGCCGGATGCCCGCCAGCACCGCGCCGCTGTCAGCCATCTGGGGCACCCATTTGGGGCTGACAAAGCTGGCCACCTCGATCCGGCGGAAGCCCGCGCCGCTCAGGCAATCGACCAGGGCGATCTTCTCGGCCACCGGAATGGCGCGCTTTTCATTCTGCAACCCGTCGCGCGGCCCGACCTCGAAAATCTCGACATATTCGCCCATCAGCACCGCCCTTTCATCGTTCCCCAAATACTCACTGCACCGGCCCCGACGCCTGTTCCCACGCGGGATAGAAGGCTTGCGTGTAGATCAGCGCCTCGCCGGGTTGCGGCAGGGCCGCGCGGAACCCGTCACGATCCGTGATCCGGGCCAGCCAGGCCTCAAGCTCGGGAAACCCGTCGGTCTTCGCGAAATGCCGCGCCAGATAGACGGCCTGCCCCACGGCGATGTCACAGGCCGAAAACCCGCTGGTCAGCAGGCAATCGCGGTTCTCGACCGGGGTGCTCAGCCGGGCCTCGATGGCGGCATAGCATTTCAACAGCCGCGCGGCTTCCAGCTTCATCACGATGGGGCTGCGCATCGCATCATCGTAAAGCAGGATATGCTGCTGGGTCAGGGCCGCGACATGCTGGCTGATGGTTTCGGCGAAATGCAGCCAGACCAGCCAGGCCATGCGGTCCGGATCGCCGGGCAGACGACCCAGCTCTGCCTCGGGGAACCGCTCGCACATATATTCCATGATGGCGGCACTTTCGAACATGCGCTCGCCGTCGATTTCCAGCGCAGGGACGCGGCCCGCGGGCGACAGGGTCAGGAAATCCGGCGCGCGCAGGCTCTTGTCGAAGGCGCGCAGCTGCACGACATGGGGCACACCCAGTTCCTTGAGCAGCCACAGCACCCGCATCGACCGGCTTTGCGGGCAATGGTGCAGCGTGATCATGCGCCCGCCCCCTGCGCGGCCTCAACCTCGGCTTCCAGCCGCACCAGCGCGGCACCGGCCTCGACCTGGGCGCCCGCAGCCACCAGCACCTCGGCCACCACGCCATCGCGCGCGGCCAGCAGGGAATGTTCCATCTTCATCGCCTCCAGCACCGCCAGCCGGTCACCCGCCTGCACCGCCTGCCCCGCCTGAGCGAAGACGGCCTTGACCAGCCCCGGCATCGGCGCCTCGATCAGATTGCCATCGCCCGCCGCCGCCGCGTCGCGCGCCAGCGGATCAATCCTGCGAAAGCCAAGGCCGGCCCCGGAAAAGACTGTCACAAGGTCACCCGTGACGCGCACGTCGGGCGCCACTTGGCCCTCCAGATGCCAGCGCCCGCCCTGCCGCCGCGCCTGAACCTGCACCGCGCCCAGCGTCACACAGCGCGCATCGGGCCCCGGGCAGCTGACCCGCGCCTCCAGCAGCTCGCCCTCATGCTCCAGCGTCACCTGCCAGGCCAGCGGCGACCACAGGGCAAAGCCACCCCGATCCTGTCTGCTGTCCAGCAGGCCCAGCGCCGCCAGCGCCGCCAGCGCCACATCGGCGGGCTGCGCGACCGGGGCCGCCACGAGTTGCGCGAGGTCACGGCCGATCAGGCCGGTATCCACATCGCCGGCGATGAACCCGTCATGGGCGCAGAGCGCGGACAGAAAACCAAGGTTCGTGACCGTCCCCGCCACCTGCGTACCGGCAAGGGCCGCGCGCATCCGCGCCAGCGCGACATCGCGCGTCGGCCCGTGGGTGATGATCTTGGCGATCATCGGATCATAGAACGGGCTGATCGCATCGCCCGTGCGCACACCGCTGTCGGCGCGGCAATCGGCGGGAAACGCCAGATGCGCCAGCGTGCCCGTGGCGGGCAGGAACCCCTTGGGCACATCTTCGGCATAGAGCCGCGATTCAAAGGCATGGCCCCGGATCGTCAGATCCTCCTGCCGCGCCGGAAGGGACTCGCCCGCCGCCACGCGCAATTGCCAGGCGACAAGGTCGATCCCGGTGATGGCTTCGGTCACGGGATGTTCCACCTGCAGGCGCGTGTTCATCTCCATGAACCAGAACCCGTCGGGGCGCAGGCCGCGGCTACCGTCGACGATGAACTCGATCGTGCCTGCCCCGCTATAGCCGATGGCCTCGGCGGCGCGCACGGCGGCGCGGCCCATCGCTTCGCGCACTTCTGCGGTCATGCCCGGCGCGGGTGCTTCCTCGATCACCTTCTGGTGGCGCCGCTGGAGCGAGCAGTCGCGCTCGAACAGATGCACGGCGCTTGTGCCGTCACCAAAGACCTGCACCTCGATATGGCGCGGTTTTGTCACGTATTTCTCGACCAGAACATCCGCGTTGCCAAAGGCGCCCCGCGCCTCGGAACGCGCGCTTTCCAGCGCCTCGGCAAAACCGGCCGGCGTCTCGACCAGCCGCATGCCCTTGCCGCCGCCCCCCGCCACGGCCTTGATCAACACCGGATAGCCGATGGCATCGGCGGCGCCCGCCAGATGCTCGGGGTCCTGATTGCTGCCGTGATAGCCGGGCACCACCGGCACGCCCGCCTTTTCCATCAGCGCCTTGGCCGCATCCTTGAGGCCCATGGCCCGGATCGCGCTGGCCGAGGGTCCGATGAAGACCAGCCCCGCCGCCACCACAGCATCCACGAAATCGGGGTTTTCCGACAGGAAGCCGTAGCCCGGATGGATCCCTTGCGCGCCCGTATCGAGGGCCGCCCGGATGATCCGCTCGCCGCGCAGATAACTGTCCGCCGGGGCCGCGCCGCCGATATGCACGGCCTCGTCGCAGGCCGCCACATGGGCCGCACCGGCATCGGCATCGGAATAGACCGCGACCGTCCGCACCCCCATGGCGCGGGCTGTGCGCGCCACCCGGATGGCGATCTCGCCGCGGTTGGCAATCAGGATCTTGTCAAACATGGGTCCTCCTTTTCGGCCCTGGTGCGGGCTGGCGCGGCGCAAGCGAGGGGCCAGCCCCTCGCGCACCCCGGGATATTTGGGGCAAGAAGAAACAGGGCCGGGTCATGCGAAGACCTCGACACAGGTGAAACGCTCGACCAGCATCTCGACATCCGGTGCGAAAAGCCCCGCGCGGGCAAGGTAGGCGCGGTAGCCTTCCCGCCAGTCGGCGAGATCGCGGAATTCGCCCTGTGCTGCGACCAGATCCTCGGTCATGGCGTCGAAGTGCATCCGCATCACATCCTCGGTGCGGATGGCCAGGATCGGCGCGCCTTCCCAATCGAGCGCGATATCGACGCGCCCCGGTTCCGGCAGGGGATCGCCGCGTCTGGCGAAATTCAGCACCGCGTCACAGGTGACGGTCTTGCGCCCCTGTCGCACCAGATCGAGGATCCGCGCGTTCAGCGCCCGGCTATCGCCAAAGCGGAAACTGCTGGCCCCTGTGTAGCGGGCGATGGCGTCGGCCTCTGTCATGATCACATCCGGAACACGCCGAAGCGCGTGTCCTCGATGGGCGCGCAAAGGGCCGCCGACAGCGACAGCGACAGCACCTCGCGGCTTTGGCGCGGGTCGATGATCCCGTCATCCCAGAGCCGGGCCGAGGCATAAAGAGGGTGGGACTGGCGCTCGAACATCTCGATGGTGGGGCGCTTGAACTCGGCCTCCTGCTCGGCCGACCATGCGCCGCCCGCGCGTTCGATCCCTTCGCGGCGCACGGTGGCCAGAACCCCGGCCGCCTGTTCGCCGCCCATCACGGAGATGCGGGAATTGGGCCAGGTCCACAGGAAGCGCGGGCTATAGGCGCGCCCGGCCATGCCGTAGTTGCCGGCCCCGAAGGAGGCGCCCACCAGCATCGTGATCTTCGGCACATTGGTCGAGGCGACGGCCGTCACCATCTTGGCGCCATGGCGCGCGATGCCCTCATTCTCGTATTTGCGGCCCACCATGAAGCCGGTGATGTTCTGCAGGAACACCAGCGGGATCTTGCGTTGGCTGCAAAGCTCCACGAAATGCGCGCCCTTCTGGGCGGCCTCGGAAAAGAGCACGCCGTTATTGGCCACGATCCCCACGGGGCAGCCCTTCACATGGGCAAAGCCCGTCACCAGCGTGTCGCCGAAGCGTGGCTTGAACTCGTCGAAGCGGCTTCCGTCGACCAGCCGCGCGATCACCTCGCGGATATCATAGGGCGTGCGCAGATCGCCGGGCACGACGCCCAGGATCTCTTCGGGATCATAGGCGGGATCCTCGGGGGATTGCCACTGCACGGTCGCAGGCTTGGCGCGGTTCAGGTGGCTGACCGCGCGCCGCGCCAGGGCCAGCGCATGGCCGTCATCCTCGGCCAGGTAATCCGCCACGCCGGACAGGCGCGTGTGCACATCGCCGCCGCCCAGATCCTCGGCGGTGACCACCTCGCCCGTGGCCGCCTTGACCAGCGGGGGACCGGCCAGAAAGATCGTGCCCTGGTCGCGTACGATGATCGTGACATCGGACATTGCGGGCACATAGGCGCCACCCGCCGTGCAGGAGCCCATGACGACCGCGATCTGCGGGATGCCCTTGGCGCTCATCCTCGCCTGATTGTAGAAGATGCGCCCGAAATGGTCGCGATCGGGGAACACCTCGTCCTGGTTGGGCAGGTTCGCGCCGCCGCTATCGACCAGGTAGATGCAGGGCAGATGGTTCTCCTCGGCGATCTCCTGCGCGCGCAGGTGTTTCTTGACCGTCATCGGATAGTAGGTGCCACCCTTCACGGTGGCGTCATTGCACAGGACCATCACCTCAAGCCCGTGGACCCGGCCGATACCCGCGATCACACCCGCGCCGGGGGCCGCACCGTCATACATGTCATGCGCCGCCGTCGCCCCGATCTCGAGGAAGGGCGCACCGGGATCGAGCAGGTTCGCCACCCTGTCACGCGGCAGCATCTTGCCCCGTTCCAGATGCCGCGCGCGGGCCTTGTCACCGCCGCCCGCAGCCGCGGCCTGCGCCGCGGCGGCCACCTGCTCCAGCGCCGCCAGATGGGTGGCGCGATTGGCCTGGAACGCTTCGGATGACGCGATCGCCCGGGATGTCAGTTTCATGTCTCGCTCTCCCTTTCCCGCGTGGCGCGGGCCTTGAGTTCCTTGCGGATCACCTTGCCGGTCACGGTCATCGGCAGGGCATCCAGAAATCCGATCTCGCGCGGATAGGCATGTTTCGCGACCCGCGCCTTGACATGCGCGCCCAACGCTTCGGCCAGCTCCGCAGAGGGCGCATGGCCCGGTTTCAACACCACGTAAGCCTTGACCAGTTCGGTCCTGAGCGGGTCGGGCTTGCCCACAACGCCCACGGTGGCGACGGCGGGATGGGTCAGCAGGCAATCCTCGATCTCGGAGGGGCCGATGCGGTAACCGGCGCTGGTGATCACATCATCCTCGCGCCCGACAAAGCGGATGAACCCGTCCTCGATCACGCCACGGTCGCCGGTCAGCATCCAGTCGCCGCGAAACTTCTCGGCTGTCGCGTCAGGCCGGTTCCAGTAGCCCAGCATCATCGAGGCCGCGCCACGCCGCACGGCGATATCGCCCTCGCCCGCCGTCGCCTGCCCCTGATCGTCGATCACCGCCACGTCAAAGCCCGGCACCGCCTTGCCGATGCAGCCGGGACGCGGCGCGAACAGCGCACCGCAGCTTGAGGCGACCATGTTGCATTCGGTCTGCCCGTAGAATTCGTTGATCGTCAGACCAAAGGCCCGCTGCCCCCAATCCAGCATCTCGGCCCCCAGCGGCTCTCCCCCGCTGGCCACGGAGCGCAGACCAGGGATCGCCGCATCCGCAGCCTTCAGCATCCTGAGCGCGGTCGGCGGAAAGAACACGTTCCGCACCTGCCCGCGCCGGATCACCTCAAGGCATTCGGCCACGCTGAACTTGGCCATGCGCGCTGCCACCACCGGCACGCCCAGCGCCAGCCCCGGCATCAGCACGTCGAACAGCCCGCCGATCCAGGCCCAATCCGCCGGCGTCCAGAGGCAATCGCCGGCCTGGCCCAACAGGTCATGGCTGATCTCGACCCCCGGCAGATGCCCGGTCAGGATACGGTGGCCATGCAGTGCGCCCTTGGGCGCGCCCGTCGTGCCGGATGTATAGATCAGCACCGCCGGATCTTCGGGGCCGGTATCGGCGGTCTCAAACAGCGCCATGGGCAGATCGGCATCCTCGGGCACCAGCGTTGCCAGATCGAAACCCTCCAGCAGGGCCGCGCCTTCGGCGTCGCAGATCACCAGCCCGGCCCCGGCATCGGTCAGCCGGGTCCGCAACGCATCCTGACCGAACAGCTTGAACAGAGGGATCGACACCGCGCCCAGCTTCCAGATCGCCAGATGCGCCGCCGCGGTCCAGCCCGATTGCGCGCGCAGCACGCCCACCCGGTCGCCTCGCGCCACGCCGCGCGCGACAAGCGCATGGGCCAGTGCATCGGCCATGCCGCGCAACTCGCCATAGCTGATGGGCCGCGCCTCACCATCGGACAGATCAAGGATGGCCAGAAGCCTGGGCGCGCGCGCCGCCCAGGCGTCGCAGGCCTGTGCGGCCATGTTCAGCCGCGCGGGCAAGTTCCAGCGGAAGCCTGCGACAAGTGCCTCATGGGTTTGTCCATGCTCCAGCATCCGCTCAGGCCTCCGGCGCCAGGGGGGCGGCAAAGGGGCGGTCACCAGGACGCCCCACATGCAGCAACCCGCCGCCGCGCCCGACGAAATAGGCGCGCTCCGCCTCACGCCCCTCGGCGCAGACGACAACCAGCCAGACGCGCGCATCCATCCCCGGCACCGCATGGCACATCCGGATGGCATCAGGCGCAAGCCCCTGGTCGGCGACATAGCGGTTGGCATAGGCCATGATCACATCCGTTTCGCTCAACTCCGCCTGCCGCGCCCCCGCCAGATAGCCCAGCGTACCCGCCGCCGCGGTCAGAACCGCGATAACAGCCAGGACGACGGGCGGCAGTTTCATGACATCGCGGCCATCATTTCGCGGCCCACCAGCATGCGCCGGATTTCCGAGGTGCCGGCCCCGATCTCCATCAGCTTGGCGTCGCGGAAGATCCGCGCGACCGGCGCATCGGCCAGGAACCCGGCCCCACCCATCGCCTGCACCGCCTGATGCGACACTTTCATGGCCTCTTCGCTGGCGTAAAGCACGCAGGCGGCGGCATCGGCGCGCGTCACCTCGCCCCGGTCGCAGGCCTTGGCCACTTCATAGACATAGGCGCGGGCCGAGTTCATGGCCGTGTACATATCTGCCAGCTTGCCCTGCATCAGCTGGAAATTTCCGATGCTTTGGCCGAACTGGCGGCGCTCGGCCATATAGGGCATGATCTCGTCCAGGCAGGCGGCCATGATGCCGGTGCCGATGCCCGACAGCACGACGCGTTCGTAATCCAGCCCCGACATCAGGACGCGCACGCCCTTGCCCTCTTCGCCAAGGACGTTCTCGAAGGGCACTTCCACATCGTCGAAGATCAGCTCGGCGGTATTCGATCCGCGCATGCCCAGCTTGTCGAAATGCTTGCTGGTGGAAAACCCCTTCATGGTCTTTTCGATCAGGAAGGCCGTGATCCCCTTGGATCCCGCATCCGGGTCGGTCTTGGCATAGACAACCAGCGTATCGGCATCGGGGCCATTGGTGATCCAGTACTTGTTGCCGCTCAGCCGGTAGTGATCATTGCGCTTCTCGGCGCGCAGCTTCATCGACACCACGTCGCTGCCAGCCCCCGGTTCGGACATGGCCAGGGCGCCCACATGCGCGCCGCTGACCAGGCCGGGCAGATACTTGCGCTTCTGCGCCTCGGTGCCGTTCAGCTTGATCTGGTTGACGCAAAGGTTGGAATGCGCGCCGTAGGACAGGCTGACGCTGGCGCTGGCGCGGGCGATTTCCTCGACCGCGATGACATGGGCAAGATAGCCCATCCCGGCGCCGCCGAATTCCTCGTCCACCGTGATGCCCAGCAGCCCCAGATCGCCCATCTCGCGCCACAGTTCGGCGGGAAATTCATTGCTGGTGTCGATCTGGCCCGCCATCGGCCTGATGCGCTCCTGCGCCCAGCGGTGCACCATCTCGCGCAGGGCGTTCACATCCTCGCCCAGATCGAACTTCATCGTTGCGGTGAACATGCAGCTACCTCCCCAAGATCGCGTGGCCGGCTCGTTATTGAACGGTTGTTCATTAATAGGCACGACACCTGAGTCGCGTCAACACTCTTGCAGGGCCGACGCCATGCGCGCGCCCGCTTCACCGTTCCCGAAATACTCAAAACCCGTTTCGGTCGTCACGCCGCCTGATGCACCGCGCTGACCTCGGCGCGGATGATGCGGGCCAGCAAGGCGCAATCGTCAAGGCTGAAGGTCAGCGGCAGGCGCATGTCCAGAATACCCGCCAGAATACGGTCGCTGGCGGGCATGGGCGCGCTGGGAGCGTAGCGCCAGCTGTCGTAGCGGCTGGTGAACCCGGCCGGCTCGGCCGCGCCGAACCATTTCAACTCGACCCCGCGCGCGGCGCAGCGCGCCACCACCTCGCGCACCTTCGGCGCCGCCCAGTCCAGCAGCAGGAACTGGAAGGACGATCCGACAAAGTCTTCATCCGCGGGCCGCTCGATCAGGCGCAGGCCGGGGCAATCGCGCAGGCCCGCCTCGACCACGCGGTAGCGGTCGGTCCATGCGGCGCATTGCGCCGCAAGGCGGCGCAGCTGCGGGCGCAGGATCGCCGCGCGCAGATGATCCATCCGTCCCGATATGTTGGGCGTGTCGTATTTCACCGCCTCGAACGCATCGGGCGCCGGGGCCGCCAGATGGCGCGGATAAAGCATGTAGGACCCCGACAGGATCACCGCGCGCGCCATGACCTGATCGTCATTGGTAACCAGAAACCCGCCCTCGCCCGAATTCATGTGCTTGTAGGTCTGCGTCGAATAGCAGCCGATGATCCCGTCGGTGCCCGACAGCCGCCCGCGCCAGCGCGCGCCCATCGTATGGGCGCAATCCTCGATCACCCGCAGGTCATAGCGCGCGCAGATCGCCAGCAGCCGGTCCATGTCGCAGATATGGCCGCGCATATGGCTGAGCAACAGGACCGAGGCGCGATCTGCCTTGGCCTCGAGATCATCAAGGTCGATGGTCAGCGCCTCGGTCACGCCCACGAAGACCGGAATCGCCCCCACGGCGGCAATCGCCCCCGGCACGGGCGCAAGGGTGAAGGCATTGCTCAGCACCCTGTCACCGGGTCTGACCCCCAGCGCCCGCAGCGCCGTGGTCATCGCATAGCCGCCCGAGGCGACGGCCAGGCAGTATTTCACGCCCATCGCGGCGGCGAATTCCTGCTCCAGTACGGCCACCTCGCCGGCCTCGTCACCCTTGACGTTGTAGCGGTGCAGGCGGCCCGACCGCATCACATCCACAGCCGCCGCGATCCCCTCTTCGGGGATGGGTTCCTGCTGGGTGAAACTGCCGGTGAATTTTTCGTTGGGGTTCTGTTCCATCTGCCTGTTGTGGGGCGGCAGGGGCGTTTCGTCAATCGGGGCGATGCATGATGTCGCAACCGCATCTGTCCGATGTCGGCTTTGTCGCGGCAAAGCCATGCTGCGGCGCCCAGACTGGCCCGATGGACCAGACCACAGCCCCCCGCCTCATCCATGACCTGCGCTGGCAGGATCTTCCCGCCGTCGTGCGGGCGCGCCTGCCGCTGGCCCTGCTGGACCTGATCGGGGTCGCGGCGGGCGGTGCGGGCACCCGCCTCAGCCGGATCATCCGCGACCATGCGGCGGCGGAATTCGCAGGGCCCCTGCCGATGCTCTTCGACGGGCGCGGCGCCAGCGCCAGCGGCGTGGCCCTGGCCGCCGGCATGACCATCGACAGCCTGGACGGGCATGACGGGTTCAACCCGTCGAAAGGGCATATCGGCTGCCCGACCCTGGCGGCGATCCTGCCACTGGCGGTCGAGACCGGCGCCAGCGGACAGCAGGTGCTGACCGCGCTGGCACTGGGCTATGAATTCGGTGCGCGCGCCGCCATGGCGCAGCATGGCACGGTCGCGGATTATCACACATCGGGCAGCTGGGGCGCCGTGACCGCCGCCGCCGTGGCTGCGCGCCTGCTGCGGCTGGATCACGCCCAGACCCGCCATGCGCTGGGGATCGCGGAATATCACGGGCCGCGCAGCCAGATGATGCGCTGCATCGACCATCCCACGATGGTCAAGGACGGCTCCGGCTGGGGCGCGATGGCAGGCGTGTCAGCCGCGCGTCTGGCCGCCGCCGGCTTTACCGGCGCCCCCGCCATCACGGTCGAGGAAGCCCCCGCCTACTGGTCCGATATCGGCACCCGCTGGTACACGATGGAGCAGTATTTCAAGCCCTACCCGGTGTGCCGCTGGGCCCAGGCCCCGATCGAGGGGGTGCTGGCGCTGCGCCGCGCGCATGGCCTGACGGCAGATCAGGTGGAGCGGATCGAGGTGACATCCTTCCACGAGTCGATCCGCCTGGCCACCCGCCGCCCCGAAGGCAGCGATGCCGCGCAATATTCCACGACCTTCCCCTGTGCGGTTGCACTGGTGCATGGCACGGTGGCGCCCGCGCATATCGCGGATGACGCGCTGACCGATCCCGAGGTGCTGCGCCTGTCGGATGGCATGGTGCTGCACGAATCCGATCATGCCAATGCCGCCTTCCCGCTGCGCCGTTATGCCCGGGTGGACCTGGTGCTGAAGGATGGCCGCACCCTGGCAGGCGACTGGATGGAACCGCGCTGGGATCATACCGCCCCGCCCACCGAGGCCGAATTGCGCGCCAAGTTCCGCGATCTGGCCGGTCACGCGCTGGGAAAGGACCGCGCCCGCCGGATCGAGGATGCCGTAGACGCCCTGCCCGATGGCGATGTCGCCCCCCTGGCCGATCTGATCTGTCAGCCGATCAGCCGCTGAACCGTACCGGGCAATTCGTCGAAATGCCCGATCAGCGCCTCGGGCTTCAGGGCGGCCACATCCTCGGCCCCCGGCCCGAAGGTGACCAGCACGCTTGGCACACCCGCGGCGCGGGCGGTTTCACGGTCGGTGACGGTATCGCCCACCAGCAGCGCGCGGCGCGGATCGCCGCCCGCGCGGCGCACCGCCTCGACCAGCGGGGCCGCATCGGGTTTTCGCACGCTCAAGGTGTCGGCCCCCACAAGCGAGGCAAAAGCCCCGCGCACCCCCAGCCGTGTCATCAGCGTCTCGGCCAGGCCTTCGGGCTTGTTGGTGCAGATCCCCACCGCATAGCCGTCGCGCGACAGCTGGGCCACGGCCTCCATCGCGCCGGGATAAAGCACGGTATGCACGTCGATGGCGGCGCCATAAGCCTCCAGAAGCACCGGGTAAAACCTGTCGATCTGGCCTTCAAGGTCGGCATGGCCGATCCGGCCCAGCCCCAGCCGCAGCATCGCGCGGCCACCGCGCAGCGCAGTGCCCGCATCGCGCGCAGGATCCAGCACGGCGCCCGCCCCCATCATGTCGAAACAGGCATTCGCCGCCGCGATCAGATCGCCGCTTGTGTCGGCCAAAGTCCCGTCGAGGTCGAAAATCACCGTTCTCATCATTCTGCCCTTTCCGGCGGTCTGCCGCCGATGCCTGTCATAACCCGCAATCAGACGTGAACCGATGCAGCCTTGCGCCCTTGGTCCAACCGGATAAAACGGGCGCAACAAAAGGGCAAAGAGAAACAGCATGAACACAGCACTTGTCATTCTGGCGGCCGGCATGGGCACGCGGATGAATTCGGATCTGCCCAAGGTACTGCACCCTCTGGCGGGCGCGCCGCTTCTGATCCATGCGATGAAGGCGGGGTTTGCACTGGACGCATCGGCCTGCGTCGTCGTGACCGGGCACGGGGCCGAGGCCGTGACAGCCGCAGCGCATGACTGGGACGAGACCGCGCAATGCGTGCTGCAGGATCCGCAGCTTGGCACCGCCCATGCGGTGGCGCAGGCGGCCCCCGTGCTGGCGGACTTCCAAGGTGACGTGATCGTGCTTTACGGCGACACGCCCCTGATCCGCCCCGAAACGCTTGAGGCGATGCAGGCCGCGCGCGCCGATCATGACATCGTCGTGCTGGGCTTTCACGCCGTCGATCCGGGCCGCTATGGCCGCCTGGTGATGGAGGGTGACCGGCTGGACCGGATCGTGGAATTCAAGGATGCCACGGATGAGGAACGCGCCATAACACTCTGCAACAGCGGCGTTATCGCAGCAGATGCCAAGACGCTGTTCGATCTGGTCGCGGCCGTCGGCAATGCCAATGCGGCGGGTGAATACTACCTGACCGACATCATCGGGATCGCCCGCGCGCGCGGGCTGACCGCCACCGCCGTCACCTGCCCCGAGGCGGAAACCATGGGCATCAACACCCGCGCCGAACTGGCGCAGGCCGAGGCGGGATTCCAGGCCCGCGCCCGCGCGCAGGCGCTGGAGGATGGCGTCACATTGATCGCCCCCGACACGGTGCATTTCGCCCATGACACGGTGATCGGCCGCGATGCGGTAGTGGAACAGAACGTGGTCTTCGGCCCCGGCGTCACCGTGGAAAGCGGCGCGCGCATCCGGGCATTCTCGCATCTGGAAGGCTGCCATGTCAGCCAGCGCGCCATCGTCGGACCCTATGCCCGGCTGCGCCCCGGCGCGGAACTGGCCGAGGACGTGCATGTCGGCAACTTCGTGGAAATCAAGAATGCCGTGCTGGATGCGGGCGCGAAAGCCAATCACCTCAGCTATATCGGCGATGCGACCATCGGCGCCGGCAGCAATATCGGCGCGGGCACGATCACCTGTAACTATGATGGCGTGATGAAGCATCACACCGAGATCGGGCGCGGTGCCTTCATCGGGTCGAACACGATGCTGGTCGCCCCCGTCCGCGTGGGGCACGAGGCCATGACCGGCAGCGGATCGGTGATCACGACCGATGTGCCCGATGGCGCATTGGCCCTGGGCCGCGCCAGGCAAGTGGTCAAACCCGGCATGGCGCTGAAGCTGATGGAGCTTTTGCGCGCCACGAAGGCCAAGAAAAACAAGGGGGCAAACTGATGTGCGGCATTGTCGGCGTTCTGGGCGATCACGAAGCAGCGCCCCTTCTGGTCGAGGCGCTGAAGCGTCTGGAATATCGCGGCTATGACAGCGCGGGCATCGCAACCGTCAACAACGGCAAACTGGACCGCCGCCGCGCGGTGGGCAAGCTGGTCAACCTCAGCGATCTGCTGGTGCATGATCCGCTGGCCGGAAAGGCCGGGATCGGGCACACCCGCTGGGCCACCCATGGCGCACCCTCGGTCACCAATGCCCATCCGCATCAGGCAGGCCCCGTGGCGGTCGTGCATAACGGCATCATCGAGAATTTCCGCGATCTGCGCGCCGAGTTGCGCGGCCATGGGCTGGACTTCGTCACGCAGACCGATACCGAAACGGTCGCCCTGCTGACCCAGCACTACATGGCGCAGGGCGCCAGCCCGGTCGAGGCCGCGCGCCAGACCATCGCCCGGCTGGAAGGCGCCTTTGCGCTGGTCTTCCTGTTCGAGGGCGAGGAGGATCTGCTGATCGCCGCGCGCAAGGGCAGCCCGCTGGCCGTGGGCCATGGCGATGGCGAGATGTTCGTCGGATCGGACGCCATAGCACTGGCCCCGATGACCGACCGCATCACCTATCTGGAAGAGGGCGACATCGCCATCGTCACCCGCACCAGTCTTGAAATCCGCGATGCAAACGGCGAACTGGCCAACCGCGCGATCAAGACCATCCAGATCGAATCCGCACAGGTCGACAAGGCCGGACACAAGCATTTCATGGCCAAGGAAATCGCCGAACAGCCCCGCGTCATCGGCGAAGCGCTGCGTTTCTACCTGTCGGGCGAGGGCGACACGATCCGCCTGCCGGGCGAGGGCATTGATTTCACCGCCATCGACCGGCTGTCGATGGTGGCTTGCGGCACTGCCTTTTACGCCTGCATGACAGCGAAATACTGGTTCGAGCAATTGGCCGGCCTGCCTGTCGATGTCGATATCGCCTCGGAATTCCGGTACCGCGAGCCGCCGATCCCGGCCCGCACCATGGCGCTGTTCGTCAGCCAGTCGGGCGAAACCGCCGACACCCTGGCCGCCCTGCGCTATTGCGAGGGCAAGGCCGCGCGGATCGTATCGGTCGTGAACGTGGCCGAAAGCTCGATCGCGCGGGAAAGCGATCTGGCGCTGCCCATCATGGCCGGGGCCGAGATCGGCGTCGCCTCGACCAAGGCGTTTACCTGCCAGCTGACCGTGCTGCTGCTGCTGGCGCTGGAGGCCGCGCATCAGCGGGGCCGCATCAGCCAGGAGGAGCTGTCGGATCACCTGAGCGCGCTGCGGTCGCTACCCGTCGCCCTGAACGCGGCGCTGGACCTCAGCGGCAAGATCAAGAATGCCGCGCGCAAGCTGTCGGAATCCACGGACGTGTTGTTCCTGGGCCGTGGCCTGATGTATCCGCTGGCCCTTGAGGGCGCATTGAAACTCAAGGAAATCAGCTATATACATGCCGAAGCTTATGCATCAGGCGAACTGAAGCATGGCCCCATCGCGCTGATCGACAAGACCATGCCCGTGGTCGTCATGGCCCCGCGCGACGCGCTGTTCGACAAGACCGTGTCGAACATGCAGGAGGTGATGGCCCGCGGCGGCAAGGTCATGCTGATCACCGATGCCGAAGGAGAGGCAGAGGCGTCCGACCAGACCTGGCAGGTGCTGGTGATGCCGCGCATAGACGCGGTGCTGACCCCGATCCTCTATGCGCTGCCCGCCCAATTGCTGGCCTATCACACCGCTGTCGCCAAGGGCACCGATGTGGACCAGCCCCGCAACCTGGCCAAATCGGTGACCGTGGAATGACCCTTGATGACGCCCTGGCGCAGCTGCGCGCCCTGTCCGACCCCGAACGCGCCAAAGGCATGGCCGATTATCACAAGGTGCCGCGCGAATACCTGGGCCTGACCACGCCGCAGATCACCGATCTGGCGACAGCCTGGCGCGAAGGCATGGACATGTCAGACCGCGTGGCCCTGGCCGATGCCCTGTGGAAGACCGATATTTTCGAAGCAAAGATCGCCGCCGCCAAACTGCTGACGCAGGCGCGGATGAAACCCGATGCGGCGGCCTGGGCGCTGATCGTGTCCTGGGTGCCCACCTTCGACAGCTGGGCGATTGCCGATGCGGCCGCGATCGCCGGGCAGAAACGCCTGCTGGCCGATCCCGCGCGGATCGACACGGTCGCCGAATGGACAAGATCCCCGCATCACTGGACGCGCCGCGCCGCGATGGTCTTTACCCTGCCCTGGACCAAGCAGAACCACCCCAAGCCCGCCGATGTGCAGATCCGTCAGCGCGTGCTGGAATGGGCGGCGGCCTATGTGCATGATCCGGAATGGTTCATCCAGAAATCGGTGGCCTGGTGGCTGCGCGAACTGTCCAAGCATGATCCTGACCGCGTGCGCTATTTCCTGAAGAACCACGCCCGGCACATGAAGCCCTTTGCGCGCCGCGAGGCGTCGAAACTGCTGCCGCCCCAGACGACACAGGATTCATCGCCAGAGACACCCCAAGCGACACCCCCTGCCGACACGCAGGGCTGAGACGGATCAGTTCGCGAAAACCTCGACCCGTGGCAAGGCCGTCAGTGGCGCGTCCAGCATACGCATGGCCGACAGCGACAGGCGGCTGCCGCCGGTGGCGGGCCCGGCAATCGGGATCAGGTCCAGGTTCAACCGCCGTCCGTTCGCCCGGTAAAGGACGCTGCCCCGGGTCGGCGCGCTGACCAGCGGCGTTTCCATCCAGAACCCCGGACGCGCCGGATCCCCCAGAGAGGCGATCGTCACGCCCAGCGATCCGGCCGCAGCGGGCGCCGGCGTCGCGGCAGCCTGCCGTTCCGCGGGTGTGGCCCTGTCCAGATCCTCGGGACGGATCGGCGCCCCGGTCAGGGGGGGGCGCTTACTGGTCTGCGGCGCAGAGGCCGGCGTGCCCAGCCGTTCGGGGAAAGGCAACTCGGCGCAGCCCGCGACAAGGGCTGCAAGGGCGATCATGGGCAATGCAATCTGTTTCATGCCGCGCAGTCTAGGGCGCAGCACGGGGCCGTGCAATCTTAACAATCCCCCTTGCCCAGACTTCCGCCGATCCTTAGTTTCGCCGCATGACGCAAAGCATTACATCTCCCGCTCCCGCACCGCTGGTCGATCCGTTCCAGCGCGCCATCAGCTATTTGCGCGTGTCGGTCACGGACCGCTGCGATTTCCGTTGCGTTTATTGCATGTCGGAGAACATGACATTCCTGCCCAAGGCGCAGTTGCTGACCCTGGAAGAGCTGGACGTGATGTGTTCGACCTTCATCAGGCTGGGCGTGGAAAAGCTGCGCATCACGGGCGGCGAACCCCTGGTGCGCAAAGGGATCATGACCTTTTTCGACGCGATGTCGCGCCATCTGGACAGCGGCGCGCTGCGCGAGCTGACGCTGACCACAAATGGCAGCCAGCTGGAGAAATTCGCCCCCGATCTGGCGGCGGCAGGCGTGCGTCGGATCAATGTCTCGCTGGACACGCTGGATGATGCCAAATTCGCCCAGATCACCCGCTGGGGCCGTCTGCCGCAGGTGCTGCGCGGGATCGAGGCCGCGCAAAAGGCGGGTCTGCGCGTCAAGATCAACGCGGTCGCGCTGAAAGGGTTCAACGAGGATGAGCTGTTCACGCTTGCGGCCTGGTGCGCGGATCGTGACATGGATCTGACCTTCATCGAGGTCATGCCGATGGGCGATATCGGCAACGAAGACCGGCTGGATCAATACTGGCCCCTGCGCGACCTGCGTGCACGGCTGGCCGAACGCTTTACCCTGACCGATCTGGCGGAACGCACAGGCGGCCCCGCGCGCTATGTCCGGCTTGAGGAGACGGGCCAGAAGATCGGCTTCATCACGCCGCTGACCCATAATTTCTGTGAAAGCTGCAACCGCGTGCGCCTGACCTGCACCGGAGAGCTGTACATGTGCCTGGGCCAGGAAGACATGGCCGATCTGCGCGCGCCGCTGCGCGCCAACCCCGGCGACACCGAGGCCCTGGAAGACGCCATTCGCGCCGCGATCCGGCTGAAGCCGAAGGGCCATGACTTCGACTATTCCCGGCAGGTCGTTGATGGCAAAATGTCCCGCCACATGAGCCATACCGGCGGATGACGCCGGCATGACGGGCGAGACCGCCCCCCGGCCGCAACCGCGGCTGACGGCGCTTTTGCGCGCCTACCTGGCCGCGACGGCACTGGCGCCCGGTATCCTTGCCCGATTGGCGCGCAAAGGCCACACCAGCCAGGGCGCGGACCCGTCCCGGATCTCTGAACGTTTCGGGCAGGCTTCCGCGCCGCGACCAGATGGCCCGCTGATCTGGATCAACGCGGCCTCGGTGGGTGAAGTCGCCTCGAGCCTTGATCTGGCGCGCGACCTGCAGGATGCCACCGGCGCGGGGCTGTTGTTCACCACCACCACGGCGACGGGCGCCGAAACGCTGGCGCGACGCCTTCCGCAGGCGATGCACCAGTTCCAGCCGATCGACACACCTGCCGCGGTGCGGGGCTTTCTGGACCACTGGCGGCCGGATCTGGCGCTGTTCATGGAAAACGACCTCTGGCCGCGCCTTATGATGCAGACGGACCGGCGCGGCATCCCCATTGCGGTGATCAACGCCCGTGCCTCGCGGACGCGGCTGCGCGCGCCGCGCACCGTCACGGCCATTCTGGGGCGGGCGGCGCTGATCAGCGCGCAGGATGCAGCCACGGCGACGCAGTTGCGCGCACTGGCGCTTGATCCCGCGCGCATTCTGGACACCGGCGATCTGAAAGCGGCGGCAGCGCCCCTGCCCGCCGATCCGCGGCGGCTTGACCCGCTCCGCCAGGCCATCGGCGCGCGCCCGGTCTGGGTGGCGGCCTCGACCCATCCGGGGGATGAGGCGGCCGTGATCGCCGCGCATCAGGCGGCGCTGCACACCCATCCCGATCTGCTGCTGATCCTTGTGCCGCGTCATCCGCAGCGCGGCGCAGACCTGGCCGCGCAGGTCAGTGGCGCGGGTCTGCACATGGTCCGTCGCAGCACCGGCGCCCTTCCCGGCGACGACACGCAAATCTACCTGGCCGATACGCTGGGCGAGATGGGCCTGTTCTACCGCCTTGCGCCCCTGGCCTTTCTGGGCGGTTCCTTTGGCCCCGAAGGCGGGCACAACCCCTATGAGCCCGCCGTCCTGGGGGCTGCCGTGCTGCACGGGCCAGGGGTTGCAAATTTCGCGCAGGCCTATGACGGCATGACCCGCGCAGGCGCGGCAAGGGCCGTGTCGGATGGCGCCGATCTGGGCGCGCAGGTATCCGCGCTGATCAACAGCGACAGGCTGGCGCGGATGCGCGATGCGGCAAGGTCTTTGTCACAGGACGGCGCACAGGCGCGGCGCGCCCTGCTGGCGCGTCTGACGCCGCTGTTGGCGCGGCGGTGACGGCGCGCGCTTGGGCGCGCCGTCAACATGGGGTCAGGCCGCAGGCATCCGGCGTTCCACGATCTCGGCCCACCAGCTGCACCCGACGGGGATCGCCTCGTCGTTGAAATTGTACTCGGGATGATGGACCTGCGCGCCGGGGCCATTGCCCACCAGGATATAGGCGCCGGGGCGTTCCTCCAGCATGAAGGCGAAATCCTCGCCGCCCATGACCAGCGGCGCCTCGATCACGTTGCCGCCCACGGATTGCGCCACGTCGCGGGCGAAATCGGTCTGCTCCTCTGCGTTGACCATCACCGGATAGCCGCGATGATAGGCCACCTCGGCCAGGCCGCCATACATCGTGCCGGTGGCTGCCGCGATGTCCTTGATGCGGCGCTCGGCCATGTCGCGGTTCTCGTTGCTCTGGGTGCGGACGGTGCCCTTGATATGCACCTTCTGCGGGATCACGTTGAAGGCGGTCGATGATGTCTCGAACGAGGTGACAGACACCACGATCTGACTGACCGGATCAGCGTTGCGGCTGGCGATGGTCTGCAAGGACAGCACCAGTTGCGCGGCCATCACGGTGGTATCGACGGTTTCCTGCGGGCGCGCGGCATGGCCGCCCTTGCCTTCCAGGAAGATTTCGAACTGGTCGGTCGCGGCAAAGAACGGGCCCGAACGGATCGCGAAATGCCCAACCGGCAGGTTCGGCATGTTGTGCATCCCGTAAACCTCCTGGATGTTCCAGCGGTCCATCAGCCCGTCTTCGCACATCTCGCGCCCACCTGCGCCACCTTCTTCGGCGGGCTGGAAGATCACCACGACCGACCCGTCGAAATTGCGCGTCTCGGCCAGGTATTTCGCGGCCCCCAGCAGCATCGCGGTATGACCGTCATGGCCGCAGGCATGCATCGCGCCGGGGGTCTTGGACGCATAGGGCAGCCCTGTCGCCTCGAGGATCGGCAGCGCGTCCATGTCCGCGCGCAACCCGATGACCTTGCCCGAAGTATCGGTCTTGCCCTTGATCACCGCCACCACGCCTGTGCGCCCGATGCCGGTCACGACCTCGTCGCAACCGAAGGCCCGCAGCTTGTCGGCCACGATCGCGCTGGTGCGATGGGTGTCGTACAGGATTTCCGGGTGTTCGTGCAAATCACGGCGCCAGGCAGTGACTTCATCCTGCATTTCTGCAAAGCGGTTCTTGATCGGCATGGTCTTTCCTTCAGGTCTGGTGCGGCACTCTGATGGCGTCCGCGCGGTCGATGCGGTCAATCCAGCGGTAGCCGCTGCTCCGCCAGGGTCGCAAAGAAACTGCTGCCCGCCGGAATGGCCTGATCGTTGAAATCATAGGCCGGGTGATGGCATGCAGCCGTATCGCCATTGCCCAGGAATATATATGCACCGGGGCGTTCTTCCAGCATGAAGGCGAAATCCTCGGCGGCCATCAGGGGGGCGACGTTGCGATCCACATGCCCTGCCACGGACTCGGCGGCCTGGGCGGCATATTCGGTCTGCGCGGGGTGGTTTACCGTGGCCGGGTAACCGGGATCAAAGGTGACCTCGGCCGTCGCGCCGTAAGCCGCGGCGGTGTGCATCGCGATCTCGCGGACCCGGTCATGGGACAGCTGGCGCATGGCGGGCGACAGGGCGCGGACCGTGCCGCTCATCCTGACTTCGTGGGCGATCACATTGGGCGCCTTGCTGTCGGTGTTGAACATGCCCACCGTCACCACCATGCTTTCCACGGGATCGGCGTTGCGCGCCACGATGCTTTGCAGCGACACGACGATCTGCGCGGCGACCAGCGTGGTATCCAGCGCCAGATGCGGCATGGCGGCATGACCGCCCTTGCCCGTCACGACGATATGGAAAATGTCGCCCGAGGCCAGCAGCCCGCCCGTGCGGATGGCGAACTGACCCACCGGGATGCCCGGCATGTTGTGCAGGCCGTAGACCTCCTGGATGTTCCAGCGGTCCATCAGACCGTCCTCGCACATCGCGCGCCCGCCTGCGCCGCCTTCTTCGGCGGGCTGGAAGATCAGCACCACGGTGCCGTCGAACGCGCGGGTTTCGGCCAGGTAT
This sequence comes from Seohaeicola saemankumensis, assembly GCF_042678485.1. Lineage (NCBI taxonomy): Bacteria > Pseudomonadati > Pseudomonadota > Alphaproteobacteria > Rhodobacterales > Roseobacteraceae > Seohaeicola > Seohaeicola saemankumensis. The sequence continues at coordinate 562,728 of NZ_JBHTKR010000001.1, read as the reverse complement.
TTCGCCGCCCCCAGCAGCATCGCGGTATGCCCGTCATGGCCGCAGGCATGCATCGCGCCGGGAATTTCCGAGGCGTATTCCAGCCCCGTCGCCTCATGGATCGGCAGCGCATCCATGTCGGCACGCAGACCGATCACCCTGCCTGAACCCGTTGCACGCCCCCGGATCACCCCCACGACGCCGGTGCGGCCGATGCCGGTTGTCACCTCGTCGCAGCCGAATTCCTTCAGCTTGTCGGCGACAAAGGCGCTGGTGCGATGCGTGTTATAGAGGATTTCGGGATGCGCGTGCAGATCGCGGCGCCAGGCGGTCACCTCGTCCTGCATCCCTGCAATACGGTTCTTGATCGGCATGAGTTTTCCTTCCGGTGGGTCTGTGGTCCCGGGCCGGGGGCCGCGTCAGAGCCGGTCCAGCAAACGGCGCATGAAATCATGCCCTGCCTCGAACTGCGCCTTGGTGATGTATTCATCCGGCTGATGCGCCTGGGCGATGTCGCCGGGCCCGCAGATCACGGCGGAATAGCCGCGTTCCTGGAACTGCCCGGCCTCGGTGCCATAGCTGACCACATGCCCGCCATTGTCGCCCGTGATGGCGCGCACCAGCGTTTCGGCCTCGCCCTCGGCTTCCGGCTTCAAACCGGGAACCACGAACTTTTCCGAGATGTCGATCCGTGCCGATGGATGGATCGCCTTCATCTCGGCCTCGACCTCGCGGACGCGGGCCAGGTAACGGTCGCGCCAATCGGCCAGGTTCTCGCCCGGCACAGCCCGGAAATCCATGCCGAAGCGGCAGTCCTTGGCGGTGATGTTATGCGCGGTGCCCCCCTGGATCGTCCCCACATGGGCAGTGGTCCAGGGCGGATCGAAAATCGCGGCCAGCGGGCTGGGGGCGCGGGCCATGCTTTCGGCATTCATCTGGTTGGCCCAGTCGACCAGCTTGGCGCCGAACATGATGGCATTGACGCCCGTATGCATGATCGAGCTGTGCACCTCGAATCCCACCACATGCGTATTGAAGCCCTGCCCGCCCTTGTGGCCGGTCACGGCCTTCATCATCGACGGCTCGCCCACGATCACGGCCGACGCCTTAGGCAGCACCTCGATCATGCGGTCGATCATCGGCGGCGCGCCGGTGCAGCCCACTTCCTCGTCATAGCTGAGCGCCAGTTGCAGTGGCCGCTTGACGCCGCGGTGATGCGCCTCGACCAGGGTCCAGATCGCCAGCGCGTCGAACCCCTTCATGTCGCAGGTGCCGCGCCCGTAATATCTGCCGTCCCGTTCGACCACGGTGAAGGGATCATCCGCCCAGGGCTGACCATCCACAGGCACCACATCGGTATGACCCGACAGCACCAGCCCGCCCGCCACGTCCGGGCCGACATGGGCAAAGATCGCCGCCTTTTCATTGTCTTCGTTGTAATGACGATGCGCGGTGATGCCGTGGCTGTTCAGGTAATCCTCGACCCAATCGACCAGCGGCAGGTTACTGTCACGGCTGACCGTGGGAAAGCTGACCAGCTTTTCCATCAGCTGGAGGGGGGTAAGTCTGGTGGTCATGACGGTCCTTGATCCGGTCTCAGTAGCCGCTATCCGTGGTCAGCACGAAATGGCCCTTCGACACTTCCTTGTATTCCGAGGGTGCGGGCTGATAGCCGCGCGGGTGAATGGGGGACGGGATGGGCCTGAAATTCAGGTCCTTCTCGCTTTTGCGCTGGCGCGGATCGGCCACGGGCACGGCCTTCATCAGCGCGCGCGTATAGGGGTGCTGCGGATCCTCGAACACGGCCTGACGCGGCCCCATCTCGACGATCCGGCCCAGGTACATCACGCCCACATCATGGCTGACCCGTTCCACCACGGCCATGTCATGGCTGATGAACAGGAAGGACAGCCCCAGATCGGCCTGCAATTCCATCATCAGGTTTAGAACCTGCGCCTGCACCGACACATCAAGCGCCGACACCGCCTCGTCCGCGATGATCAGCTTGGGGTTCAGCGCAAGGGCGCGGGCGATCGCCACGCGCTGGCGCTGGCCGCCCGACAGTTCATGCGGAAAGCGGCGCATGAAATTGCGCGGCAGGTGTACCCGGTCGAACAGATCGGCCACCTTGTCGGTCAGCGCGCTGCCGCTGTGGGTGCCAAAATTTCGCAGCGGTTCGGCCACCTGATCGGAGAGCTGCATCTGCGGGTTCAGGCTGGCGAACGGGTCCTGAAAGACCATCTGCATGTCCTGCCGCGCGCGGCGAAGCGCGGACTGATCCAGCGCCATGATATCGGTGCCATCCAGGATGATCGAGCCTGACATCGGCTCGACCAGGCGCAGGATCGAGCGCCCGGCGGTGGACTTGCCGCAGCCGCTTTCGCCCACCAGCGACAGGGTGCGCCCCTTGTTGAGGGTAAAGGACACATCCTCGACCGCGTGCACATTGGCGACCGTGCGGCGCAGCAACCCGCCACGCACCGCAAACCGCGTGACCAGATGCTTGACCGTCAGCAGCGGCGTCTCGGTGCCGGGAATCGGCAGGGCGGCGGGGCCTTCGGCGCCCAGCAGCCGCATCGGTTCGGGCAGCGCCTTGCCGGTCATCTCGCCCAGGCGCGGCACGGCGGACAGCAGCGCCTTGGTGTAATCGTGCTGCGGGTTCTCGAAGATATCCTCGACCGTGCCCTCCTCGACCTTGTTGCCGCGGAACATCACCACCACACGGTCGGCCATCTGCGCCACGACAGCCATGTCATGGGTGATGAACATCACCGCCGTGCCGGTTTCACGCTTCAGCCGGTCGATCAGGGCCAGAATCTCGGCCTGGATGGTCACGTCCAGCGCGGTGGTCGGCTCATCCGCGATCAACAGGCGCGGCTCGCAGGCCAGGGCCATGGCGATGACCACGCGCTGGCGCATGCCCCCGCTCAATTCATGGGGGTATTGCTGCAGCCGCCGCTCCGGTTCGGGGATCCGCACCTGCTTGAGAAGATCAAGCGCGCGATCTTCTGCCTCTTTTTTGGTCATTCCCTTGTGCAGGCGCAAACCTTCTGTCAGCTGCCGGCCCACGGTAAAGACCGGGTTCAGCGCCGTCATCGGCTCCTGGAAGATCATCCCGATCTCGTTGCCGCGAATCGTCCGCATCAGTTCCTGATCGGTTTTTCCCAGGTCCACCTGACCGCCCGTCTTGCGTTCGAACAGCAGCCGCCCCCCCGCAATCGTGCCGCCGCCGAATTCGACAAGGCGCATCAGGGACAGGCTGGATACCGACTTGCCCGAGCCGGATTCTCCAACCACACAGACGGTTTCGCCAGGGTTGATCGAAAAAGACACATCCTCGACCCCGACCACGGGACCGTCCTTGGTCTGGAATTCCACACGCAGGTTTTCGATCTGTGCAATGGGCCGTTCTGTCGGCTGGTCCAGCATGCGCTTCTTCCTGTCTCGGGGCTATGAGCCGTGACGCTACAGATACGCCAGAGAGGCTGTCAAACCCCTTTCGCCCTTCGCAAGGAACAACGCCCCTTGAAGGGCCGCCATCAAAACACGTGCTTGATTTTTACCTGCGGGCGGTCTGTGATGCACGAATGCGGGTAGGGTTCGGTAGCGCAAACAGCGTGGCGACCCCGGATGCCCGCACACACGCTGCATCCACGGTCACTGCTTCGGCGGCTGGCACAGGAGGCGGAACCAAGAACGAGAGACACCCACGTGTCCAACATGGAGTGAGAAATGACCCTTAAAACAACGCTGCTGGGCGCGGCAGCCCTTGTAGCACTGGCCCCCGCAGCCTTTGCCGAGCGCGGCGCGGACGGCCATGTCAACATCATCTACTGGCAGGCGCCGTCGATTCTGAACCCCTATCTGTCAGGCGGCACCAAGGACCTCGAATCGTCCTCGATGATCATCGAACCGCTGGGCCGCTACACCGAGACCGGCGCCATGGTGCCGTTCCTGGCGCAGGAAATCCCGACGCTGGAAAACGGCGGCGTCAGCGCGGACCTCACCTCGATCACGTGGAAGCTGAAGCCGGGCCTGCTGTGGTCCGACGGGACGCCCGTCACCGCCAATGACGTGAAATTCAGCGCCGACTACTGCATGCACCCCGAAGGCGGCTGCGCGCAGGCGGCGAAATTCGACGGCGTGTCCGCAATCGACGTGATCGACGATCTGACGGTCAAGGTGACCTTCTCGGAATCCAAGCCCAACCCCTACGGTCCCTTCATGGGCGCGCAATCCCCGATCATCCAGGCCGCGCAATTCGCCGACTGCCTGGGCGCGAAGGCGCCGGAATGCACCGAGGCGAACTTCAACCCGATCGGTACCGGCCCCTTCCGCGTGACCGAGTTCCGTCCCAATGACGTGATCTCGCTGGAAGCCAACCCGAACTACCGTGACCCGGCCAAACCGGCCTTCGCCACGATGACCTTCAAGGGCGGCGGCGACGCCACCGCAGCAGGTCGCGCGGTTCTGGAAACCGGCGAATTCGACTATGCCTGGAACCTGCAGCTGGCCCCCGAGGTGATCCAGCAGATGGCCAAGGGCGGCAAGGGCACCACCATCGCGGCCTTCGGCTCGCTGGTGGAACGCATCATGGTCAACATGACCGATCCGTCGGCATCCCTGCCGGAAGGCGAGCGGTCCACCGCGAAGCATCCGCATCCGTTCCTGACCGACCCTGCGGTACGCAAGGCGCTGTCCATGGCGATCGACCGCGAACTGCTGGTCGAAATCGGTTACGGCCAGGCCGGTCGCCCGACCTGCAACCTGGTGCCGGCGCCGGCGCTTTATGCGTCCGACAACACCGACTGCCTGGTGCAGGATCTGGCCGGCGCGAACGCCCTGCTGGACGAGGCAGGCTGGGTTCGCGGCGCCGATGGCATCCGCGCCAAGGACGGCGTGCGCCTGTCGCTGCTTTACCAGACCTCGACCAACGCTGTTCGCCAGGATTTCCAGGCGCTGATCAAGCAGTGGTGGGAAGAAATCGGCGTTGAAACCGAGCTGCGCAACCTCAGCGCGTCGGTCTTCTTCGGCGGCGATCCCGGCAGCCCGGACACGTTCCAGAAGTTCTATGCCGACGTCGAGATGTATGCCAACAACTTCGATGGCACCGATCCCGAAGCCTATCTGGCGGCACAGACCTGCGACAAGGCACCGCGTCCGGAAACCCAGTGGCAGGGCGAGAACATCACCCGTTTCTGCGATCCGGCCTATGATGCGCTGGTGGCGGAACTGTCGCGGACTGGCGAGCTGGAAAAGCGCGGTGAAATCGCCCGCAAGCTGAACGACATGGTGACCAAAGACGCCAATGTGATCATCCCGCTGGTGGATCGCGGCCGCGTTTCGGCCCATTCCAACACGCTGGGTGGCGTTGTCCTGAACGTCTGGGACAGCGAACTTTGGAACGTCGCCGACTGGCACCGTATCAAGTAACCAAGCGCCTGACATCGCGGCCCCGTTCCCATCGCGCGGAACGGGGCCGTCGATTTTCCGGTAGATCTCACAGCGACCCGCAAAGGCGCCGCCCATGCTGACCTTTACCATCCGGCGACTGGTTCTGGCCGTCCCGACCCTTCTGTTCATCTCCCTCGTGATCTTCATGCTGCTGCAGCTGGCCCCGGGTGATCCGATGGCCCAGGTGCCACTGACCGTGCCACCCGAGGTCAAGGAGAAGATGCGTGAGGCTCTCGGCCTCGGTGCCCCGGTGCATGTCCAGTTCTTCAAATGGATCGTGCAATTCTTCTGGGTCGAACCGCAGGTCCTGATTGATCATCTCTTTGGCACGACCTTCTCCGAGGGGCAGCTGCGCGTGCTGTCCTGGCAGACCCGCAGCCCGGTGATGGATATCGTCGTGCAGCGCTTGCCCCAGACCCTCTGGGTGGTGGGCATGTCCTATGTGCTGGGCGTGCTGATCGCGCTGCCCATCGGGATCTATTCGGCCTACCGGCAATATTCGGCCTTCGACCAGATCGGCACCTTCGTGTCGATGGTCGGCTTTTCCGTCCCGACCTTCTTTACCGGCGTGCTGCTGATCGTGATCTTCTCGGTGAACCTGGGCTGGTTCCCCTCGATCTACGACACCACGCACAAGGTGACGGATTGGGACAGCCTCATGTTCCAGCTGCGACAGATGATCATGCCCGTCATGGTGCTGGCGCTTTACAACGCGGCGCAGATCAGCCGCTTCATGCGCGCCTCGATGCTGGACAACCTGAACCAGGATTACGTGCGGACCGCCCGCGCCAAGGGCCTCGGCGAAAAGACCGTGGTTCTGGTGCATGTGCTGCGCAACTCGATGATCCCCGTGGTCACCGTGATCGCGCTGGGTGTGCCGCAGGTCTTCGGCGGCGCCATCATCACCGAGCAGGTCTTCAAGGTGAACGGCCTGGGCCAGCTGCTGATCACCGCGATCGAGGCGAATGACCTGCCGATGGTGCAGACCTTGACCTTCATCTTCGCGCTGCTGATCGTCATCTTCAACCTGATTGCCGATATCCTCTACGGCATCCTGGACCCGAGGATCCGCTATGACTGAACTGATCAACCAGCCGGTCCCCTCGGCACCGCCCCGCAGCCAGTGGCGCGATATCTGGGACCAGTTCAAGACCCATCGCGGGGCGCTGATCGGCGGTATCGTCTTTGTGGTCATCGTGCTGGCGGTCTTCATCGGCCCGTGGCTCTGGCCCTATGATCCGACCTTCATCGATATCCGGTCGCGCAACCAGAACCCGTCATGGGCGCATCCGCTGGGCACCGACCAGCTGGGCCGCGACATGCTGGCCCGGATGATGGCGGGGGGGCAGACCTCGGTGTCGGTGGGCATCACCGCGATGTTGCTGGCGCTGTTCCTGGGCAGCCTGATCGGGGTGCTGGCCGGCTATTTCAAGCGGCTGGACAACATGCTGATGCGGACGACCGACCTGTTCCTGGCGCTGCCCCTGCTGCCCTTGCTGCTGGTCATGGTGCTGCTGTTCCGCGAACCGCTGAACGCGGCCTTCGGGCCGGAAACCGGCATCTTCATCCTGATCGTCACCGCGATCGGGATCACCAGCTGGATGCCTACCGCGCGGATCGTGCGCGGCGATGTGCTGGCGCTGAAGGAACGTGAATTCGTGCTGGCGGCGCGGTCGATCGGCACCACCAACTTCCGCATGATCACGCGCCATGTGCTGCCCAACGTGATGTCGCCCATCATGGTGTCGGCCACGCTGGGCATCGCCAATGCGATCATCACCGAAAGCGCGCTGTCTTTCCTGGGCCTGGGCTTTCCGCCGGATTTCCCGACCTGGGGACGCCTGTTGTTCGACGCGGTCGATTACATGCAGCAATACCCCGAGCGCGTGCTCTGGCCCGGTCTGGCGATCTCGCTGACGGTTCTCAGCGTGAACTACCTGGGCGACGGCCTGCGCGACGCGCTGGACCCGCGGATCCGGGGACGCTGATCAGCAACCACACGCGAAATAAGAACATGCATACGGCCCGCATCATTGGTGCGGGCCGTTCCGTTTCGCGCAAGGTCGCAGGGCGAACGTTCATGCTTTGCAGACGCAGAAAATCGGAATATTGTTCCAAGTCGAAACATTTTTCTACCTGCCACCCCTCTTGATTATAAAGTGAAACACCGGCATCTGGGACAAAATTCCAGATTGCGGAGAAAACCCATGTTCGAATCCTTCGGCTTCGAGACCCTGACCGCCCCGCAGGCGGCCGTCTATTTCGCCCTCGCGCTGGGTGCGGTCTTCGGCGTACTGGCGCAGATCACCCGCTTCTGCTTTCGCCGGTCGATCGTGGGCGATGACAGCAGGCAGGCGGCAGGCGTCTGGCTGACCGCGCTGGCGGTTGCCGTCCTGGGCACGCAAGCGGCCGTTGCCGCGGGCTGGATCGGGTTTGCCGACCATCGCTTCATGGCCGCTGACCTGCCGGTGCTGGCCATCGTGGCGGGTGGTCTGCTCTTCGGGGCAGGCATGGTGCTGACGCGGGGCTGTGTCTCGCGGCTGACCGTTCTGACGGGATCGGGCAACCTGCGCGCGGCACTGGTGCTGGTCGTCTTCGCCCTTGTGGCCCATGCCACGCTGAAGGGCGTTCTGGCCCCTGTCCGCACCACGCTGGGAGCCGTGACCCTGTCGCTGGACAGCGCCGCCCTGCCCGGCAATCCGCTGCTCTGGGCCGGTCTGATCGCGCTGGCCGCCCTGGCCTTTGCCCTGCGGTCGGGCAACCGCGCAGGCCCGCTGGTTCTGGCCGCGCTGATCGGCGCGCTGGTGCCGCTGGGCTGGGTCGGTACGGGTTACATCCTGCTGGACGAGTTCGACCCGATCGCGATGGAAAGCCTGTCCTTCACCTCGGCCGCGGCAGAGGCGCTGTTCTTCACGGTCGCCTCGACCTCGATCTCGGCCAGCTTTGGCGCGGCGCTGATCGCGGCCGTGGCCCTGGGCGCCTTGGCCAGCAGCCTGATCCGGGGCGAGTTCCGCTGGCAGAGCTTTTCCAGCCCGCGCGAAACCGGCCGCTATATGTCCGGTGCCGCACTGATGGGCGTGGGCGGCGTCCTGGCGGGTGGCTGCACCGTGGGCGCGGGCCTGTCGGGCATCCCCACCCTGTCCATCGCGGCGATCCTTGCGATTGCATCGATTGCGGCGGGCGGGCTGATCGCCCACCGGCTGATCAATGCAGATGCTTCTGCACGCGGCGCACAAGCGCCCAGACCAACAGCATTACCGGCGGAATAAGCACCGCCGTCAATGTGCCCTTGCTGATCTGCATCAGTTCAGCAATCGGATAGACCGCATAGGCCATCAGCGACACCGCGTAGTAGCTGATGGCCACCACCGACAGCCCCTCGACCGTCTTTTGCAGGCGCAGCTGCATGTCGGCGCGGATGTTCATGCTTTCCAGCAGCTTCTGGTTCTGGGCCGAGCGTTCCACATCCACCCTTGTCCGCAACAGCTCGCCCGCGCGCATGGCCCGGTCAGCCATAGCCGCCAGCCGCGCCTGCGACGCCTTGACGGTCCGCATCGCGGGATCGTAGCGGCGCATCATGAATTCCGAAAACGTCTGCCGCCCGTCGAACCGTTCCTCGCGCAGGACCTCGATCCGCTGGTGGACGATCGCCTCATAGGCGGCAGCGGCGCCGAACCGGAAAGACGCGCGCGCGACCTTGTTTTCCAGCATCGCGGATACTTCCAGCAGGCCGGCAAGGGTCTGGTCGGCGGGCTTTTCGTTGCGCGTCATGTCATCCATCAGCTGCGTCAGCTGCGCGTCGATCGACGCCAGGGTGGATGACATGGATTTCACCTGCGCGAAGGCCAGCATCGACATGGTCTTGTAGGTTTCAATCTCGCACAGGCGCTGCACGACACGGCCGATCCGGCGCGCCCCGGTCTGGGGCGAGACGAAAATGGCAAAGCGCATATGGCCTGCCGGATCAATGCGGAAATCGCCGGCCACGATGGCGCTGTCGTCCAGCACCCGGCTGACCGCCAGGCTTTCGGGCACGAACCAGTCGTTCAGCTTGTCGATCACGGCCTGCTTTTCGCCCACTTCCTCCATCCGGATCAGGGCAGAGGTCACGCGCACGCCCGGCGCCCGTGCCAGCCAGTCCGCGGGAAACACCTCGAAATCGGCGGGGTCGAAGGCGCGGCTGCTAAGGCTTTCGGTAAAGGCCGTGTAGGTCACGAATTCGGTGTGGCTTTCCCATTTCAGCATGTGCCGCCCGATCCGGCCGAAATAATGGGTGGCGCCCGGCTGCGGATGGGCCGCGCCGAAACGGTCCAGCAATGCGGTCAGATGCGCCAGATCGGCGCCCCGATCCCGGCTGGCCGCATCCTCCTGCTTCTTGATGGCAAGATAGATCGCGGCACCGGGCGCATCGATGGAGGGGAACGGCCGCGCATGCAGTTCGTTTGCCAGCTCATAGCGCAGCGGATGATCCTGAATGGGCGACATGGCAGACTCCTGAGTTGCGCTGACTGTATATACTAGCCCCAAGAAGTTAAAGATAAAGTTGTTTTATATCAGATATTTACGGAACACGATTGTATACGGCGGCGGTTTATCGGGCAAGCCCATGACAGGACAATGAAAAAAGGCGCCCCGAAGGGCGCCTTTCATGTCTCGCGATCTGCACGGGATCAGCTGATCTTGGTCAGCAGCTCGTCCAGGGATTTCTTGGCATCGCCATAGAACATCCGCGTGTTTTCCTTGTAGAACAACGGGTTCTCGATCCCGGAATAGCCGGTGCCCTGCCCGCGCTTGGACACGAACACCTGCTTGGCCTTCCAGCATTCCAGAACCGGCATGCCGGCAATGGGGCTGTTGGGATCGTCCTGCGCGGCCGGGTTCACGATGTCGTTCGACCCGATCACGATGGCCACATCGGTATCCGGGAAGTCCTCGTTGATCTCGTCCATTTCCAGCACGATGTCATAGGGAACCTTGGCTTCCGCCAGCAGCACGTTCATGTGGCCCGGCAGACGTCCCGCCACCGGGTGGATCGCGAAACGCACGTTCTTGCCCTTGGCGCGCAGGCGCTTGGTCAGCTCGGACACGCTTTGCTGGGCCTGCGCCACCGCCATCCCGTAGCCGGGGATGATGATGATGCTGTCGGCCTCTTCCAGCGCGGTGGCGACACCGTCGACGTCGATGGCGATCTGTTCACCCTCGACGGCCATCTGCTCGCCCGCCGGGCCGCCGAAGCCGCCCAGGATCACGCTGATGAAGGACCGGTTCATGGCCTTGCACATGATGTAGGACAGGATCGCACCGCTCGACCCGACAAGCGCACCGACCACGATCAGCAGGTCATTGCCCAGGCTGAAGCCGATGGCCGCCGCCGCCCAGCCCGAATAGCTGTTCAGCATCGACACGACCACGGGCATGTCAGCCCCGCCAATGCCCATGATCAGGTGATAGCCGATGAACAGCGCCGCCGCGGTCATCAGCGCCAGCGGCAGAAGGCCGCCGGTGTTGAAATACCACACCAGGCAGAGCAGCGACAAACCGGCTGCGCCCGCGTTCAGCATGTGACCGCCCGGCAGCTTCTTGGCCGCGGTATCGACCTTGCCGGCCAGCTTGCCATAGGCAATCACCGATCCGGTAAAGGTCACCGCACCGATGAAGATGCCCAGGAACAGCTCGACCCGCAGGATCGCGATTTCAACGGCGTCCTTCTTGGCCAGCAGCGCGGCAAACCCGTCAAGCGCGGATTTGGCGGCATCGTCCATGGCCATCACGCGCCCCAGTTCGACATGGGCGATGACACCGACGAAAACAGCCGCAAGACCAACCAGCGAATGCATCGCCGCGACCAGTTCCGGCATCTGGGTCATCTGCACCCGCGTCGCCAGCTGATAGCCGATCGCGCCACCCAGGCCGATCAGGATGATGGATGCCGGCCAAAGCCCCGCACCGGGGCCGACCAGCGTGGCCGCCACGGCCAGCGCCATGCCGACAATACCGTACCACACCGCGCGCTTTGCGCTTTCCTGTCCCGACAACCCGCCGAGAGACAGGATAAAGAGGATCGCCGCGACCACATAGGCCGCTGTCGTGAATCCGTATTCCATTTCCCTGCCTCCTTACGATTTCTGGAACATGGCGAGCATACGCCGTGTCACCAGGAATCCACCGAATATGTTGATACCCGCCATGAACACCGACAGACCCGCCAGCAGGATCACCAGGATCGAGCCTGATCCGATCTGCATCAATGCGCCCAGGATGATGATCGACGAGATCGCGTTGGTGATCGCCATCAGCGGCGTGTGCAGGCTGTGGGCAACGCCCCAGATCACCTGGAAGCCCACGAAGACCGCCAGCACGAACACGATGAAGTGCTGCATGAAGCTGGCGGGCGCCACAAGACCCACGCCCAGCAACAGCGCGCCACCGATGCCCAACAGGGCAACCTGGTTGCGTGTCTGCTGCTTGAAGGCTGCGATTTCTTTCGCGCGCTTTTCTTCCGGCGTCAGTTCCTTGGCTTTTTCCTTGGGCTTCTGCGCCGCGATCGCGGCCACTTTCGGCGGCGGTGGCGGGAAGGTGACATCCTTGTTGAAGGTCACCGTCGCACCGCGGATCACATCATCTTCCATGTTATGCACGATCTGGCCGTCCTTCTCGGGGGTCAGGTCGGTCATCATGTGGCGGATGTTCGTGGCATAAAGCGTCGAGGATTGCGCGGCCATCCGGCTGGGGAAGTCCGTGTAGCCGATGATCGTGACACCGTTGTCGGTGACGATCTTCTCGTCCATCTTGGTCAGCTTGCAGTTGCCGCCACGCTCGGCGGCCAGATCGACAATGACCGAACCGGGCTTCATCGCCGCAACCATGTCCGGCGTCCACAGTTCGGGCGCCTCGCGGTTGGGGATCAGCGCGGTGGTGATCACGATGTCCATGTCGGGGGCCAGTTCACGGAACTTGGCCAGCTGCGCCTCGCGGAATTCGGGGCTGGAGGGGGCTGCATAGCCACCCGTGGCGGCACCGTCCTGCACGGCCTCGGCGAAATCCAGATAGACGAATTCGGCGCCCATGGATTCGACCTGTTCCGCCACTTCGGGGCGCACGTCGAACGCATAGGTGATGGCACCCAGGCTGGTCGCCGTGCCGATCGCGGCCAGCCCCGCCACGCCCGCGCCCACCACCAGAACCTTGGCCGGGGGCACCTTGCCCGCCGCCGTGATCTGGCCGGTGAAGAAACGGCCGAAATTGTTGCCCGCCTCGATCACCGCGCGGTAGCCTGCGATATTCGCCATCGAGGACAGCGCGTCCATCTTCTGCGCGCGGCTGATGCGCGGCACCATGTCCATGGCGATGACATTGGCGCCCTTGGCGGCGGCCTGTTTCATCAGCGCCTCGTTGGCGACCGGATAGAAGAACGAAATCAGGGTCTGACCCTCGTTCATCTTCTTGACTTCGGCCTCTGACGGCGGGCGCACCTTGGCCACCACATCGGCGGCTTTCCACAGGGCGGCGGCGGTCTTGACCACCTCGACGCCCGCATCCTGATAGGCCTTGTCCGAGAAGCCAGCGGCGGCGCCCGCCCCGGCTTCGATCACACAGGCATAGCCCAGCTTCTGCAACTGAAGTGCAGAGTCGGGGGTCATGGCCACACGGGCTTCACCCTCGAATATTTCCTTTGGCGTACCGATTTTCACGTCTCGCGTCCCCCTTTTCGCAGGTCTTTGTCCGATCCTGTCGGACCGGAAACTTGGTTATAGTGCGGCGCAACAATATTTCACAAGAACATCGGTGCTGCGATGCACTTATTGCGCCGGACTGTCAAATCCATCGACGGGTTTTCTGGCAATAGCGGGCGAAATCGGCCCGGAATTTGCGTCTGAGGCGGTTTTCCTCGGGGATCACGAAGCGCTTTTCCAGTATCCAAAGGAATACCGGCACCAGTGGTAGCGCAAGCACCGCATCAAAGCGCAGAATCAGCCCGGCCAGCACCAGCAGGTCGCCCAGGTAGATCGGGTTGCGGCTGCGGCTGAAGATCCCCGACTGCACCAGCCTGTCCGCGTCACGATGCGGAATGACGGTGGTGCGCGCCTTTCGCATCTCGTGCACGGCCAGCACCATCAGGATCAGCCCGCCCCCCACAAGAAGGCCGCCCAGGAAATCGGACCAGGCGCCGCCGAACCAAAGGCCCAGCGGCAGCCACGTCGCCTGCGCCCAGGCCAGTGCGATCATCGCCAACAGCCAGACCGGCGGCAGGTCGATCCATTTCAGCATCTGCGCCTCATTCCGGCTTGTAGGCGGCGGTAGCCTGCCAGCCGTCGAACCCCGTCTGCAGGACGAGCACGTTCTCGCGCCCCAGCAACCGCGCGGCAAAGGCGGCCTGCGCCGACAGGCTGCCGGTGTTGCAATAAAGGATGACCATCCCGGTGTCGGGCAATTCATCCAGCCGCCCCGGCACCTCGCGCCATTCGATATGCACCGCCCCCGGAACATGTCCCGCCGCGAATTGCGCAGCATCGCGCGTATCGACGAAAAGCGCCGCCTCGAACACGGTCCGGTCCAGCTGTTCCGGCACGATGATGCCGGAATCATAGGTGGCGAAATCCATGTAGCCGGTGATCGCCTCGGCCAACGTTTCCTCGGCCTGCGCGGCCAATGGCAGGCCCAGCGCGGCAGACAGGGCCAGAGCCCGCAAGAGATGGGTCATTCGAATTCCATCTCCTCGAAGACGCGGCCCGCGTTCTTGGTGGCCAGTTCGTCGAACGTGTCCAGACGCCGCCAGCGGTCCTGGTCCACGTAGAAGGCGCTGGCCAGATCGCCCCCTGCCTCGATATGCGCGCCGATCTTCTCGCGAAGGTCCACCAGGTAATCATGCGTATAGCGGCGCACCTGCGCCAGGTTCGTCGGATGGCCGTGGCCCGGAATCACATAGGTGGGGTTGAGCGGCTCCAGCCCCGTCTCCCATGTGTCGATCCAGCACGATGTGCAGGTATCGGCGAAGATCGGCGGCATGCGCTCGTGAAAGGCGATATCGCCCGCGATCATGATCTCCCACTGCGGGATCCAGACCTGCGTGTCACCGGGACCATGCGCGGGGCCAAGATACAGCACCTCGAAGGCCACGTCGCCCATGGTGAAGGCATAGCGATCCTCGAAGGACAGGTTCGGCACCACCACGCGCGTTCCCTCGGCCCGGTCCCTGTTGTAGCCCTGCATACCCGCCAGGATCACGCCGCCATGGGCCTCGACCTCGGCGATGGCATCCACATGCGCCAGGATATCCACGCCCAGATCCGCCCAGTAGGAATTGCCCAGCATGGCGTGGCCCTGGCCGTTCTCGTTGATCACCAGCTTCACCGGCTGATCGGTGATCGCCTTGATCTCGTCATGCAGGGCCGCCGCCAGCCGGGCCGAGGCGCCGCCATTGACCACCACCACGCCATCGCCCGTCACCACGAAGGACAGGTTGTTGTTGTGGCCCGCATTTTCATAGGTGGGCGGGGCCGTCGCGCCGATGGCGGACCAGACATGCGGGATCACCTCGACGGGTTTGTCGTAAAGCTCGGATTGCGGATACTTGTCCGCGATATCCTCGCTTGCCATGACCTGTGCGGCCAGCATGGCCAGCACCGCGGCATATGTCACACTCTGTCTCATCGGATCCTCCAGCCTTCGGGGTCTCTGCCCGATCGCGCATCACATTCACAGAGGCGAATGTCATTGTAAAGTGACCTTGCGGCGCGGCCAGGGACGCGCCCTTGCCTCGGGCGGCAGCGTCGGTAGTCTGGCCCGCAAAAGGGAGGATACCATGATACATGCAGGAAAACACGCGCTGGTCACGGGCGGCGGCACCGGGATCGGCCTGGCCATCGCACGGGCCCTGGCGGCCGAAGGGGCCCAGGTCACGATCACCGGCCGCCGCGCCGATGTGCTGGAGGCTGCGGCAAAGGCCACCCCCGGCCTGCACCCGCTGGTCATGGATGTGATGGACGAGGGCCAGATCGTGGAGGGCATCAAGGCCGCCGTGGACGCGCGCGGCCCGATCCAGGTCCTGATCGCCAATGCCGGCATCGCCGAGGGCAAGAGCCTGCAAAAGACGGATCTGGATTTCTGGCACCGCATCATGCGAACCAATCTGGACGGCGCATTCCTGACCATCCGCGAAGCGATGCGCGGGATGCTGGGCACCGATTGGGGCCGGGTCATCGTTGTCTCGTCGCTGGCCGGTTTGCGCGGGCTGAAGGGCGCGGGCGCCTATTCGGCCTCGAAGCATGGTGTGATCGGGCTGGTGCGCTCCTACGCCGAGGAACACATGGCAGGACCGATCACCTTCAACGCGCTTTGCCCCGGCTATGTGGAAACCGACATCGTGGTGCTGCAATCGGAATCGATCGCGAAACGCACCGGCATGACCGCCGAACAGGCGCGTCAGGCCATGGCAGACAGCAACCGCCACAAGCGCCTGATCTCGGTCGACGAGGTGGCAACCGCGGCGATGTGGCTGTGCCACCCGCTGTCGGGCTCCATTAACGCGCAATGCATCG
This sequence comes from Seohaeicola saemankumensis, assembly GCF_042678485.1. Taxonomy (NCBI): domain Bacteria; kingdom Pseudomonadati; phylum Pseudomonadota; class Alphaproteobacteria; order Rhodobacterales; family Roseobacteraceae; genus Seohaeicola; species Seohaeicola saemankumensis. The sequence goes on along the minus strand of NZ_JBHTKR010000001.1, from coordinate 546,757 downwards.
AAATGGCGGGCGGACAGGTGCGCTGAAGGCGCTCTGCATCGGGTTTTCAGTGGACAAACCGGGGTGCAGGCTCTATCCGGTAAAAATGCTTTAGGCTTAAAATATCTCTGGGGGCTTGATGACCGATTTCGCCGCGACCAAGGCCATGTTCCACATCCCGGACGGGATGATCTATCTCGACGGGAACTCGCTGGGCCCGCTGCCGCGTGGCACGGCCGACCGCGTCGGGCGCGTGATCGCCGACGAATGGGGCGAGATGCTGATCACCGGCTGGAACAAGGCCGGCTGGATGGAGCAACCCACCCGCGTGGGCGACCGTATCGCACGGCTGATCGGTGCGGAACCGGGCCATGTGGTGATGGGCGACACGCTGTCGATCAAGGTCTATCAGGCGCTGGCCTCGGCGCTGGAGATGCGGCCTGACCGCCGGGTGATCCTGTCCGACAGCGGCAACTTCCCGTCGGATCTCTATATGGCCGAAGGGCTGATCGCCTCGCTGGGTCGGGGCCATGAATTGCGCGTGGTCGCCCCCGAGGATGTGGCCGCCAACATCACCGACGCGGTGGCCGTCACCCTGATCACCGAGGTCGATTACCGCACCGGGCGCAAGCATGACATGGCCGATCTGACTGCCCGCGCCCATGCGGCGGGTGTGCTGACCGTCTGGGATCTGGCCCATAGCGCGGGCGCCCTGCCCGTGGATCTGGCGGGCGCAGGGGCGGATTTCGCGGTGGGCTGCACCTACAAGTATCTCAACGGCGGCCCCGGCGCCCCGGCCTTCATCTATGTGGCCCCCCGCCATGCGGATGCAGCGCGCCCAGCCCTGTCGGGCTGGCTGGGGCACGCAGCCCCCTTCGCCTTCGACAGCGCCTATCGCCCCGGCGCCGGGATCGAACGGATGCGCGTGGGCACGCCGCCAGTGCTGGCGCTGGCCGCACTCGAGGCCGCGATGGACATCTGGGACAGGACTACGATGCAGGACATTCGCAGCGCCTCGATCGCGCTGACCGAACGGTTCATCAAGGGGATCGAGGCCACCTGCCCCATGCTGACCCTGGCCAGCCCGCGCGACGCCGACCAGCGCGGCAGCCAGGTTTCCTTTCGTTTCGACGATGGCTATGCCGCGATGCAGGCGCTGATCGCACGCGGCGTGGTGGGCGATTTCCGCGCCCCCGACATCATGCGCTTCGGCTTTACCCCGCTGTTCATCGACGCGGGCGATGTGGACCGCGCCATCGCCGTCATCGCGGACGTCATGACGAACAGCCTCTGGGACCGGCCGGAATACAAGACCCGCGCCCGGGTGACCTGATGCCGGTCCAGCGCCCCGCCACCGATGGCCTGCCGCTTTGCCGCCCCGCCGGGTGGGCCGCGCTGTGGCGCAGACTGGCCAATTGCGCGGCGCTGAACGCCTGACACGCGACCTCTTGTTTCTTCTTGCTTCAAATATCCATGGCGACGCCTGCCGCGTCGCGCAGCAGAACCCGAGGCCACGATGACCAACACACCCTATGATCCCGCCGCGGAAGGCGCGGAAATGTCCTTCGACGGGCGCATGTCCTATGGCGACTACCTGTCGCTCGACCTGATCCTGGGCGCGCAGAGGCCGCGCACCGATACCCATGACGAGATGCTGTTCATCATCCAGCATCAGACATCCGAACTGTGGATGCGACTGGCCATCCACGAGATCGCCGCTGCCCGCACCGCGTTGAGCGCCGGACAGTTGCGCCCCGCCTTCAAGATGCTGGCCCGTGTCGCGCGCATCTTCGAGCAGTTGAACAACGCTTGGGACGTGTTGCGGACCATGACGCCCAGCGATTACACCGCCTTTCGCAACGCATTGGGGCAGTCATCGGGCTTTCAGTCGCATCAATATCGCCAGATCGAATTCATGCTGGGCAACCGCAACCCGGCGATGCTGCGCCCCCATGCCCACCGCCCCGAGATCACCGCACTGCTTCAGGCGGAACTCGACCAGCCCTCGCTCTATGATGTGGCGCTCAGGCTGTTGCACCGGACAGTCCCGTTGCCCGAGGCTGTGCTGTCCCGCGACCTCGGCCAGCCCTATGCGCCCTCGGACGCGGTCAAGGCCGCATGGACCCAGGTCTATCGCGCCCCGCAAACCCATTGGGAGCTTTACGAACTGGCCGAAAAGCTGATGGATTTCGAGGATTATTTCCGTCGCTGGCGGTTCAACCACGTGACCACGGTCGAACGCGTGATCGGTTTCAAGCGCGGCACCGGCGGCACCGGCGGGATCAGCTATCTGAAGCGGATGCTCGAGGTAGAGCTGTTCCCCGAGCTGTGGCACCTGCGCACCGACCTGTGACGCGGCGCCCGGCCGAAGCTTGCGGATTGGATATTTGGGGCAAGATGAAACAGGGCGCGGTCAGCGCGATGCAAGCGCGCGGGCAAAGACACCGGCCAGAAGGTCCGCGTCGGCGCGGTAATCGGCAAGCGTGGGCATCGGTGTCTTCAGCCCGTGCAGCGCCGCCATCATTGTGGTGGCAAGGCGGGTCGCATCGCCCGCGCTGACGTCCAGGCTGATCTGCCCTGATGCAGCCTTGTGGCGCAGCCAGTCGGCATAGGCCGTGACTAGGCGCGCCTCGCCCGCCTGCGCGATATCGGCGCCATGGGCATATTTCGTGTTCAGCAACTCATCCCCGTGCGGCGATGACAGAAGCACCTCGAAGACCTGCCCCGCCTGCGCCGCAAATGCCTGGGACAGGGCCTGCTCCACCGGCAGGTCCCTTGCCAGAACGGCGCGCACCTGCGCGACCGCATCGTCATAGTAGAACTGGGTCAGCGAGCGGAAGATGTCTTCCTTGTTGCGATAATGCAGGTAGATCGCGGCGCGTGACATGCCTGCGCCACGGGCTATGTCTTCCATCGAGGTCCGGCGGAACCCATATCTGGAAAAGGCCTCGAACGCGGCCTTGAGAATGGCTTTCTGGCGCGGATCCTGCGGGGCGGTGCTGGCTGGATGCTCTTGCATGGTGACCATGTGACAGACTCTGTCCATTGCGTCAATTTCCCAGTTTGACATTATGACACTTTACGACTATTTTGTCATGGCATTCTCCTGACAGTCGGAACATCCCCATGCCAACCACCCTGACCATCAACGGAACCGATCATGCCGTCGACCTGCCGCCGGACGTGCCCCTGCTGTGGGTTCTGCGTGACGAGATCGGCATGACCGGCACCAAGTTCGGCTGCGGCGTGGCCGCCTGTGGCGCCTGCACCGTGCATATCGACGGTCAGGCCGTGCGCTCCTGCCAGGTGGCGCTTGGCGATGTCTGGGGCGCTGTCACCACGATCGAGGGGCTGGGCACGCCTGACGCGATGCACGCGCTGCAACAGGCCTGGGTCATCCATCAGGTCGCGCAATGCGGCTATTGCCAGTCGGGCCAGATCATGCAGGCCGCCAGCCTGCTGGCCGAGACACCCGACCCGACAGATGACGATATCGACGCCGCCATGCAGGGCAATCTTTGCCGCTGCGGCACCTATCCCCGCATCCGCGCCGCGATCCATGACGCGGCCCGCGCCTTGAAGGAAGCCTGAGCCATGGCCAGCATCGCCAAGATCGCCCGCCGTTCGTTTCTGATCGGCTCCGTCGCCATCGCGGGTGGCGTGGCCTTCGGGATCTACAAGGCGCGGCAAACCCCGCCCAACCCGCTGTCACCCGATCAGGGCGCGGCGCTGAACCCTTTCGTGCTGATCAATGCCGATGGCGTCACGATCATCACGCCGCGCGCCGAGATGGGACAGGGCATCCATTCCACCCTTGCCGCCATGGTGGCCGAGGAGCTGGATGTCGCATGGGAAGATATCACCACCCTGCACGGCCCACCCGCGCAGGCCTATTACAACGGCGCGCTGATGGGCGCGGGCCTGCCCTTCAAGGACTATGCCCTGACCGACATGCAGCATAGCCTGAAACAGGCGCTGTCCGTGCTGCCAAAGATGATGTCGCTCCAGGTCACCGGCGGGTCCACCTCGACCGTCGATGCCTTCGACAGGTTCCGTATGGCAGGGGCCACCGCGCGCGAGACCCTGAAAGAGGCGGCCGCGCAACGGCTGGGTCTCACGCGCGGTGCGCTGACGACCGAAGCGGGCCATGTCATCGCCCCCGATGGCACGCGGCTGTCCTATCTCGAACTGGCGGCGGATGCGGCCGGCCTTGATCCGGTGCAGGATGTCATCCTCCGCCCGGCGGCAGACTGGAAATACCTGGGCAAATCCATGCCCCGGCTGGATATTCCGGCCAAGGTCACGGGCACGGCCACATTCGGCATCGACATAAGGCTTGAAGGCATGAAATTCGCGGCCCTGCGTCGCAACCCTGCACTGGGCGCAGGCATGCGCGGCTTTGATCCCGCCCCCGCACTGGCCATGCCCGGGGTCGAGCGTGTGGTCGATCTGGGTGACGGCATCGCGGTTGTCGCCAACAACACCTGGATCGCCATGCAGGCCGCCGAGGCCGTGGAAGTCGACTGGGCGCCGTCCACCACACCGCAAACGACCGACGACGCCTTTGCCGTGATCGCCGCCACATTCGATGGCAAGGCCAATTCCACCATGCGCGACGACGGCAACGCCGACGACATTCCGCAGGGCGCGACCGAGGTCACCGCCGAATACCGCCTGCCCTACCTGGCCCATGCCACGATGGAGCCGATGAACGCCACCGCCCATATGACGGCGGATGGCCTGACCATCTGGTGCGGCAACCAGGCGCCCGTGATCATCCAGGGCAAATGCGCCGATGCCACCGGCCTGTCGCCCGAACAGGTGACGGTGCACACCACGCTTCTGGGCGGCGGCTTCGGGCGGCGCGGCGAAAGCGATTATGCCGTCTATGCCGCGCGACTGGCCGCCGCCATGCCCGGCACGCCCGTGCAACTGACCTGGTCGCGCGAAGAAGACATGCGTCACGACTTCTATCGCCCCGGCGCCATCGCGCGCTTTCGCGGCGCGGTGCAGGACGGGCGCGCGGTATTGCTGGACGGGCAGATCGCCGCGCAATCGACCACGCGTCAGGCGGGCCAGCGGCTGGCGGGCTTTGCACCGCCCGGCCCCGACAAGGGCCATGTGGAAGGCGCGTTCGATCAGCCCTATGCCATCCCCAACTACCGCATCCGGGGCTATCTGGCCGAGATGGATATCCCCGTGGGTTTCTGGCGCGCGGTCGGCAACTCCTTCAACGGGTTCTTTCACGACACCTTCATCGACGAGATGGCCCATGCCGCGGGCGCCAATCCGCTGGAGTTTCGCCTGGCGATGATGCGCCCCGCACATGCCCCGTCGGCAGGCACACTGGAGGCGGTGCGCGAGATGTCGGGCTGGACCGGCCAGACCCCCGATGGCGTGGGGCGCGGCGTGGGCTTCACCTACAGCTTCGGCTGTCCGGTGGCCCAGGTCATCGAGGTGATCGACGAAGGCGGCACGATCCGCATCAACCGCGCCTGGATCGCGGCGGATGTGGGCCTGGCCCTCGACCCGGACAATATCCGCGCACAGCTTGAGGGGGGCATGATCTTCGGGCTGTCGGCGGCGGTCTTTGGCCGGATCACCTTTGCGGATGGCGCCGTGGAACAGGGCAACTTTCCCGATTACGATGCCTTGCGCCTGCACAACACGCCAGCGATCGAGACGCGCATCCTGGAAACAAACCGGCATATGTCCGGCGTCGGCGAACCGGGAACACCCCCGGCCATGCCCGCGCTGGCCAATGCGCTGTTCGATCTGACCGGCACACGCGCGCGCAGCCTGCCACTGCTTGACGCCTTTCCGCTGCTGACCTGAGGACCCCTTGTTCGTGAAGCAGCACGTCCTGAAAACCCCGCCTGACGCCCCCCCTGACGCCCCCTGCCGGCAACGGCAGGTGACGGCGCGCGGCCTTTGCGTCGCCATCCAACCTGCCCTGAAAATGCCGCAATTTTCGCTAAAATCAGCCTGAACCCGACTGTATCCATTCTTGAAACAGAGTGTATCATCCCCGGCGGCGTGAACCCGGACTGGCGGATGTCGGGGTAATGGTCATGCCGAACGGTTACAGGGTCACACTTGGCAATGGTGCGCTGGACAGCGCCGATGTGATCGGCGGCCCGCTGATCACCTTCACCACCTCAAGCATCCTTGGGGCAGGCAGCTGGACCTGGTCGGGCACCTTTAACGGGACCACCTTCACCAATACGTTCGAGCCCGGTGTCTATTACCTTGGATCCGACGGATTTGTCTATTTCGTGCCGGATTACGGGCCGGTCGCCACGATCACGGCGGCCAAGGTGACCACGAACCCCAGCTTCGTGGCGCCTGACGGGATCGTCACGGGCACGGGCGGCAATGACCTGATCGGCACAGGTTTCACCGATGCCGACGGCACCAGCCCCGGCGCGGGCGCGGACCAGATCCGCGCAGGCGCGGGCAATGACAACGTGCAGGCCGGGGCCGGCAATGACACGATCACAGGCGGCGGCGGCAATGACGTCATCGACGGTGGCACCGGCAATGACGTGATCCATGGCGACATGAACGCAAACCCGGTCAGCGCCACTTCCGAGGTTCTGGACTGGACCGCGCCAGGGCCGGACGCGGCCAGCCTTGCCGCCGGGTTTACCCAGGACACCGGGACGATGCGGGTCGCGGTCAGTTTCGCCAGCTCCGGCAACAACAATCCGGGCTTCCGGATCGAATCCACGGATACGACCTATGTCGCGGCGGGAGAGCCGTTCGATCCCAATTCAAGCCTCTTGTTGTCCGGCACCGGTGACGCGGCGACCTCGACCACCACCATCAGATTCGCCGCCGAAGCCGGCAGCGGCATGTCGGACGCCGTGCAGAATGTCAGCTTTCGCATCAATGATATCGACTGGGCCAACGCCAGTTACCGCGATCTGGTCACGGTCAACGCCTTCGACCTGAACGGCAACCCCGTCACCGTCACGATCACGCCCGGCGCGGGCGATACGGTAACCGGCAACACGATCCAGGCCAATAACCAGACCGACAATATCAACAGTCCTGCGGGGTCCGCGCTGATCCAGATCACCGGCCCGGTCAGCCGGATCTCGATCTCCTATTCCAACGGCCTGACCGGAGCCCATTCGATATGGGTCTCGGATGTGCATTTCACCACGATCCCCCAGGTTGCGGGCAATGACACCCTGTCGGGTGGCGATGGCAACGACACGATCCATGGCGAGGATGGCAACGACTCGCTGTCGGGTGGCAATGGCGATGACCGGCTGTTCGGCGGGGCCGGCAACGATACCCTGAACGGCGACGCCGGAAACGATATCCTGTCCGGCGGGGCCGGCACGAACCGGCTGTTCGGTGGCGACGGCAATGACACCATCATCGGCGGGGCCGGTGCCGATACGATCTCGGGTGCGACCGGGATGGATTTCGTCGACTATTCCGCCTCGGGGGCGGGTGTGTCCGTCAATCTGTCCACCGGCACGCTTGCGGGCGGGGATGCCGCGAATGACACGCTGACCGACGGGATCGACGGCATCATCGGGTCCGGCTGGAACGACACGCTGACGGGCTATGACGGTCAGGGCGCGGACTGGACCAATGTGTTCTACGGCGGCGCGGGCGACGACCTGATCGACGGGCGCGGCGGCGATGACCTGCTGTATGGCGGCGATGGCAATGACACCATCATCGGCGGCACCGGCGCAGACCTGATCGAGGGTGGCGCGGGCGATGACCTGATCCTTGTGGGATCGGGCGACACGGTGTCGGGCGGCGCCGGCAATGATCGTTTCGTGCTGGATGCAAACGCGCTTGGCGGCGGCACGATCGCCATCGACGGTGGCGAGACCGACGAGCCGGGCGGCGACACGCTGGATTTCGGCGGGCTGCTGGACTGGGAGGACGTGACCTACACCAGCACCGATCCCAACGCCCTGTCGGGGACCGCCACGCTGGCCGATGGTACGATCGTCAATTTCAGCAATATGGAGAGCGTGATCATCTGCTTTACCGCAGGCACCCGCATCCTGACGCCGCAGGGCCCCCGCCCTGTCGAGGATCTGCGCCGCGGCGACATGGTGATCACCCGTGACAATGGCCCACAGCCCCTGCGCTGGACCGGGCGGCGCGAGGTTGACGGACAGGGCGATTTCGCCCCGATCCGCTTTGAAACAGGCGTGTTCGACAATACCCGCCCGCTGCTGGTGTCGCCCCAGCACCGGATGCTGCATCAGTCCACGGCGGCGGCGCTTTATTTCAACACGCCCGAGGTTCTGCTGTCCGCCAAGCACCTGGTCAACGGCCGGTCGGTCACCCGATCGGATTGCGCCCGCGTGACCTATCTGCATCTGCTGTTCGACCGGCACGAGATCATCTTTGCCGAAGGCGCTGCGACCGAAAGCTTTCATCCCGGCCATGTCGGCCTGCGCGCCCTGTCGGACGCCAGCCGCGAGGACCTGTTTCAATGCTTCCCGAACCTGCGCAGCAACCCGGCAAGCTATGGCGACACGGCACGCACCTGCCTGCATGAGCATGAAAGCCGGCTGCTGCAACCTGCCTGACAGGCGGTGGCACCTCAGCCGGGCCAGCCATCGATGAGGGCGCCCAGCGCCGCCCAATCGGTATATTCCTTGTCGGTGCCCGGCTCGACCGCCTCGCCCTTGTTATGGGCGATCCAGCGCATCGCCAGACCTTTGAAGAAGTCGTATTGCGTGAAACGGAAGGCCCCTGCAACATTCAGCGTGCGTGTTGGGGTCCAGCCAGAGGTTTTCACGAACTCATGGGCGATCCGCGCAAGATCCGCATGTTCTTCCGTGTCATTGCCTGCCGCGGCCAGGGACACCATCAGGAACAGGCCGGGGCGCGCATTCAGGGCCGCGGCATGGCGCGCGGCAAAGCGGATCAGGTGCGGCTGCAATTGCCCCCCGTGGACAGACCCCGCCAGGATCGCTGCATCAAAGCGAGACATCTCCAGCGGTTCCTCATCCTCAAGATCGACAAGCGGCAGCAGCTCGACACTTTCACCGCGCGCGATCAGGCGATCCGCGCAGAAACGGGCGATCTTGCGGGTCTGGCCCTCGGTCGTGGCATAGGCGATCAAGACAGTCATGGCAGCACCTTCCGGGTGTGGAAACTGCCCCATGTTTGCACGCGATGTGAACGGCGCACCTTGCGCTGGCTCAATAAACGTAAAAATTCATCCGAGAATTCACGCGGACTTCAGCACTTTCGCACCGCGCGCCGCCCAGGCGCGCACCGCATCGCCAAAAGCGGTAAACAGCGGACGCGACACCGGGTCATTCGCGGCATCCCATTCCGGATGCCATTGAACCGAAAGGGTAAATCCGGGTGCATCCTTGACGTATATCGCCTCGGGGGTGCCATCGGGGGCATGTCCGTCGATCACGATGCGCGCGCCCGCGCGGCAGATCCCCTGCCCGTGCAGCGTATTGGTCATCACCTCCTGCGCGCCCATCAGACGATGGAACATCCCGCCTTCCGTGAACTTGACCGTGTGGCGCAGGGCAAACTTTTCTTCCAGCGTGCCATCGGGGGGCATGCGGTGGTTCATCCGGCCCGGAAGCTCGCGAATCTCGGGGTAGAGGCTGCCGCCCATGGCGACGTTCACTTCCTGAAAGCCGCGGCAGATGCCCAGGAAGGGCTGGCCGCGTTCCACGCAGGCCCGCACCAGCGGCAGGGTGATCGCGTCACGCGCCCGGTCGAAGGCGCCATGCGCCTCTGTCTCGGCCTCGCCATATTCGTTGGGGTGCACATTGGGTCGCCCGCCGGTCAGCAGGAAACCGTCACATGTCTCCATCAGTTCGGTGACAGAGACAAAGCGCGGATCGGCCGGGATCAGCAGCGGCAAGCAGCCTGATACGCCTGCGATCGCTTCCGAGTTCATGGCCCCGCCCGCATGGGCAAGATACTGGTCGTTGATCAGATGTTGATTGCTGATGATGCCGACGACGGGTCGTGCCATGCCTGCTGTCCTGGTGGGGTTACGCGCCTGTTATCCTGCAAGATATAGCTTTCCGCACGGCATTGAAACACGAAAGCGGGGCATTTCTGCCCCGCTTTGACGCGAATGCCTTTATTTGCGGCGCTTTTGCGCCAAGGGACCGCGATCCGGACCTGCGACCGGCCTAGGCCTTGGCTGCGAAACCCGCAGCCTCGATCCCTGCCACGGCCGCGGCCGCGTCATTTTCCGAGGTGTCGCCGGTCACGCCGACCGCACCCACGACCGCATCGCCCTGCATCACCAGCACGCCGCCCGGCACCGGCACGACCTTGCCGCCGAAGGCACCGTTCACCGCCGCCATGAAATAGGCCTGACCCTCGGCGCGGGCCATCTGGGCCGATCCGGGCATGCCCAGCATCACCGCGCCGTAGGCCTTGCCGCGCGCGATCTCGAACCGTCCGGGGCTGGCGCCATCCTCGCGCTCGAAGGCCAGAAGGTGACCGCCCGCGTCCAGCACCACCACCGACAGCGGCTTCAGCCCCATCTCGCGGCCCGTCTTGCGCGCCACGTCGATCATGACCTTCGCCTGATCCAGTGTAATCATCGTCCTATCCCTTCGCCCTGTTCACTGTGCTGCCTTGAATTCCAGCCGGCGGCGATGCAGCACCGGCTCCGTGTAACCCGAAGGCTGCTCGCGGCCCAGGAACACCAGATCGCAAGCCGCCTGGAAGGCGATCCCCTGAAAGCCGGGGGCCATCGGACGGTAAAGCGGATCATGGGCGTTCTGACGATCCACAACCGCGGCCATCTTGCGCATCGCATCCATCACCTGTTCGCGCGTGACCACGCCGTGATGCAGCCAGTTGGCCACATGCTGCGCCGAGATGCGGCAGGTCGCGCGGTCTTCCATCAGGCCCACATCGTTGATGTCCGGCACCTTGGAACAGCCGACGCCCTGGTCGATCCAGCGCACCACATAGCCCAGGATGCCCTGGGCGTTGTTCTCGACTTCCGCGATCTTCTGCGCCTCGGTCCATTTCTGGTAGCTGGCCAGCGGGATATCCAGCACGCCTTCGACATGCGCGCGCCGCCCGCCGCGTGCCAGCCGCGCCTGCACGGCGAAGACGTCGATCTTGTGGTAGTGCAGCGCATGCAGCGTGGCCGCCGTGGGGCTTGGCACCCAGGCACAGTTGGCGCCGGCCTTGGGATGGCCGATCTTCTGTTCCAGCATCGCGGCCATCATGTCGGGCATGGCCCACATGCCTTTGCCGATCTGCGCCTTGCCGGACAGGCCGCATTCAAGGCCGATATCGACGTTCAGATCCTCATAGGCCGTGATCCAGCCCTTGCGCTTGATGAAATCCTTGCGGCTGAAGGCGCCTGCCTCCATCGAGGTGTGGATCTCGTCGCCGGTGCGATCCAGGAACCCGGTGTTGATGAAGGCCACGCGGGTTTTCGCGGCACGGATACATTCCTTGAGGTTGACCGAGGTGCGCCGCTCCTCGTCCATGACGCCGATCTTGACGGTGCTGCGCGGCAGGCCCAGCACATCCTCGACCCGCGTGAAGATCTCATCGGCAAAGGCGACTTCTTCAGGGCCGTGCATCTTTGGCTTCACGACATAGACCGATCCCAGCGCCGAGTTGCCGGGCCGCTTGCCCATGTCGCGCTTGAGGTCATGCATCGCGATCAGGACAGTCAGCATCGCATCCATCAGACCTTCAAAGATCTCGTCGCCATTGCTGTCGCGGATCGCCGGGTTGGTCATCAGATGGCCGACATTACGCACCCACAGAAGGGCGCGGCCCTTCAGGGTCAGGGTGCTGCCATCGGGCGCGATAAAGGTCCGGTCAGCCGCAAGGCGGCGCGTCATCTGCTTGCCGCCCTTCTCGAATGTCTCCTCGAGGTTGCCCTGCATCAGGCCCAGCCAGTTGGAATAGGCCAGCACCTTGTCTTCGGCATCGACGCAGGCCACCGAATCCTCGCAATCCATGATTGCGGACACGGCCGATTCAAGCACCACATCGGCCAGACCCGCCTGGTCGCGGCTGCCGATCGGATGGGTGCGGTCGAAGACCAGTTCCACATGCAGCCCGTTGTTGACCAGAAGCACCGCATCAGGCGCCTTTGGATGGCCACGGTAGCCTGCGAATTTCGCAGGCTGCATCAGCGGATGATCGTCGATCATCAGCTGGCCGTCCTGCACGTGATAGCGCCGCGCATCGGCGTGGCTGGTGCCCTGCACCGGAAACGCCTCGTCCAGGAACACGCGGGCCCGCGCCACGACACGGGCGCCATGTCCACGGTCATAACCGCCCTTGGGGGGCGTGCTGCCCATCGCATCCGTGCCATAAAGGGAATCGTAAAGGCTGCCCCAGCGGGCGTTCGCGGCATTCAGCGCGAAGCGCGCGTTGGTGATCGGCACGACCAGCTGCGGGCCGGGGATGCTGGCGATCTCGGGATCGACATTGGTGGTCTCGATCGTGAAATCATCGCCCTCGGGCAGAAGATAGCCGATATCCTCGAGGAAGGTCTTGTAGGCGCGCGCATCATGCGACTGGCCGCGCCGGGCCAGATGCCAGGCGTCGATCTTGCCCTGAAGATCGTCACGTTTCGCCAGAAGCGCGCGGTTCTTCGGCGTCAGATCCTGGACCAGGGCCGCGAAGCCATGCCAGAACCGGTCCGAATCAACCCCTGTTCCCGGCAGGGCGCGCTGTTCGATGAAATCGAACAGCTGGCGATCCACCTGTAACCCGTTCTGCGTCACGCGATCTGTCATGGCTCGGCTCCCTAATGCTTGCGGCATGCCACCGCATACCCACGTTGCGCCTGCTTTTAGGGCGAAAGTTTCCGATAGGCAACAGAGGCGGTCAGAATTCCTTACCAATGCCACGGGGTCACGACGCAGAGGTTTTGTCCCCCTTGCCCGGCTTGCCGCGCGCCCCCCGGCAGCGGTCCGAGCAATAGCGCACCTCGTCCCAGACCTTTGCCCATTTCTTGCGCCATGTGAACGGCCGCCCGCAGGTGGCGCAGGTCTTTACCGGCAGGTCGGATTTGCGCCGCATCGCCATCAGAAATCAAACCCCATCTGCCGGTCATCCTTTTTCAATCGCACCGGATCGCGCTGAAACCGCCCCTTCGCATCCTTGCGGCTGGCATGCTTGCGCACCACCTTTGCGGCTTGCGCCCGGAACCCGTCACCCTGCCGCACGGCCCAGACGCGGTCGCGCGCCGCTGCCGCCGCCGTCTTCACATCGACGATCGGCGCGGGGTAGCGCAATCCGCCCGCCCCGTCCCAACGCCAGGGCTCTTGCAGCAGCCCATCGGGCACATCGGCCAATTCGGGCAGCCAGGACCGGGTGAAGGCGCCCGTCGGGTCCTGATCCAGCCCCTGCTTGACCGGGTTGTAGATCCGCAGCGTGTTGATGCCCGTCGTGCCCGACTGCATCTGCACCTGTGACCAGTGGATACCGGGTTCGTAATCCGTGAACATGCGCGCCAGATGTTGCCCCGTCGCGCGCCAATCCAGCCAGAGGTGATAGCTTGCCACCGCCATCACCATGCTGCGCATCCGGAAATTCAGCCATCCGGTCGCGGCCAGTGACCGCATGCAGGCATCGACGAAAGGCAGGCCCGTCTCGCCGCGCGTCCAGGCCGCAAGCCGTGCCGCATCGGGCTGGTCGGGGCGCAGCCCTTCATAGGCGGGATGCAGGCAGCGCCATTCCAGCGCCGGCTCGTCCTCCAGTTTCTGGATGAAATGATCGCGCCAGGCCAGGCGCGACCGGAAGGATTGCACCGCGCCCGACCAGCCATCGCCCGCCCCGCGCACCTGCCCCGCGCGCCGCGCGGCCGCCTGTTCCGCCTCGCGCAGCGACAGCGTACCGAAGGCCAGATGCGGCGACAGGCGCGAACAGGCATCCGCCCCTTGCAGCGGCGATGACATGGCGCGGCGGTAATCCTGCCCCCGTGTCGTCAGAAAACTGCCCAGCAGCGCCAGACCCGCCGCGCGCCCGCCAACCTGCCGCGCCGGCGCATCCGCGCCAAGCCCAAGCGCCCCGGCCCCCGGCAAGGGCTGCGCGCCCACACCCTCCAGCATCGGCAACGGCGCGACCGTCACCAGCGGTTGCGCCATGAAACGGTCCCGCGCCACGGCCCAGCCATCGCGCCCGCGCAACCGCCGCACCACACCCGATTGCGGCAGTTCTTCCCAGGTGACGCCCTGCCCCCACGCCCAATCCGCAACGGCCCTGTCGCGCGCAAAGGTCCAGCCGTTGCCGGTTTCCTCATGGCTGATCAGCCGTGTGATGTGGTGGTCCCGGCGCAGCGCCTCCAGCACCGGGACCGCCGCGCCCACACGGATCACCAGGCGCAGCCCGATCCGCGCCAATTGTGCCTTCAGATCCAGCAGTGACTCGCGCAGAAAACCATAATGGCGCGCATCCGCATCGGGTTGGCGCCACAGATCCGGCTCGACGACATACAGGGGCAGCACGGGCGCGCCGGCCTGTGCCGCGCGCGCCAGCGCCGGATGATCCGCCACCCGCAGATCCCGCTTGAACCAGAGTATCGTGCCCGTCATTCCCTGCGATCTAGCGGTGCGATGCCAAAAGCAACGCCGCCCCGCTTCATCTTTCCAAAAATACTCATATCCGGCGGCGCCCGGCGCACAGACATTGCGAAGCTGCGGCCCGCGCCCTACCCTTACCGGCAGAGCACCCCGAGGAGAGCCATGAAAGACGCCGCCCCCCAGCCCGTATTCCTGTCCGACTACACGCCTTTCGGCTATCTGGTAGAGGATGTGCACCTCACCTTCCGGCTGGACCCGCAGGCCACCCGCGTGATCAGTCGCATCAGGTTTCGTCCGAACCCCGATACCACCGACAGGGGCTTTTTCCTGCATGGCGAACAGCTGCGCCTTGTCACAGCACGCATCGACGGCGCCACGATCACGCCCCGGATCACCGAGCGCGGCCTGACCTGCGATGTGCCCGATGCCCCCTTCACGTTTCAAGCCGAGGTCGAGATCGCGCCCGCCGCGAATACCGCGCTGGAAGGTCTGTATCTCTCCAACGGCATGTACTGCACCCAATGCGAGGCCGAAGGGTTCCGCAAGATCACCTTCTACCCCGATCGCCCCGACGTGATGTCGGTCTTTACTGTCCGCATCGAAGGGTCCGAACCCGTCAAGCTGTCGAACGGCAACCCGACGGCACAGGGCGATGGCTGGGCCGAATGGCATGATCCCTGGCCCAAACCTGCCTATCTCTTTGCGCTGGTGGCCGGCGATCTGGTCGCCCATGCGGATCGTTTCACCACCGCCTCGGGCCGCGATGTGGCGCTCAATATCTGGGTGCGACCGGACGATCAGGGCAAATGCGCCTTCGGGATGGAGGCGCTGAAACGCGCGATGCTGTGGGACGAAAAGGCTTACGGCCGCGAATATGACCTGGATATCTTCAATATTGTTGCAGTGGATGACTTCAATATGGGTGCCATGGAAAACAAGGGGCTGAACATTTTCAACTCCTCCTGCGTCCTCGCCTCGCCCGACACCTCGACCGACGCCAATTACGAACGCATCGAGGCGATCATCGCGCATGAGTATTTCCACAACTGGACCGGCAACCGCATCACCTGCCGCGACTGGTTCCAGCTTTGCCTCAAGGAAGGGCTGACGGTCTTCCGTGACGCGCAGTTCACATCGGACATACGCTCGGCCCCGGTCAAGCGGATCTCGGATGTCATCGCCCTGCGCGCGCGCCAGTTCCGCGAGGATAACGGCCCGCTGGCCCATCCCGTGCGCCCCTCCAGTTTTGTCGAGATCAACAATTTCTACACCGCCACCGTCTATGAAAAGGGCGCGGAACTGGTGGGGATGCTCAAGACGCTGGTGGGCGACGATGCCTATGCCGCGGCCCTCGACACCTATTTCGACCGCCACGACGGGCAGGCCGTGACGATCGAGGATTGGCTGAAGGTGTTCGAGGATGTGACCGGGCGCGACCTGAGCCAGTTCAAGCGCTGGTATACCGATGCCGGCACCCCGCGCCTGCGTGTCAGCGACGCCTGGCAGGATGGCACCTATACGCTGACCTTCCGCCAGATGACGCCCCCCACACCCGGCCAGCCCGACAAGGCCCCGCGCGTGATCCCCATCGCGGTCGGCCTTCTCAACCCCAACGGGGACGAGGTTCTGCCCACCACCCTGCTGGAAATGACCGAGGCCGAACAAAGCTTCGCCTTCCCCGGTCTCGCCACGAAACCCGTGCCCTCGATCCTGCGCGGTTTTTCCGCCCCCGTGATCCTGGAACGCGCCACCGACAATTCCGAGCGCGCCTTCCTGCTGGCCCATGACACCGATCCGTTCAACAAATGGGAAGCGGGCCGCGCCCTGGGCCGGGACATGCTGATGCGGATGGCGCTGACAGGTGGCGATGCCGATGCGGCCTATCTCGACGCCCTGCGCGCCGTACTGCGCGACGACAGCCTCGATCCCGCCTTCCGTGCGCTGGCGCTGCGCCCGCCCGCCCAGGACGATATCGCCCAGGCGCTGCATGACGCCGGCCACACTCCCGATCCGCAAGCGATATATCAGGCCGCGGACCGTCTGGGCCAGCAGATGGCGGGGCACATGGCCGACCTTCTGCAGGGTCTCTACCAGGCGATGGCCGTGCCGGGCCCCTACAGCCCCGATGCCGAGGCCGCGGGCAAGCGCGACCTGCAAGGGCTGGTCCTGTCGCTGCTGACCCGTCGCGACGGTGGCCAGACCGCCCGCGCCCAGTTCGCCGCCGCCGACAACATGACACAACAGCTGACCGCGCTGTCCTGCCTGATGGCACGCCAGCTGGGCCAACAGGAAAGCCAGGCCTTCCACGATCAATGGCGCCATGACCGGCTGGTGATGGACAAGTGGTTCGCCCTGACCGTCGCCCATGCCCGCCCGGAAGATGCCGCCGCCGGCGCCGCAGAGCTTGCCGCGCATCCCGATTTCAACATCCGCAACCCCAACCGGTTCCGCGCCGTCTTCGGCGCGCTGGCGGGACATGCGGCAGGGTTTCACCACGCGTCCGGTCAGGGCTATGCCACCTTGGCGGATTGGCTGATCCGGCTCGATCCGATCAACCCGCAGACCACCGCGCGCATGTGCGCCGCCTTCGAGACATGGCGCCGCTACGACAGCGCGCGCCAGGCCCATGCCCGCGCGGCGCTGCAGCGGATCCTGGCCACCGACACTCTCAGCCGCGACACGACCGAGATGGTCAGCCGCATTCTCGACGCCTGACACCGAAAGGCACGCCCCTGTTTCTTCTTGCCTCAAATATCCATCCGGCCCCTGCCCCGTGACGCAACATCTGCTGGATCATCGCGCGAACGGGCGCAATCCGCGCACAGCCCTGGCGCTGATCGGGGTCTGGGCGGTCCTTGCGCTGTTGCTGGTGGTCTTTCAGGCAGCGCCGCTGATTGTCGGGGGGCTGGGGCTTTTCACGTTGCCTGCGCTTTGGGATCTGGTCTCGAATCGCGGCTCCGGCCTGCGGGTGACGGATCAGGACCTGCACTGGTTCAGTGGCGCGAAGGCGGATACCATCCCGCTGCCGCGGATCAAGACGGTGCGGCTGGACCGGCGGCTGGACCTCAGCTACCGCGTCTCGGTCGTGCTGCGCGATGATCGCCGGATCCGATTGCCACAGGATTGCGTACCCGCCATCGACAGGCTGGAAGAGGTCCTGCACAAAGCGGGCATCGCCGTCGAACGTCACCCGTTCTCGCTGCTTTGATCCGGCCCCGATCCGGCGGGCCGCGCGCGGGGCCGCACGGCAGACAGCGGCGTGCAATAACTCTGCCGCTTCAGCCAGCCCTGCATCTGGTCGCGCCTGGCGGCACTGCGCATCGGGCCCCAGTCGGCGGCCACGCCGCGCCAGCGATCGTCCTGCCGGGCGATCACCCCGTCACGCGGGACGGTCCGCGCCATGATCCGCAGGCCGCAGGACAGGTTCGCGGCCCCGTTCCGCAAATCCGCCCCGCTGCGCGCCGCACAGCCATATCCCGACGCCGTGGCGGGCAGGATCTGCAACAGCCCGTGATAAAGCCCGCCACCACCCACCGCAGCCGCGCGGTGCCCGCTTTCATGCCGCGCCAGGGCCGAGGCCAGACCCGCCCAGAAGGCCCGCCGCTGCGCCGCGTTCGCGCCCCGATAGGCAGGGCACCAGGCGTCGATGTCGCGCGGCACGGTGTCGGTCAGGGCGGCGGCATGGCCCTGCAGCGCCGACAGCGCGGCGCGGGTCCAGAGCGCCGTACCCGTCTGCCGCCCCCAGGCCATGCGCGGCAGCGCCTCGGTTCGCGCGCGGGGGCGGATCGTCTGGATCGCGGTCGCGCCGGATGTGGACAGGCCGGGCTGGACCAGGGCACCGCCGCGATCCTCTGCCGCCGATACGGACAGGGGCAGGCAAAGACAGAGGCAGAAAAGGACAAGACGCGGCAGCAGCATCGGCGCAGACTGCCCGCAACATCCGAGTCGGAACAGCCCCCGCCGTCGCCACAGGCGCCTTGTTGCCGATCCGCACGCGACCCGGCCATGGCCGCTGCCCTCTTGCCCCGCCCCCGCCCCTGTCCTAGAACGCTGCCATCCCAGCCCAGAGGACCGCATCAATGCTTGATCTGACCTACGAGACCCCGAAACCCCGCGTGATCGCCGGTGCGAAACAGGATTGGGAACTTGTGATCGGCATGGAAGTGCATGCGCAGGTATCCTCGAACGCCAAGCTGTTTTCCGGCGCCTCGACCAAATTCGGCAACGAGCCCAATGCCAACGTGTCCTTCGTGGATGCGGCCATGCCCGGCATGTTGCCCGTGATCAACGAATTCTGCGTCGAACAGGCAGTGCGCACCGGGCTTGGCCTGAAGGCGCAGATCAACCTGTGGTCGGCCTTTGACCGCAAGAACTATTTCTATCCCGACCTGCCGCAGGGCTATCAGATCAGCCAGCTTTACCATCCCATCGTCGGCGAGGGCGAAATCCTGGTCGAGATGGGCCCCGGTGTGGCGCGCCTTGTCCGGGTCGAACGTATTCACCTGGAACAGGACGCGGGCAAGTCGATCCATGACATGGATCCCAACATGTCCTTCGTGGATTTGAACCGCACCGGCGTCGCCCTGATGGAGATCGTCAGCCGCCCGGACATTCGCGGCCCCGAAGAGGCCGCCGCCTATGTCACCAAGCTGCGCCAGATCCTGCGCTATCTGGGCACCTGTGACGGCAACATGCAGAACGGCAACCTGCGCGCCGATGTGAACGTGTCGATCTGTGCACCGGGCCAGTACGAGAAATACCAGGCCACTGGCGATTTCAGCCATCTGGGCACGCGCTGCGAGATCAAGAACATGAACTCGATGCGCTTCATCCAGATGGCGATCGAAGTCGAGGCGCGGCGCCAGATCGCCATCGTCGAGGCGGGCGGCAAGGTCGTGCAGGAAACGCGCCTCTACGACGTCGACAAGAACGAGACCCGGTCCATGCGCTCCAAGGAGGAGGCGCATGATTACCGCTATTTCCCCGATCCCGACCTGCTGCCGCTGGAAATCGAACAGGCCTGGGTCGATGACATCAAGGCCCGCCTGCCCGAACTGCCCGACGCCAAGAAGGCACGCTTCATGGGCGATTTCGGCCTGACCGATTATGACGCAAGCGTTCTGACCGCCGAACTGGATGCCGCCAGCTATTTCGAGGCCGTGGCGCAGGGGCGCGATGGCAAGATGGCGGCGAACTGGGTGATCAACGAACTCTTCGGGCGTCTGAAGAAAGACAGCCTTGATATCACCGACAGCCCCGTGTCCCCTGCCCAACTGGGCGGGATCATCGACCTGATCGCGTCCGGCGACATTTCAGGCAAGATCGCCAAGGACCTGTTCGAGATCGTCTATACCGAAGGGGGCGACCCCGCGCAGATCGTGGACGCGCGCGGCATGAAGCAGGTGACGGATACCGGCGCGATCGAAACCGCCGTGGACCAGATCATCGCCGACAACCCCGCGCAGGTCGAAAAGGCCAAGCAGAACCCGAAACTGGCGGGCTGGTTCGTGGGCCAGGTGATGAAGGCCACCGGCGGCAAGGCCAACCCTGCAGTCGTTAACCAGCTTGTGATGGCAAAGCTGGGGCTTTGACCGCCGCCCCCAACCGGCACCGCCACAGGAGATGCCCATGACAATTCCCGCGCCCTTCACATCCTCGGTGATGGAGGTCGAGCCGCAATGGATCGACTTCAACGGCCATATGAACATGGCCTATTACAACGTCCTGTTCGACCGCTGCGCCGATGAGGCCTATAGCCTGATGGGGTTCGGCCCCGACTACATCAAGACCCGCCAGCACACGACCTTCACGGCAGAGTTTCACATCTGCTATGTGCGCGAACTGCATCTGGGCGCGAAAGTCCGCAGCACCTTCCAGCTGATCGGGCATGACGAAAAGCGGTTCCACACCTATCAGGAACTCTGGCACGAGGATGGCTGGCTGGCCGCCACCGGCGAGGCGCTGGGGCTGCATATCGACATGTCCGGCCCCCGCGTGGCCCCGATGCCGGATGATATCCGCGCGAAGCTGGCCGCACTTCAGGCCGCTCATGACGTGCTGCCGCGCCCCGAACGGGTCGGCAGGTCCATCGCGCTCAAGCGCCGCTAGGACAAGGCGCCCGCACTGGCGCGCGATCTGCCGCTCATGCCGCCCGCCTTGGTCCGGTTTGACTGGAACAGGCGCGTCAGTCCTGTTAGAACCACGCGACCCAGATATCAGGACAGGTGCATGAGTTACGAATACCGCGTCATTCCCGCGCCCACGAAGGGCACCAAGGCCAAGGGCGTCAAGACAACCCAGGACCGTTTCGCGCTGTCCTTGCAGGAGACGATGAATGCCATGGCCGCCGATGGCTGGGAATTCCTGCGCGCCGAAACCCTGCCTTCCGAGGAACGGTCGGGCCTGACTGGCAGCAAGACAGTCTATCACAACGTTCTGGTGTTTCGCCGCACGCCCGAGGCCGATCTCGCCGCGTTCCGCCCGCGCCTGCTGGAGGCCCCGGCCGACAGCGCCCCGCAGGCGACGCCGGTGTTTCGTCCGGTCCTGAGCGCACATGCCGCCGCGTCGGACAAGGCGCCTTCGGTTCCATCGCCGCGCGCCCTTTCAGGAAGCCTGGCCCGCACGGATGACCAGGCGCCCGAAAAAGAGGCGTGATCAGTCCGACACGTCCAGCGCCAGGGCGTGAATGCGCCCGATCAGGACAGGCCCAAGTGCCGCATGGATGGCGCGATGACGCGCAATCCGGTTCATCGGGCCAAAGGCAGGTGCGCGGATGACGACACGAAAATGGCTCTCGCCGCCCTCGGCATAGCCGGAATGACCTCGATGCTGCTCGCTTTCGTCAATGACTTCAATATGTTGCGGCGAAAACGCTGCCTCCAGCGCCGATTTGATCTCTTCCGTCCTGTTCATAATTTTACCTGCTTGCCCCCTTCAATCCTTGTTCAAACAGTCTAAACTCTGTGCTCCGAGTCGAAAAGGTGAACCTATGACCAAGCCAGACCCCTTCGGGTTCGACATGTCTGTATCGTCGGCCAAGAAGAAAAATCCACGCGGTCGGCGGGGCATGTCGGGGGCTGTCGAAACCTCAAGCCGGATATGCGATCACGACGGCTGCCAGGAGGCCGGCAAGTTCCGCGCGCCCAAGGCGCCGGATGTGCTGGATGACTATTTCTGGTTCTGCAAGGACCATGTGCGCGAATATAATCTCAAGTGGAACTTCTTCGACGGCACCACCGAGGCCGAGATCAACGCGCAGATGTCCAAGGACAAGGTCTGGGAACGGGCCACGAAACCCATGGGCGACCCCGAAGCGCGCGCCTGGGCGCGGCTGGGGATCGAGGACCCGCATCAGGTTCTGGGCACCAACGCCACGCGCAACCCCGGAAAGTCGATCACCGGCGGCACCCGCAAGCTGCCGCCCACCGAACGCCGCGCGATCGAGATCCTGGAAGCCAAGGACCACTGGACCAAGGCCGAGGTGCGTAAATCCTACAAGGCGCTGATCAAGGTGCTGCATCCCGACATGAACGGCGGCGACCGCAGCCAGGAAGAACAGCTGCAAGAGGTCGTCTGGGCCTGGGACCAGATCAAGGACAGCCGCAACTTCAAGTAAGCCCTGCCCCGCAAGGGGCCGGGTCTGCTCAGGGCCTACTCAGGGCCGGACAGTATCGCCTTCATGGGCGGCCAGTCGCGCCCGCAGGTCCAGCATCATGGCCGACCCCTGCCGCACCTCTTCCATGTCCAGCCCCAGTTCCGCGATGATCTGCGCGGGGATCTCGGCGCAGCGCGCGGCCACCGCGCGGCCCGCATCGGTCAGGAACAGGTCAACCCTGCGTTCGTCGGCGGCGCTGCGCGCGCGCCGGACCAGCCCCAGCGCCTCGATCCGCTTGAGCAGCGGTGACAGCGTGTTCGTCTCAAGACAGAGATCCCGGGCCAGGCTGCCCACATGCTGCCCATCCCCCTCATGCAGGCGCAGCAACACCAGGTATTGCGGATAGGTCAGCCCCAGGGGCGTCAGAAGCCGTTTGTAATAACGGGTGAAGGCGTGGCTGGCCGCATAGAGGTTGAAGCACAGCATCGCATCGGGTTGGGGGCTTTTCGCCATTGTCGCCACTCCGGTCTGGCAGGGCCGAGCAGGGTCTTGGTCGCATCTGCCGGTCGACTATATCGCGCAGGTCGTTTTCCACAAGGCAAAGTCGTGATCACCGCCAACGGGCAAAACCATGGCATCACAAAGGGATGGACATGGGCGCGACGGAAAGTGGCAGGACGGAAAACAGCAGCCCCCCTTGCCCTTGCCTGCATTATGTTGCACCAAACCTGAAAGCGACACCAAGCGATGCACGCGGGCCGGCGGCCCGAGACGGGAAGGACAGGTCCATGGCCGACGGTATGATCGACATCAATGCAAAACCCACCGAAGACATCTCGGTCCGCGAGGTCTTCGGGATCGACACGGATATGGTCGTCAAGGGCTTTCCCGACCGGACCGAACGCGTCCCCGAGGAAGACAGCACCTACAAGTTCGACCCGGACACTACGCTGGCGATCCTGGCGGGCTTCAGCCACAATCGCCGCGTGATGATCCAGGGCTACCACGGTACGGGCAAATCAACCCATATCGAACAGGTCGCCAGCCGCCTGAACTGGCCCTGCGTGCGCGTCAACCTTGACAGCCACATCAGCCGGATCGACCTGATCGGCAAGGATGCGATCAAGCTGAAGGATGGCGTGCAGGTCACCGAATTCCAGGAAGGGATCCTGCCCTGGGCGCTGCGAAACCCCACCGCGATCGTCTTTGACGAATACGATGCCGGCCGTGCCGACGTGATGTTCGTGATCCAGCGCGTGCTGGAAGTGGACGGCAAGCTGACGCTGCTGGACCAGAACGAGGTGATCACCCCGCACAAGTATTTCCGCCTGTTCGCCACCGCGAACACCGTCGGTCTGGGCGACACCACCGGGCTTTATCACGGCACCCAGCAGATCAACCAGGGCCAGATGGACCGCTGGAGCCTGGTGGCGACGCTGAACTACCTCAGCATCGAGGCCGAGACGAATATCGTGCTGGCGAAAAACCCGCATTACAACACCGACAAGGGTCGCAAGACCATCAAGCAGATGGTGACCGTCGCCGATCTGACGCGCACCGCCTTTATGAACGGCGATCTGTCCACCGTCATGAGCCCTCGCACCGTCATCGCCTGGGCCCAGAACGCCGAGATATTCCGCAACGTGGGCTATGCCTTCCGGCTGACCTTCCTGAACAAATGCGACGAGCTTGAGCGCCAGACCGTGGCCGAATTCTACCAGCGCCTGTTCGATGAAGAACTGCCGGAATCGGCGGCCAGCATGGCGATGAAGTGATCGCAGGGCGCTTTATCCACCCAGGCGGGATGTCCTCGCGACACCTGCCCGCTGGGCGGAGGCGCGCCTGCGCTGGGCCCTTGGGCCGCATTGCGACCGGAGAGGTGAGATGAGCAAACCGACTGACAACCCCGCCGATCCGTTCAAGAAGGCCCTGGCCGAGGCCACCAAGGTCATGGCCCATGACCCCGATCTGACGATCAGCTATTCGGTCGATCCTTCGGGGCTGTCGGGCGATGCGATGCGACTGCCGCAGGTCAGCCGCCGCATGTCGCGCGACGAGGTGTTGCTGGCGCGCGGCACGGCCGATGCGCTGGCGCTGCACCGCCGCTATCACAATGACGCGCTGCACGCGCGCTACGCCCCGCCGGGCCAGATGGCGCGTGATCTTTACGAGGCGATGGAAACCGCGCGTTGCGAGGCGATGGGCGCGCGCGACATGCCCGGCACCGCCGGCAATATCGACGCCAAGATCGCGCATGAGGCCGCGCGCGCGGGCTATGACCAGATCACCCAGGCGTCAGATGCGCCGCTGGCGACCGCCGCGGGCTACATGATCCGGCATCTGGCCACGGGCCGCCCCCTGCCCGCAGGCGCACAGAACGTGATGGAACTGTGGCGCGGCTTCATCGAGGATCAGGCCGGCGGCACGCTGGAAGGTTTGCAGGACAAGCTGTCGGATCAGGCGGCTTTCGCGCGTTTCGCCCGCAAGGTGATCGAGGATCTGGGTTACGGCGATCAGCTGGGCGATGACCCCGATCAGCCCGATGACGATCAGGACGACGCCGAAGACAGCGCCGAGCAGCAGGAAGACCCCGACAGCAGCGGTCAGGACGACCAGCAACAGGAAGAGGCCGAGGCCAGCCCCGAACAGTCCCAGGACGATAGCCAGGATGCAAGCCAGGCCCAGGTCTCGATGGACGAACTGGCCGATCAGGAGATGGGCGAGGATACCGACCTGCCCGATGGCGAGGCCCCGCTGGAGCCGCCCGCGCCGCAGCCCGTATCGGACGCAGACCCGAACTATGCCGTCTATGTCACTGATTTCGATGAGGAAATCCTGGCCGAGGAACTGGCCGACCCGGTCGAACTGGAACGCCTGCGCGCCTATCTGGACCAGCAGCTTGAGCCGCTCAAAGGGGCAGTGGGCCGTCTGGCCAACAAGCTGCAACGCCGCCTTCAGGCGCAGCAGAACCGGTCCTGGCTGTTCGACATGGAAGAAGGCATTCTGGACGCGGGCCGTCTGGCGCGGGTTGTCGCCAACCCCACCACGCCGCTGTCCTTCAAGGTCGAAAAGGACACCGAATTCCGCGACACCGTCGTGACGCTGCTGCTGGACAACTCGGGCTCGATGCGTGGCCGCCCGATCTCGATCGCGGCGATTTGCGCCGATGTTCTGGCGCGCACGCTGGAACGCTGCTCGGTCAAGGTCGAAATCCTTGGCTTTACCACCCGCGCCTGGAAAGGCGGACAAAGCCGCGAGAAATGGCTGGCCGAAGGCCGTCCGCAGCAACCCGGCCGCCTGAACGACCTGCGCCACATCATCTACAAATCCGCCGACGCGCCATGGCGGCGGACCCGGTCCAACCTGGGGCTGATGATGAAGGAAGGCTTGCTGAAGGAAAACATCGACGGCGAGGCGCTGGAATGGGCGCATCGGCGCATGATCGGCCGCCCCGAGGCACGCAAGATCATGATGGTGATCTCGGACGGTGCGCCGGTGGATGATTCCACCCTGTCGGTGAACCCCGCGAACTACCTTGAAAAACACCTGCGCGACGTGATCGCCATGGTGGAAAAGCGCCGGGCCGTGGAACTGATCGCCATCGGCATCGGCCATGACGTGACGCGCTACTACCAGCATGCCGTCACCATCACCGATGTGGATCAGCTGGCGGGCGCCATGACCGAACAGCTGGCCGGTCTGTTCGACAGCGATCCGCGCGCACGGGCCCGGATGCTGGGCATGAAAAGGGCCATGTAGGATGTTCCAGACCTTCGAGGAAAGCGCCCGCCCCGAGCAGGGCCCACCCCGGCTGGCCGCGCTGCGCGACCATCTGGCGCGCGAAGGGTTGACCGGTTTCCTGGTGCCCCGCGCCGATGCCCATCAGGGCGAATACGTGGCCCCGCATGATGCGCGCCTGGCCTGGCTGAGCGGTTTCACCGGATCGGCGGGCTTTGCCTGCGTGCTGCCGCATGTGGCGGGCGTCTTCATCGACGGGCGCTATCGCACGCAAGTGAAAGGCCAGGTGGATCTGGCCCATTTCACCCCCGTTCCCTGGCCCGAGACAGGTCTGGCCGACTGGCTGCGCGGCGCGCTGCCCAATGGCGGCGTGATCGGCTTTGATCCCTGGCTGCATACGGCCGAAGAGATCGGCAAGCTGGAAGAGGCGCTGTCGGGCAGCGCGATCACGCTGAAGCCTGTCGCCAATGCGGTGGACAGCATCTGGCCGGATCAACCCGCTCCGCCCACCGGACCGATCACCCCCTATCCCGACGATCTGGCGGGCGAGACAAGTGCATCCAAGCGCGCGCGCCTGGCTGAAACGCTGCGCTTGGCGGGCCAGACGGCGGCCGTGATCACGCTGGCCGATTCCATCGCCTGGCTTTTGAACGTGCGCGGCGCGGATATCCCGCGCAACCCGGTGCCGCATGGCTTTGCCGTGCTGCATGACAACGGGCACATGACGCTATACGCCGATCCCGCCAAATGCGACGACGCGCTGCGCGCGCATTTGGGGGCCGAGGTCACGCTGCGCCCGGTCACAGCCTTCGGTCCCGGCCTGCGTAGCCTGACCGGCCCCGTGCGGGTGGACCGCGCGACAGCCCCGCTGTGGGTGTCGATGGAACTGGCCGAGGCAGGTGTGGCCTGCGCCTGGGGCCAGGATCCCTGCATTCTTCCCAAGGCCACCAAGACCCCGGCCGAGATCGCCGCCACCACCGAGGCGCATCTGCGCGACGCCGCCGCCATGGTGGAATTCCTGTGCTGGTTCGACGCGCAGGAACCCGGCAGCCTGACCGAGATCGACGTGGCGACCGCCCTCGAGGGGTTCCGCCGCGCCACCAACGCCCTGCGCGACATCAGCTTCGAGACGATCGCAGGCACCGGCCCCAATGGCGCAATCATGCATTACCGCGTCTCGCGCAGCAGCAATGCGCGGCTGGAACCGGGCCATCTGATCGTGGTGGACAGCGGCGGGCAATATCTGGACGGCACCACCGACATCACCCGCACCCTGCCCGTGGGCGAGGTGGGCGATCTGGAAAAAGCCTGCTTTACCCGCGTGTTGCAAGGCATGATCGGGATTTCGCACCTGCGCTTTCCCAAGGGTCTGGCCGGGCGCGACATCGACGCGATCGCCCGCGCGCCCCTGTGGGCGGCGGGGCTGGATTTCAACCACGGCACCGGGCACGGGGTGGGTGTCTACCTGTGCGTACATGAAGGCCCGCAGCGGATCAGCCGCGTGTCCGAAGTGCCGCTCCAGCCCGGCATGATCCTGTCGAACGAGCCCGGTTATTACCGCGAGGGCGCATTCGGCATCCGCATCGAGAACCTGATCGTGGTGCGCGAGGCCCCCGCCCTTGCCGGCGCCGACGATCGCGCCATGTTCAGCTTCGATACGCTGACATGGGTGCCGATCGACCGCCGCCTGATCCTGCCGGGTCTTCTGACCGCGCAGGATCGCATCTGGCTGAATGGCTACCATGCTGCATGTCACGACAAGATCGCCCCTCGGATTTCGGATGCGGCGCGGATATGGTTGTCGCAGGCAACCGCTCCGCTGTGATACGTCTCTGACAAATCAGGCGGGCCTGCCACTATCGAAACGGGGGAGAACGATGGCTGACCATATCAAGATTACCAAGGCTGATGGCACCTGGGTGGTCCGCGCCGGCGGTGCCGTTCTGGGCGAATCGCACGATGCGCTGGAACTGACGGAAGGGTCCATGCCCTTCGTGATCTACTTCCCGCGCAAGGATATCGCGATGGCCTTTCTGGACCGGACCGATCACAGCACCCATTGCCCCCACAAGGGCGATGCCAGCTATTTCTCGATCGTGACCAAAAGCACGACGCTGAAAAATGCCGCCTGGTCCTATGAGGATCCCAAACCGGGGATGGAGCGGATCAAGGATCACATCGCCTTCTACGCCTCGGACACAGTGGCGGTGGAACAGGTCTGATCCCCGGACCGCACTGGCGCCTTGCGGGCGCGCATGGATATTTGCAGCAAGAAGAAACAGGGCCCGCCGCGCATATTCAGCGGGCCTAGCTGTGTTCCTCCTTGGCCGTGGCGGCCAGGGCGCTGTTGTAGGTCTTGAGCGCGTCCACGTGGAAGAGCGCGCCCCAGAGCTGCGGCGCCTCATCCCCCTTCGACGGTGTGATCACCGGAAGAAAGGGCACGCCGGCCCGGTCAAAAAGGGGCAATGCCGCCTCAAGCGTCGCGGTCGCCTCGACGAAGATGCCATCCTCGATCATCTCGTGACAGGCGGTCTCGTCTGCCATGCCGGGTTCGCCCAGCTTGCGCATGACCGCGCCGACCCGGAACATCGACAGCAGATAGGCCTGCGGACCCGCCGCCAGATGCACACCGCGCCGTTCCAGCTGGGTCAGGAAAAACGACCGGTCCACGAGGCGCGAGGCCAGGACCGTGGACAGCGACACCGCCGTCAGCACCGCGATCCCGATCTGCCAGTCGCCCGTCATCTCGAAGACGATCAGCGTGGTCGAGATCGGCGCGCCCAGAACCGCCGCCGACACCGCCCCCATGCCCGCCAGGGCATAGATCGTGCTGGCCCCCGAGACCTCCGGGAAAAGCCCCGTGGCAATCATCCCGAAGGCAAGCCCCGTCAAGGCCCCGATCATCAGCGAGGGCGAGAATACCCCACCCCCCATGCGCCCGCCCATGGTGATGGCCACGGCCAGAACCTTGAGCGCGCAGAAGACCACCGCCTCATGCAGCAGAAGCTGGCCGGTCAGGGCATCCGATGTCGTCTCGTAGCCGACACCGATGATATGGGGAAACCAGATCGCCAGACCGCCCAGCATGGCCCCCGCAACCGCCGGACGCAGCCAGCGCGGCAAGCCGGTCATGTCCTGGATGCGATTGCCCACATTCTCGGCCAGAAAGATCGAGCGCATCAGCGCGGTCGCCACCAGCCCGCAGACCAGGCCCAGGATCAGGAAGGCAGGCAATTCGCCATAGAATTCAAGCGCGCTGAACCCCGGCAGGCTGAACTCGGTCACGCCGCCATATTCGAGACGGTTGATCACCGTCCCCGCCACGGCGGCAATCGCGATCGGCGCGAAAGCATGCACCGCGAAATGCCGCAACACGACCTCCAGCGCGAAAAGCGCCCCGGCGATGGGCGCGTTGAAGCTGGCCGAAACCGCCGCCGCCACCGCGCAGCCCAACAGGTCGCGCCCGGTGATCCCGTCGGCGCGGATGCGTTCGCTGACCCAACTGGAAATCACCGCGGCCATATGCACGACCGGGCCTTCGCGCCCGCTGGATCCACCGGTCGACAGCGTGATCAGCGAGGCCGCCGCCGAGGCGATGCCCGCGCGATGCTCAACCCGCCCATCCTGCAGCGCCGCCCCTTCGATCACATCCGCCACCGCGCGCACCCGACCGTCCGGCGTGAACCGGTGCAGGATCAGCCCCACCACAAGCCCCCCCGCGATGGGCAGGATCAGGATCCAGTACCAGGGCATGGTTTCGGCAAAGCTGTGCAGCTTGGCCACATCATCGGTCCCGTAAAGAAAGGCCTGCAGGGTCTCGATCCCCTTGCGGAACAAAAGGGCTGCGAAACCGGCGGCAATCCCGATGATCAGGGCGATCAGCCAGAACTGGAACTGGCTGGGGCCGCGCTTGCGCAACAGGCGCAGGGCCTCGGCCAGCCAGGTCACCATATCGCGCAACAGCTGCAGCACTTGGGCCATGATGGCCTGACGCATCAGACCGGCCCCTTGCTCAGGGCACGCAGATGCCGCCGCGCTGTTCTATCCATGCTCTTGCCCCTTCCCCGTCCTGTCGGCTTGGCCTAGGCTCGGTCCATCCGAAACGCTGGGAGACACGGATGATCCGCCAGACAGCTCTTGACGATCTGACTACCTTGTTAGGACAACGCGCCACCCGGTCCAAGTCCGAACTCGACCAGCACGGCCGCTCCGAGACGCATTTCCCCCTGATGCCGCCCGAGATGGTCGTCTATCCCGAAACCACGGCAGAGGTGTCGGCCATCCTGCGCCTGTGCGCGGCCCATGGCATCCCCGTGGTGGGCTATGGTGCCGGCACCTCGCTGGAGGGACAGGCCCAGTCGCCCCATGGCGGGGTCTGCGTTGATTTCCGCCTGATGAACCGGGTGCTGCAGATCAATGCCGCCGACATGGATGTGGTCGTGCAACCGGGCCTGACCCGCGAAGCGCTGAACGAGGCGTTGCGCGCCACGGGACTGTTCTTTCCGGTCGACCCGGGGGCCAATGCCTCGCTGGGCGGCATGGCCTCGACCCGCGCCAGCGGCACCACGGCCGTCCGCTACGGCACGATGCGCGACAATGTCCTTGGCCTCGAGGTCGTGCTGGCCGATGGCCGCATCATCCGCACGGGCACGCGGGCGCGCAAGACGGCGGCGGGCTATGACCTGACCGCGCTTTTCGTCGGCGCCGAGGGCACGCTGGGGCTGATCACCGAGATGACCCTGCGCCTGCATGGCCAGCCCGAGGCGACGGCCGCGGCGATCTGCGGGTTTGCCGACATGACCGATGCGGTGGCGGCCGTGATCGACACGATCCAGCTGGGCCTGCCCATGGCGCGGATCGAATTCATCGACGCCGCCAGCGTCGCCGCCGTCAATGCCTGGTCAGGCACCGACATTCCGCTGCAACCGCATCTGATGGTGGAATTCCACGGCTCGGACGCGGGCGTGCGCGAGCAGGTCGAAACATTCGGCGAGATCGTGGCCGATCATGGCGGCACCGGCTTCGACTGGGCCACCCGCCCCGAGGATCGTCGCGCGCTCTGGGCCATGCGCCACAATGCCTATTACGCGATCAAGGCCTCGCGCCCCGGCGCCATGGCGATTGTCACGGATATCTGCGTGCCGATCTCGCGCCTGGCCGATGCGGTCAAGCAGACACAGGCCGATATCGACGCCTCCGGCATCGCGGGGCCGATCCTGGGCCATGTCGGAGACGGGAATTTTCATGCCATCCTGCTCTACGACCAGGCCGAGCCCGCGCAGGAAGAGACCGCCAAGGCGCTGTCGCATCGCATGGTGACCCGCGCGCTCGAGATGGGCGGGACAGCCACGGGTGAACATGGCATCGGGCTGGGCAAGCTGGATTACATGCAGGCCGAACACGGGCAGGCATGGGATGTGATGCAAACGCTGAAGATGGCGCTGGACCCGGCCAATATCATGAACCCGGGCAAGATGCTGCGGCAAGACACCTAGCCGCGCGCGCCCCTTCGTTTCTTCTTGCTTCAAATATCCATACGCAACCGATGCAGCGGGCCTGACGGACGGAAGGCTCAGACCGTCCCGGCCAGCAGCGCCCGCGCTGCGCCGCGTGCCTCGTCGGTGATCGTGTCGCCCGCCACCATCCGGGCGATCTCATCCACCCGCGCGGCCGCATCCAGCGGCACGACGGTGGTTGTCGTCATCTCGGCCTGCACGCGTTTTTCCACGCGCCAGTGATGCGCGCCAAGGGCCGCCACCTGCGGCGAATGCGTCACGACCAGCACCTGCCCGCCTGTCGCCAGCGCCGCCAGCCGGCGGCCCACGGCATCGGCCGTCGCCCCGCCCACGCCGCGGTCGATCTCGTCGAAGATCATCGTGATGCCTGCATCACGATCGCTCAGGCAGACTTTCAGCGCCAGCAGGAATCGGCTCAACTCGCCGCCCGACGCGATCCGCGCCAGCGGGCCCGCCGGCGCGCCGGGGTTTGTCGCCACGCTGAAGGCCACGGTGTCGCGCCCCTCGGGGCCGGGGTCCGATGGCTCGATCACGGTGCGGAAGACCGCGCGATCCATCTTCAGGGGGGCCAGCTCCGCCGTAACCGCCCGGTCAAGGCGCGCCGCGGCCTCGGTGCGTGCGGCGGTCAGCGCAAGGGCCGCCGCATCATAGGCCGCATCGGCGCGGCCCAGTTCCGCCTTGAGCGTCTTGAGCTCCGCATCACCCCGGTCCAGCGCCGCCAGACGGTCGCGCAGCCCTTCCGCGAACTGTCCCAGGTCATCCGCTAGCACGTCATGCTTGCGCGCCAGCGCCCGGATCGCGAAAAGCCGTTCCTCCACCGTCTCAAGCTCGTGCGGATCAAAGCTCATCACATCCTGCGCGCGCTCGATCCCCTGCACGGCCTCGGCCAGTTCGTTCAGCGCGCGCCCCAATGCCTCCAGCGGCGCATCCAGCATCCCTTCGGCCCGGTCCGCGATCCCGTCCAGCCAGCGCAAGCCATCGCCCATCGCGCCCTCGGCCCCCTGTGGCCCCAGGATTGCATGGGCGCGGGCCATGTCTTCGCGGATCCGCTCGGCCCCTTGCATCATGCGGCGGCGGGTATCCAGCTCGGCCTCCTCGCCGGGTTGGGGATCCAGCGCGTCCAGCTCTTCCATGGCATGGCGCAGAAAATCCTCCTCGGCGCGCACGGCGTCCAGGGCGGCTTGCGCTTCGGCCAACTGGCGCATCAGCCTTGCGCGATGCCGCCAGGCGCCACGCACCGTGTCGAGCTGCCCCGCAAGTCCCGCGAAAGCATCCAGCAGCGTCCGGTGGCCTTTGGGGTCCAGCAGGCCGCGATCATCATGCTGACCGTGCAATTCGACCAGCGTCTCGGACAATGCGCGCAGCACCTCGCCGGAACAGCGCCGATCGTTGATCCAGGATGTCTTGCGCCCGTCAAGCGTGTTGATGCGGCGCAGGATCAGCTCGGGCCCGGTGGGCAGGCCCGCCTCCTCCAGCACGGCATGAGCGGCATGGCCCTTGGGCAATTCGAACACGGCGACCACCTCGCCCTGCTCGGCGCCCTGCCGCACCAGTTCGGCGCGGCCGCGCCACCCCAGCACGAATCCAAGACTGTCCAGCAGGATCGACTTGCCCGCGCCGGTTTCGCCGGTCAGCACATTCAGACCCGGCTGGAAGGCAAGATCCAGCCGGTCGATGATCAGCATGTCGCGGATTTCAAGCGCGCGCAGCATTCCCGGCCTGCCCCCGGCTCATGCCCGTCGGCCAGCGGTGCAAGGCATGGCCATCACAGCCACTGACCGCGGATCGTCTGGCGATAGATCTGCGCCAGCCAGCTGTCGCCCGCCGCCTCCAGTTCCAGGCCGCGCCCGTTCAGCAGCTTGAAGCTGTCCGCGTACCAAGTGGTTGACCGGAAGTTATGGCCCAGGATCGCGCCAGCCGTCTGCGCCTCCTGGGTCAGACCAAGGGACAGATACGCTTCGACAAGGCGATGCAGCGCCTCTGCGGTATGGCTGGTGGTCTGGAAATCCTGCACCACGACGCGGAACCGGTTGATCGCGGCGGTATAGTGATTGCCCTTCAGGTAATACCGTCCGATTTCCATTTCCTTGCCGGCCAGATGGTCGAAGGCCAGGTCGAATTTCAGGATCGCGGAACTGGCATATTCGCTGTCGGGATAAACCTCGATCACGGTACGCAGGGCCTGCAACGCCTGAAAGGTCAGGCCCTGGTCACGGCCCACATCGTCGATCTGGTCGTAATAGGAAAGCGCCAGCAGATATTGCGCGTAAGCCGCATCGTCATCGGCCGGGAAGAAATCGATATAGCGTTGCGCCGCGGCACGGCTGTTTTCGAAATCACGGGCCGAATGATAGGCATAGGCCTGCATGATCAGACCGCGCTTGGCCCATTCCGAATAGGGATAAAGACGCTCGATCTCGGAGAAATAGAAGGCCGCATCCTCGGGACGGTTGCGATCAATCTCGAACTCGGCCCGCTCGTAGATCTGTTCTGCCGTGAAACTGTCGAGGGGAATCGATCCGCGCCCCGCGCGTTCCACCGTACTGTCGCATCCAGCCAGCAAAACAGCCAGTAGAACGCCGCCGATCACACTTGCCCGGGACCCGCCTGTCATGCTTGCTCTCACCTTTGTCTGGTCTCGTCCGCAGGGCCGAACCCTGCTGTCAAAGACGGTCCTAGCACAGAAAATTCCGGTGCAAAACGTCTTTGGCGCAAATAGACAAAGACAGCGCTACAGCCGCCGTTGAAGGGTGGTTCATGCCACCGCCGGAATTTCGTCCATATGGACGCCCACACCGGGAAGCCGGGCGGTCATGGCGGGATCGCACACAACCATCCGATAGGCCGAGGGGCGTGCGAACAGGCAGCGCAACAACTCGTTGGTCAATGCATGACCCGCGCGATGGCCCGTATAGGCCCCCAGCAGCGGCGCTCCTGCCAGGGCAAGATCACCCAGCGCATCCAGCATCTTGTGGCGCACCGCCTCGTCACGGTGGCGCAATCCGCCGGGGCTGAGAACGCGATCACCATCGACGACAACGGCATTTTCCAGCGTGCCACCCAGGGCCAGCCCGCAGGCATGCATCGCCTCGACATCGGCCTGGCGGCAAAACGTGCGGCTGTCGCACAGTTCGCGCACGAACGTGCCGTTGGACATGGTCAGGCGCTTGGACTGCGCGCCGATCGCGGCATCGTCGAACTCGATGCGGAAATCGATGATCAGGCTGTCCGAGGGCGCAATCCGCGCCCAGGCATCGCCGCGCCGCACCTCGACCGTTTCCAGAACCTGCAGCGCGCGCACGGGGGCGGCCTGCGCCCACAGGCCACGCTGCATGATGCTGCGTACGAAAGCAGCGGCGCTGCCATCAAGGATCGGCACTTCGGGGCCGTCCACTTCGATCAGCGCGTTATGAACGCCACAGCCTGCCAGTGCGGCCATCACATGTTCCACGGTCGAGACAGTGACCCCGGACTGGTTTTCCATCAACGTGCACAGCGGCGACTGGCGCACCGCGTCCCAGCGCGCGGGAATCATCGCATCGCCGAACAGGATGTCGCTGCGGCGAAACCAGATACCATGTTCGGCGGCGGCGGGATGGATCACCATCTGCACCGGCTTGCCCGAATGCAGGCCCACGCCGCTGAAGCGAACCGCCGATTTCAAAGTATGCTGCACGTCAAGCCTCGGGTTTGGGAAATGGCGATCTGGCGCCTTGCCGAAAAAATAGTGG
The DNA here is from genome assembly GCF_042678485.1 of Seohaeicola saemankumensis. Lineage (NCBI taxonomy): Bacteria > Pseudomonadati > Pseudomonadota > Alphaproteobacteria > Rhodobacterales > Roseobacteraceae > Seohaeicola > Seohaeicola saemankumensis. The sequence continues at coordinate 511,662 of NZ_JBHTKR010000001.1, read as the reverse complement.
TGTGACGCTTTAGTAACAATTCAATCTTTGTAACCGATTGAAACATCCTCGAAACGCATGGGCGGATATCTGCCATCGCGGCATACCAGCCAGCGCAACACACTGTTCCAAATAGAAAAAGACCGCCCCAAAGCGGTCTTTTCCAAAAGCTGCATAGGCCGGAAATGGCCGGTTTCAGTTCGCCTGGCGCCGCAGGAAGGCCGGAATCTCGATCCGTTCCTGATCGGGGTCCTGCGCGTCGGTCGGGGCCGGCCGGGCCTGTTGCGCGTGACCCTGCGAGGCTTGCGCGCGCACCGGGGGTTGCTGACGTGCGGGCTGCGCCGGGGCACGATCCTGCGCCTCATGCGCGTGACCGGTCATGCGGTTGATCAGCGAGTTGATGCCGAAACGCGCACGATGCTCAGGCTCGGGCTGCGGCTGTGCGGCCGGGCGCTGCGCCTGGGGGGCTGCCTTGTTCACGGCATGGTGCAAACGCGCCAGCGCCTCGGGAGAGGGGGTGCCCGGCGCGGGCGCACGCGGCGCCACGAAGGCGGCTGCCTGATCCTCGTCCTCTTCGTAACGGGCCTGGGGCTGCACAGTGCGCGGCTGATAGGCCGGCGGCGGCAGGCTGTCGTCCTGATCCGCATCCTCGGCAAAGATGTCATCCATCTGCTCGGACGCGGCGGTGCGTTGCACATCCAGATCCTCGAAGAAGGTCGGCTCGGCCTTGCGCTGCACAGTGGCGGGGGCTTCCTGTGTCGCTTGAACCGGGGCCTTCTCTGCCTGACTTGCGGCAACAGGGGCCTGTGCCGCAGCGGCGGTTTCCTGGCTGACCTGCTGGGTCAGGGGTTGCGCCATACCGCGGCGGGGGCGGGGCATTTCGACTGCGGCCTCGACAACGTCGATCCCGGTCGCCACGACGCTGACGCGCATCATGCCTTCCATATCCGTATCCAGGGTCGAACCGACGATGATATTGGCATCGGCATCCACCTCTTCGCGGATGCGGTTGGCGGCCTCATCCAGCTCGAACAGGGTCAGGTCATGCCCGCCGGTGATGTTGATCAGAACACCCTTGGCGCCACGCAGGCTGATTTCGTCCAGCAGCGGGTTGGCGATTGCCTTTTCCGCAGCCTGGATCGCGCGATCTTCGCCCGAGGCTTCGCCAGTGCCCATCATCGCCTTGCCCATCTCGTCCATCACGGCGCGGACATCGGCGAAATCCAGGTTGATCAGGCCGGGGCGCACCATCAGGTCGGTCACACCCTTGACGCCCTGGTACAGAACGTCGTCCGCCATCGAGAAGGCTTCGGTGAAGGTGGTCTTTTCATTGGCCAGACGGAACAGGTTCTGGTTGGGGATGATGATCAGGGTATCGACCATCTTCTGCAGCGCCTCGACACCTTCTTCGGCCTGACGCATCCGCTTTGCGCCCTCAAACTGGAAGGGCTTGGTCACGACGCCGACGGTCAGCACGCCCAGTTCACGTGCGGCCTGCGCGATGATCGGGGCAGCACCGGTTCCGGTGCCGCCACCCATGCCGGCGGTGATGAAGCACATATGCGCGCCAGCCAGGTGATCCACGATCTGTTCGATCGATTCCTCGGCGGCGGCGGCGCCCACGGCTGCCCGCGCGCCTGCGCCCAGACCTTCGGTGACTTTCACGCCAAGCTGGATCCGGCTGGGGGCGTTGCTTTGCTGAAGCGCCTGCGCGTCGGTATTCGCCACGACAAATTCGACCCCGGTCAGCTTCTTCTCGATCATGTTGTTGACCGCATTGCCACCCGCGCCGCCGACACCGAATACGGTGATACGTGGCTTGAGCTCTTCATGTCCGGGCATCGAAAGGTTCAATGTCATGATCTGTCCGCCTGAGGTTAAAGCCCGCATTCGCGAGCATTTTTCTGCCTATTCGGTACTATTCATAACCCGTACCGCCGGGATCGTCACCAAAAAAACGCGAATTCACCACAAAATATGGCGATAGAATGCTCACCGCACGCGGGATTTCGCCGAATAGGCCATATCTAGCGGTTACCAGTTGTCCTTGAACCATTTCACGGCTCTTCTCAGCGACCGCGCCGGGTAGCGATCGACCGGAATTTCGAAATCCCACCACTCGTCCTGCGGATGTGCCGCGAACAGGCACAGCCCGACCGCGCTGGCGAAACCCGGCCCCGTGGCCGACTGCGGCAATCCGTGCACCCGCAGCGGTCGCCCAAGGCGGACCTGCTGGCCCAGGATGCGGCTGGCAAGCCCATCCAGACCCGGAATCTGGCTGCCGCCCCCGGTCAGGACGATTTGCTGGCTGGGCAGGTGTTCGAACCCGGCCGCGTCCAGCCGCCTGCGGACTTCTTCCAGAATTTCCTCGACCCGGGGACGCATGATCCCGATCAGTTCGGCCCGGCTGACCGTGCGCCGGTCATGTTCCCAATCGCCTGTATCGCCGCCGATCTCGATCATCTCGCGGTCGTCCATGCCGGTGGCGACCACCCCACCGTAGAATGTCTTGATGCGTTCGGCCGTCGCGGTCGGCACACCCAGACCCATCGAAATATCGCCAGTGACGTGATCACCGCCCATCTTGACGCTGTCGGCATAGATCATGTGCTTTTTCATGAAGATCGACAGGCCGGTCGTACCACCGCCGAGGTCGATGCAGGCACCGCCCAGTTCCTGTTCGTCCTCGACCATGGCCGAGATCCCCGACACATAGGAAGACGAGGCGACACCGGCCAGTTCCAGATCGCAGCGCTTGACGCAATGGGCCAGGTTCTGGATCGCGGCGGCATCCACCGTCAGCATGTGCATGTCGGTCGCAAGCCGCATCCCCATCTGGCCGCGCGGATCGCCCAGGCCAGACCGATGATCCAGCGCGAAATTGACAGGCTGGGCGTGCAGCACCTCGCGCCCCTCGCCGTATTCGGGAACCTCGCAGGCACTCAGGACGCGGCTGACATCCTGTTCGGTGACCACATGCCCTTCCAGATCAATCGCCCCCGCCAGACCATAGCTGCGTGGCGCACCGCCCGAAAAACAGGCAATCACGTGATCCACCCGGATATTGGCCATCTTCTGCGCGGCCTGGACGGCGGTGCGGATCGCGCGTTCCGTCTCTTGCATGGCGTGGATCTCACCGAAGCGCACCCCGCGCGACCGTGTCGTGGCCGCGCCGATCACCCGGAACCCCGCCTGCCCCGCCATCGGGCCGACACCCTCGACCTCCATCTCGCGATCGGAGCCGTCGAAGCGCAGCACCAGGCACCCTATCTTCGAGCTGCCCACATCCAGGATGGCCACGACACCGCGCTGCATGGCGGCGCGTCGCATGTTCCGCATGGCGCGCTGGCTTTCATAAAGCTCGATCATTGTCTTGCAATCCCTGCATGAGTTGTCTGCATTTCGCGCCACTGCTCGACAGCGGCGGGATTCATCCGGATGGTTGGTCTCTGGCTAAGCCGCATGTCCATGACGGACAGATCGCGTTCCAGCATCTCATGGACCTGGCCCATGGCGATCACGCGCTCCAGCGCCTGGACGGGACCGTCCTCGGGCAGCAGAATGCGCTGCTCGCGGTCCAGCACCACGTCCCAGCGCCTGTCGCCCACGCGCACAAGGCCACGCATCCGCGCGCCCAGAGGGCCCGCCGCGCGCACCAGATCAAGCGCCTCGCCGACATGGCGATCCGCCCCCTCGCCCGCGATCAGCGGCAAGACGGCATAGGCCTCGCGCGATGTGGCGGGCGCGATGACGGCACCGGTTCCGTCCAGCACCTCAAGACCCTGCATCGTGCGCCAGACCACGGCCGGGCTGCGCTCGACCACATCGACCTGCAGAATGCCGCCGGACCTGATCCGTACGCTGGCCTCCTGCACGGGCGGCAGATCGCGGATCTGGGCCAGCACTTCCTCGAGTTCCAGATCGAAGCTGCTGATCGGGAAATCCAGTTGCAGCACTTCGCGGATATCCTCGGCCACGCTGCTGGAGGCACCGTCGATCGCCATCAGGTTGACCATGAATTCGGGCCGCGTCTGGAACTGCTCGCGCAGGTCGACGACCGTCTGCACAACGCTGTCGCGGCGCTGATCGTCGGACATGTAAAGGCTGACAGAGCCGAACGCGATCGCGAAGGGCAGCCCGACCCGCAACAGGTTGCGATAAAGCGGCGTCAGCATCAGCCGCTGCATCCGGTAGGACCAGCGCGAGGGCGCCGGATCAAGCCGATGGTTCACCTGTTGCACGAGGCATCCTCCACCATCCAGGCACAGAACTGCCCGAAGCTCAGCCCGATCAGGGCGGCATGCTCCGGCGACAGCGACGTGGGCGTCATGCCGGGCTGCGTGTTGGTTTCCAGCAGCACCAGACCGTCCAGGCCGCGGCTGTCATCCCAGCGGAAATCGGTGCGCGTGACACCCCGGCAGCCCAGTGCGTCATGGGCGCGCCGCGCGTAATCCATGCAGGCATCGGTGATCGTCGCGGGCAGGTCCGCGGGGCAGACATGGCGCGACCCGCCGGGCTTGTATTTCGCGTCGTAATCATACCAGCCATCGGTGATGATCTCGGTCACGCCCAGGGCGCGATCGCCCATCACCGTGACAGTCAGCTCGCGCCCCGGTGCATAGGCCTCGACCATCAGGATGTCTGGAAGCCCCTCGGGCAGGCGCGGCGCATTCATGCCCTCGCGCACGATCACCACACCGACAGAAGATCCTTCGTCGAAGGGTTTGACCACATAGGGCGGCGGCATCAGATGCGCGGCGGAAATCTGGGCCTGCGTGGCAAGCACGCTGGGCACCACGGGCAGACCCTCGGCGCGGTAGATATCCTTGGTACGTTGCTTGTCCATCGCCAGCGCCGAGGCCAGCACACCCGAATGGGTATAGGGCAGGCGCAGCCATTCCAGCAGCCCCTGCACGCAGCCATCCTCGCCCCAGCGGCCATGCAGCGCGTTGAACACCACGTCGGGCGCGACCTCGGCCAGACGTGCAGGCAGATCGGTCCCCGCATCCAGCGTGACCACCTCATAGCCTTCAGATTGCAGCGCCGCGGCGCATTCGCGCCCCGATGACAGCGACACCTCGCGTTCGGCCGAAGCGCCGCCCATCAATACCGCAACCTTGGGGGGTGTCCTGCCCGACATACCCAATCCGTGCCTCAAATCCCGGGCCTTGAATGACCCTTTTGTTCAGGGGTCAGTGACCCTTATGTGTGATAGTGCCTGTCAACCGCTCTCAGGGGTCGTTTCGCCGACCCTCATGATTTCCCACTCTAGCGTGATCCCGGTTGAATCGTAAACCTTTTTTCGCACGCTCTCGCCAAGGTTTTCCAGATCGGCGGCGCTGGCGCCCCCGGCATTGATCAGGAAGTTGGCGTGCATTTCGCTCATCTGCGCGCCGCCCAGCCGCGCGCCGCGCATTCCGGCATCCTCGATCAGCTTCCACGCCTTGAGGTCATGCACGTCATCGGCGCGCCCGGTGCTGGAAAATCCGGCCGGATTGCGAAAGGTGCTGCCGGCGCTGCGATCCTTCGTGGGCTGGCTGGCATCGCGGCGCGCGATCTGCTCGTCCATCCGCGCCGCCAGCGCCGCCGGATCGCCGGCAGGCGCCTGGAACGTGGCGCGGGTCAGCACCCAGCCCTCCGGCAGCACGCTTTGCCGGTAGGACAGGCGCAGATCATCGCGCGACAGCGTGACGATGCGGCCATCGCGGGTCACGGCCTCGACCTCGGTCAGCACATCGGCCACGTAAGCGCCATAGCACCCCGCGTTCATCCTGACCGCGCCGCCGATGCTGCCGGGGATGGTGCGCAGAAAGGTCAGGTCCAGCCCGGCCTCCGCCGCGCGCCGCGCCACATGGGCATCCAGCGCCGCCGATCCAGCGCTGACCCGGTCGCCCGCGATCTCGATCGCGTTGAAGCCGCGCCCCAGCCGGATCACCACGGCGCGCAGGCCGCCGTCACGCACGATCAGGTTGCTGCCGACCCCCATCGGAAAAACCGCGACATCGGCATCAAGCGCACCCAGGAAATACGCAAGATCCGCGGTGTCGGCAGGCTGATAAAGCCAGTCCGCAGGCCCGCCCACGCGCAGCCATGTCAGGTCCGACAGTGGCTTGCCCGTGCTCAGGCTGCCGCGCAATCCCGCGATCCGGTCAGGTCGGGCCATCCTTCTTCTCCATCAGGCGCCGCATCCAGCGGCCAAGATAGATGACCGGCCAGCGCAACATGCTCATCCCCGCCATCATGACCACAAGCCCGATGACAGGCCCGTTCTCATAGGTCACATACCCCAGAAGGGGAATACCCAAGGCGATCAGCACATAGGCCCGGCGCCAGTGGTTGTCGCGTGACGGCAGTATCGCCGCCAGATTTGCCCCCAGCGCCCATAGACAGGCCAGGATCAGCGACCCGCTCATCCGCCGCCCCCCAGGAAAGAGGCCGCGAAGGTCAGCACACAGCTGATGACCCCCAGCACGGGCACGACCATGGGCACCACGAAGGGCCCCTCGGGCACGCGCCGCTTCAGCCCGATCAGCGCCACGTTGACGATGGCGAAGACGATCAGCAGCGCCTGGGTCGTGATCTCGGCCAGCACCGCGACCGGCAAGGTCAGCGCCGATGCCGTGACCGCGGCACCGATTACCACAGTCCCCAACGCCGGCGTGCCAAAGCGCTTGTGCGCCTGGCGAAAGACCGACAGACCCGGCGAGCGTTTGCCCAGGCCGAACAGTACCCGCGCCGCCATGACGATCTGCGCCAGCACCCCGTTCAGCGCGGCCGCGACGGCGATGGCCGACAGGAAGGCGGCCGATGTTCCCGTGCCCGCCTCCCATACCAGCGCAAGCGGACGTTCCGAGGCGCCCAGCAGCTCACGCGGAACCGCCCGGACCGCCGCCAGCGAGACCAGCATGTACAAAAGCCCCGTGATCGCCAGCGCCCAAAGGATCGCGCGCGGCATGCTGCGCCCCGGCGCATGCGTCTCCTCGGCGATATTGACGACATCGTCAAAACCGATGAAGGCAAAGAAGGCAAAGATCGTCGCCGCCGCCACCCCGGACCATTCCGGCGCGGGTGGTGCGACCCAGTCCGCCACGGGTGCCGCGGCAAAGCCCGCACCGATCACAAGTGTCAGGCCCAGCACCTCGATCACGGTCAGTACCGCCGCGAAGGTCAGGCTTTCCAGCACCCCCACCACCGCGATCAGCGTCATTGCCGCCCCAAGACCGACAATGCCCCAAACAAAGGGAATATCGACGATCGAGGTCAGATAGCCCACGCCCCCGCGCAGCACCGCGGCCGCCGCCACGACCCCCGCGATCACATTGACCGCCCCCACCGCCACGGCAAGCGCGTGGCGGCGCAAGCCCACTTCGACATAGGATGAATCGCCCGCCGCCTCGGGAATGCGCGCGGCCAGTTCGGCAAAGCTCAGCGCCGTGGGCACTGCCACGATCGCCGCCAGCGCAAAGGACAGTGGCGCCCAGATGCCGGCGGCCCCGGCGGCGGCCCCGGTCAGCACATAGATGCCCGCGCCCACCATGATGCCCACGCCATAAGCCGTCAGCAGGCCCGGCCCGATCCGTCGCTTCAATGCCTCAGCCATGGCCAGCCCTCCGCCAGCACGTCCGCTGTTTCTTCTTGCTCCAAATATCCATCACGCTCCGGTTCCGCGCAAGCCATCGGGCGCGGACCGGGCGCACGCGCTCAGCCCTGCAGCCGGGCGGGCAGGTTGTTGGCCCAGGCGCTGATCGTGCCCGCCCCCAGGCAGACGACCATATCGCCGGGCCGCGCCTGTTCGCGCACCAGCCGCAGCAGGTCATCCTCATCCGTCACGGCCCGCGCGTGGCGATGCCCGTGCCGGATCAGCCCGGCCACCAGATCGTCGCGGCTGGCCCCCGCGATGGGCGCCTCGCCCGCCGCGTAGACCTCGGCGATGGCGACGACATCGGCCTCGTTGAAACAACCGCAGAAGTCTTCGAACAATGCGCTCAGCCGGGTATAGCGATGCGGCTGGTGCACGGCGATGACGCGGCCCTGCGTGGCCTGGCGGGCCGCCTTCAGCACGGCCGCGATCTCGACCGGGTGATGGCCGTAATCGTCGATGATGGTGACGCCGCCCACCTCGCCCACCTTGGTGAAGCGCCGGTTGACGCCGCCAAAGGCCGCCAGCGCACCGCGGATCTCGTCACCCTTCATGCCCAGATGCCGCGCCACGGCCACCGCCGCCAGCGCGTTCGACACGTTGTGATCCCCCGGCATCGGCAGGGTGCAGCCCTCGATCACGATATCCTCGGCCTGCAATGCGATGTCGAAATGCGCCACACCCGCCTCATAGCGCAGGTTCAGCGCGCGCACATCGGCCTGGGCGTTGAACCCATAGGTGATCACGCGCCGGTCCGTGATACGGCCCACAAGGCTGCGGACCTCGGGGTGATCGGTGCAGCAGACCGCCACACCGTAAAAGGGAATATTCGAGACGAAATCCACAAAGCCCTGTTTCAGCCTTTCGAAATCGCCCCAGTGTTCCATGTGTTCCGGATCGATATTGGTGACGATGGCGATGGTTGCGGGCAGCCGGTTGAAGGTGCCATCGCTCTCGTCAGCCTCGACCACCATCCATTCGCCCTGCCCCATCCGCGCGTTCGAGCCGTAAGCGTGGATGATCCCGCCATTGACGACCGTGGGGTCGATCCCGCCAGCCACCAGCACCTCGGCCACCATCGTGGTGGTCGTGGTCTTGCCATGGGTGCCCGCGATGGCGATGTTGGATTTCAGCCGCATCAGCTCGGCCAGCATCTCGGCCCGGCGCACGACGGGCAGGCCCATGCGGCGCGCCTCGTCCAGCTCGGGATTGCCCGGCTTGATCGCGCTTGAGATCACCACGACCTGCGCGCCGGCGAGGTTCTCGGCCGCCTGCCCTTCGAAGATGGTGGCGCCAAGCCCCGCCAGACGGTCGGTGATCTTGGTTGTCTTCTGATCGGACCCCTGCACGGTATAGCCATGGTTCAGCAGCACCTCGGCGATGCCGGACATGCCGATCCCGCCGATGCCCACGAAATGGATGGGACCGACGTCGCCGGGAAGTTTGGTTGCCGCGTTCATTCTGCGCCTTTCGGGGTCTTGTGGGTCTGGACCAGCGCCTCGACCATATCGGCCAGGGTCTGGGCGGCATCGGGCCGCCCGCAGGACAGCGCCGCGCGGGCCATATCCTCGGCCCCTTGGGGATTGTCCAGTACCAACATCATCTGATCGGCCAGAACCTGCGCGTCCAGCCTGCTTTCGGGGATCAGGATCGCGGCCCCCGCATCAACCAGTCCGCGCGCATTGGCGGTCTGATGATCGGCGGTGGCGGCGGCAAAGGGGATCAGGATCGCGGGGCGACCGATCACGCTCAGATCCGCTACGCTCGAGGCGCCGGCACGGCTGATCACCAGCTGCGCCTCGCTGATCCGGCGCGGCACATCCTGGAAGAAGGGTTTCACCTCGGCACTGATGCCGGCCTGGGCATAGGCGTCCTCGACCCGGTCGACATCCTCGGCACGGGCCTGGTGGCTGACGCGCAGGTTGCGGCGCACCGCATCCGGCAGGGCCGCCACGGCGGCGGGCACCACATCGGACAGGATGCGCGCGCCTTGGCTGCCGCCGATCACCAGCAGCGACATGGGATAGTCGCCCGGCGCGATATAGCCCGCCCCGGCGCGTTCCAGCACCGCCGCGCGCACCGGGTTGCCCACGTCGACGCCCGCGACGCCCGCAGGCAGATCGGTGGGCCAGGTGCCGCAGGCCACCTGATGCACACGCGGCGCAAACAGGCGATTGACCCGGCCCAACACGCCGTTCTGTTCATGGATCATGCGCGGCAGGCCCAGCAGCGTTGCCGCCGCCATGGCCGGGATCGCGGGATAGCCGCCAAACCCCACCACCGCAGCAGGCCGGTCGCCCCGCATCCGCCAGGCCGCGCCCAGGATGCCACCCAGCACGCGGAACGGCACCAGCGCCTTGGCTGGCAGACCGCCCCGCGCGAAGGTGGCGCTGGCGATCTGTTCGACCTCGACCGCATGGGGAAAGCCGCCGGTGTAGCGCGCGCCGCGCGCATCCGTGCTCAGCTTCACGCGCCAGCCGCGCCGCAGCATCACCTCGGCCAGGGATTGCGCCGGGAACATGTGCCCGCCGGTGCCGCCTGCCGCGATGACCAGAAGGGGCGCGTCGCGGTTCATCTGATCCTCCCCCTCAGGATGTCTCCGATCTCGCCCTGCGGACGGGTGCGGGTGAAGGCCAGCAACATGCCCACCGCAATCCCCCCCGCAATCAGCGAGGAGCCGCCATAGCTGACGAAAGGCAGCGTCATGCCCTTGGCGGGCAGCAGCCGCACGGCCACGCCCATGTTGATCAGCGCCTGCACGCCGAACATGCAGGCAAGGCCGGTGCCCGCCAGACGGATGAAGGGATCGCGTTCCCGCATCAGTCGCAGCAGCGACCGCACGACCACGCTGGCATAAAGCACGATGACGCAAAGCACCAGGATCAGACCGTATTCCTCGGCCGCGACCGCGATGATGAAATCCGTATGGGCATCGGGCAGCGACCACTTCACCTCGCCGCCGCCAACGCCGACACCGAAGAATCCGCCCTCCTGGATCGCATTCGTGGCATAGCCAAGCTGCGTGCGCGGATCCAGCTCTGGCGTCAGGAACCCGTCGATGCGGCGCGCGAAATGCTCGGAATTCTCATAGGCGAAAGTGCCGCCCAGCACGACAAGACCGGCAATGGCGACCAGCAGCACCATCGGCGCGCCGGCCACGAAATACATCACGCCCCAGCCGAACAGGATCAGCGCCGCCTGCCCGAAATCGGGCTGAAACGCCAGCAGCAGCACGATGGCCGCCGCCAGCATCAGCGACCACAGCCGCCCCGGGGGGCCGTTGATCTCTTGCCCTGCGGCCAGCATCCATGCGGCCACGACGATGAAGCCGGGCTTGAGGAATTCGGAAGGCTGCACGCTGGCAAAGCCCAGCGAATACCACCGCATCGCGCCCTTGCCGAAATCGGTGCCGAAGAACGGCAGCCCGATCAGCGAGATGAATGCCACGAGAAACCCGATGACCGCCAGCCGCCGGACCAGCAGCGGCGACATCATCGAGGTGAGGAACATCGCGATCAGCGCCAGACCGCCGAACATCGCCTGCCGTTCGACATAGTGAAAAGGCGCAAGCCCGTTCTTCGAGGCCAGCGGCGGCGAGGCGGCAAAACCCAGCAGCAACCCGATCCCGAACAGGATCAGGATGCAGGACATCGACCAGCGGTCGATGGTGCGCCACCATTTGGGAAGAACAGGCTCCGCGTTCCTGACCGGAACCGAGCCATAGACCATCTCTGTCATGGATTACCGCCGTACACTGCCTCGAACATCGCCCCTTTTCGGGGTCTGTCGCGAAGTGTAGCGCGAAAATATCCGCAATGAAAGCCTTATCCCCTTGCCTTGGCGGGCAAATCGCGCCACCTGCCCGTCCATGCAGGTTGACACGCTGATCCTTGGTGCCGGGGCCGCGGGGCTGATGGCGGCCGCCCATGCGGGGGGCCGGGTGCTTGTCGTGGACCACGCCAAGGCGCCGGGCGAGAAGATCCGCATCTCGGGCGGGGGGCGGTGCAATTTCACCAATCTGCACGCCAGCCCCGCCAATTTCATCAGCCGCAACCCGCATTTCTGCAAATCGGCGCTGAAACGCTATACCCAGTGGGATTTTCTCGATCTGGTGGCGCGGCATGGCATCGCCTGGCATGAAAAGACGCTGGGCCAGCTGTTCTGCGACAACTCGGCCAAGGATATCGTGGCGATGCTGCTGGCCGAGATGAAGACGGCGGGCGCCGATCTGTGGCAGTCCACCGCGATCCTGTCGGTCGCCCGTGACGGCGCGGGCTTCAACGTGACGCTGGAGCGTGATGGCCGGCAGGTCATGGTGCAGGCCGCCAATCTGATCGTGGCGACGGGGGGCAAGTCGATCCCCAAGATGGGGGCCACGGGCCTGGCCTATGACATCGCGCGCCAGTTCGGCCATGCGGTCACGGACACGCGCCCTGCCCTTGTGCCGCTGACCTTTCAGCCCGAGCGTTTCGCCCCCCTGGCCGGGGTGGCGACCTCCGTGACCGCCGCCTGCGGCCAGACCAGCTTCGCCGAGGCGATGCTCTTCACCCATCGCGGCCTGTCGGGTCCCGCGATCCTGCAAATCTCAAGCTACTGGGTAGAGGGTGACAGCATCACCGTCAACCTGATGCCGGACGCCGACCCCTATGAGGCGCTACGCAGCCAGCGGCAGGCCAGCGGGCGGCGGCAACTGGGCACGGTTCTGGCGCAGATGCTGCCCACGCGGCTGGCTGATCATCTGGCCACCGAATGGGCGCTGGCGGGCAACCTTGCGGATCAAAGCGACGCCAAGCTGCGCGCGCTGGCCGACCGGCTGACCGGATGGGCCCTGACCCCCACCGGATCCGAGGGCTACCGCACCGCCGAGGTGACGCTGGGCGGCATCGACACCGACGGGCTTTCGTCGCAATCCATGATGTCCAAGACCGTACCGGGCCTTTATTTCATCGGCGAGGCGGTGGATGTCACCGGCTGGCTGGGCGGCTACAACTTCCAATGGGCCTGGTCGAGCGGTGTCGCGGCGGGCCGGGATATCGCGGCAAAGGGATAAGGCCGCGCGGGCGCCGACACACGGGGTGGCAAAGCAACGCCAACGCGAAGGCACTTTATGGCTGCCCGGTCATCCAACCGCAGTTCATGCCGGAACGCTTGCAAAATCGCCGCCCCGATGGGGCATGCCTGCGATCGCGCGGCGGTGTCGCGCACCTTGATTCCGCACGGGGATTCCGCGCGGGAGCGAGGTGTCGGGAATGACACCTCGACAGCGCGCCCTACCCCTGCAATCCCGCCCTGACGCGTGCTGCGAAATCCTCGCCGCGTTTCTCGAAGTTGTCATATTGGTCGAAGCTCGCCGCCGCCGGGGCCAGCAGGACCACCTCTCCGGGTTGGGCATCGCGCATCGCGCTGGCGACAGCCGACTCCATCGTGGTGCAGACTTCGGTCTCGACCTCGGGCAGTTGCAGCGCGAAACCCGCCGCCTCGCGCCCGATCACATAGGCCTTGACCACCGATCCCAATGACGCGCGCAACCCGTCAAGCCCGCCCTCTTTCTCAAGCCCGCCGCAGATCCAGCGGATCTTGTCAAACGCCGCCAGCGCCTTGGCGGCGCTGTCCACATTGGTGGCCTTGCTGTCATTCACATAGCGCACGCCATGCGCCTCGGCGATGGTCTGGCTGCGATGCGGCAGGCCGGGGTAGCTGGCCAGCCCCGTCTCGATCACGCGCGGGGCCAGACCCAGCGTGCGGCAGGCGGCATAGGCGGCGCAGGCGTTCTGATGGTTATGGGCACCGGGCAACCCCTGCATGGGACGCAGGTCGATGGCGGCCACCTGCTTACCCTTGCGCCATTCGGCCAGAAAGCCCTTGCGGGCGAACACGTCCCAGCCCGGCCCCGACAGCTTGCGCGCGGCCGAGACACGGATGACCCGGTCATCCCCCGGCCCTTCCGAAAGTTGATTGGCCAGGTACAGCCCCTCGACCTCGTCCACGCCGATGACCGCGCGGTCCGGCCCGCCTTCGGCGAAAAGCCGGCGCTTGGCCGCGAAATAGCCACCCATCCCGGCGTGACGATCCAGATGATCGGGGCTGAGATTGGTGAAGACCGCCACATCCGGCGTCAGCGCACGGGCCAGATCGGTCTGGTAGCTTGAGAGTTCCAGCACCACCACGCCGCCGTCACCCGGCGGGTCGATGTCCAGCACCCCGCGCCCGATGTTGCCGGCAAGCTGCGCCTCGCGGCCGGCCTGTTCCAGGATATGATGGATCAGCGCCGAGGTCGTGGATTTCCCGTTCGATCCGGTCACCGCAACGACACGCGGCGCGGTATCGAAATCATCCCATTCGGCCACGGCGAGCGAGCGGAAAAACAACCCGATATCGTTGTCCACCGGCACCCCCGCCTCATAGGCGGCGCGGATCACGCGGTTGGGTTCGGGGTAGAGATGCGGAATGCCGGGGCTGACGATCAGGCTGGCGATATCGTCAAAGGCGCCGGGGCGCGTCAGGTCGCGGATCGTGAAACCCTCGGCCTCGGCCTTGTCGCGCGCGCTGGCATTGTCATCCCAACAGACCGGCTCCGCCCCGCCCGCCACAAGGCTGCGCGCCGTCGCCAGACCCGACCGGCCCAGGCCCAGCACCGCCAGTTTCTGCCCCTCATGCCCGCGCACCGGAATCATGTTCTGGTCCTTTTCTGTTGCGCCGCCGCGCCCTGTTTCGCCAGTTCCGTCAGGATCACCATCGCCCGCGCCGCATCGCTTTCGGGCACGAAGGCATGATCGTGATGATAGGCCGCCACCATGTTGCAGGCGATGCCGTGATCCGCAAGCGCCCTTGCCACGGCGGCGGTCAGGCCGACCCCCTCAAGCGCTGAATGCACCGACAGGGTGATGCGGGCCATCGGCGGGCCATCGGACACGCCCGCGCGGCAGGCCGCATCCTGCGGCAGGATCAGCGACAGCCCCTCGGCCTCGTGGAAACTGGCCAGGGCCGCCGCCCGCGTTGCGGCATCCGCGGCCCCTTCGGTAAAGGTACAGAACTGATAGCTCTGCGGATCAAGCACCGGGGCCATGCCCGCGATCATGGCGTCCCTGTCCCGGACCGGACCGCCCGATGCGGCCATCAGCGCACCTTCAGCGTGGCCAGACCGATCATCGCCAGGATCAGCGAAATGATCCAGAAGCGGATCACGATGGTCGATTCCGCCCAGCCCTTTTTCTCATAGTGATGATGGATCGGGGCCATCAGGAAGACCCGCTTGCCGGTGCGCTTGAAGTAGAGCACCTGGATGATCACGCTCAGCGCCTCGACCACGAACAGCCCGCCGACGATGGCCAGCACGATCTCGTGCTTGGTGGACACCGCGATCGCGCCCAGAGCGCCGCCCAGGGCCAGCGAGCCTGTGTCGCCCATGAACACCGCCGCAGGTGGCGCGTTATACCACAGGAAACCAAGCCCACCGCCGATCAGCCCGGCGACGAAGATCAGAATTTCCCCCGTGCCGGGGACGTAATGCACATCCAGATATTCGGTGAAATCGACGCGCCCGACCGCATAGGCGATCACGCCCAGCGTGCCGGAGGCAATCATCACCGGCATGATGGCCAGACCATCCAGCCCGTCGGTCAGGTTCACCGCATTGGCCGCGCCCACGATCACGATCATCGCGAAGGGCACGAACAGAAAGCCAAGGTTCAGCAGCGTTTCCTTGAAGACCGGGAAGGCCAGCTTGTTGGTCAGCGCCTCGGGGTGATACTGCGCCGCCCAATAGCCCGCGATGGCCGCGACCAGCAGACCCAGCGCCATGCGGATCTTGCCCGGCACACCGCGCGTGTTCTGCTTGGACACCTTGGCATAGTCATCGGCAAAGCCGATGGCGGCAAAGGACATGGTGACGAACAGCACGATCCAGACAAACGGGTTGTCCAGCCGCGCCCAGAGCAGGGTCGATGTCAGCAGCGCCCCCACGATCAGCAAGCCCCCCATGGTGGGTGTACCGGCCTTGACGAAATGCCCCTGCGGTCCGTCCTCGCGGATCGGCTGGCCCTTGCCCTGCCGGCGCCTGAGCACGTTGATCAGCGGGCGCCCGAACAGGAAGCCGAAGATCAAAGCGGTCATGAAGGCCCCGCCTGCCCGGAAGGTGATATAGCGAAAGAGGTTGAAGAAATCCCCCCCGTCCGACAGCGCGGTCAACCAATACAACATTACTCTGTCCCCTTGTCTGATTGAGGCGCGGGATGGCCCAGTTTACGCAGCGCGTCAACCACAAGGCTGACCTTGCTGCCCTTGGACCCTTTCACCAGCAGGATATCCCCCGCATCGACAAGACGATGCGCGCGCGCGGCCAGCGTTTCCGCGCTTTCGGCCCATTCGCCGCGCTTGGCCTGCGGCAGCGCCTCCCACAGATGAAGCATGCGCGGGCCGACGCAATGGACCAGCGACAGCTTGGCCACATACGGCAGATCCGCCAGCGCGCGGTGCATCGCCGCCTCGTCAGGGCCAAGTTCCAGCATGTCGCCCAGCACGGCGATCCGGCGGCCCTGGCGCACGCGGCCCAGGCCGTCGCGCGGCAGCGTCGCGGCCAGCACCTCGAGCGAGGCCGCCATCGAGGTCGGGTTCGCATTGAACGCATCATCGATCAGATCGAAGTAAAGATCGTCACTGAGCGGATCGAGCATGTAGCGCTCGCGCGTGCCGCGTCCTGCGGGCGGCTCCCAGCTGCCCAGGTCATTGGCCGCCATCACCGGATCAAGCCCCAGCGCATCGGCCACGGCCAGCACGCCCATGCCATTGACCGCGAAATGCCGCCCCGGCGCCTGCACCTTGAACAGGACCGGGCGGCGCCAGGCGCGGCCATGCACCACACTGGTCTGGTCGCACAGGGTGATATCGGTCACGCGGTGATGCACCTGCGGGGTTTCGCCAAAGGTGATGGTGCGCGCCGCAAAGCGCCGCGCCCAGTCCAGCAGGATCGGCGAGGTATCCAGATCCCCGTTCAGCACCGCCACGCCCCCCGGTTCCAGCCCGGTCAGGATGGAGGCCTTTTCATGGGCGATGCCCTCAAGGTTCTCGAAGGCTTCCAGATGGGCGGCGGCCACGATGGTCACCATGGCCACATGCGGCCGGGCCATCTGCGCCAGCGGCGCGATCTCGCCGGGGTGGTTCATCCCGATCTCGATCACCGCGAATTGGGTATCGGCGGGCATCCGGGCCAGCGTCAGCGGCACGCCCCAATGGTTGTTGTAGCTGGCTTCGGCCGCATGGGTGCGCCCCTGCCCCGACAGGACACAGCGCAGCATCTCCTTGGTCGAGGTCTTGCCGACCGAACCCGTCACCGCGATCACGCGGGCCTTGGTGCGGGCCCGCGCCGCGCGGCCCAGATCCTCCAGCGCGCGCAGAACATCGGGCACGATCAGCAGCGGCGCATCCGCGGCCACATCGTCGGGGCGATGCGTGACCAGCGCCGCCGCTGCCCCCTTGGCCAGGGCCTGCGCCACGAAATCATGCCCGTCCCGCGCCGCCTTGAGCGCCACGAACAGATCGCCGGGCCGGATCGTGCGCGTGTCGATGGACACGCCATGCGCCTGCCAGTCGCAAGTGGTCTTGCCACCCGTGGCGGCCACAGCATCGGCTGCGGTCCAAAGGGTCATGCCAGCCTCCCGTCAAGGGCAGCCACTGCCATGCTGGCCTGTTCCACATCGTCGAAGGGCAGCACCATGTCGCCCACGGTCTGCCCGGTCTCATGCCCCTTGCCCGCGATCAGCAGCGCATCGCCCGGCCCCAGCGCCGCGACACCGCGCAGGATCGCCTCGGCGCGGTCGCCGACCTCAAGCACATGGGCGCGCGCAGCGGCAGGAATGCCGGACAGCACGGCCGCACGGATGGCGGCCGGATCTTCGGATCGCGGGTTGTCATCGGTCACGATCACCTGGTCGGCATTCTCGGCCGCAGCCTGCCCCATCAGGGGCCTTTTGGTGGTGTCACGGTCGCCACCCGCGCCGACAATGGCGATCAGCCGCCCCATCACATGCGGGCGCAGCGCCTTGAGGGCGGTCGCCACCGCGTCGGGGGTATGGGCGTAATCGACAAACACCGCCGCCCCGTTGGACCGCGTCGCCGCAAGCTGCATCCGTCCGCGCACGGTGGTCAGGTGCGGCAGGGTTTCGAAGACGCGGTCGGGATCGGCGCCGCAGGCGATGACCAGCCCCACGGCCACAAGGATGTTTTCCGCCTGGAACCCGCCCAGCAGCGCCAGGTCGGCGCTATAGCTCTTGCCCCGGAACCGGCAGAGGATGGTCTGCCCCGTGGCGTCGAAACGTTGCGACACCAGTTGCAGATCCGCGCCCTCGCGGCGGCCCACGGTGATGACCTCTTGCCCGCGGGTGCGCGCCACCTTGGCCATATCCATGCCGCGGCTGTCATCGACATTGATCACCGCCGTGCCATCCACGCCCAGAACGCGCGCAAAAAGCCCGGCCTTGGCGTTAAAATAATCCGCAAAATCAGCGTGATAGTCCAGATGGTCCTGGGTCAGGTTGGTAAAGCCCGCAGCCCGCAGATGCACCCCGTCCAGTCGCCGCTGCGCCAGCCCGTGGCTGGAGGCTTCCATCGCCGCATGGGTCACGCCCGCCGCGGCGGCCTGCGCCAGAACGCGGTGCAGGGTGATCGGTTCGGGCGTGGTATGGCGCAGAGGCGCTTCATACGCGCCCTCGACCCCGGTGGTGCCCAGGTTGACGGCGGCAAGGCCCATCTCCTCCCAGATCTGGCGGGTGAAGGTCGCGACGGATGTCTTGCCGTTGGTGCCGGTCACGGCCACCATCGTGGCGGGCTGGGCTGCGAACCACAACGCGGCCGCACCGGCCAGCGCCTGGCGCGGATCCTCGGCCACGACAATCGCCGCATCCGCGGACCCAAGCGCATCGGCGGCCAGACGCGCGCCATCCGCATCGGTCAGGATGGCAGCCGCCCCCTGTTCCAGCGCGGTGGGGATGAAAGAGGCCCCATGCACGCGTGTTCCCGGAAGGGCCGCGAAAAGATAGCCTGCGCGCACCTCGCGGCTGTCCACGGCCAGGCCCGTGATCTGCGCGTCGCGCCCGGATTTGGCGGTAAGGCCAAGCTGCGCCAATGATTTTGCCTGCCCCACCCGATACCCCTGCGCGTCGCGTCTCAGTTTGATGTCAGCGTTATACCAGTCAATTCCGCGGGTTCAATCTCGGGGCGCAGGCCAAGCAGCGGTGCCACGCGGCGGATCACCTCGGCGGCCACGGGCACGGCGGTCCAGCCCGCGGTGCGGCGCGGCTCGGAGCCGGATGTCTCGACGGCCTCGTCCAGCGTCACGATCAGCACGTATTTCGGATCATGTGCGGGGAAAGTCGCCGCGAAAGTCGCCAGCACCTTGTCGGTCTCGTAGCCGCGCCCGTCGATGCGCGGCTTGTCGGCGCTGCCGGTCTTGCCGCCCACGGCATAGCCCGGCACATCGCCGAAACTGGCGGTGCCCTGGCTGACGGTCAGGCGCAGCATCCGCCGCAACTGTTCGGATGTCTTTTCCGAGATGACGCGCGGGCCGAATTGCGGGCCGTCCTGCTTCAGCAGGGTCGGTTCCACCCGCGTGCCGCCATTGACCATCGTGGCATAGGCCGCGGCCAGATGCAGCGGCGTGGCGGAAATGCCGTGACCGTAGGAAATGGTCATCGTGGACAGTTCCGACCAGCGCGGCGGCAACAGCGGCCGCCCGCCACGGGCCTCGACCATCTCGAACCTGGTGGTCTCCAGCAGGCCAAGCTGACCCAGGAAATCGCGCTGACGATCCGCGCCGATCTCGATCGCGATCCGCGCGGTGCCGACGTTCGATGACTTTTCGATCACCTTGGACACGGTCAGTTCCGGGCCATAGTTGCGGAAATCGCTGATCCGGTGGCGGCCCCATGTCATCGGGGATTTGGTGTTGATGATCGTGTCGGGGGTGACCATGCCAAGCTCAAGCGCCTGGGCCACGGTGAAGATCTTGAAGGTCGAACCCAGCTCATAGACCCCCTGCACCACCCGGTTGAACAGCGGACTGTCATCGGGGCGGCCCTGCGTCGGCAGCGCGGGGCGGTCGTTGGGGTCGAAATCGGGCAATGAGGCAATCGAGATCACCTCGCCGGTGTGCACATCCATCAGCACGGCGGCCGCACCCTTGGCGTTCAGCAGGCGCATGCCGCCCGACAGCACCTCTTCGGTGGCGGCCTGGATCGTCAGGTCCAGTGACAGTTCCAGCGGTTTGCCCGCCTGCGCCGGATCGCGCAACTGTTCGTCGAACTGACGCTCGACCCCGGCCACGCCGATCACCTCGGCGGCATGGACGCCCTCGCGGCCGAACCCGGCCCCGCCAAGCACATGCGCCGCCAGTCGGCCATTGGGATAAAGCCGCATGTCGCGTGGCCCGAACAACAGCCCCGGATCGCCGATGTCATGCACGGCCTGACGCTGTTCGGGGCTGAGGCGGCGCTTGATCCACAGGAATTTGCGGGTGCCGGTGAAATCCTCGACCAGCTTGTCGCGGTCCAGATCGGGGAAAATGCGGGCAAGTTCGGTCGCGGCATGCGCGGGGTCGATCATCTGCGGCGGCTGGGCATACAACGAATAGGTTTCGAGGTTCGTGGCCAGTACCCGGCCCTGCCGGTCAACGATATCGGCGCGCAGCGCCTCTATCTCGGCGCCGGCGGCGCTGGCGCGCGGCTCTGACGGCTCGGATGCGGCCAGTAGCCCCATCCGCGCACCCACCATCGCGAAGGCGCAGACAAACAGGACGCCCAGCACCAGCAGGCGCCCCTCGGCGCGCTGGCGGGCGCGGTCGCGCATCTCCTCGTGCCGCAGGCGCAGGTTCTCGCGTTCGATCGCATCGGGGTTTTCCCCCTTGGCGCGGGCTTCAAGGACACGGGCCAGCGGGCGCAGCGGTGTGCGGATCATGGCCGGACCTCCGTGTTGGACACTTCGATCGGATCGGTAATCGGCAGCAGGACCTCTTCGGCCGGCGGAAAGGCCACCTGGTCGATGCGGCCGAACTGCTCGGGCGCCATCGGCATCAGGCCCAGACTGTCGAAATTCAGATCCGCAAGGTCGCGCAACCGTTCGGGCCGGTTCAGATAGGCCCATTCCGCGCGCAGCACCGCAAGACGCGCGCGCGAGGCGCCGATATCGCGCTGCAACTGTTCGGTCACGTCCAGCGCCTGTTGGGTGCGATAATTCTCGCGGTAGGCCCAGAAGGCCAACCCGATGACGGCACAGGCGGTCAGCACGAACAGCACGGAGCGCATCCTAGAAATCTCCCTTGATCATTGGCATCCCCAAGGCGGCAGGGTCGGTGGGTCCGGCAGGGGCCTCGGTGCGGATCGCGACGCGCAGCTTGGCGCTGCGCGCGCGTGGGTTCTCGGCCAGTTCCTGATCGTCAGGGCCGATGGCCTTGCGCGTGGTCTGGCGGAATTGTGCATCGGTTTCAGCCTCTTGCGGAGCATAGCGATTGGCGCGCCCGGCCGTGCCGCTGCGCGCTTGCAAGAAGCGTTTGACCATCCGATCCTCGATCGAATGAAAGGTGACGACCGCCAGCTTGCCGCCGGGCTTCAACGCCCGCTCTGCCGCGGCAAGCCCGGTTGCCAGTTCGCGATATTCGTCGTTCACGGCAATCCGCAGCGCCTGAAAGCTGCGGGTGGCGGGATGCGATTGCCCCGGCTTGGCGCGCGGCAGGCATTTCTCGATCAGGCCCGCCAGTTGCAGCGTCGTGGTGATCGGCGCCTCGGCGCGGGCCTTGACGATGGCGCGCGCGATGCGGCGGCTGGCGCGTTCCTCGCCGTAATGAAACAGGATATCGGCGATCACGCCCTCATCGGCGCCATTCACGATATCGGCGGCAGACGGGCCGGACTGGCTCATCCGCATGTCCAGGGGGCCATCCTTCATGAAGGAAAAGCCACGCTCGGCCAAGTCCAGCTGCATCGAGGACACGCCAAGATCCAGCACCACACCGTCAAGGTCATGGCCGTATTCGTCCATGCGGGAAAATACGCCCTCGACCATCTCGATCCGGTCGCCATAGGCCGCAGCCCAGCTTGCCGCCATCTGAAAGGCCAGCGGATCGCGATCCACCGCGATGACGCGTGCGGCGCCCGCCTCCAGCAGCCCGCGCGTATAGCCGCCCGCGCCGAATGTGCCATCCAGCCAGACGCCGGTGACAGGCGCCACCGCCTTCAGAAGCGGACGCAGCAGAACCGGGATATGAGGGGCATTGTCAGGGGTTGGCGCGGCAGCGGCCATGGCTCAATCCCCTTTCGCATTATCCAGATAGATGAGCGGATCGAAATCCTCGGGCAACTCGTCAAGCCATGCCTCGGCGCGGGCCAGCTCTTCGGTCTCGTAGGTTTCGGGCTTCCAGATCTGGAAGGTGTCTCCGGCCGCGATGAAGAAGGCCTCGTCCTCGATCCCGATCTTGGCGCGCAGCTTGGCCGGAAGAACGATGCGTCCGGTCTCGTCCACAGAGGTGGGATAGGATTGCCCGTGGAACATCCGTTCCAGCATCTTGCGCTGCATCCCGCCGCGCGGCAGCCCGGCGATCTTGGCGTCAACCTCGGCGATCGCCTCCATCGTGTAGCATTCCAGGAACTTGCGACGGTGATCGCCATAGACGATGACCAGCTCGGGGTTCAGGCCTTCGGTCCAGTTCGGATCACCAGCTTCAAGCACACGACGAAACAGGGCCGGGATAGACACCCGCCCCTTGCCGTCCACCTTGTGCTGGCTCTCGCCTCTGAACCTGCGAACCACTGTCCCGTGATCCCTCTACCTTGTCCCCCCGAAAATCCGAACCGTCAAAACATCGACCGTTTAATGGAAAACGGCGGATTGAGCTGCTGCCACTGCTCAATCCGCCGCCCTCGTCCCGCTTGGCGGGGTGTCCGACTGCGCGCGCCACCTGGGGGGATGTCTGCTCGCTCGCGCGCCGGATCTCTCAGATCGATGAAAAGCGGGTGCCTGTATGAAACCTGACTTGGGATTTTTACTTCGGGGTCTTTGGCGCCCCTTGTTTGTTCCCGTCCTCATCGTGTTTTCATGGATAGAATGGGAATTCATGGTACGCAACAAAAATATTACCCCGATTCCCACATGATCTTGTTCGCCA
The DNA here is from genome assembly GCF_042678485.1 of Seohaeicola saemankumensis. Classification (NCBI taxonomy): domain Bacteria; kingdom Pseudomonadati; phylum Pseudomonadota; class Alphaproteobacteria; order Rhodobacterales; family Roseobacteraceae; genus Seohaeicola; species Seohaeicola saemankumensis. The sequence continues at coordinate 488,896 of NZ_JBHTKR010000001.1, read as the reverse complement.
GCCCCCTGAAAAACAACATCTTGCGCGAAATTCGCTCAGGCATATACCTTCTGTAGGTGTACGTGGAAAACCAGACACTAAATGTTGATGTGAGCCCATCGCGGTGTACCGGCCCATGATTTCCCAAAAAATTTGCGCTCAGGACATTCACCTTCCCCACACATCGCCTCGGACAGGTCTGCACAGGCCTGGAAACTGCGGATTTACGCCATAATCACGCCGAAAACACGGGAAATCGCGACCAAGTGATTCGTTTTGCCCCGCCGCGCCGCAGGCCGCAGTCACGCTAGCCGCCGATCATGTCCCATAAATTCCCATGGACCGCTTCCAGCCTGCCCTGACCGCGCGCAACCGGCACCGTTGACCCCGCGCAGCCTTTGCCCTGTCACCCGATCCACGATTGCGCTATACATTCGGCAACGAAGGCAGTAAGGCCCAGCGCTTGACCATCCTTCCCCAGCCTATGACACAAGGCGCGCGCGGCCGGTCGCGGGATATCCCGCCCCGCCTCTGCCCGCGCCCAAGGACCCGAGTGATCCCATGACCCTGCCCTACCCGACGACGAAACCTCTGGCCGACGCGCTGGAGCGGCGCGGCTATGTGGAACTGACACCCGTTCAGATCGAAATGATGCGCCCCGACCTGGTCGAGGCCGATCTGCTGGTGTCCGCGCAGACCGGATCGGGCAAGACCGTGGGCTTTGGCCTGGCCATTGCGCCCACTCTTCTGGGCGAAAGCCATGTCCTGCCACCCGCCGCGGCCCCGCTTGCGCTGATCATTGCGCCCACGCGTGAACTGGCGTTGCAGGTGAAACGCGAATTCCAGTGGCTCTACCAGGATGCGGGCGTGGTCATGGCCTCTTGCGTGGGGGGCATGGACATGCGCGACGAGCGCCGCGCGCTGGACCGCGGCGCCCATATCGTCGTGGCGACACCGGGCCGCCTGCGCGACCATATCATGCGCGGGTCGATCGACCTCGGAACAATCCGCGCCGTCGTGCTGGACGAGGCCGACGAGATGCTGGACCTGGGCTTCAAGGACGATCTGGAATTCATCCTCTCCGAAGCGCCCGAGACGCGCCGCACGCTGATGTTCTCGGCCACCGTGCCGCGCGGCATCGCGGAACTGTCGAAGACATATCTCAAGGACAATGCCGTGCGCGTGGCCACCACCACCGGCGCCACGCAACATGCCGATATCGAATACCGCGCGCTGACGGCCGCCTATGACGGCACCGAGGGCGCGATCATCAACCTGCTGCGCTACTACGAGGCGCAGAATGCCATCGTCTTCTGCAACACCCGCGCCACCGTGGCGCGTCTGGTCGCACGTTTCGCCAATCGCGGCTTTTCCGTCGTGGCCCTGTCGGGTGAACTCAGCCAGGCCGAACGCACCCATGCGCTGCAAGCCATGCGCGACGGGCGCGCCCGTGTCTGTGTGGCCACCGATGTGGCGGCGCGCGGCATCGACCTGCCGAACCTGGAACTGGTGATCCATGCCGAACTGCCCAGCAATTCGGAAACGCTGATGCACCGCTCGGGCCGGACGGGCCGCGCCGGGCGCAAGGGGGTGTCCGCCCTGGTGGTCACGCCCAAGACCCGCGCCAAGGCGGAACGGCTGCTCAAATTCGCCAAGATCACTGCCGAATGGGCGCTGCCGCCTTCGGCTGACGAGGTGCGCGCCAAGGATGAGGAACGCCTGATCAACGATCCGGTCTGGCTGGAGCCGCTGAACGAGGGCGAGGAGGATTTCGTCGCCCGCATCACCGCCACCTATACGGCAGAACAGATCGCGGGCGCCTATCTGCGCCTCTTCTACAGCCGCCATTCCGCACCCGAAGAATTGCCCGATCCCGATATCCGCCCCGAGCGCAAGCGCGACGCTGCCCCGCGCAAGACCTTCGGGCCGTCCAGATGGCTGCGCCTGTCGGTCGGCGCCAATGAACGGGCCGAGGCGCGCTGGCTCTTGCCGACATTGTGCAAGGCGGGCGACATCACGCGCGACGATATCGGCGCGATCCGGGTGCAGGCCGATGAAACCTATGTCGAACTTCTGGCCTCGGCCCTGCCCGGCTTTCTGAAGGCACTCGGCCCCGATGCGGCACTTGACGGTGGCGCCAAGGTCAGCGTGATGGACAGCGCCCCCGACCTGGCGTCGATGCCGCGCGTCGCCGCCCCGCCGCGCGCTGACCGTGGCGACCGCCCCGACCGCAAGCCGCATCGCGGCGCCGACCGTCCCGAGCGCACGGAACGCCCTGCCCCGGTGCGCCGCGCCCCGCCCCCGGCCGAAGCCGCGGCCTGGGCCGATGTGCCCGACCGCTTGCCCCCCGCCGAGGTCGCGCCGGCATCCGAGGGCATCAAATCGCATCGCCCGAAGCCCGCCCGCGCCCCCGAAGAGGATCGGCCCCGCCCCGCGAAACCCGCAGGGGTCAAGTCCGCCCCGAAGCCGGAAGGCTTCAAGTCGACCGGCTTCAAATCCCATGGCAGCGGCGCGAAACCGGCCCGCTCCGAAGGGATGAAATCGCATGCCGCAAAACCGCGCAGCGACAAGCCGCGCGAGATGGACCCCGAGGTGCATCGCGGCTTTGACAGCCCCAAACCACGGGCCGACAAACCCTATGGCAAACCGGGGGCAAAGCCAGGGGCGAAACCCTATGGCAAACCGGGCGACAAACCCTATGGCAAGCCCGCAGGAAAACCCGCAGGCAAGCCCGGTGACAAACCTTATGGAAAATCGGCCGGAAAACCGGGTGACAAACCCTATGGCAAGCCGGGCGGCAAACCTTGGGAGAAATCCGGCGACAAGCCGGCAGGTGCCGCACCGGCACGCAATGCCGCCGCCAACACCTCGGCACGGCTGGGACCGGGCGGCAAGCCCCTGCCCGCCGGCAAGGGTGGCAAACCGCGCAGCGGCGCCCCGGCACGCGGCCCCAACGCGGTGCCGCGCCGCAAGCCCTGATCAACCGCGCAACAAACAGCCTGACAAACCGAAAGGCGCGCGACATATGCCGCGCGCCTTTCATCTTTCCCTAAATACTCATGATCCGACGGCTCAGGCCATGCCACCGTCGATCAGGCGACGCGCCAGCGCCGCATAGCTCTGCGCCGCTGCGGTCTCGCCCGCCGCGATCGGCGTGCCCCCATCCCCCGCCAGCCGCGTCTCCAGGTCGATCGGCAATTCGGCCAGTAGCGGCACGCCCATCTTCTCGGCCTCGGCCTTCACACCGCCATGACCGAAGATCGGCGTCTCATGCCCGCATTTCGGGCAGCAGAAGACCGACATGTTCTCGATCAGGCCCAGCACCGGCGTCTTGAGCGTATTGAACATGTCGATGGCCTTGCGCGCATCCAGCAGCGCCACATCCTGCGGTGTTGACACGACGATGGCCCCGGTCAGTTGCGTGCGCTGGCACAGGGTCAGTTGCACATCGCCCGTACCGGGCGGCAGATCGACCAGCAGCACGTCAAGTTCACCCCAGGCGACCTGCCCCAGCATCTGCTGCAGCGCGCCCATCAGCATCGGACCGCGCCAGACCACCGCCTTGTCCGGGTCCAGCATCAGCCCGATCGACATCATCGTGACGCCATGCGCATGCAGCGGGGTGATCGTCTTGCCATCCGGGCTGGCCGGGCGCTGACTGACGCCCATCATGCGCGGCTGGCTGGGCCCGTAGATATCGGCATCCAGCAGCCCGACGCGCCGCCCCTGCCGGGCCAGCGCCACCGCCAGGTTGGATGACACCGTGGATTTGCCCACACCGCCCTTGCCCGAGGCAATCGCCAGGATCCTGTCCACGCCCGAAGGTTTGGTGGGCCCTGCCTGCGGGGTCGGATGCCCGCCGATCTTCAGGCTGGGTGCTGGCGGCTTTTCCGCCGGACCATGGGCGGTCAGCGCGACGCTGACGCTATCGACGCCGGGGATGCGCGCGACGATCTGTTCGGCGGCGACGCGCAGCGGCTCCATCTGGCGCGCGATTTCAGGGCTGGGCGCCTCGATCACAAATCGAACGGCCCCCTCGGAAAGGGTCAGTGCCCGCACCATGTCGCGGCCGATCAGGTCGCCACCATCGGGCAAGGCCAATTGGCGCAGGGCCTGTTCGATCGTCTCTTTCGTGACTGCCATGCCGTTTTCTCCATTTTCGATTCGCCATAGGTGGCAGCTTTCTCGGCCGAGACAAGAGCCACGCGAGATTCGCTTATTTCGCAGGCATCCTGCCCAAATAATAGGTCAGTCTTTCATATGCATTTGCTGCATGGCAGCATTGCGCCAATGGGTATTGTGCTGACGCAGCATCGACGTATCTTGAACACAACAGAGCGAACCCCATATCGCTACCGAGCATGAACGAAAGTGACCGAAAATGGCTTATACATCGGATCTTCGCCTTGCACAGCCCCGCGCCGCTGAAACCGGCCTGGGTGGCAAGCTGCAGGCGATCATGACCGACCTCGCGCAGCGCTACGCCCGTTACCGGGTGTTCCGCGACACCGTCAACGATCTGGCGATCCTGCCGAACAGCGTGCTGGCCGATATGGGCCTGAACCGTTCGCAGATCCGCTCGGTCGCCTATGAATACGCCTACGGGGCGAAAAAGTAACATCGGGATCAGGTGCCCCTCTCCTCCTCCCTGGGGCATCTGTGAACTAGCGGCGGCATCCTCTCCTCCTCCCTGGATGCCGCCGCGCCTTAAAAGAATACGAAAGACTTCCTCCTCCTCCCTGAGGTCTTTCGTTACCAAGAGCGGCGACACCTTCTCCTCCTCCCTGGGTGTCGCCGCGCCTTGACAAGATTGCGAAGCCCTCTCTCCTCCTCCCTGAGGGTCTTCGTATGCAAGAGCGGCGGTATCCTCTCCTCCTCCCTGGATACTGTCGTCCCTACTGACACGCTGGCTCTCCTCCTCCTCCCTGAGGGCCACGTAGCAAGAGCGGCGGCACCCCTCCTCCTCCCTGGGTGTCGCCGTTTTCTTTTTGGGGGTGGGGTATCAGATCAGCACGGAACTGGCGCAAAGCGTCGCAACCCCGGCGCGTGCCGCGCGGGTGTCAACCTCGCTGATCCATGGAAGGCCAATCAGAACGGCCGATCAGAACGGCCAATCAGAACGGAATATCATCCGCCCCGGTGACAAAGCGCGCGACAACCTTCTTGGTTCCGGCCTTGTCAAAGGCGATATCCAGCTTGTCGCCTTCGATCGCCTCGATGACGCCATAGCCGAATTTCTGGTGGAACACGCGCTCGCCCACCGCATGGGCGCTGACGGCCTGCAGGTCGATCACCGTATCGCGCGACTCGCGCGGCTGGCTGACCGGGCGTTGCGCGCTGCGGCTTTGCAGCCGCTTCCAGCCCGGCGAGTTGTAGACATTGGCCTCGGCCACGCGATCCTCGATGCCCGAGCGCACACCCCCGCCCAAGCCCCCCATGCCGGCAGCCCCGAAGCCACCACCATAAAGGCCCGGCGGGGTCAGCACCTCGACATGATCTTCGGGCAATTCGTCGATGAACCGCGAGGGCAGCGCCGATTGCCACTGACCGAACACACGCCGGTTGCCCGCGAAAGAGATCGTGCAGACCTCCTCGGCGCGGGTGATGCCGACATAGGCCAGCCTGCGTTCTTCCTCCAGCCCCTTGGTGCCGCTTTCATCCATCGAGCGTTGCGACGGGAACAGCCCGTCCTCCCAGCCCGGCAGGAAAACGGCGGGAAATTCCAGCCCCTTGGCGGCATGCAGGGTCATGATGCTGACCTTTTCGCCATCCTCCGAGGATTCGTTGTCCATGATCAGGCTGACATGTTCCAGGAACCCTTGCAGGTTCTCGAACTGCTCCAACGCCTTGACCAGTTCCTTGAGGTTCTCAAGCCGCCCCGGCCCCTCGGGCGTCTTGTCGGCCTGCCACATTGCGGTATAGCCGCTTTCGTCCAGGATCATCTCGGCCAGGTCGACATGGCTGATATCGGGATCACCCGCCATCCGGCCCCAGCGGGCGATATCGCTGACCAGCTGGCCCAGCGCCACCGCCGCCTTGCCGGTGATCGCCTTGTCGCCCACCGCGATCTGCGCGCCCTGCACCAGCGGCACGCCATTGTCGCGCGCGATGCGCTGGATGGTCTGCTGCGCCTTGTCGCCCAGGCCGCGCTTGGGCGTGTTCACGATCCGCTCGAAGGCCAGATCGTCGGCGGGGCTTGTCACCACGCGGAAATAGGCCATGGCATCCCGGATCTCGAGCCGTTCGTAGAAACGCGGGCCGCCGATGACCCGGTACGGCAGGCCGATGGTCAGGAATCGATCCTCGAAGGCGCGCATCTGGTGGCTGGCGCGCACGAGGATGGCCATGTCATCGAGGGAATACTGGCGCATCCCGCGGGTGCCGCGTTGCAGCGCCTCGATCTCCTCGCCGATCCAGCGGGCCTCCTCCTCGCCGTCCCAATGGCCGATCAGGCGCACCTTCTCGCCGTCCTGCTCCTGCGTCCACAGCGTCTTGCCCAACCGCCCCTGGTTGCCCGCGATCACCCCCGAGGCGGCAGCCAGTATATGCGGGGTCGAGCGGTAATTCTGTTCCAGCCGGACAACCGTGGCGCCGGGAAAATCCGTCTCGAACCGCAGGATGTTGCCCACTTCGGCCCCGCGCCAGCCATAAATGGACTGATCATCGTCACCGACGCAGCAAATGTTGCGATGCCCGCCCGCCAGCAGCCGCAGCCAGAGGTACTGCGCCACGTTGGTATCCTGGTACTCGTCCACCAGGATATAGCGGAACCGGCTGCGATACTGTTCCAGCACATCGTCATGTTTCTGGAAGATATGGACCATATGCAGCAGCAGATCGCCGAAATCGACGGCATTCAGATCCCGCAGCCGGGCCTGATAGGCGGCGTAAAGCTCCATTCCGCGGTTATTATAGGCCCCGGCCTCGGCGGCAGGCACCTTTTCCGGCGTCCAGGCGCGGTTCTTCCAGCCGTCGATGATCCCCGCCAGCATCCGTGCGGGCCAGCGCTTGTCGTCGATATTGGTCGCGGCCAGAAGCTGCTTGAGCAGGCGAAGCTGATCATCGGTATCCAGAATCGTGAAATTCGACTTGAGCCCGACCAGTTCGGCATGGCGGCGCAGCAGCTTGACGCAGACCGAATGGAACGTGCCCAGCCAGGGCATCCCTTCGACCTGCTGGCCCAGCATGGTGCCCACGCGCTTTTTCATCTCGCGCGCGGCCTTGTTGGTGAAGGTCACCGCCAGGATCTGATCGGGCCGCGCCTTGCCCATCGCCATCAGATGCACGATCCGCGCGGTCAGCGCCTTGGTCTTGCCGGTGCCGGCCCCGGCCAGCATCAGCACGGGACCGTCCAGCGCCTCGACCGCGGCGCGCTGCGCGGGGTTCAACCCCTCAAGGTAGGGGGCTGCAGGCCGTGCGGCCATGGCACGCGCCGAAAGCGGCACAGCGGATGTGGCGGGCATGTCGTCAAAATGGCTCATGCGCGCGATCCTAGCGCGCGACAGCGCCAAGGGGAAGTGAAGTTCTTGTTATGTTCCGGCGATATTTTCCCAGCACCCGGTTTTGCGAAAACTCGGATATGGACAAATCAGGGAAGGCTCAGACAAATGCGCGCCATGGATCTGTTTCAACGCTACCCCGCCCTTTCCGATCTCAAGGCACAGGCCCGGCGCCGTATGCCCTGGTTCGTCTTCGAATATCTCGACAGCGCCACGGGCAGCGAATCCGTGCTGCGCCGCAACCGCGCGGATCTGGACAGCGTGCTGCTGATGCCCTCGATCCTGCATGGCGAATTTCAGCCCGACATGTCGGTCAGCCTCTTCGGCAAGACCCATGCCCTGCCCTTCGGTGTCAGCCCGGTGGGCATGTCGGGCCTGTTCTGGCCGGATGCCGAACGGATCCTGGCGCGCAATGCCACCAAGGCGGGCCTGCCCTATGGCCTGTCCACCGTGGCCAGCCGCACACCCGAGGACGTCGGCCCCCATCTGGATGGCAACGGCTGGTTCCAGATCTATCCGCCGCGCGATACGGGCATCCGCGCCGACATGCTGAAACGCGCCCGTGACGCGGGCTTTTCCGCGCTGGTGCTGACCGTCGATGTGCCCGTAGCCAGCCGCCGCGAACGGCAGACACGTTCCGGCCTGACATCGCCCCCGCGCCTGACCCCGCGCCTTCTGGCGCAGGTGGCGCGCTGCCCGGCCTGGGCGCTTGGCACCGCGCGGCTTGGCATGCCCCGCATGCGGCTGATCGACGGCTATGCGGGGCAGTTGACCGGCCTCAGTTCCACTGAACACGCAGGCTACATGCTGCGTACCTCGCCGGATATGGAGTATCTCAAGGCGCTGCGTGATGCCTGGGACGGCCCCCTGATCGTCAAGGGCGTGCTGGATGCGCGCGATGTGCCGATGCTGGAAAAGGCCGGGGCCGATGCGGTCTGGGTCAGCAACCATGCCGGCCGGCAGTTCGATGGCGCACCCTCGACCATTTCCATGCTGCCGGGGATCCGGGCGGCGACAAAACTGCCGGTGATCTTCGACAGCGGGATCGAGGGCGGTCTGGATATCCTGCGGGCCATCGCCCTTGGCGCCGATTTCGTCATGATGGGTCGCCCCTGGCATTACGCCCTTGGCGCCCTGGGCGAGGCAGGCCCCGCCCATCTGATCGAGATGCTGAAAAAGGACATCGCGTCCAACATGGGCCAGCTTGGCACCCATGCCCTGCGCGACCTGCCGGGGCGGCTGATGCCTGCCTAGGTTCCGACAGGTCTCCTTGTCGCTTTCGGGCAAGGCGGAAATCTTGCAGATTGTTACAGTCGCGCCATGCCCGCACTTGCGCTGCAATGCAGCATGCGGCTACGCATGGGCGCAGTCAAGGGAACCGGGTCACCGGATCGTCACGTCAGCAAGGAGCAGACCATGGCCGAGTTCAAGAAGATCCTCATTGCCAACCGGGGTGAAATCGCCATTCGCGTCATGCGCGCCGCCAACGAACTGGGCAAGCGCACCGTGGCCGTCTTCGCCGAGGAAGACAAGCTGAGCCTGCATCGCTTCAAGGCCGATGAGGCCTACCGCATCGGCGAGGGGCTGGGCCCGGTTGCCGCCTACCTCAGCATTGACGAGATCATCCGCGTGGCCAAGCAATCGGGTGCGGATGCGATCCATCCGGGCTACGGCCTGCTGTCCGAAAACCCCGATTTCGTGGATGCCTGCACCGCCAACGGCATCACCTTCATCGGCCCCAAGGCCGAAACCATGCGCGCTCTGGGTGACAAGGCCAGCGCCCGCAAGGTGGCGATGGCCGCAGGCGTGCCCGTGATCCCCGCGACAGAGGTGCTGGGCAGCGACATGGACAAGATCCGCGCCGAGGCGGCCGCAATCGGCTATCCGCTGATGCTCAAGGCCAGCTGGGGCGGCGGCGGGCGCGGCATGCGCCCGATTCACGGTGAAAAGGAACTGGCCGAAAAGGTCATGGAAGGCCGCCGCGAGGCCGAGGCCGCCTTTGGCAATGGCGAGGGGTATCTGGAAAAGATGATCCTCAAGGCGCGCCACGTCGAGGTGCAGATCCTGGGCGACAGCCACGGGCAGATCTATCACCTGTGGGAACGCGACTGTTCGGTGCAGCGCCGCAACCAGAAGGTCGTGGAACGCGCGCCCGCCCCCTACCTGAGCCAAGCCCAGCGCGAGGAACTGTGCGAACTTGGCCGCCGCATCTGCGCCCATGTGAATTACGAATGCGCGGGCACTGTCGAATTCCTGATGGATATGGACGACGACAAGTTCTACTTCATCGAGGTGAACCCCCGTGTACAGGTCGAACATACCGTGACCGAGGCGGTGACCGGCATCGACATCGTGCAGGCGCAGATCAAGATCGCCGAAGGCAAGACCCTGGCCGAGGCCACAGGCAAGGCCGCGCAATCGGACATCCATCTGAACGGCCACGCGCTGCAGACCCGGATCACGACGGAAGACCCCCAGAACAACTTCATCCCAGATTACGGCCGCATCACCGCCTATCGCGGGGCCACCGGCATGGGCATCCGTCTGGATGGCGGCACCGCCTATTCGGGCGCGGTGATCACGCGCTTTTATGACAGCCTGCTGGAAAAGGTCACCGCCTGGGCGCAAACGCCCGAGGCTGCGATCGCCCGGATGGACCGCGCCCTGCGCGAATTCCGCATCCGCGGCGTCAGCACCAACATTGCCTTTGTCGAGAACCTGCTGAAGCACCCGACGTTTCTGAACAACGAATACCACACCAAGTTCATCGACGAGACGCCCGAGCTGTTCCAGTTCCACAAGCGCCGCGACCGGGCCACCAAGATCCTGACCTATATCGCGGATATCACCGTGAACGGGCATCCCGAAACCGCAGGCCGCCCCAAACCGCCGGCCGAGGCGCGCCAGCCGCGCCCGCCGAAATCCGCGCCCGGCGCGTTGCGTGAAGGCACCAAGACCCTGCTGGAACGCGAGGGGCCCAAGGCCGTGGCCGACTGGATGCTGGCGCAGCAGCGCCTGCTTCTGACCGACACGACCATGCGCGACGGGCATCAATCCTTGCTGGCCACCCGCATGCGGTCCATCGACATGATCCGCGTGGCCCCCACCTATGCCGCCAACCTGCCGGAACTTTTCAGCGTCGAATGCTGGGGGGGTGCGACCTTCGATGTGGCCTACCGCTTCTTGCAGGAATGCCCCTGGCAGCGCCTGCGCGACCTGCGCCGCGCCATGCCGAACCTGCTGACCCAGATGCTGCTGCGCGCCTCGAACGGGGTGGGATACACGAACTACCCCGACAACGTGGTGCGTGAATTCGTGCGCCAGGCCGCGGAAACCGGCGTGGATGTGTTCCGCGTCTTCGACAGCCTCAACTGGACCGAAAACATGCGCGTCGCCATGGACGCGGTGCTGGAGAACGAGCGGATCTGCGAGGCCGCGATCTGCTATACCGGCGATATCCTTGACCCGGATCGCGCCAAATATGACCTGAAATACTATGTCGCCATGGCGAAAGAGCTTGAGGCGGCCGGCGCGCATGTCCTTGGCCTCAAGGATATGGCGGGCCTTCTGAAACCGGCCGCCGCCCGCATTCTGGTCAAGGCGCTCAAGGACGAGCTGACGATCCCGGTGCACTTCCACACACATGACACCAGCGGCATCGCCGGCGCCTCGATCCTGGCCGCCGCCGATGCGGGCGTCGATGCGGTGGATGCGGCGATGGATGCCTTTTCGGGCGGCACCTCTCAGGCCTGCCTTGGGTCCATCGTCGAGGGGCTGCGCCACACCCCGCGCGACACCGGGATCAGCATCGACCGCGTGCGCGAAATCTCGGATTACTGGGAACAGGTGCGCGCGCAATACGTGGCCTTCGAGGCCGGCCTTCAGGCCCCCGCCTCCGAAGTCTATCTGCACGAGATGCCGGGCGGGCAGTTCACCAACCTCAAGGCGCAGGCCCGCAGCCTCGGGCTTGAGGAAAAATGGCCCGAGGTCGCCCGCACCTATGCGGATGTGAACCGGATGTTCGGCGATATCGTCAAGGTCACGCCCTCGTCCAAGGTGGTGGGCGACATGGCGCTGATGATGGTCAGCCAGGGCCTGACCCGCGCGCAGGTCGAAGACCCCGCCACCGATGTGGCTTTCCCGGATTCGGTGATCGACATGCTGCGCGGCAACCTGGGCCAGCCGCCGGGCGGCTTTCCCCCGGCGCTGGTCGCCAAGGTGCTGAAAGGCGAGAAACCGAACACCGAACGCCCCGGCAAGCATCTGCCCCCCGTCGATCTGGACGCGGCCCGTGCCGATCTGGAAAAGCAGCTTGAGGGCAAGAAGGTCGATGACGAGGATCTGAACGGATACCTGATGTATCCCAAGGTTTTCCTGGATTACATGGGCCGTCACCGCGTTTATGGCCCGGTCCGCACCCTGCCCACGCGCACCTATCTCTACGGGATGGAGCCGGGCGAGGAGATCACCGCCGAGATCGACCCCGGCAAGACCCTGGAAATCCGCCTGCAAGCCGTGGGCGAGACGACCGACGATGGCGAGGTCAAGGTCTTCTTCGAACTGAACGGCCAGCCCCGCGTGATCCGCGTGCCAAACCGTCTGGTGAAATCCCAGACCGCCGCCCGGCCCAAGGCCGAATCCGGCAACCACGCCCATATCGGCGCGCCGATGCCCGGTGTCGTGGCCAGTGTCGCGGCCACGCCGGGCGCGAAGGTCAAGGCGGGCGATCTGCTGCTGACGATCGAGGCGATGAAGATGGAAACCGGCATTCATGCCGATCATGACGCCACGATCAAGGCCGTGCATGTGACGCCCGGCGCCTCGATCGACGCCAAGGATCTGCTGGTGGAGTTCGAGGCATGATTCCGCATATCACGGCGCTTTATGCGGGGCTTCTTGCGCTGCTTTATGTCGGCATCAGCGGCTGGGTGATCCGCGTGCGCGTGCAGCAAAAGGTCTATGCCGGTGACAAGGGCGATCCGGTCATGGCCAATGCCATGCGCCTGCATGCGAATTTCGCCGAATACGTGCCGCTGGCGCTGATCCTGCTGCTGCTGGCCGAAATGCAGGGCGCGCCCGCGCTGGCCCTGCATGCTTTGGGGGCTGTCCTGCTGCTGGCGCGGATCATGCATGCGCTTGGGATGGCCCGGCTGCCGCATACCTCGGCCCTGCGCGGCGGCGGTGCGGCCATGACATTCGGCGTGCTGCTTGTGGGCGGCGCGGCCAATATCGCCCATGCGCTGTTCTGATCCGGGGTGTTTTGAAAGCCTGCGGTGAGCTCGGAAAAAGTTTTTGCGAAAAGCCGCAATTTTCCTCTTGCGGGTCACGCGCAGAATTTATATCTCACGCCTCACCCAAGGAAGCGGGCGTAGCTCAGGGGTAGAGCATAACCTTGCCAAGGTTAGGGTCGGGCGTTCGAATCGCCTCGCCCGCTCCAATTATCAAAAAAGCCGGTCCTCGTGGCCGGCTTTTTTGTTTTTGGCGCTTTGGGATTTAATGCTGAACCGTGACACAAGCCGTGCGACCGCCGACACGCGGGGTGGCGGTGCAACGACAATTCGGGGCAGTTTATCCTCGCCCCGCCATCGAACCTCGGTTCATGCCGGAACACATGCAAAATCGCCGCCCCGATGGGGCATGCCTGCGATCGCGCGGCGGTGCTGCGCGCCTTGATTCCGCGCGGGGCGCTGCCCTCGCCCCCTCAGAAAGCCTTGAAGGTCAGCGTGGTCAGCGAACGCTCGATTCCCGGAATATCCAGCAGGTGATCGTTGATGAACTTGCCCACATCCTGCCCCTCGGGAATATAAAGCTTCATCAGCAGGTCATATTCGCCGCTGGTCGAATGCAGCTCTGAATGGATCTCGCGCAGGGCGATATCCTCGGCCACCTGATAGGTTTTTCCGGGTTTGCAGCGCAGCTGGATGAAGACGCAGGTGCTCATGTCTCAACTCTTTCCTGTTTTCCCGCCAGAGGCTGGCACAGCCGGCACCGACGGGCAATGGCCGAATGGACACGCCGCGGCATCTGGTGCCGCCCGGCCCCTTCCCCCGCCCGCCCCATGCGCCTATAAGCGCCCTGACCAAGCAGGACCGGAGCCAACCCCATGCGGACCGCCACCATCACGCGCAAGACGGCAGAGACCGATATCACCGTCCAGATCGATCTGGACGGCACCGGGCGCTACGACAACCAGACCGGCGTGGGCTTCTTCGACCACATGCTGGACCAGTTGTCGCGTCACGCGCTGATCGACATGACCATCCGTGCCACGGGCGATCTGCATATCGACGATCACCACACGGTCGAGGATGTGGGCATCGCGCTGGGACAGGCGCTGACGCAGGCCCTTGGCGACAAGCGCGGCATCCGCCGCTACGGCAGCTGCCTGCTGCCCATGGATGACGCGCAGGTGCGCGCGGCGCTTGACCTGTCGGGGCGGCCCTTCCTTGTGTGGAACCTGGATATCCCCACCGCCAAGATCGGCACATTCGACACCGAACTGGTGCGCGAATTCTTCCAGGCCCTCGCGACCCATGGCGGCATAACCCTGCATGTGGACCGCCTGCACGGCTTCAACAGCCACCACATCGCCGAGGCCGCATTCAAGGCTGTCGCCCGCGCCCTGCGCGAAGCGGTCGAGCCTGATCCCCGCCGTGCCGATGCCATCCCCTCCACCAAGGGCACGCTGTAGGCTGGCATGAGCACCGTCATCATCGATTACGAAAGCGGCAACCTGCATTCCGCCGAAAAGGCCTTTCAGCGCATGGCGGATGAGGTGGGTGCCGGTCAGGTCATCGTGACCTCTGACCCCGATACCGTGCGCCACGCCGACCGGATCGTGCTGCCCGGTGACGGGGCCTATCCCGCCTGCCGGCAGGCCCTCTTCGATCACCGTGGCCTGTTCGAGGCGATGGAAGAGGCCGTGATCACCCAGGCCCGCCCCTTCCTTGGGATCTGCATCGGGATGCAGATGCTGGCGACGCGCGGGCTGGAATATACGCCCACCCCCGGCTTTGACTGGATCCCCGGACAGGTCGAACGCATCACGCCCGCCGATCCCGCGCTGAAAGTGCCGCATATGGGCTGGAACGATCTGGTGATCGACCATCCGCACCCGGTCTTTGACGGGATCAAGACGGGCGATCACGCCTATTTCGTGCACAGCTACCACATGCATGTGGCCGAACCCGCGCATCTGCTGGCGCATGTGGATTATGCCGGGCCGATCACCGCCATCGTCGGCCGCGACAATATCCTCGGCATGCAGTTCCACCCCGAGAAAAGCCAGCGAGTCGGACTGCGGATGATCGGGAATTTTCTGCGCTGGCAGCCCTGATCAGGGCCGCCAGCCGCAAGGTCACTTGAGCCGCGACCAGCTGCCACCGTCGCGGCAGATGCCCAGCACGCAGCCGCTGACCTTCAGCGTGTCGCCGGTCAGTTCCAGCCGCGAATTATAGGTCTTGTCGCGATCGGGCGACCAGACCTTGCCCTTGTAGGACCCGCCTCCCGCATTCACGGTCTCGGAAATGATCTGCCTGCCGGTGTTGGGGCTGGCCATCTCCTTGCCGGCGCTGTCGAAGCTTTTCACCAGCGTGCCGCAGATCTGCTGCCCGCAGGGGGCCACCTCGATCAGGCCGGTATTGCCATTGTCATCGGGCGCCGTCCGCCATGTGCCCAGAAGCGGCTCTGCCAGCGCGCCCCCTGCCCCCATGATCACCAGAACCGCCGCCATCATCGTCTTGCGCATGCCATCATCCTCCCTGATGCCTGCCGCGATCTTGGCCTGCGCCCCTGCACCGATCAAGCCTGACATCGGGTCAAATGCCGTCAGGAATCACTCCACCCGGCGCCAGCGGCCTCCGTCGCGGCAAATCCCCAGAACGCAGCCACTGACCTTGAGGCTATCGCCCTCTAGCAGCAACCGCGAGGCATAGGTCTGGTCCCGATCCGGCGCATAGATCTTGCCGCGATATTCGCCGCCACCGGTGGCGCGGGTTTCGGTCAGGATGAGCATGCCGTTTTCCGGATTTGCCACTTCCTTGCCCGCAGGATCCAGCGAGACCACCAACGTCCCGCACAGCGCCGCACCGCAGGGGGCGATCCGGACATGACCCATGGTCCCGTCATCCTGTGGCGCCGTGCGCCATGTGCCCAGAAGCGGCTCGGCCAGACTGGTCCCGGCGGTCGCCATCAGGATCAGGGCCGCCATCGTGAACTTACCCATGTCGTCACCTCCTACCATACTGCGCCAAATGTGCGGCGATATGCCTGTCCGATCAAGAGGCACCGCCGCGCGTTGCATTTTCCCGCCACTCATGATCAAAGCGCGCCAATCCCGGACAGACAGGTGCGCCCATGATCCTTTATCCCGCCATCGACCTCAAGGACGGCAAGGCCGTGCGCCTCTACAAGGGCGAGATGGACCGCGCCACCGTCTTCAATGACGATCCGGCAGCGCAGGCGATGGAATTTGTCGCGGCAGGCTGCGAATGGCTGCATCTGGTGGATCTGAACGGTGCCTTCGCAGGCGCGCCGGTGAACGCCGCCCCGGTCGAGGCGATTCTGGAACGCACAGGCGTTCCCGCACAGCTTGGCGGCGGAATCCGCGACATGGCCACCATCGAACACTGGCTGTCAAAGGGCCTCGCCCGCGTGATCCTTGGCACTGTCGCCGTCGAGAACCCCGCCCTGGTGCGCGAAGCCGCCCGCGCCTTTCCCGGACAGGTCGCTGTCGGCATTGATGCGCGCGATGGCCGTGTCGCCACCAAGGGATGGGCGCATGAGACCGATGTGATGGTCACCGATCTGGCCCGCAGCTTTGAAGACGCAGGCGTGGCCGCGATCATCTATACCGATATCAACCGCGACGGCGCGATGCAGGGCCCGAATATCGACGCCACCGCCGCATTGGCCCGCGCGGTCAGCATCCCCGTCATCGCCTCGGGCGGCGTGTCGTCCCTGGCCGATCTTATCGCCCTGCGCGACTGTGGCGCGCAGCTCAACGGCGCGATCTCGGGCCGCGCGCTCTACGACGGTGCCCTCGACCTGCGCGAGGCGCTGGCCGCGCTGAAAGCCTGACGGACAAGCCCGGTCATGACCGTTGTTCTGGTATTGGTATTCCTCCTGGTTCCCTTTCTGGTCTGGCGTTACTTTCGCGCCCGCCGCGTGGCGATTGCCGTGATCACCCTGTGGCTGGGCCCGGTGCTGTTCCTCATCGGCTTCGACCTTGCCATGTCGGGTTGCGCGAATGTGCCCTATACATCCGTCGCCGGTTACCTTGATTGCCCGACCAGGGCGCATGAGCTGGCCTATGCCGTCTTCGGCCTGCCTGCCGGGCTCATGGTGGTGCTCATGCTCTCGCATGGCCTCGCAAGCCTCGCCCTCTTCCTGACACCCCTGATCCTTGGCATCGGGCTGGAACTGATCCTGCGCCGCCGTTAGCGGCCCGCCGCGCCGTTGCATCGCCTGCCCGCCCAGAGTAAACGCAGGGGCGTCCCCGTGGAAAAAGGCCCGCCCCGCATGCTCAAGGTCCGTATCATCCCCTGCCTCGATGTCGCCGATGGCCGCGTGGTCAAGGGTGTGAACTTCGTCGATCTGCGCGATGCGGGCGACCCCGTGGATGCGGCCCGCGCCTATGACGCGGCCGGCGCGGACGAGCTGTGTTTTCTGGATATCCACGCCACCCATGAAAATCGCGGCACCATGTTCGACGTGGTCCGCCGCACCGCCGAGCAATGCTACATCCCGCTGACCGTGGGCGGCGGCGTACGCACCCCCGCCGATGTGCGCGCCCTGCTGCTGGCCGGCGCCGACAAGGTCAGCTTCAACTCCGCCGCCGTGGCTGATCCCGATGTGGTGGCCAAGGCAGCCGATCAGTTCGGCAGCCAGTGCATCGTGGTGGCCATCGACGCCAAGACCGTATCCCCCGGCAAATGGGAGATTTTCACCCATGGCGGGCGCAAGCCCACGGGCATCGACGCCGTGGACTTCGCCCGTCTGGTCGCGTCCAAGGGCGCGGGCGAGATCCTGCTGACCTCGATGGACCGCGACGGCACGCGCGCCGGCTTCAACCTGCCGCTCACCCGCGCCATTTCGGATGCGGTGGATATTCCCGTCATCGCCTCGGGTGGGGTCGGCAACCTCGATCACCTGGTCGAAGGCGTGACGCTGGGCGGGGCCTCCGCCGTGCTGGCGGCCTCGATCTTCCATTTCGGCGATTACACTATCGGCCAGGCCAAGCGCCACATGGCCGCCGCCGGGATCCCGATGCGACTTGATAGCTGAGGCTGAACCAATGACACTTGATGACCTCGCCACCCTGATCGCCGCCCGCGCGGATGCCGACCCGGATACCAGCTGGACCGCAAAGCTGCTGTCCAAAGGCCCCGAGAAATGCGCCGAGAAATTCGGCGAAGAAGCGGTGGAGGCCATCATCGAAGCGGTCAAAGGCGACCGCGACGCCCTGACGTCCGAGGCCGCCGATGTCCTTTTCCACCTGCTGGTGATGCTGCAATCGCGCGGCGTGGCGCTGTCGGATGTCATGGCCGAACTCGCGCGCCGTCAGGGCACATCCGGCATCGTCGAAAAGGCCGGTCGCAAGGGCTGACAGCCCCGCATTCTTCTTGCTTCAAATATCCATGCGCCACATGCGCCGCAGGATCACAGCTTCGACGAAATCACTCCGGTCGCGAAGCCGCCCATACGCAATTCGCCGAACAGCCGCTGGTATTCGATCTTGGGGCAGCGGTTCATCACCACATCGACGCCGCGCGCGCGCGCAAGGGCGGCGGCCTCTTCGTTCTCGACCCCGATCTGCATCCAGACGGTCTGCAGCTTCGGGAAAAGCCGCAATGCCTCTTGCACGATCGGCGTCACATGTTCGGACCGGCGGAAGATGTCCACCATGTCGACCCCGCCCTCGATATCCGCCAGATGCCCCATCACGGTCTGGCCGAACAGCCGTTCGCCCGCATGACCGGGATTGACCGGGATCACCGTGAACCCTTTCAGCGACAGGTAGCGCGCCACGTAATAGCTGGGGCGCACGGGGTTCATCGACACGCCCACCACCGCGACGCGGCGGGTGCGTTTCAGGATATCCTTCAGGAAGGCGTCGGAATATGTCTCGCTCATGGGGATGACCTTATCGCCTCGCCCCCCGCCCGAGAAGGCCCGCAACGGCGCTTTACAGAAAAAAGCGCCCAAGGAAAGCCTTGGGCGCCAGTCACGGAACGAGGGACAGTGAAGAAAGCGCGCATGTTCCGATCACGCGCCTTCCGATTAAAGATAGGAAGCATGAACGGAATATGAAGATGCGGTAATAAACCTGTGATCCGCGCGCGATCCGGCCGGATCAGTCGAAGACATGCTCGATCAGGTCAAATATCTCGCCCGCAAGCCAGCGCGCCGCACTTTTGCGCTTTTTCGGCTTGCCGTAATGCTTGGTCGGCCCCGGCCGATTGCGCGGCCCGCCACGTTCGGGTTGCGGGGTGACAACGGGATGATCCTGCACCACCTCGGCGCGCAGGGATTTCATGTTGTGCAGCGGCGCCCCGCAAGAGGCACAAGACAGCTCGTGCCGTTCCTTGCCCCGCAACACCAGCGCGGCGCGGGTGCCGCAATAGCAGCAGGTCGCCACTTTCGTCCCATAACTCATGCGCCGTCCTTCAATACCCGTCTCTCAATGCTCCATGGAAGCATATAGGGCAACGGCCGCCGCATTTGAGACGTTGAGCGAGCCGAATTCCCCCGCAAACGCGATTTTGACCAGTTGGTCGCAGGTCTCGCGCGTTCTTTCGCGCAATCCCGGCCCCTCGGCCCCCAGGACCAACGCCACGGGACGGTCGCGCCGGCCTTCCAGCGCCTGTTCGATGGTCTGTTCTGCCGTGCCGTCCAGCCCCAGCAGGATATAGCCCATGGCGCGCAGCTCCTGCATCGTGTCGGCCAGGTTCTTGACCCGCAGATAGGGCTGCCGCTCCAGCGCGCCGCTGGCGGTCTTGGCCAGCGCGCCGGTCTCAGGCGCGGAATGATGCCGTGGCCCGATCACCGCACAGGCGCCGAACACCTCGGCCGAGCGCAGGATCGCCCCCACGTTATGCGGATCGGTCACCCGGTCCAGCAGGATGACACGCGGCACCCGCCCCGGCACACCGGCGCAGATATCGGCGACCCGGCCCCAATCCAGCGGCCGCACCTCAAGTGCGGCCCCCTGGTGCACGGATTGCGGATCAATGGGAACCGAGAATTTGCGCGGATCGACCACTTCGGCCTCGATCCCGCTGGCGGCAATCGCCTCGGCCAGTTTGTCGCGCGCGTTCAGCGTGACCACCAGCCGCAGCTTGTCACGCGCGGGGTTCATCAGCGCATCGCGCACCGCATGCAGGCCGAAAAGCCAAAGTGTTTCATTGGCATCGGCCTTGCGGGCCTGTTCTTTTTCGACGACCCATTTGGGTTTTTTCATCGGTTTCGCCCCCGTCCGGTTCGCGTCTGTCACATTGCGCCTGTTCATGCGCTGCGGGTCGCGCATCTGCAAGGTTTTTCACGCCGGTCGGCTCGACGGTTTTTCCTGTTGACGTCCCCCAAGCGGAGCATTAATCAGCCCCTCACGCGACGGGCAACCGGCGCAAGTGGGCGACAGGCCGCAAGGTGTGGCAGGGGACTGTAACTCCCTCGCGGAGACGCACGCCTGGTTCGATTCCAGGGTCGCCCACCATTTTCCTCCCTAAAGCAAATATGCGTCGCGAAAGCGATTGAACTGGCGCGTCCCGTCGGCGTGTATCCGGTTGTCCTTGGGGGTGTCCGGCCTGATCCATGCCGCATATGGGGGCTTCGCGGGGCCGGTTTGCTTCAGTGACTCAACCGCCACAGTTGATTTGAATGATCCACAGGGCCGGCCGGACGCGTTGAAGATTTCAAGATGATCTGCCAATACTCAATTTAAAGACGATTAAAATACAAAAATAAAAATCCAGGCTTGTTTATGCCTGGCAATAAAAACCGAGCAACTAATACAGGAGAAATCTGATGAAAAACCGTTTGACGATTGTGATGGGCGTGCTTGCCGCATTCACCCCCGTAATGTCTTCCGCGCAGGAAGTCTCTGGCGCGGCGACGTTGGGACTGGCCGAGACAAGCTCGCCATCCGGCGTGCCTGATTATTCGGCCATGTCACTGGATGGCAAGCTGGACGTGACCTATGCCGGAGTTCTCTCTTTCGGGGCGAATATTTCCACAGGCAAAATAGATATCGACGGGGTTTCCGAAGACCTGAGCGCCACCATCATCGGTCTGAACGCAGGCTTTCCGCTGGGCAGCATGTGGAATGGCGGCGCCTATTACGAACATGCCGAACTGGATGTCGACGGCCTGGGCAGCGAGTCGATAAATTCCTATGGTTTGTTCGTAGGCTACAAGAGCGACCTGATGGCCCTGGAACTCTTCGGCGGTGAAACCGACGGGGACTCCCTGACCGGCACGGGCGTTGATTGGTTCGATATCGGCGGGCAGGCTTCCTTTGCAGTCGGCCAGGCCGGCGAAGTGGGCGGTCACATGATCCGATCGCGCCTGTCAAGCGGCGGCGTCGACGTTGACCTGACCTCGGTCGGGATTGGCGGCAGCTTCGAGATGGCGCAGGGCCTTACCGTGTTTGCCGGTCTGAATCGCGCCGAGATCGATGTTCTGACAGGCGATGTCACCACATTCGGCCTTGGTGTCGGCTATGATCTGGGGGCGATGGTCAATTTCCCCGCGACCGTATCGCTGGAACTGTCCCGCTCGCGCATCGACGATGGCGTTGACGACTACGACTCGGACACCATCCGTTTCGGGATTACCATCCCGTTTGGTGGCGCCAAGGCTTCCCCGATGAACAGCGTCGCCTCGGCGGCGATGGCACCGAACCGCAATGCCCTGACCACGGTCATCAACAGCGATTTCTGATCGCGTCACACAGGGCCCGGATCAGAGCGGCGCAATCGCGCCGCTCTTTTTATGTGGCGCCGCTTGCTTGCGGGTGCGCTGAGCTGAAACGGCCTGACGCTCCCTGACCTGCGCGCCGATCCGCAGCACCGCATCCACCAGCAGGTCCAGATCATCTTGCCTTGTGCGGTGATTGCAGATCGCAACGCGCAGGCAGTGCCGGTTGCGGATGGTGGTATCGCCAATGACGGCAAGGCCGCTTTCCTGCAGGTCCAGCATGATTTCGGTGTTGTGGGCGCGCAATTCGGCTTCGGTCATCCCGCCGGGATTGTGACGGAAACAGACGATTGTCGTGGCCGTGGGCGCCATCAGTTCAAGATCGGGCCGGGCGTCAATCAAGCCGGTCAGGTAGCTTGCCTGCGCCACGGTGCGGTCCAGAATGCGCCCGAACGTGTCGGTCCCGTGATGCCGCAACATCATCCAGACCTTGAGAGCCCGAAAACCGCGGGTGGTCTCGGGGCTGTAGTCATGCAGGAATTCCGCGGCCGCAAGCCCCCGGGTCGCGACCTGAAGATATTCCGCGCTTTCGGCAAAGGTCGCGCGATGTATCTTGCGGTCCCGCAGCAGGGCGCACCCCACATCGAAAGGGGCGTGCAAGCCCTTGTGCAGGTCCAGCGCCAGCGAATCCGCGCGCGCCAGTCCCGTCACAAGATGCCGGCTTTGCGGGGCGATGGCGAACAGCGCGCCGATGCAGCCATCGACATGCATCCACAGACCCTGCTCACGGCACAGATCGGCAATGGCGGACAGATCGTCAATTGCCCCGGTATTGGTGGTGCCGGCTGTCGCGATGATGCAGGCGGGCCTTGTGCCGTAATTGCGGTCCGCCTCGATTGCCGCGCGCAGGGCGTTGATATCCATGCGAAACGCTGCATCGGTTGGCACACAGGTCAGGGCCTCGCTGCCAAGCCCCAGCAGGTTCATCGCCTTCATGTGGCAGCTGTGAACCTGGTCCGAGGCATAGAAGCGCAACGGCGCCTCCATCCCGGTCAACCCGACGCGGTGCAGATCTATACCCGCCATGCTGTTTCTGGCAGCCGTCAGACCGACGATATTGGCCATGGAGCCGCCATTGACCAGCGTTCCGCTGGCGCCATCGGGAAAACCCATCATCTGGCGCAACCAGTCCGTCACCTGTTCATCGACGAGGGTCGCGCCCGTATTGCCGGCCCCCAGGTTCGATCCGTCGATCGCGGCCAGAAAATCGGCCAGCGCCCCGGTCAGGCAGCCCGATCCCATGTACCAGATCCAGAAGCGGGGATGCACATTGCCCATCGCATGCGGATAAAGCTTGCCCACGACATCGGCATAGACATCTTCCAGGGGTTCGGGGCCGGCGGGCGGCGGCGCATCGAATTGCTGGCGCATGGCCTGTGGCATGGGTTGCCAGACGGGGCCATCGCCGATGCCTTTCAAGCGGTCCACCGCATCATCCAGCATCTGATGCGCCAGTTGACGCATGGCGTTCCAATCGTCCGGGTCAAGCGTATCCGTCAGGGTTGGGTC
This sequence comes from Seohaeicola saemankumensis, assembly GCF_042678485.1. Lineage (NCBI taxonomy): Bacteria > Pseudomonadati > Pseudomonadota > Alphaproteobacteria > Rhodobacterales > Roseobacteraceae > Seohaeicola > Seohaeicola saemankumensis. Next base: position 465,935 of record NZ_JBHTKR010000001.1, on the reverse strand, counting down.
GGTCATGATGTCCTCTTTGGGTGCAAGCCAGCAAGGCACCGCATTCGCCAGGTGTCAGCGGCGTCAGCAGCCTGTGCGGCATGGGGGGGGCGGCATTGGGGGGGGGGCGCAGCCCGCCCCCATTCCGTCAGCCGGGATCGGGCCGGATCACGACAGTCGCGCCGATCGGGGTGATATCCTCGCCCGGCATGCCGACGCAGCGGGCATGTTCGCGCAACGCGTCCTCGTTCACGGCTTCGTAGATGCAGCAGGTGCCCAGGCGTCCGTCGGGTTCGCTCAGGACATAGGACCGGATCCAGCGCACCTGATCGGGCATCTCTTCATCGCCGATCCGCGCGGAAATCGCGGCCGTCTTTTCCAGGTCAGCCTGGTCGGCCCAGGCGCTGGGGCGTCGTATCATGTAGAGGTTCATCTTGTCTCTCCCTTGGTGTGGAATGTTATCCGGCGGCCATCTGGTAGCCGGGTGTCGAATTGGACAGCGCGCGTTCCTCGTCATCCATGTCCTCGGGGATCCCCTCGAACAGCGGTGTTGAAAGGTAGCGCTCGCCGGTGTCGGGCAGCATCGCCAGAATGACCGAACCCTTGGGCGCCTGTTCCGCGATCTGCATGGCGATCGCGAAGCTGGAGCCGCCCGAAATCCCGGTCAGAATGCCCTCGCGGGCGGCAAGCTGCCGGGCCCAGGCGATGCCATCGGTCCCTTTGACGGGGACCAGGCTGTGGTAACCGCCGCTGTCCAGCACCTCTTGCAGCACAAGCGGAATGAAATCCGGCGTCCAGCCCTGGATGGGATGAGGTTCGAATGCCGGATGGCTGCCAACAGGCGCACCGTCGGGGCCGCGTCCCTGGGCGACACCGCTTGCGATCAGCGCGGCGTTTGCCGGTTCGCTGAGGATGATCTTCGTCTCGGGCCGTTCCTGTCGAAGCACGCGGGCCAGACCGGCAACCGTGCCGCCCGTGCCATAGCCGGTGACGACGTAATCCAGCCTGTCCCCCGCGAAATCATTAATGATTTCCCGGGCGGTGGTGGCTTCGTGGATATCTGCGTTGGCTGAGGTCTCGAACTGGCGCGCCAGGAACCAGCCATGTGTCCTGGCAAGCTCGACCGCCTTCATATACATCCCCGTACCCTTCTGCGCGCGCGGCGTCAGAACGACCTTGGCACCCAGAATCCGCATCAAGCGGCGCCTTTCGACCGAAAAGCTGTCGGCCATCGTCACGACCAGCGGGTATCCTTTCTGGGCGCAGACCATGGCAAGGCCGATACCGGTGTTCCCACTTGTGGCCTCGACAACCGTCTGGCCAGGCTTCAGCGTGCCGGCGCGTTCGGCCGCCTCGATGATGTTCAGCGCCAGACGATCCTTGACCGAGGCGCCGGGGTTGAAGAACTCGGCCTTCACGTAAAGCCGCACACCCTCAGGTGCCAGGTTGTTGATCCGGATTGCGGGCGTGTCCCCGACCGTATCCAGGATCGTGTCATAAAGCCGTCCGCGTCCCTGCGTGGTTCGGATCGAGGCATGTGTCATCTCTGGTCTCCCTTGTGTCTTTTTCGACCGTGCCGCGACGCGAAAGGCGGCAGGGCGCGTGGTGTTGCAGTGATCGTACTCGGGTGGTGCGGACAGCATGGGCCTGATCTTGATCACGTCGATGCCGGCCCCGCTGCGTGGGACAGGACCCGCCCGAACCGGAGGGTCCCGACAATCTGGGCCGCCCGCCCGCCGGGTGCTTGAAGCGTTCCTGAAGATTTCCTGTAGAAATCCCCGAATTTGAGGTATCTTGCCGCATGGCGTGGGAATTCGGCGAATACCGGCTTGATCCGGAGCGTTTCGAACTGCTTCGAAAGGGCATGGTCGTGCATGCAGAACCGCAGGTTCTGGCGCTGATCATCCATCTTGTGCGGCACCATGACAGAATGGTCGGCAAGGACGAGATCGCAAAGGTGATCTGGCCGGACCGCATCGTGACGGATGCCAGCATATCCAGCCGGATACGGTCCGCGCGCAAGGCGCTTGGCGATGACGGTGAAAGGCAGGCGGTGATCCGCACGATCCACGGCAAGGGGTTCCGCTTCGTGGCCGAGATCACCGAAACCCTCGCCGCGCGGCCAGCCAGCGCCCCGGCCCCGACCGGCCCAAGCAATGCCGACCTGTCGCGCGTATCGGTCGCGGTGCTGCCGTTTCAGCCCCTTGGCACCTCGCCCGACCTTGCCGTGCTGGCCGAGGCCGTCCCGCATGAGATCATCCAGGCGCTGTCGCGGCTGCGCTGGCTGGCCGTGATCGCGCGGGGGTCTTCGTTTCGCTTCAGGCAGAGCGGCCCTGATCTTGATCTTGTCGGCACGGCCCTGGGGGCGGGCTATGTTCTGACCGGCATGATCGAAGGGATGGCCGGCTCGGTCGTTGTTGTTGTCGAACTGGTCGATGCCAGCCGGGGCGAGGTGATCTGGGGCGATCGCCTGACCGCGCCGATGGACGGGATCGAGGATCTGCGCCAAAGGGTCGTCGCGCATGTTGTGACAGCGCTTGACCTGACCGTCCCGCAGCATGAGGCGCGTCTGGCCGGGGTCACGGGCTTCGACCGTCTGGATGCCTGGAAGAACTTTCACCTTGGGTTAAGCCAGTTGTACCGGTTCACACCGGCGGCAAACCGGCTGGCGGCGGCGCATTTCGAACAGGCGATCGCGCTTGATCCGCGGTTTGCCCGCGCCCATGCCGGCCTGTCCTTCACCAGTTTTCTGGATGCTTTCCTGCACCTCACTCCGGATGACGCCGCAGCGGCCCGGCAGGCCAGGTATCATGCGGAACGCGGGCTTGAACTGGATCCGCAGGACCCGTTCACCCATTACACGATGGGCCGGTCCTATTGGCTGACGGCCGAGCCCGAGATCGCGGATGGATGGTTCAACCGCGCGATCGAACTCAATCCCAACTACGCGCAGGGGTTTTATGCCAGCGCCTTCACGGCCATGCTGAACGGGGATATCGCCAAGGTCGATGCCGGTCTGGATTCAGCGATCCATCTCAGCCCGCTGGATCCGTTGCTTTACGGGATCCATGGCGTGCGCGCACAGGCGCTGATCCAGTCGGGCGACCTGCGGGGGGCGGCCCGCTGGGGCGACCGCGCCGCATCGACGCCGGGGGCGCATTACCTGATTTCGATGATCGCCGCTGTCGCCAACGGGCTTGACGGACGGCATCAACAGGCCGCGCGGTGGCGACAGGATGTGCGACGGCGCAAAGCGGACGCATCCGCCCATCAGTATTTCGCGGCCTTTCCGATCCGCGACGAAGCGGCCCGCCGCCTGATCGCCGAAGAACTGACGCGCCAGGGGTTCTGATCGCCTGATCCCCCGATCCTCCGCCCCCCGTTCACGGCTGCGGCGGTTTGTGGGCCGCATTGACCCTGCATTGATATGGATCAACGCCAGAAACCACCGGCGCGTCTTATTATATTCAGGTTTCGGCAGGCATTCTGCGAAACGAAAGACAGTATTGGTACAGATATTTTTTTCTGACTCTGATCCAGGGAGAGAGAAAATGAACATGAAGGCAATCCTTGCAATCGCTGCCATCGGCATTTCGGCAGGCGCGGCGCAGGCGGATGAATCCGCACTCGTGCTGGGCAGATCAGCCTATGGCGCGCTGTGCACCGTGTGTCACGGCGATGATGCGAAAGGCACCGGGTCGGTCGCGGAACTCTTCGCGGTCAAACCACCTGACCTGACGACACTGACCAAACGCGCCGGCGGAGAATTCCCGTTCTCGGATGTCTACCAGGTGATCATGCTCGGGATGGACGCACCGGGGCACGGCACCTCGGAAATGCCGATCTGGGGCGACTATTTCATGACTGACGCCCTGGAAGATCGCGGCGTCAACAAGACCGATGCGATGTATATCGCGGCCGGTCGGGCGCTGTCGGTCACCTATTACCTGGAATCGCTTCAGCAATAGCATCGCAGCTGTCGGCCATGCTTTCCGCAGGCATGTAAGCGCGGATTTCTGACGAATTCCGCGCCTGCACGCCTTCGCGTCGCAAGAAATCGCACCAGCGCGCGTCACGCCTGCGCCTGTGGCGAAGGGTCAAGCATTTGCCGTCGCTGACAGTGCCCGCAACGGGCCTTGCCTCTCGGTGTTGAGGCATCAAGGATCGGCGGTCTATTGCTATGGCTTCGGTACATCTGTCGACCTTCGCAACGATGGGTCCGCCTGTCTTGATCACGGGTGCGGGCACGGAGTCGCTTGCGCCGCCACGTCATTTGCCCAGCACCCCGACCACAGCCTTTGATGGCGTGGCGCTGGAACGGACGGGACACAGAAAGCGCTCAACCGGGGCTTTTTTTCAGACGCGGCAGGCGTTGCCTGCAGTCGGGATGCGACCTGGGTTCTTTTGATCCGGCAGACAGCGGCTCAACTGCCGGTCATGGCCTGCCCGCCGCCGAACTGCACATCATGCAGCGCCTTGAAGCGACCGCCCCTGGCCAGCAGCTCTTCCACGCTGCCCTGCTCAAGGATCTGTCCCGCCTCGACATAGCAGATGCAATCCGCGTTCATCACCGTGGACAGCCGGTGCGCGATCACGATGGTTGTCACACCTTCGGTGATCCGGGCCAGCGCGTCGCGCACCAGAACCTCCGAATGGCTGTCCAGCGCGCTTGTCGCCTCGTCCAGCAGCAGGATCGGCGCGCGGCGCAGCACGGCACGCGCAATGGACAGCCGCTGACGCTGCCCGCCGGACAGGAAGGACCCGTTCTCACCGATCTGGGTCTGGTAGCCATTGGGCAGCTTCTCGATGAACTCATGGGCATGGGCGATCTTCGCGGCCTCGATCACCTCGTCCTCGGTGGCGTCGGGCCGCGCCAGGCGCAGGTTGTCCATCACGGTCGCGGAAAACAGGAACGTGTCCTGCCCCACAAAGGCGATCTTGCTACGCAAAGAGGCGAATGTCGCCTTGGCGATATCCTGCCCGTCGATCAGCACGCGCCCCGTGTCGGGATCGTAAAGCCGCAGGATCAGGTTCAGCAGCGTCGACTTGCCCCCGCCCGAGGGGCCGACAAGGGCCGTGGTCTTGCCGGCGGGAAAATCGGCGGTCACGCCGTTCACCACGGCGGTCTGTTCGTTATAGGCGAAATGCACATCTTCAAGCCGCACGGCGCCGGGTCCATCCTTCAGCTGCACCGCTGCGGGATCCTCGACCATGGTCATCGGCTGGTCCAGCAGGTCATACATCATCTTGATCCCGACCATGCTGCTTTCGATGATCACCCGCATCCGCGACAGCCGCTTGGCAGGCTCGTAAGCCATCAGGAAGGCCGTGACGAAAGACATCAACTGCCCCGGCGTGCCGGGGGCCTGACCGAAGATGTTGACCGCGCTCAGGATCACGATGGACGCGATCGCAAGCCCGGTGATCACATCCAGCAGCGGCATGGTGGCGGCTTCCAGCTGCACCATGCGGTTGGCCCGCTTTTCCACTTCGCGCACGGCGGTGTTCATGCGTCCGGCCATCCGCGGCTCCAGCCCGAAAGCCTTGACCACACGTGCGCCGGTCGAGGTTTCCTGAACCACCTTGATGATCTCGCCCAGGCCCGCCATTTCCTGCGCCATGATCGCGCGCACACTTTTCAGGATCTTCTGCAGGCCGAAAAGGGCCGCAGGCCCCACGATCAGGCTGACCATCGACAGGAACGGTTGCTGGTAGAACATCACCGCCACCAGACCGATCAGTGTCAGAAGGTCCCGGATGAAACCGGTCACGATCGTATCAATCGCCCGCCGCGCCGCCTGGGCGCTTTGCGTCACCTTCAACAGCAGGTCCGAGGATTCGTTGGTATTGAAGAAGGCAACGCCCTGCATCAGCATGCGCTGGTAGAGCTGCATCTGTTTCTGCGCCACGATCCGGTTGCCCGCCCGTGCCATCAGAACGGCCTGCGCGTAAAAGGCGATGCCCTTGAAGGCAAAGATCAGCGCGACACCCAAGCCCACCATCAGCACGCGGCGGCGATCCTCGGGGGTGTTCAGCGTATCGATGATCTCGCCCATCATCCAGGCCGACAGCGCGGTCGAAGCCGCAACCATGATCATCGCACCCACGGCCGCCAGGTATTTCCAGCGGTGTTCGTGGAAACTTTCCAGCAACAATCGCAGAAGCAGCCTGTCGGCAGGCAAGGTTTCCAGCAGGCGTTCGGTCCAGGGTTTCTTCTGTGTCATGCGTCCGTTACCGATATGCGTCGGTCCTGTCGTGCTTGCGGTCCCACCTAGCAGCTTGGGCCGAGGGGGTCGATACGTAACTTGCCCGACCATCCTCGAACGCCCAGACTGCCCCCGCCTTTCGCTACCTGTTCATCGCGACGCTGTAATGCAAGACCGACACTTCGTCACAACTATCGCCTTCCCTCTTCTGCCCCGGCCAGAACCCGCCTATAGTCGGGCGCAACAGGCAGTAGTGGGCAGACGAGTATGGCGAAACGGGCGAAAAAATCCCAACCTTTCAACATCCTCATCGTGGCCCAACGCGGACGGTTGCAATATGAGGCCCTGCTGTTCGCGGCAAGCCTGCGCCACAGCAACCCCGATTTCGCGGGCCGGCTGATTGTCGCCGTGCCGCAACCCGGCCCCCTGTGGCCCGCCGATCCTGCGGTGACCGACCCCGAGGTACTGTCCCTTCTGGCAGAGTTCGGCGCCCAGGTCGTGCCCTTCCAGAGCCGTCATTTCGGCGCGCCCTACCCCTATGGCAACAAGATCGAGGCGCTTTTCGCCCTGCCCGAGGGCGAACCTTTCGTGTTCTTCGACACCGACACGCTGATCACCGGCGATCTTAGCGATGTCCCCTTCGATTTCGACCGTCCCACCGCCTCATTGCGCTGCGAGGGCACCTGGCCACAGATCGAACTCTATGGTCCCGGCTACACGGCGATCTGGAAATCGCTCTATGACCGCTTCGGGCTGGATTTCGAAAGCTCGCTCGATCTGGCGCAGCCTGACGAGTATTGGCGCAAATACCTCTATTTCAACGCGGGCTTCTTCTTCTACCGATGCCCGCATGTCTTCGGGCAGAGGTTTCTGGACATTGCGCTGTCGATCCGCGACACGCCGCCGCCCGAACTGGTCTGCCAATCCCTTGATCCATGGCTGGACCAGGTGGCGCTGCCGCTGGTGATCCACGGCCTTGGCGGCGGGCGTGACACGCTGCCCGCAGGGCTGCTGGATGGGTCGGTCAGCTGCCATTACCGGCTGCTGCCGATGCTCTATGCGCGCGAAAGCGACGCGGTGGTGCAGGTGCTGGAAACGGTCAGCGCCCCCAACCGCGTCAAGCGCGTGTTGAAGGAATACGAGCCCGCCAAACGGATGATCTATCAGGGACGCGGGCAGAAGGTGCGCGATCTGTTCGACCGCAACGCCCTGCCGCGCCGCGAACAGATGATCCGCAACCAGATCAAGAAAGCCGGTTTCTGGATGCGCTGAGGCGCGCCGCCCGCGGGATGCGGGATGCGCGCCCGGATCACGTGCCCTGCATGGGCTTGACCACGCAACCTGTTGTCAGGACGCGAAAATACCTGTGGTATCGGCGAAACCCTTGACCTCGATCGGGTTGCCCGACAGGTCGCGGAAGAACATCGTCCATTGCTCGCCCGGCTGACCCTCGAAGCGCACGGAGGGCGGGATCACGAAATCCACGCCCGCATCTTCCAGCCGCTTGGCCAGAACCTTCCAGTCCGCCAGCCCCAGCACGATCCCGAAATGCGGCATCGGCACCATGTGATCGCCGACCTTGCCGGTATTGGCGGTCGCAAAAGGCGTGCCCCTGTGCAGGCTCAGCTGATGGCCGAAGAAATCGAAATCCACCCATGTGTCGGTGCTGCGCCCCTCTTCCGCCCCCATGATGCCGGAATAGAATTCCCGTGCCGCATCAAGATCGTGAACATGAATCGCAAGATGGAAAACCGAACGCATCCTTTGTCCTTTCCGGGTCGCTGCCCGCCTGTTGCCACGCGCTGCCATGTTGTGATGCGGCGCGCGTTGTCCTACTGATGTGCGCAATTCATTATAAACGGGAGGAGAGTTCAATGACAGATACACCCAGCTACGGTTTCGACACGCTGCAAATCCATGCCGGCAGCCGTCCCGACCCCGCCACCGGCGCGCGCCAGACGCCGATCTACCAGACCACCGCCTATGTGTTCCGCGACGCCGATCATGCCGCGGCCCTCTTCAACCTGCAGGAGGTGGGCTATATCTACTCGCGCCTGACCAACCCCACCGTGGCCGTGCTGCAGGAACGCATTGCCACGCTCGAGGGTGGCGTCGGCGCGGTCTGCTGCTCTTCGGGGCACGCGGCGCAGATCATGGCGCTTTTCCCGCTGATGGCGCCGGGGCGCAACATCGTGGCCTCGACCCGTCTTTACGGCGGCACCGTCACCCAGTTCAGCCAGACCATCAAACGCTTCGGCTGGTCCGCCAAATTCGTCGATTTCGACGATCTGGACGCGGTCAAGGCCGCCATTGACGATGACACGCGCGCCGTCTTCTGCGAGGCGATCGCCAACCCCGGCGGCTATATCACCGATCTGGACGCGATCAGCGCGATCTCGGACGCCGCAGGCGTGCCGCTGATCGTCGACAACACCTCGGCCACGCCCTATCTCTGCCGCCCGATCGACCATGGCGCCACGCTGGTCGTGCATTCCACCACGAAATACCTGACCGGCAACGGCACCGTCACCGGCGGCGCGGTGGTCGATAGCGGCCGCTTCGACTGGTCGGCCTCGGACAAGTTCCCCTCCCTCTCGGCGCCCGAGCCCGCCTATCACGGCCTCAAGTTCCACGAGACCTTCGGCCCGCTGGCCTTCACCTTCCACGGCATCGCCATCGGCCTGCGGGATCTGGGCATGACGATGAACCCGCAAGCGGCGCATTACACGCTTATGGGGATCGAAACCCTCAGCCTGCGCATGCAGCGCCATGTGGAAAACGCCGTGACCGTCGCAAGCTGGCTCGAAACCCATCCGGCGGTGGATTACGTGACCTATGCGGGACTGCCCTCCTCGCCCTATAACGACCGCGTCGCGCGGATCTGCCCCAAGGGTGCGGGCGGCCTCTTCACCGTGGCGCTGAAAGGCGGCTATGCAGCCTGCGTCAAGTTCGTCGACAGCCTTGATCTGTTCAGCCATGTCGCCAACCTCGGTGACACGCGCAGCCTTGTGATCCACTCCGCCTCGACCACGCACCGGCAGCTGTCCGAGGCGCAGCAGGTCGCCGCTGGCGCAGGCCCCAACGTGGTCCGCATCTCCATCGGGATCGAAGATGCACAGGACCTGATCACCGATCTGGATCAGGCGCTGAAAAAAGCCTCGGCCTGATACACAGGACGTCAAACAGCAAAAGGGGGGCACCGCGCCCCCCTTCTTCTTGCCGAAAATATCCCGGGGGGCGTTCAACGCAGTTGAACCTGGGGGGCAGAGCCCCCGCCCGTCCGCTGCTATTCCAGCGCAAAGACCATCTGGACCGAAGCGGCAATCCCCACCTCGCCCGCGGCGATCGGCACCGCATCCGACCGCATCGCGGCCATTTCCATCATCTGCGGACGCGGCACGCCGCCGCCGGTTTCGGACAGGCTCAGAACCGGGCCAAGCGTCACGCCGGCAGCTTCGGCAAACAGCGCGGCCTTGCGCCTTGCATCGGCCACGGCAAGGCGGCGGGCCTCGTCCATGGCGCTTTCGGGATCCTGAAGGCCGAAGCTGACCCCATCAAGGCGGTTGGCCCCGTCCGAGACAAGCGCATCCAGCACCGTTCCCAGCGCATCCAGGTCGCGCAGGCGCAGGCTGACGATATTGCTGGCCTCGAAACCCCAGGGCTGTAGCTGCTCCTCCCCACTCCGGCGGTCACGCCAGACCGGGGTCAGTGACAGGCCCGCGGTCTGCATGTCCCGCGCGGCGACACCCAGCTCCTGCAGCCGGGCCAGCATCGCCGCCACCGCATCCGAGGTCAGGCGCAGCGCCTCGGCCGCAACCTCGCCCTGATGCGTCACACCGATCCGCACCATGGCCATGTCGGGCGCCAGGTCGACACGGCCGGTGCCGCCGATACTCAGGGTGCGGGGCGCCTCGGCAGGGCTGGCAGCCTGGGCCATGGCGGCCCCGGCCGGAAACTGGCGTGTCTCGCCTGCGGATCCCCCGCCCAGCGGGGCAAACATCAGCGCGGTCAGCGCGCAGCCTGCCAGGAACATCGGTTTGGCCATCAGTCTCATCGGTCATCCTTTCACGTCACGCAATCTACGCAGGCCATCCGGCCAGACGATCAGCTTGCACCAGTCAAAACGCGTAACCAAGGGGGCGCTGCTCTCCTCAAGGGTGTTTTTCTTCCCCTCGGCAAGAAGCTGCTGTAAAACTGCGACATGACCGGCGGGGACTCCCTGTCGCTGATCCGGAATGATAGTCAGGCGTGAATGAAACCTAATTTTGCACTTGTCCTGTCCTTTGATGGCATCGGGCTGCTTCACCGCGCCGCGGGCGGTTGGCACATGGTCGGGGAAGTGGCGCTGGACACCGCCGACCTGGCAGCAGAGCTGGCTGTCCTGCGGCGCACGGCCGTGCAACTGGACAACGAGGGCCTGCGCAGCAAACTGGTCATTCCGAATGAACAGATCCGCTATCTGACCCTGCCGGCACCAGCGCGGGGCACGGATATGGCGGCCCATGTCGCGGCCTCCCTGGACGGGACCACACCCTATGACGTGTCCGACCTGCGGTTCGACTGGGTCAGTGTGGGCGACCAGCTGCACATCGCGGCCGTTGCCCTGGAAACACTGGACGAGGCGTCAGGCTTTGCCGCCGAACACGGGTTTGCCCCGGTCAGCTATGTGGCCCTGCCCCCCGCCGATACCTTTCCGGGAGAGCCGTTCTTCGGTCAGACGGCACAGGCCGCCGCACTGATCGCCCCCGGCGACAGGCTGCTGCGCGACACCAACGCGATCCGCATCCTGGGGCCGGCGGACCTGCCGACCGCCCCGGAACTGCCCGCCCAGGAACCGGATGAGGAACCGGATGAGCTTCCGGATGAGGCACAGGCTGAAACACCGGATGAGGCACCGCACGAGGAACCGGGCGAGGCACTTGCGGACACCCCCGAGGAGACACTCGCGGAAACACCAGGCGCGCAGGAGCTTCCCACCGCGGCGATCACGGCTGACGCAGCGATCCCGGGCGACGATCCCCTGCCCCCGCAGGATGCGGATGAAAAGGCCGAACCTTCTGCCGAGGCCGAACCTTCTGCCACGGTCACCGCGACCACGCAGCAAGACACCCCGCCCGACGATGCGCCATCCCGCCCCGTGTTTTCCACCCGGCGCGAGCGTGACGATCCGCCCCTGACGGCAAGAAAACCCATCGTGGCAGAGCTTCCTCCGCTGCCCGCATCCGGCGATCTGGCGGATAGCCCGGACATCGCAAGCAGCGACGCGGCGCCGCAAGGCGCGCACCCCGATCCTGTAGGCCCCGACCCCACGCTGACGCCCGCACCCTTCATTTCCCCGCCCGCGCCCGCGCCAGAGGAGACACGCGACGACCCGGCGGGGCTCACCGGCGCGCTTCTGGCGCGTCTGGCCGGAACCGCGCAGCCCTCGGCCGATGACCAACCCGCCCCGAAAAGCCGCAAGAAAGCAGCGCGGACAAAGGTCAAACCCACACAGAGCGAGCGGCAAAGACTGACCATCTTCGGCGCGCGCGCGCCCGAATCCGACGCATCCGCCATCCGTGCCAAACCCCGCTTGCTGGGTCTGGTGATGACCGGCGTGCTGCTGTTGTTCATGGCGGCCGTGGGCGCATGGTCTGCGATGTTCGGCGAAAACGGGTTGGGCGGTCTGTTCGGGCAAAGCCAGCCACAGATCGCCAGCCAGGACCAGACCCCGGAGGCGACAGCGGACACAAGCTTGCCAACCGATCCGGTGGCGCAAGGCACGCGGCAGGACACGGCGGATGCTTTGCCGGGCACCGAAACCGCGGCTGTCCCCGATGACGCCGCCTCACCCACACCGCTGCCGACAGGCGACCTGCCATCGGACCTTGCCCAACTGCCGCAGCCTTCCCCGCAAGAGGCCGCGCAGGCCGCACTGTCCTCCTATGCCGCCACGGGCATCTGGCAGATCGCGCCCGCCCAGCCCGAGGCGCCGGTCTCGCATTCGCTGGATACGCTTTACCTCGCCTCGATCGACAGCAGCCTGCAGAACCTTGATGCCGTGGCCCTGCCCGATATCAGCCGCGCCCTCAGCGATGTCCGCCCCGAGGCGCAATCAAACCCCGCGGCCCCCGGCACGCAGTTCGATCTGGACGACCGCGGGCTGGTGATCGCCACACCCGAAGGCGCCGAAACCCCCGAAGGTGTCATCGTCTATGCCGGACGCCCGGCGCTGACGCCCCCGGGCATGCCGACACGGTTTGCACAGACACCCCAGGCGGATGCACAGCCCGAACCGGATCTGGCCGCGGTGCGCCCGCGGCTGCGCCCGGACACCCTGATCGAAAGCAACGAACGCGCCACGCTTGGCGGTCTCAGCCGCAGCGAACTGGCCGGTGTGCGCCCGCGGGCACGCCCCGAAACCCTGGCCGCCGTGGCCCTTGCCCTGCGCGCAGCAGATGACGCCGAGGCGGATGCGGACGAGGCAGACGCCCAGGACACCGGCACCGATCAGGCCATCGCCACCTCGCTCAAGCCGCTGGCCCGCCCGCGCGATCTGACCACGAATACTGACAGCGCGGGATCGTCGCGACAGCAGGTCGCATCAGCCGCCGCACTGGCGCCGCAGCGCAACGCGGCGCCGCAAATCCCGTCATCCGCCTCGGTCGCGCAACAGGCGACAGTGCGGGGCGCGATCAACCTGCGACAGGTCAACCTGATCGGCGTCTACGGCCAGCCCTCCAACCGCCGCGCGCTGGTGCGCCTGTCCAACGGCCGCTACCAGAAAGTCCAGGTCGGAGACCGCCTCGACGGAGGCCAGGTCCGCGCAATCGGCGAAAACGAGCTGAGCTACGTCAAGAACAACCGCGCGATTGTGCTGACCATGCCGAACGGGTGAATGGGGGGGGAAGCAAACGGCCCATAGCGGCCGGTCAGCCTCTAGCGCGAGATTTCCGATAGCTGCCATGCAGGCGCGGAGCAGTATCTGAAAGCTGTCAGGCCCTTGATCGCCCTCGCTATCAATCTGAAATCGCTCTTTCCTGCGGGCCTGTGCGCGCTGGGAGCCGGCTACCATTAATGTTCAGACGAAGTAAACACATGTGATGAAGTGGCCGCGGTTGCTGCTTGCAGTATTTTGAACTACTGGTTCCAATGTTACTCTAAGAGTGAGACTGGAACTTTACATGTCGACCAAAAGAATTTTAGTCCCTGATTTCTCAACAGGTAATAGAATAATGGAGTTCAACCACGAGCTTATGGAGTGCGAAAGCGCCATTCTCGACTTCTCGGGAATAGGATTCGCAAAGCCCGCTGGTATGGTTTTGCTTTCCCAGATCATCCGAAACTCAGTTAAGGCAGGCAAGATATCAGGATTTGAAGGAGCTTCTCCATATGGATATCCAGCGAATGTCGGTTTCTTTGATGGCTGTCTTTTAAATGTTCCCAAACATGAAGCGGCGGGCGGGGAAACCTATCTCCCGCTACAATGTGTTGATCTGGAAGAATGGAAGATAAGCGCCGTTAAAGGCAATATTCCATTCGGCGAGCTAGCAAATCAAAAGGTTGGCCGGATGGCGTATTTAATTTCACGTCAGGCTCGCGGTGATCTTTTTGATCTTATTAAGTATTGTTTGCGAGAAATTGTTAGGAACGCAATGGAACATGGGGATGGAAAAGAAATGTGGCTTTCTGGCCAGTACTGGCCGGGCAACAACGAAGTTGAGTTATGTATATTTGATAACGGGATCGGCATACGATCATCTCTTGCAAAGAATGAGAAATTCTCAAAGGTTGCGAGCGACCTTGATGCCATCCGGTTAGCCATATTGCCGAGTATCTCTGGAAATAGAGCTTATGGTAGCGCGGACGAAATCGACGCCGAAGACGGCGCAGGACAGTGGAGTAACTCTGGCTTCGGTCTGTACGTTACAAGTCAACTTTCGAAGAACTGCGGGTACTTTGTAATAGGATCCGGAGACGGCTACCAACAGTTAAGCGGCGTTGAGAGCAAAAAAGGCTTTTTCGGGTTGTCAGGAACGTATATTGCGATGCACTTCAATGTGGCGGAGCTAGGTCGAACTGCCGCAAGAGTTGATGAGGTAGTCAAGATTGGAGAAAGCTTCGCAAAGCGACACTTCGCATCTGGCGCGGAAGTTCTGGCCTCTGCAGCTTCCAAGATTTTGATCCAGTAGATTTTAATTGCAGACAGAGTATACTGACATTTCTTGATGTAAAAGTCTCCGTGACTTACCTTTTCGACGTTTTGAAGTCGCAATGCGGTTATTTGTTTCCTAAGAACTGAGACGGTTCAAAGGTGATATGGTGTATGGCGCTTTTGCCTTTTCTAAGAATGCTATGATGTACGGACAAAGTCGGCTAACCGTCCTTTACGTTTGCCCCTCACACCACAACCCCACACCCCCAACCCCCTAACAAACCGTAAACACCCCCGCCCAACCCATTGATATCATTGGCCTCGGAAAATGTCCCATCATGGGACGCACCCCCAGGACAGCAAAACGCCCCCGGCGATGCGGGGGCGTGGGGGTCCGTCCGGGGGCCGGGTTACTCGGCCGCGATCTCTCCGCTGTCGATCTGTTCCTGTTCGATCGACTCGAACAGCGCCTTGAAGTTCCCCTCGCCGAAGCCGTCGTCGCCCTTGCGCTGGATGAACTCGAAGAAGATCGGCCCGATCACCGTCTTGGAAAAGATCTGCAGCAGGATCTTCGTCTCGCCCCCGTCCACCACGCCTTCCCCGTCGATCAGGATGCCGTGCCTGGCCATCCGCTCCAGCGGCTCGGCGTGGCCCTGCACACGTGTCTTGCTCAGCTCGTAATAGGCCGCCGGTGGCGCCGGCATGAAGCGGATGCCGCGATCATAGATCTCGTCCGTCGCGTCATACAGACGCTCGGTCCCCACCGCGATATGCTGGATCCCCTCGCCCTTGTACTTCTTGAGATAGGACACGATCTGCCCCGTCTCGCCCCGATCCTCGTTGATCGGAATGCGGATGCGCCCGCAAGGCGAGGTCAGCGCGCGGCTGAACAGGCCCGTATACTTGCCCTCGATATCGAAGAACCGGATCTCGTGGAAATTGAAGATGGAACTGTAGAAGCCGAACCACTTGTCCATATTGCCCTTGTAGACATTGTGGGTCAGGTGATCGAGGTAGTAGAACCCCACGCCCTCCGGCTTGGACTGGGTCAGCCAGTCGAATTCGCGGTTATAGGGGCTGGTGTCGTGATACTGGTCGATGAAATAGATCAGCGACCCGCCGATGCCCACGATCGCAGGCACGTCCAGCGTCTTGTCCGCACCTGTGTATTCTTCCGCCCCCTTGGACACCGCATGGGCCAGCGCCTTTTGTGCATCCACCACGCGCCAACCCATCGACGGCGCGCAGGGCCCGTGTTCCTCGACAAAGCGCGTGGCCATCGAACCGGGCTCGGCGTTCAGGATATAGGTGATATCGCCCTGCTGCCACAGCTCGATATCCTTGGTCTTGTGCCGACCTGTCAGCGTATAGCCCATCTTGCCGAACAGATCGCGCAACTCCTCCGGGTTCGGATGGGCGAATTCCACGAATTCGAACCCGTCGGTGCCGGCCGGGTTCTGGGCCGAGATGGTGGCTTGCGGGGCGTCGTGGGGGAAAGGTCCCATTGCGATATCTCCTGTTGGCTGTCCTCTTGCGCTGGCGTCATCATACACGCAAGCAAACCGCATATTCGCGCATTTTGCGGCTGATAATTTTAGATAACCGCGCTAGAATGGCGAAAATTCAAGAGATCATGCGGGAAATACGCATATGCTGGATGAGACTGACAAGCGCCTGCTGGCCGCGCTGCAGAAAAACGCGCATCTGACCGCGCAGGAACTGGGCGAGGCGCTGAACCTGTCGCCAAGCCAGGCCGGACGGCGGCGTCAGCGGCTTGAGGCCGAGGGCATCATCACCGCCTATGCCGCGAAACTGGACCCGACCCGCCTTGGCCTGCGCGTACAGGCCTTCGTTCAGGTGCAACTGGCCACCCACGGCCCCGAACAGTCGCGCAGCTTTGCCCGGCTGGTGGCGACCCAGCCCGCGATCATTTCGGCATGGACGCTGACAGGCGATGCGGATTACCTCTTGCGTGTCTATTGCGATGACCTGCCCGCGCTGAACCGATTGATCCACGAGGTGCTTCTGCCCCATCCCGCCGTGGCGCGCGTGCAAAGCCAGATCGTGATGGACCAGTTCAAACAGGACGCGCCCCTGCCCACCTGAGACACAGCCCAAGGAGCGACGATGGAAAATTTCCTCTACCAGGCCTCGATCTACCTGGCTGCCGCCGTGATCGCCGTGCCGATCGCGGCGCGCCTGGGCCTTGGGTCGGTGCTGGGGTACCTTGCCGCGGGGATCATGATAGGTCCTGTTCTGGGCCTTGTGGGCACGGAAACCCAGGATCTGCAGCATTTCGCCGAATTCGGCGTGGTGATGATGCTGTTCCTGATCGGGCTGGAGCTGGAGCCGCGCGCGCTATGGGACATGCGCCACAAGCTGCTGGGGATGGGCGGCGCGCAGGTCGGCCTGACCACGGCGGCGGTGATGGCGGCGGCCATGGCCTTTGGCCTGGATTGGAGCACGGGCCTGGCCGTGGGGCTGGTCCTGGCGCTGTCCTCGACCGCGATCGTGTTGCAGACCCTGTCGGAAAAGGGGCTGATGCAGACCGGCGGCGGGCGATCCGCCTTTTCGGTGCTGCTGACGCAGGATATCGCGGTGATCCCGATGCTGGCGCTGATGCCGCTGCTGGCGATGCCGCTCTTGGCGCGCGTCGGCCCCAATGGCGAGGTGCTGCGCCCCTCGCAGATCGAGGATCACGGCCATTCCATGTCGCTGGTCGAGGGCCTGCCCGGCTGGGGCGTCACGCTGGTGACGCTGGGGGCGGTGGCGCTGGTCATCCTTGCGGGGGTCTACCTGATCCGGCCGCTGTTCCGCTTCATCCACCATGTCCACCTGCGCGAGATGTACACGGCGCTGGCGCTGCTGATCGTGCTGGGCATCGGCTTTCTGATGATGCTGGTGGGCCTGTCGCCCGCGCTTGGCACCTTCCTGGCCGGCGTGGTGCTGGCCAACAGCGAATTCCGCCATGAGCTGGAAAGCGATATCGAGCCCTTCAAGGGCCTGTTGCTGGGCCTGTTCTTCATCACCGTGGGGGCCGGCATCAATTTCACGATGCTGTTTGCCGAACCGCTGCTGCTGATCGGCATGACATTGGGGCTGATGCTGCTGAAGGGGGTCATCCTTTACGGGCTGGGCCGCGCCTTCAAGCTGACGGGCCGCGATCAGTGGCTGTTCACCCTGTCGCTGGCGCAGGCGGGGGAATTCGGCTTTGTGCTGCTGTCGTTTTCCGTGCAGCAGAACGTCCTGCCGCCGCATCTGGCAGACCAGTTGCTGCTGGTTGTGGCGCTGTCGATGCTGATCACGCCGCTTCTGTTCATCCTTTACGATCTGCTGTCGCGCCGCCTGACGGAGGGGCCGGATGCAACGCCGGAGGACGAGATCACCGAAAAGGGCGCGGTGATCATCGCGGGCATCGGCCGCTTCGGGCAGATCGTCAACCGCCTGGTACAGGCCAGCGGGTTCAAGACCGTGGTGCTGGATCATGACATGGCCACGATCCAGTTGATGCGCCGCTTCGGCTTTCGCGGGTTCTTTGGCGATCCGACAAGGCCCGAACTGCTGCATGCCGCGGGCCTCGACAAGGCCCATGTGCTGGTGGTGGCGCTGGATGATCCCGCCGCCGCCATCCGGCTGGTGACCTATGCGCGCCAGCAGCGCCCCGATCTGCACATCATCGCGCGCGCCCGGGATCGCACCCATGTGTTCCAGCTGTTCCAGGCGGGTGCCAATGACATCGTGCGCGAGCTGTTTGACAGCTCGCTGCGCGCGGGCCGCTACGTGCTGGAGAACATGGGCCTGACCGAATACGAGGCCGCGCAGGCCGAAACGGTGTTCTACCACCATGACCGCGACGCCCTGCGCCAGCTTGCCGAACTCTGGGACCCAAGCCTGCCCGCCGAACAGAACGCAGCCTATATCAAGCGCGCACGCGAGCTGAACAAGGAACTCGAGGTGCAGCTTCTGGCCCGGATGGAACAGGACCGGCCCGCCGAGGCGGGCTGATCGCCGCATCTAGCCTTCGGATACGCCTGCTTCGGCAAAGGTGGCCATGCCCGAATGGCAGGCAACCGCGCCCTTGATCACGCCGATCGCCAGCGCCGCACCCGATCCCTCGCCCAGCCGGAGGCCAAGCGACAGGATCGGCGCCTTTCCCAGATGCGCCAGCAGGGGCGCATGGCCGGATTCGGCACTGACATGCGCGGCCAGGCAATGATCCAGCGCGCCGGGTTTTGCCGCATCGAGAGAGGCGGCGGCGGCGGTGCAGATAAACCCGTCCAGCAGCACCGGGATACGCAGATGCCGCGCGCGCAGGATCGCCCCCGCCATCGCGGCCAGTTCGCGCCCGCCAAGACAGCGCAAGGCCTCGATCCCGTCAGCGCGTGCCTGGGCATGCAGGGCGACCCCTTCGGCCACGACCTGCGCCTTGAGGGCAAGCCCCGCATCATCCACGCCAGTGCCGCGCCCGACCCAATCGGCAGGCACACCGCCACAGATCGCATGGGCCAGCGCCGCGGCGGAGGTGGTGTTGCCGATCCCCATCTCGCCCGTGACCAGAAGGTCAGACGCCGGATCGACCGCATCCCAGCCGGTTTGCAGGGCCTCCAGCAACTCTGCCTCGGTCATTGCGGGTTGAATCGTGAAATCGGCGGTAGGCAGTTCCAGCGACAGCGCATGCACATCCATCCGCGCGCCAAAGCAGCGCGCCAACTGGTTGATCGCAGCCCCGCCCGCGCGGAAATTCAGCACCATCTGTTCGGTCACAGCCGCCGGAAAGGCCGACACACCCCGCGCCGTCACCCCGTGATTGCCCGCAAAGACAATCACTTGCGGTGCGTCCACATGGGGCCGGTCGGTGCCCTGCCAGCCTGCCATCCAGATCGCCAGATCCTCAAGCCGGCCCAGGGCGCCAGGGGGTTTGGTCAATTGGCCGTTGCGCGCCATGGCCGCCTGAACCGCGGCTGCATCAGGGTCCGGCAGATCCCGCAGGATAGCGCGAAAACTGTCGAGGGTGGGAAGGCTCTGGGTCATGCGCTCACTCATTGAACAGGGGTGCGATCCCGTGTTTAACCGAAGCACCCCCAAGAGCAAGACAGCGAAAGACCCATTGATGCCACAGCACGACACCCCCCTGGCCCGGCCCGGCGATATCGCGGCAGGCTTCACGCTGCTGACGCGGCTTCCGGTGCGCGCATCCGACGCCGCCCTGGCGCGCGGCGCGGCGGCGGCCTGGGCCTGGCCGGTGGTGGGCGCGCTGCTTGGCGGCATCGCAGGTCTGGCGGCGCTGCTGGCCATGTCCCTGGGCTTGCCCGCGCCGCTGGCGGCGGGGCTGTGCCTTGGGCTGATGGCAATGATGACCGGCGCGATGCACGAGGACGGTCTGGCCGACACGGTTGACGGGTTCTGGGGCGGCTGGACCCGCGAACGGCGGCTTGAAATCATGAAAGACAGCCATATCGGCAGCTATGGCGTGATCGCGCTGATCCTGTCGCTGGGCCTTCGCTGGCTGGCGCTGAGCCTGCTGTTCGAAACCGGGCTGGCCCTGCCCGCCCTGATCGCGGCCGGGGCCCTGTCGCGCGCGGTGATGCCCGCGCTGATGCATGCCTTGCCCCCGGCCCGCGACGGCGGTCTGTCGCGTTCGGTCGGGCGCGTTTCCTTCGACACGGCGGTTCTGGCGGTCGCCGTGGCGATGGTTCTGGCCTTGCTGGCGCTGGGTCTTGCGGCCCTTCCCCTGGTGCTGGCGGTCACGGTTGCCGGGTGGGGCATCGGGGCGCTGGCCCGCGCCAAGATCGGCGGACAAACCGGCGACATCCTGGGCGCAGCCCAGCAAATGGCCGAGATTTCACTGCTGCTATTGCTCGCAAGCTTCTGAGACAAAAGAAAAACCGCGCCCCGAGGGACGCGGTTTCATTCCTGTCGAAGCTCTGCGATCACGCGGCGCGCGACACCAGAACGTCATCTACCTGCTTGGCGGCCATCACTTCGTCGCCACCGCTGACGGCGGCCACTTCGCGGGTCAGACGCTCAAGCGCGGCTTCATAAAGCTGGCGCTCGGAATAGCTCTGTTCGCGCTGATCGTCGTTGCGGTGCAGGTCGCGCACCACTTCGGCGATGGCGATCAGGTCACCCGAATTGATCTTCTGCTCATATTCCTGCGCGCGGCGCGACCACATCGCCCGCTTGACCTTGGCCTTGCCTTTCAGCGTGGACATCGCCTTTGACACGACATCCGGGCTGGACAGGGACCGCATCCCGATTTCGGTGGCCTTGTTGGTCGGCACCCGCAGGGTCATCTTGTCCTTCTCGAACGAGATCACGAACAGTTCCAGCGCGATACCCGCGATTTCCTGCTCTTCGATCGAGATGATCTGACCCACGCCATGCGCCGGATACACCACGTAATCATTGGGACGAAACTCGGACTTCTTCGTTTTGCTCATGCAATCTTTCCTCGCAGCGATCCCTTGGCCCTGCGCGACAAAATCACCGCCGAGATTATCGCTAATCTCGCTTGCCGGGTCATGTCTCACAGAAAATCCGTCCTCAGGCAGCGCTAGGCGGGACGGGGGCCATGGATCCACATCATGTCAGAGGATCATATCACAAAAATTACACATACGGAAGCACGACGCGATGCGCGGCGCAGGGCAGAGGGCCAAACCCGTTCAATTTCAGAGGCTTCCGCTATTGCCGACTGTGTCAAACACGGGTCGCGTGCGGCATGGCGGTGCCTCCCTTGCCGAATCGGGTCGCGGCGCGGGCGGTCAGCCCCCCTCGCCGGGCGCTTCGGTGAAATATTTGTCCAGTTTGCCGGTCTCGCCATCGCGCGCCTCGGCATCGGGCAGAGGATCCTTCTTCGAGATGATCACCGGCCATTTTTCCGAATATTTGCGGTTGAACTCGACCCATTTTTCCATGTCCGGTTCGGTATCCGGGCGGATCGCATCGGCAGGGCACTCAGGCTCGCACACGCCGCAGTCAATGCATTCGTCAGGGTGGATCACCAGCATGTTCTCCCCCTCGTAGAAACAGTCCACGGGGCAGACCTCGACACAGTCGGTGTATTTGCAGGCGATGCAATTGTCGATGACGACGTAAGTCATGGCAGTCTCTCAAATCTGCGGCCCGCGCCGGACCCTTTCGGGACTAGCTAGAACAGGCGCCGCCGTCATTCAAGCATCCGACGACGATCAAGGTCAAATATCCGGCGCTCGCGCTTTGTCGGGCGCCCCCCGTCCTTCGGTTGCGGTGCGGATGGAACATCCTCCCGCGCAGGGGTCAGGTCTTCGTATAGCGTCTGCGCCTCGGTGGCCGGACCACGCCGGACACCATGGGCCAACACCCGCACAACGCGGACGTGATCGCCCTGCATGAAGGTCAGAACGTCACCCGGCGCGATACCCTGCGCGGGTTTCGCGGCCTTGACGCTGTTGATCCGCACATGGCCCGCGCCGACCATGGCCGCGGCAAGTGTGCGGGTCTTGAAGAACCGCGCATGCCACAGCCATTTGTCGATCCGCATCCGTGCCGCAGGCGCGTCCAAGGCTCGCCCGCGTCAGGTCTTGTCGCGCAGGCCCATCAGGGCGGCTGCAAAGGGGTTGTCCGGGTCGATCCGGTCCTTGGCACGGGGCGGACGCGCCTCATAGGTCTTGGCGCCCTGCTGCGGCTTGTCGCCGTCGCGGTTGCGGTCCCTGCCCTTGCCACGGTCCTTGTTGCGGTCCTGTCCGCGCGCATCGCCCTGCGGTTTGCCCTTGCCGCGCGGCTTGCCGCTGCGCTCGCCACGGTCCGGGCGCGCCTCGCCTTCGGCTTGCGGCTGGTCGGCCTGTGCGCCCTGTGCGCCCTGGCCCTGACGTCCGCGTCCGGGACGACCCTGCTGCGACGGCGGCTTGCGGCCCCAGGTGAAGCTGTAGAAGACTTCCATCTCGGCAGGTTCGGCCGGTGCTTCTGCAACAGGCGCGGCCGGGGCGTCCACTTGCGGCTCTGCCTGTGCCTCGACTTCGGCCTCGGTCGGCGCTGGCGCATCTTCCGGCGCCGCGGCTTCGGTGGTGCCTTCGGCGGCGGTTTGCGTCGGCGCTGCGGCCTCTGGCGCCTCGGCGGCCTTGACCTTGGGTCGCTCGCCCCGCTCGGCCTTGTAGCCCAGGCCCTGCATCAGGTCGGCGAACTGCTCCAGCGTCATGCCGGTGATCGACAGCATGTCGGCCTTGGCCTCGAACCCGGTGCGGCTGTCTTCGGCGCGCAGCATGTCGGCCAGGCGTTCCAGCATGTCGATGCGAATCGCCCGCTCACCTGCCGCGCGATAGCCCGACATGATGTGAAACTCGGGATGCGCGTCCTTGATCGTGGGCACGGTGACCAGACCCGGTGGCGGGGCTTCGGGGAATTCGTCCAGACCGCGCGCCAGCGACCACAGCACCAGACGCAGTCGCGTGGGGGCGGGTTTCAGCAGCAGCGGCATGAAGACGGTGAACTGACCAAAACGGATGCCGTGCTTGCGAAGGGCGCCGCGGGCTTCCTGATCCAGGGCCTTGACCTCTTCGGCCACGCTGGCGCGCGGCAGGATGCCCAGGTTTTCGACCATGCGGAAGGCAAAGCCGCGCGCCAGACCGTTCAACGCCTCGTCGCGGCTGAGGGCCAGCAGGGGCTCGAACAGGGCCGCGATCTTGCGGTCGATGAAATGTTGCAGGCGGCGCTGCACCTTCTGCGCCACCTCCGGGCCCGCCTCGTCATCGACGAAAGCCGCGACCTGCGGCTTGAGCGGATCAGCCCCCGCCACCAGCTTGCCCACCGCCTGATCGCCCCACATGAGGCCACCCTGTTCGGTGAAATCAATCTCGGTATCGGGCGCGTTGTAGAAACGGTCTGCCCTGAGATTGAAATGTGGCGCAAGCGCGGAAATGCTGGCCTGACGGATCGTCTTGGCCTCCTGCGCGGTGGCGTCGCGGTCCTGACGGAACCGGAACCCTTCGAGACGGCCGACGAATTCACCTTCGACGGTCACTTCACCCTTGTCGTTCACTTCGGCCAAAAGGGCCTCCTTCTGCTTGAGCCGCCGCAACAGAACGGACGTGCGGCGGTCCACAAATCTCTGGGTCAGCCGCGCATGGAGCGCGTCCGACAAACGATCTTCTACAGCGCGCGTCGCCTCGCGCCAATGACTTTCATCGCGGACCCAACCGCTGCGCTGCGCCACATAAGTCCATGTCCGGATAAAGGCCAGACGTTTCGACAATGTGTCAATCTCGCCCTCGGTGCGGTCGATCCGCTTGATCTGGGTCGCCAGCCAGTCATCCGGCACGCGGCCCGACTGGTGCAGGAAGTTGAAGATCGCCTCCAGCAGGCTGGAATGTTCGGCATGGCTGATCCCGCGAAAGTCGGGAATGCGGCAGACATCCCACAGCAGCCGGACCGATGCCGCATCCGAGGCGCGGGCGCGCACTTCGGCCACCTGGGACAGCGATTTCAGCGCCATCAGGTCATCCGCCTCGCGCACCCGGACCAGCAGATCGTCCTGCGGCACATCCTCGAGAGAGGCGATCAGCGCATCCAGTTGGCCGAACTGCAGCGCGTGATTGCGCCATTGCAGTTTGCGGATCGGGGTGAAGCGATGCTCCATGATCGCCTCGGCGACCTCATCCTCCAGCGGTTCCGCCTCGCCGGTCACGCCGAAAGTGCCATCCGCCATGCCGCGCCCGGCCCGGCCCGCGATCTGGGCCAGCTCGTTCGGGGCCAGATGCCGCATCCGCCGGCCGTCGAACTTGGTCAGCGACGAAAAGGCGACATGGTTGATATCCAGGTTCAGCCCCATGCCGATGGCGTCGGTCGCCACCAGGTAATCGACATCGCCATTCTGATAAAGTTCGACCTGCGCGTTGCGGGTGCGGGGGGAAAGCGCGCCCATGACAACCGCGGCACCGCCCTTCTGGCGGCGGATCAGCTCGGCAATGGCATATACATTATCAACCGAAAATCCCACAATCGCGCTGCGCGCAGGCATTCTGCTTATCTTTTTCGAACCTGCATAGGTCAGGCGCGACATCCGCTCGCGGCGCATGAACTGCGCCTGCGGGACCAGCGCCGCAATGGTGCCGCGCATCGTGTCGGACCCCAGAAACAGCGTCTCGTGAAGCCCGCGCGCACGCAGCAGACGGTCGGTGAAGACATGGCCGCGTTCGGGATCGGCGCAAAGCTGGATCTCGTCCACCGCCAGGAAATCGACGCCCATCCCCTCGGGCATCGCCTCGACCGTGCAGACCCAATACTGGGTGCGCGGCGGCACGATCCGTTCCTCGCCAGTGACAAGCGCCACCACCGAGGGCCCGCGCGCCGCGACGATCTTGTCATAGACCTCGCGCGCCAGAAGCCGCAGCGGCAGGCCGATGATGCCCGTCCGGTGCCCCAGCATGCGTTCGATGGCGTAATGCGTCTTGCCGGTATTCGTCGGCCCGAGGACCGCCGTGATCCGTGAAGGCTGCCCCATGGGCCTGTTCCCCGATCAGAGTTTGAGACCCTCGACTTGGGCCTTGAGCCGCGTCACCGCCTCGGCGGCGGGGTCGTAATGGGGATGGATGGAAAGCACAAGCTGATAGGCGGCATAGGCCTGCTGCGGGCGGCCCAGTTCTTCGAACACCACGGCAAGGCCATGGGCCGCCTCGTAGTGACGCGGATCAAGGGCAAGCGCCTTTTCCAGATCGGCGACGGCAGGACCGATCTGATCCATGCGGAAATAGGCACGCGCCCGGGCATGATAGCCCTCGGCCACATCGGGCGCGTGATCGGTCAACGCGGTCAGATGCGCGACGGCGGCCGCGAAATCGCCCCGTTCCAGCGCGTCACGTCCGCGTTTGAGGAGCAGATCCATCGCCGCAGAGCCGGTCTTGCGCCATTCCAGGCGGATTTCACGCTCGATCCCGGTGGCTTCTGCCTCGGTCGCGGTGGCCAGACGGTCGTAAAGCGTGTCCAGCGGCACAGAGGGCGCGGCGGCGCCCTGCCCCTGCAAGGGTAAGGAAAAAAGCACTATCGCGCAAAATGCCGCAACGACAGGTTTGAGATTGTGAAAGAACGCGATCATAAAACAAGAGTGTAACGCGCGGATCGGGAATTGTTAGCCCCCGCGCAGGAAAAAAGGACCACGCGAATGAGCGATGTGATTGCAGCGGCAGTGGCCGCGCTGAACGAAAAGATGGGAAGCGGCGGCTTCGCCGGATCGGCGAAATTCGTGATCGAAGGCGAAGGCGCGGTCATGGTCGATGCCACCGGCGCACGCGCCGCGGATGAAGAGGCCGACGTGACCCTGACCGCCAGCGCGGAAACCTTCGAGGCGATGATGAGCGGCGACATGAATCCGACATCGGCCTTCATGAGCGGCAAGCTGGCCGTGGATGGCGACATGGGTATGGCGATGCAGCTTGGCTCGGTCCTGAGCTGACCTTTGGACCAGGCACCGCTTTTCCACGATGTTGCGGACGGGCCGACAGGCGGACAGGCCTGGTGGCTTCGCACCGCGGACGGGCCACGCATCAGGCTGGGGCACTGGCCCTGTGACGCGACACAGGACCGGCGCGGCACGGTGCTGCTGTTCCCCGGTCGCACGGAATACATCGAGAAATACGGCCGTGCCGCGGCCGACCTTGCGCGGCGCGGGTTCGACACGCTGACGGTAGACTGGCGCGGCCAGGGTCTGGCCGACCGCCTGCTGGCGGACCGGCGCACCGGCCATGTGGGGCGGTTCACCGATTACCAGAAGGACGTGGCCGCGATGGTCGATGCGGCGCGGGCGCTGGACCTGCCGCGCCCCTGGTACCTGCTGGCGCATTCCATGGGCGGCTGCATCGGCCTGCGCGCCCTGATCGAAGGGCTGCCGGTGGCCGCTTGCGCCTTTACCGGGCCGATGTGGGGGATCCAGATGGCCATGGCGACGCGACCGGCGGCCTGGTTCGTGTCATGGACCGGCGCGCGGCTGGGTTTCGGCCATCATCTTGCCCCCGGCACGAAGGCGCAAACCTATGTGATTGCGGAATCTTTCGATGACAACGCCCTGACCCGCGACGCCGAAATGTACATGTACATGCAGCGCCAGATGACCAGCTATCCCGATCTTGCCCTGGGCGGCCCAAGCCTGCGCTGGCTGAACGAAGCCCTGGTCGAGATGGCGCATCTGGCGCGCCGACCGGCCCCGCCCCTGCCCTGCCAGACCTGGCTTGGCACAGGCGAAAGCATCGTCTGCCCCGACCGGATCACCGCGCGCATGACCGGCTGGCCGGGCGGCGCGCTTGTGATGGTGCCGGGTGGCGAACATGAGGTGATGATGGACACGCCCCAGACCCGCGCTGCAGTGTTCGATGGGGTGGCCGCGCATTTCGCCGCCCACCCCGGACCTGCCGCAGACCGGCCAAAGCCTTGATCTGACTTGTAAAAATGCAGCACCCTCAGGCGTCGCGCCGCACCTCTTGGCGCTGCTCGCCCAGGCCCGCGATACGCAATTCCATCACGTCGCCCTCGGCCAGGAAGCGCTGCGGCTTCATGCCCATTCCCACGCCCGGCGGCGTGCCGGTGGCGATCACGTCGCCCGGTTGCAGGCTCATCAACCCGCTCAGATGCGCGATGATCTGGGCCACGGTGAAGATCATCGTGTCGGTGTTTCCGGTCTGCACGCGCGCCCCGTTCAGATCCAGCGACAGATCAAGGTTCTGCGGATCGCCCGCCTCGTCCGGCGTCACCAGCCAGGGGCCGATGGGGCCGAAGGTATCGGCGCTTTTGCCCTTGGTCCACTGGCCCACAAGCTCCATCTGGAAGGCGCGCTCGGACACGTCATTGACCACGCAATAGCCCGCCACGTGATCCAGCGCCTCGGCCTCGGATACGTATTTGGCGGTCTTGCCGATCACGACGCCCAGCTCCACCTCCCAATCGCCTTTCTTCGCGTTGCGCGGAAGGTAGACCGGATCGTTCGGCCCGCAGATCGAGGACGTGGCCTTCATGAAGACGATCGGCATGGCGGGCGCATCCATCCCCGACTCGGCCGCGTGATCGGCGTAATTCAACCCGATCCCGATGAATTTGCCCACCTGTCCCACTGGCGGTCCAAGGCGCGGGTTGCCCGGCACCAGAGGCAGTGTCTCGGGATCAAAGCGCGGCAGATCGGCCAGAACGGCGCCTGCCAGATCGGGGATCACGCCCGACAGGTCGCGGATACGGCCCTGGGCATCCAGCACGCCGGGCTTTTCGGCCCCCTTCTCTCCGTATCTGACAAAACGCATCCCTGTGTCCTCCTTGTGAATGGCGCGCGAACCTTATCCAGCCCCGCGCGATGTGCAAGACCGCTTGGGGCTGGTCGCAGCCCCCTTCGCGCCCTACCCTTGGGTTGACTTCGGACAGGGACAGAAGACAGGGACAGGCGCATGGCGACCCCGGTGCTGACATTGACGGATCGCGGGCTTTACTGCGCGGCGGGGGATTTCTTCATCGACCCCTGGCGGCCGGTGGATCGCGCCCTGATCACCCACGCCCATGCCGATCATGCGCGGCCCGGTCATGGGCGCTACCTTTGCACGGATGCCTCGATGCCGGTGATGCGGCACCGTCTGGGGGTTATCACCGGCGACACGATCCGCTACGGCGAAACCCGCCGGATCGGGGATGCGCTGGTCAGCTTTCACCCCGCGGGTCATGTGCCGGGCTCGGCGCAGATCCGGGTCGAGGTCGCAGGACAGGTCTGGGTCGTGTCGGGCGATTACAAGACCGAACCCGACGGCCTGTGCGAGGCGTTCGAACCCCTGCGCTGCCACACGTTCATCTCGGAATGCACATTCGGCTTGCCGGTCTTTCGCTGGCAGCCGCAGGCCGTGGTGGCGGATCAGATCAACCGCTGGTGGGCCGAGAATGCCGCGCAGGGTCGCGCCAGCCTGCTGGCGGCCTATAGTTTGGGCAAGGCGCAGCGCCTGCTGCATCTGCTGGATCCCGCGATTGGCCCGATCCTGACCCATGCGGCGGTGGAAAACACGAATGCGGTGCTGCGTGACCAGGGCCTGCCCCTGCCAGATACGCTCAGGATCACCCCCGATCTGGACCGCAAGGCAAATCCCGGCGCGCTGATCGTGGCGCCGCCCGCCGTGCTGGGCAGCGCCTGGGCGCGGCGTTTCGGGCCGCTGTCCACCGGGTTCGCCAGCGGCTGGATGCAGATGCGCGGCGTGCGGCGCAGACGGGCGGCCGACCGTGGCTTCGTGATCTCGGACCATGCGGATTGGGCCGGGCTGCTGGAGGCGATCAAGGCGACCGGCGCGGAAACCCTATACCTCACCCATGGTTACACCGAGATCTTCACGCGCTACCTGCGCGAGTCCGGCCATGATGCCCATGTGCTGGCCACCGAATACGGCGGCGAGGATGCGGATGACACGGCCGAGACGGGGGATGCGGCATGAAACGCTTTGCCACCCTCTTTACCGCGATCGACCAGACCACCCGCACATCGGCCAAGGTCGCGGCACTGGCCGACTATTTCGCCAGCGCCCCTGATGACGACAAGCTATGGACCATCGCGATATTTTCCGGGCGCCGCCCGAAGCGCGCCGTGACCACGACTCGCCTGCGCGACTGGGCAGCCGAGGCGGCAGGCATCCCGCTGTGGCTGTTCGAGGACGCCTATGCCGTGGTCGGCGATCTGGCCGAAACCATCGCCCTTGTCCTGCCCCCCGCGCAAGGCGGATCGGATCACAGCTTGTCCCATTGGATCAACCATTTGCGCGCCCTTGGTGATTCAGAAGACGAAGCGCGCAAGACAGCCGTCCTGGCGGCCTGGGACCGGCTGGAGACGACCGAAAGGCTGGTGTTCAACAAGCTGCTGACCGGCGGGTTCCGGATGGGCGTCAGCCAGAAACTGATGACCCGCGCGCTGGCACAGGCCACCGGGCATCCCGAGGCGGAACTGGCCCACCGCCTGATGGGCAACTGGTCGCCCGACACCACCAGCTTTGCCGATCTGATCGAGGCCGAGGATCCCGCCGCCGACCTGTCGCGCCCCTATCCGTTCTGCCTGGCCCATGGCATCGACGATCTGGATGCGCTTGGCCCGGTCACCGACTGGCAAGCGGAATGGAAATGGGACGGCATCCGCGCGCAGGTCATCGCGCGGGGTGGCGCCCTGCATGTCTGGTCGCGCGGCGAGGAATTGATGACCGATCGCTTCCCGGAACTGGCGCGTCTGGCCGCTGATCTGCCCGATGGCACCGTGCTGGACGGCGAGCTTGTGGCCTGGGACGGGGCCGCGCCCCTGCCCTTTGCCGCTTTGCAAAAACGCATAACGCGCAAGTCGGTGCCGAAAAAGCTGCTGGCCGAGGCGCCGGTCATCCTGCTGGCCTATGACCTGCTGGAAGCGGGGGGGCAGGACCTGCGCGCGTCCCCACTGGCCGACCGCCGCGCCACCATGGACCGGATGCTGGCGCGCGTCCCGCCTGATGCGCCATTGCGCCCTTCGCCCCTGATCCCCGCCACGCATTGGGACGCGCTGATGGCCGCCCGCAGCACAGCCCGCAACCAGAAAGCCGAAGGGCTGATGATCAAGCGCCTATCCAGCCCTTATCACCTGGGCCGCAAGCGCGGCGACTGGTGGAAATGGAAGCTGGACCCGCTGACCGTCGACGCGGTGATGATCTATGCCCAGGCCGGGCACGGGCGGCGCGCGAACCTGTTTACCGATTTCACCTTTGCGGTCTGGCAGGGCAACGATCTTGTGCCCTTCACCAAGGCCTATTCCGGCCTGACGGACGCGGAATTCAGCCAGATCACCCAATGGGTGCGCCGCAACACGCAGCAGCGCTTCGGCCCGGTGCGGCAGGTCACGCCGCATCATGTCTTCGAAATCGCCTTTGAAGGGATTCAGGAAAGCCCGCGCCACAAATCCGGCATCGCCCTGCGGTTTCCCAGGATGCTGCGCTGGCGGCAGGACAAGACCGTGGATCAGGCCGATACGCTGGATCACCTGCGCGCGATGCTGGCGCAATATGGCTGATCCGGCTTGAGGGACCCGGCCCAAGCCCCTATGTCTGTGGCAACGCAACAAGACAGGTGATCCCATGTTCCATCTTCCCTTTCCCGTCTCTGGCCCGATCTGGGACGCCAATGCCAGCCGTGGCAGCAAGGATCTGGGCGATCTGCCGGAATGGGACCTGTCGGATCTTTACACCTCCGAGGATGCGCCCGAGCTGAAGCGCGATCTGGACTGGCTGGAACAGGCCTGCGCCAGTTTCGCCGCCGATTACGAGGGCAAGCTGGCCACGCTGGACGCCAAGGGGATGCTGGATTGCGTGCTGCGGAACGAACGCATCAGCGCCATCGCGGGGCGCATCATGTCCTTTGCCGGCCTGCGCTACTACCAGATGACGATCGACGCGACCCGCGCCAAGTTCATGTCCGATTGCCAGGAAAAGATCACCAATTTCACCACGCCACTGGTCTTCTTCACGCTCGAGCTGAACCGGCTGGAGGATGATCACGTCGCGGCCCTGTTCGCCGCAAACGCAGAATTGGCCCGCTACAAGCCGGTGTTCGACCGCATCCGCGCGATGAAACCCTACCAGCTGTCGGACGAGCTGGAAAAATTCCTGCACGATCTGGGCGTGGTCGGCGACGCATGGGAGCGGCTTTTCGATGAAACCATCGCGGGGCTTGGCTTCGAGGTGGATGGCGAGCCCTTGAACATCGAAGGCACGCTGAACCTGCTGACCGATCATGACCGTGCGAAACGCGAGGCGGCGGCACAGGAACTGGCCCGCGTTTTCGGCATGAACATCAAGACCTTTGCCCGCGTGCACAACACCCAGGCCAAGGAAAAGGAAATCGTCGATCGCTGGCGCGGCATGCCCACCCCGCAGACCGGGCGGCACCTGTCCAACGATGTCGAACCCGAGGTGGTCGAGGCGCTGCGCAATGCCGTGGTTGCAGCCTATCCACGCCTCAGCCACCGCTATTACGAGCTGAAACGCAAATGGCTGGGTCTGGACCGGATGCAGGTCTGGGACCGCAACGCCCCCCTGCCGGTGGAAGAGATCAAGACGGTGGACTGGCCGACCGCGCGCGGCATGGTGATGGATGCCTATGCCGGCTTTGATCCGCGCATGGCCGATATCGCCGCGCCCTTCTTCGACAAGGGCTGGATCGACGCGGGCGTGAAACCCGGCAAGGCCCCCGGCGCCTTTGCCCATCCCACCGTGACCGAGGTGCACCCTTACGTGATGCTGAACTACCTCGGCAAACCGCGCGACGTGATGACCCTGGCGCATGAACTGGGCCACGGCGTGCATCAGGTGCTGGCCGCAGGCCAGGGCGAAATGCTGTCGTCCACCCCCCTGACGCTGGCCGAAACCGCAAGTGTCTTTGGCGAGATGCTGACCTTCCGCAAGATGCTGGAGGGCGCGAAGACGCAATCAGAGCGCAAGACCCTGCTGGCCGGCAAGGTCGAGGACATGATCAACACGGTCGTGCGCCAGATCGCCTTTTACGATTTCGAATGCAAACTGCACGCCGCCCGACGCGGCGGCGAGTTGACGCCCGACGACATCAACGACCTGTGGATGAGCGTTCAGGCCGAAAGCTTGGGGCCCGCCTTCGACTTCATGGAGGGCTACGAGACCTTCTGGGCCTATATCCCGCATTTCGTCCATTCGCCCTTCTATGTCTATGCCTATGCCTTCGGCGACGGGCTGGTGAACGCGCTTTACGCCGTCTACGAAGAAAACCCCGAAGGCTTTCAGGACAAATATTTCGACATGCTCAAGGCAGGCGGATCCAAGCACCACATGGACTTGCTGGCCCCCTTCGGTCTGGACGCCACCGATCCTGCCTTCTGGGACAAGGGTCTGTCGATGATCGAGGGCATGATCGACGAGCTGGAGGCGATGGAGGGCTGACGCGCCTTCATCGTTCCGGAAATACTCCGGGGGGCACGGCGAACACGGTTCGCCGTGGGGGGCAGCGCCCCCCACCGCTCCGCCTGCTATTTCAACTGGCTGTCCTTTGATCCGCGCCGGTTTATCCCGCCGCGTTGGGCTTGCGCCGACTGGCGTTCGGTCTGGCAGTCGATGCAGAGCTTCACGCCGGCAATGGCCTGACGCCGCGCCTCGGGGATGGGTTCCTCGCAATCCGCGCAATGGGTGAGGCTGTCGCCAACCGGGCCGCGGCGCGCCTTCAGGCGGGCCAGCTCGTCCTGGATCGAGGCTTCGATCTGCTCGTTTACCGCGCCGTCGCGCGCCCATCCTCCGGCCATGATCAAATCCTTTCCCGCGGAACGCAAAACGGCACCAGCATGCGTGCCGGTGCCGTTCATTTCAAGCCTTGTCCGCGATCAGGCGCTTTCCAGCATCCCCTTGGCTGCCGCCAGGTCGCGCATGCGTTTTTGCAGCTTCTCGAAAGCCCGCACCTCGATCTGGCGGATCCGTTCGCGGCTCACGTCATATTGCGCGCTCAGGTCTTCAAGCGTGACGGTCTCGTCGCTCAGGCGGCGTTGGGTCAGGATATCGCGCTCGCGCTCGTTCAGCACATCCATCGCCTGCACCAGCAGGGCGCGCCGCGCCTCCATCTCGTCGCGCTCGGCGTAATCGGTGGCCTGGTCGGCATCCTCATCCTCAAGCCAGTCCTGCCATTGCATGGACCCTTCGCCCTCTGATCCGACAGTGGCATTCAGCGAGGCATCGCCGCCCGACAGGCGACGGTTCATGCTGATCACCTCATCTTCGGTGACGCCCAGGTCGGTCGCGATCTGCTTGACGTTCTCGGGGCGCAAATCGCCTTCTTCCAGCGCGCCGATCTTGGCCTTGGCCTTGCGCAGATTGAAGAACAGCTTCTTTTGCGCCGATGTGGTGCCCAGTTTCACCAGGCTCCAGGACCGCAGGATATATTCCTGGATCGAGGCACGGATCCACCACATCGCATAGGTGGCAAGACGGAACCCCTTTTCGGGGTCGAACCGCTTGACCGCCTGCATCAGGCCGACATTCGCCTCCGAGATCACCTCGGCCTGCGGCAGGCCATAGCCGCGATACCCCATGGCGATCTTTGCCGCCAGGCGCAGGTGGCTGGTGACCATCTTGTGCGCGGCCGCGGTATCCTGTTCCTCGACCCAGCGCTTGGCCAGCATGTATTCTTCTTCCGGTTCCAGCAGCGGAAACTTGCGGATTTCCTGCATGTAGCGGTTCAGACCGCCTTCGGGCGTCGGTGCCGGAAGATTGGCATAGTTGCTCATGGACTCCGTCCCTTTCATCTGGGGTCCCCTTGTCAAGTTAAGGGGCTTAACATTCCATTTATGGCGCGCTCCCGACCCTTTCAAGCCTTGTGACGCGAAATGTTTAAGGAAGGATAACCGATCCGCCGTCGCCTGGGACAGTCCTTGACATGACTTGTCACGCGGATGTGCGAAGTCGTGCACGCCGCACCGCCTGCGGGTTCCGGCCCAAAGGGTCCGCCACGCCCCTCAACGGGCCTGTCGGGGACCGGATCAGCCTTGCAAGGCTGCGATCAGATCAAGCATATCTTGCGGTATTTCTGATTCGAACCGCAACATTTCGCCACTGACGGGATGAATGAAGCCCAAAAGTTGCGCGTGTAGCGCCTGGCGCGGAAACGCGTGCACGGCCTCTTCGGCGGCCGGGGTCACCGCCCCGCGCGCCAGTTTGCGCCGCCCCCCATAGGTCGGATCACCGACCAGCGCATGGCCCGCATGGGCCATGTGCACCCGGATCTGGTGGGTGCGGCCGGTTTCCAGCCAGCAATCGACCAGGCAGGCCAGCGGCGGTGTGCCGAAACTTTCCACGACTCGCGCCCGCGTTATCGCATGGCGTCCGCCCTGAAACAGCACCGCCTGCCGCTGCCGGTCGGTCTTGTGCCGCGCCAGTTGCGTGGTGATCTTGAGGATATTGCCAGGCTCGAAACTGACGCCCCTGACACCGCGCAGACGCGGATCATTGGCGTCGGGCAGGCCGTAAACCACGGCCTTGTACTGCCGCTCCACGGTATGTTTTTCAAATTGCGCGGCAAGGCCGTGATGGGCGCGGTCGGATTTCGCGACCACCAGCAAACCCGATGTGTCCTTGTCGATGCGGTGCACGATACCGGGGCGCTTCATGCCGCCCACACCCGACAGCGCATCGCCGCAATGGGCCAGCAGCGCATTCACCAGCGTCCCCGAAGGCGAGCCTGGCGCGGGATGCACGACCATGCCTGCGGGTTTGTCGATCACGATCAGGTCGTCATCCTCGAACACCACCGACAAGGGAATGTCCTCGGGGCCGATATGGCTGTCTTCAGCCTCCGGCACGGTGATGGCGACGGTATCGCCCGCGGCCACCCGCGTCTTGGGATCCGTGACCACCGCGCCATTCAGCATCACCTGGCCATCGGCGATCAGCCGCGTCAGCCTTGTGCGCGACAGGTTCGCATCGTCTGGCACATCGCGCGAAAGCGCCTTATCAAGGCGAGGCGGCGGATCGTCCTGGATCCGGACAGAAAGGTGGCCTTGGCCCATGAGCGATCAATCCCCTCTGCCCGAACCGGGCAATCTGCGGTTTCTGCGCCTTCTGGTCACGATCCTGACCGGCACGATGATTGCGGGGCTTCTAGCCATCATAAGCCTGCTTGTCATCCGTTTCCCGACGGCGACGCCGGCCTTGCCCGATGTCATCACCCTGCCCTATGGCACCCGCGCCCAGGCGTTTACCGCGACCGCCGGATGGTATGCGGTGGTTACGACAGATGACCGCATTCTGATCTACGACCGCGCAAGCGGCACCCTGCGGCAAGAGATTACCGTTCTCAACCAGTGACTTGAGGGAAGGATGGTACCACCTCCCCGGCTCGAACGGGGGACCTCTTGATCCACAATCAAGCGCTCTAACCAACTGAGCTAAGGCGGCACTGGGGCGGATTTAACCCCAAGCCCCGCTGAATGCAAGAGCGTCAGAGATCAATTTTCCAGCTTTGCTCGACCAGATCGACGCCGAAGGAATGCACCGGTTTCCACGCGGCCAGTCGCCAACCGTTCGCGGCATAAAGCGCGCAGGCCGCCTTGTGGCTTTCATGGGTCCACAGCTCCATGCGCGCATAACCGGCCTTGCGGGCAAAGCCCATGCAATGCGCCAGCATCCGCTGCCCCAGCCCCCGGCCCCGCATCACGGGCTCTAGCAGGAACAGGCGCAGCTTGGCGGTGTGATCATCCAGACGCACGCAGAAGATGCTGCCGACGGCCTTGCCACCCGCCTCGACGATCCAGCCTGCTTCCCGTGCCGGGTCGTGATCCGCGATGAAATCGGCCAGAATGCCCGCCACCAGCGGGGCAAAGGTGTCGTCAAAGCCTTCGGCCTGGGCATAAAGCGTGCCATGCCTTTCGGCCAACCAGGCCGCATCGGCGGGGGTGAAGGGGCGAAACGCAGGATCGGCCATGCCCTGATATGACCCCGCCCGCGCTTGCCAAGCAAGATCGAAACCGATAGCACCATGGCCCATACACCCGGAGAGACCGCCATGGGCATCAACAGCGAACGCGACATCGAGGCAAACCTTCAGATCGGCCCGACCGACCAAGGCATGGTACGGATTTTCGTGGAATCGCAGGGGATCGAGGTGCCGATGGATTTCGACCCAGAAGAGGCCGAGGAAATCGCCGAAGAAATCCTGGCCGCGGTGGCTGCCGCCCGCCAGATGAAACGCTGACTCACAGACTGACCGAAAACCCGCGCCTTGCATCGGGATCACGCAGCAGGTGCAACCGCTGCGCCGCATGTCGCGCGAACATCTGCGTCAGCTTGCGCCGCCGTGCCGGCGCCAGCGGCGTTTCGGGCGCCATGCGCAGGATTTCGGCATCATAGGGATCGGACAGGATCAGCCCGCTGTCATCGGGCAGCAGATCCACCGGAAAATCCGCATCCACCGCCCAGAAGAACCTGTCGCACCATTCAAGATAGCCCTGCCATTTGCTATCCTGCATGAAATCGGCCCGGCAGGACTTGCATTCCACCACCCAGATTTCGCCCTTGGGGGTCAGCCCGATCAGGTCCACGCGCAACCCGCGGGCGGGCACGAATTCTTCCAGCGTCACGATGTCATGCCCCAACAGATGCCGGGCCACGCCGCGCGCCAGAAGCCGTCCATGCTGTATCATCTCGCTCATTACGGCAGTATCGAACGGAACGGGAACATCTGCAACCCCTTGCCGTGGGCACACGGAGCGCCTAACTGTTGCTGTGGCGGGTGCTGCTCTTCACGTGAACGGTTACATTCCAGTGGCCTTAAACACTTCCGAGGGAGTTGGCTCTGATCTGACCCTGGTCTTATTACCTGACGCCCACCTGTACACACAGGCTCTCGGGAATGCGTCAACCACACGGCCGCTGCGGGCCCGCCACTTTTCACCCCCCTGCCCCGGCACTACACCCTTGCGGATCCTGTCACGCAAAGAAAAAGGGGCCGCAAGGCCCCTTGGATCGACGCAGATCGGTGTTAATCAGCGCCGCTGACCGCGCCCGCCACGTGCCGCGACACGCACCGGGATCATGCGCGATGTATCGACGCGGATCGGGCGGCGATGCCCGCCACGCGGTTCGTCATCGTCATCATCCTTGATCCGCATCACCGAAATCGCGAATTGCACACCGCCAAACACGACGCCATTCGACACCCAAAGGGCCAGAACGGCCAGCAACCCCATGTCGGAATGGGTCACGAGATGCCAGAGATTTGCGATATTGAACCAGAGCAGCATCGCCACGAAGACGCCGGCAAGGCCAAAGCCGATGGCGGCCTGGGTGATATAAAGGCGTATGAGCTTGGGCATGGTGTCCTCTCTGATGCGCTTGGGTCCAATGTAACCCGAATTGCGCACGTCACAAGGGGGCAGTCGCAGGTCGGGGTGCCGCAGGCTGTTCCTTGCCTGAAAAAACCGCAAGACGCCGTCCGGGAAGGCTGAAAACCCGTTCTTGCCTTTGCAGTTGCCCGAGATAGATGCAAGCGGGGCGGGGATTTCCTTGTTATCTCACGCGTCTGCGATAGGATCGCACGCGATATAATTGACCAGAAAGCTGTCAACATGGCGACGATGGACGATATCGAGAACCTGATCGCGCGCAGCGCATTGGGTGACCGCGCCGCTTTTTCACGGCTTTACGACCGCACCAGCGCGAAACTTTTCGGGGTCATCCTGCGTGTCTTGAAAGACAGGGCCAGCGCAGAGGACGCATTGCAGGAAGCCTTCATGAAGATCTGGCGGCATTCCGGTCGCTACAGTGTGAATGGGACCAGCCCGATGACATGGATGATCACGATTGCGCGGAACACCGCCATCGACCACCTGCGCCGGGTGAAGGAAACCGTCGATGTCGATGATGCGGCAGACCGTCTTGTCTCTGCCAGCCCCACGCCCGAACAAAGCGCCGTCGCAGCGGGTGAGGCGCGTCGCATCACCGCCTGCCTGGACGAGCTGGAGCAGGATCGCGGCGCCGCCGTGCGCGGTGCCTACCTGGAGGGGCACAGCTATGCCGAGCTGGCCGAGAACTTTGGCGTCCCGCTGAATACCATGCGAACCTGGCTGCGGCGCAGCCTGCAACGGCTGCAGGAGTGTATGGCAAGATGACGACCGCATCGGACGATATCCCGCAAGACGACAACCTGCTGGCGGCGGAATATGTGCTGCGCCTGCTGCCCCCCGCCGAGGAGGCTTCCTTTCGCGCTCGCCTGCCGCACGAGCCGGATCTGGCCGCCGAAGTCGCAGCCTGGACCACCCGCCTGTCCGGCCTGGATGCCGAAGCGGCCGAGGTGGCCCCCGCCGCGCGCGTCAAGACCGGGCTGGAACGGCGGCTGTTCGGGCAGCCCCCGCGCGCGCTCTTCTGGCAGCGTGCAGGGCTGTGGCAGGCGGTCAGCCTGGCCTCGATCGCCGTTGCGGCCTTCTTCGCCGTGCAATCGCTGCAACCGCCCCAGCCCGTCGTGCCGACACCGATGTTCGTCAGCGAGATCGCGGCCGAGGATCAAAGCCTGCGTCTGCTGGCCGTCTATGACAGCGCATCGGGCGAAGTTCGTCTGACACGCACCGCCGGCCGCGCCGCAGAGGGGCGTGTGCTGCAACTCTGGGCGATTGCGGGGGATGCTGCACCCGTCTCGCTGGGCGTCTTGCCAGAGGCGCGGACAACGGCCGTCACCCTGCCGGCCCCCCTGCGCGCGGGGCTGCAAGGTCTGGTCCTGGCTGTCAGCGACGAGCCGCCCGGCGGCTCGCCCACAGGCGCGCCCACGGGTGCGGTGCTGGCCGTGGGTCAGGTCAGCGCGCTCTGATCCTTTGGCGCGTCAACGCGCAAGCAGGGCTTGCGCGTCCGCGGCCAGGCGGCGGGTCAGTTCCGCCGCTGATGCGGCGCGGCACAGCCCCGCTGATTGCCCGGACCAGAGCGGCATGAAATCGCCCGATCCCGCCGGTTCGGTGGCCGCGCGCAGGGGGGCAACCGCGCCGCCCGCCAGCGGAAAGGCGGGGGCCACATCCGACATGATCCCCTGTTCGCGCATCAGGCGGTTGACCATGCCGCGCGCCGGGCGGCCCGTGAAGACATTGGTCAGCGCCGTCTCGCGCACGTGACCTTCGGCCAGCGCCTTGCGGTGCGGCGGGCTGATCGTTGCCTCGGGGCAGAAAAGATAAGCCGTGCCGATCTGGACGGCTGCCGCCCCCAGCATGAAGGCCGCAGCGATCCCGCGCCCGTCCGCGATGCCGCCCGCCGCGATCACCGGGCAACGCACCGCATCCACGATCTGGGGCACCAGCGACAGGGTGCCGATCTGGGTCGCCACATCCCGGGTCAGGAACATGCCCCGATGCCCGCCAGCCTCAACCCCTTGGGCGATGATGGCATCGCAGCCGCGACCGTCCAGCCAAAGCGCCTCGGCCACGGTGGTCGCCGAGGCCAGAACCCGCGCCCCTGTTGCCTTGACGCGATCCAGAAGATCGGGCGCGGGCAGACCGAAATGAAAGCTGACGACTTCGGGGCGCAGATCCTCGACCAGAGCGCAGAGCGTGGCATCGAAAGGCGCGCGGTTCGACAGGGGCGCGGGCGTTGCGGGGTCAAGCGCCAGTTCGCGGTAATAGGGCGCGAGGCGCTGTTGCCAGGCCGCCAGGCCTGCCGCGTCAATCACGGGTGTTTCATGGCAGAAGAAGTTCAGGTTCAGGGGCCTGTCGGTCGCCGCGCGAAAGGCTGCGACCTCGGTCTTGATCCGGTCCGGTGTCAGCATGGCGCAGGGCACGCTTCCCAGCCCGCCGGCATCAGCCACGGCGACCGCCAGCCGGTGATCCCCTGCCCCGGCCATCGGCGCCTGAAGGATCGGCAGGGACATACCCAGAAGGCTCAGCATCCTGTCATCTGCCCACATACCCGTGCCCTTTCCTGTTGGCGTCATCCGGCCATAATGACCGATGGCGCGGCACGGGAACAGGACGGATCGCGCGCAGGATCAGAACGCCTGCGGCTGCGCCTCGCGCGCCATGTGATCCAGCACCGCATTGACGAATTGCGGCTCTTTGGTTTCGGGAAAGAAGGCGCGCGCCACGTCCACATATTCGGTGATCACGACCCTGGGGGGCGTTTCATCCTGCACCAGTTCGGCCCCCGCCGCGCGGAACAGGGCCCGCAACACCGGGTCGATCCGGGCGATGGGCCATTTGGCAACCAGGGCGCGATCGGTCATCTGGTCGATCTTCGCCTGACGGTTCACGGCCTCATCCAGGATATGGCGGAAAAGATCCACATCGCCGTCGCGCATCTCGTCACCCTCGTAGGTGGCGCCGAAACGGTGCTCCAGGAATTCGCGACGGACCAGTTCGACGGTCTGGCCCGAATGCTCCATCTGGAACAAGGCCTGCACGGCATAAAGCCGCGAGGCAGCGCGCATCTTGCGCTTTTGATTGCCAGACAGGGCTTGCGGCTTGGCGGTATCGTCGATCATGCAGAGGGTGTGCCTTTGGTGCTTCCGGCCAGGCGGTATTCTTCCGAGGCGGGCTTGAACCCGACCCCCTTGCTGGCAGTGCCCCACTTACGGGCCAGCGCCACCAGATGCAAGGCCGCAGCAGCGGCGCCGCCGCCCTTGTTCTGCCCCGCCGGATCGGCGCGCACCTCGGCCTGGGGCCGGGTCTCGACCGTCAGGATACCGTTGCCGATGCACTGGCCCTGAAGGCCCAGCAAACTGATCGCGCGGCTGCTGTCGTTGCAGACCGTGTCGTAATGCGTGGTCTCGCCCCGGATCACGCAGCCCAGCGCCACGTAGCCGTCGAAATTGCCCATCCGCCCGGCGATGCCGATGGCGGTGGGGATCTCCAGCGCGCCAGGCACCTCGACCAGGTCCCAGGTGCCGCCCGCAGCCTCGATCTCGGCCTTGGCGCCGGCCACGAGGTTGTCGGCGATATCCTTGTAATAGGGTGCGACGACGATCAGGATCTTCACCGGCTTGTCGAATACCGCGCGCGGCAGCGTGTAATGGGTCTCATGCCCGGCCATGTCAGTGCCCTTCCGTGATCTTGCGCGTGCCCGTGATCTCCAGCCCGTAAGCCTCAAGCCCCACGATCCTGGGCGTCGGCGAGTTGGTCAGCAGCACCAGTTTCGACAGACCAAGCGAGGACAGGATCTGCGCGCCAAGACCGTATTGCCGCAGGGTCTGCGGGCTGACCTCGGCCCCGGTCGCCAGTTTCATATGCGTGTCGCGCAGCAGCACCACCACGCCGCGCCCTTCGGCGGCGATGGTCTGCATCGAATTGGTGAACTCGAAGGCGCGCCCCCTGGGCCCTGCCCCCACCATGTCCTTGAGCGGGTCAAGCGCATGCATCCGCACCAGAACGGGGGCGTCAGTGCTGATATCGCCCTTGATCAGCACGATATGCTCGGCGCCCTGCGTCTCGTCTGTGTAGATCCGCAATGTCCAGTCGCCGCCGAATTCAGACTGGATCACCTCTTCGGAGCGAACCTTGACCAGGTTGTCATGACGGCGGCGATAGGCGATCAGGTCGGAAATCGTGCCGATCTTCAGCCCGTGTTTCTGCGCGAACCCCACCAGATCGGGCAGCCGCGCCATCGAGCCGTCCTCGTTCATGATCTCGCAGATCACGCCCGAGGGGTTGAGCCCCGCCAGCCGCGCCACATCCACCGCCGCCTCTGTATGGCCCGCGCGCACCAGCACGCCGCCATCGCGCGCGCGCAGCGGAAAGACATGGCCCGGCGTGGCGATATCGGCCGCCGTCTTGCCTGCGTCGATCGCCACCGCGATGGTGCGCGCACGGTCATGGGCGGAAATGCCGGTGCTCACGCCTTCGCGCGCCTCGATCGACACGGTGAACGCGGTTTCGTGCCGCGAGGAGTTGTAGGAGGCCATCAGCGGCAGGCCCAGCGCATCGACCCGCGCCCCCGTCAGGGTCAGGCAGATCAGACCGCGCCCGTGCATCGCCATGAAATTGACGGCCTCGGGCGTGGCCATCTGCGCGGGGATGACCAGATCGCCCTCGTTCTCGCGGTCCTCATGGTCGACCAGGATGAACATGCGCCCGTTGCGCGCATCCTCGATGATATCCTCGATGGAACTGATCGCATCGCGCCAGTTTTCCTCGACCGGGCCGGGTGTCTCGAAAGGGGCGCTGTCAGCCATGGGATATCCTTTTCCTGTTGCCTCGCCAGATAGCGCAGCGCGCCCTCATTGGCCAGAGGCAACGCGGCGGCACAGCACCCGTTTGCGACAGCGCGCCCCGCCGGCCCTACCCTTCGAACTGCCACAGCGCGGGCAGAAAGCGCCAGCTTTCGCCCTCGCGCAGGACATGCCCCACACCGGGAAAAGGGAAATGGTAGCCCAGCACCGCGATCCGGTCAGCCGCCGCCATGTCCAGCAGGCGCATCCGGGTGGCGACGGTCTGATCGCCATCGGCGTCAAAGCCGTTGTACCATTCGGGATGGGCAAAGTTCGTGTAGGCATGGCTCATCGCATCGCCCAGCGCCATCAGCTGCTTGCCGCCGCTGTCCAGCATCACGCTCATATGGCCGGGCGTATGCCCTGGCGTGGCGATCATCCGCACACCCGGCACCACCTCGTCGCCATCCTCCATCAGCCGCCATTCGACCCCGTCCAGGGTCAGCGAGTTCACCGCCCCAAGCACGAATTGCTGATCCTCGGGGGCCACCTTGTTGACCAGGTCATCCTGCAACCAATGGGCATGTTCGGCCGCACCGATCACGTATTCCGCATCCGGGAACAGCGGTTCGTCGAAATCGTCGCGGATGCCCCAGATGTGATCGGGATGGGCGTGGGTGATCACCACATGGGTGATGCTGGCCGGATCGATCCCCGCCGCATCCAGGTTGGCCATCAGCCGCCCCGTGGTCGGCATGAAGCGGCTACCCGACCCCACATCGACCAGCACCACGGCTTCGCCCGCCTCGATCAGCAGGTGGTTGGTATGGGAATATCCCTCGTCGGGCGACAGGTAGTGCTTCTCCAGGAAGGCGCGCACCTCGGCCGGATCGGCATTCACGCCCAGCCCCGATGTCGGCAGCGAGAAATAGCCGTCCGACAGGATCGTCAGCCGCGCCTCACCCAGCGTGAACCGGAAATGCGCGGGATTGTCGGCAGCAGGCGCGCCAAGTTGCGCAAGCGCTGCCCCCGGCCGTCCCAGCGCGGGCAATGCGAAAGCGGGCGCCATCGCGGCCAGTTTCATGATGTCACGACGGCTGGGCTTGAAAATCGTCATCTCGGTCCTCCCTGTTGCGCGCGCAGGATAATCCCGCCCCCGGCTAACGCAACCGATTTCGTGAATATGAAATCCCGGCTTCTTCTTGCCGAAAATATCCCCGCCGGAGGCATCCGCCCTTTCAACCCGGCGCACCCACTGCGCGGCTCAGGACATCTCGGCCAGCCGCGCGACATAGCGCGCCAGCGTGTCGATCTCCAGGTTGACGCTGTCACCCACCGCCACATCGCCCCAGGTCGTCATCTGCTTGGTATGCGGAATGAAGTTGATCCCGAAATCGCAGCCATCGACCTCGTTCACGGTCAGCGATGTGCCGTTCAGCGCCACCGACCCCTTGGGCGCGATGAAGCGGGCCAGCGCCTTTGGCGCGCGCAGGGTGACGCGGGTGCTGTCGCCATCCTCGCGGATCGCTACCACCTCGGCCAGCCCGTCCACATGGCCGGACACGATATGTCCACCCAGCTCGTCCCCCACCTTCAGCGCGCGCTCCAGGTTGACGCGCCTGCCGGTCGTCCAGCCGGACAGGTTTGTCTTCGACACGGTCTCGGCCGAGATATCGACGTCGAACCAGCCGCCCTTTTCGTCCGTGCCCTTGGCCACCACCGTCAGGCAGACCCCGTCGCAGGCGATCGAGGCGCCAAGATCAATCCCCTCGACCCGGTATGCGGTGCCGATGCGCGCGCGCAGGTCGCCGCGCTGCTCCACCTTCCGCAGGGTTCCGATATCGGTGATGATGCCTGTGAACATGTCGTCCCCTCATGCGTCCGCTGATGCGCCGGTTCTGCGCCGGTTCCGCGCGACGCTCTTGACCTCGGATCGACGGCGGTGTTCCGTCGGTGCTACCCGAGACCTAGCCCTTGCCCGCACCGGAGACAAGATGCACCGCAACACAGCCTTATTTTTGCCGTGGAAACGGTGTAGGCAGGGATCTGTTTGATGGTGAAACTGGTTGTGATGAATATGAGTGAACCTCCCGCTGGGCTGACGGGTGACCGGGTTTTCCTGTTCTTGCAGGGGCCGCACGGGCCGTTCTTTCACTCCCTCGCGCAGATGTTGCGGCAGGCCGGGGCGCAGGTCTGGCGCGTGGGTTTCAACGCGGGCGACCGGGCCTTCTGGTTCCATCCGCGCAGCTACATCCCTTTTCGCGCATCCCCCGAGGAGTGGCCGGA
Organism: Seohaeicola saemankumensis; assembly: GCF_042678485.1. Classification (NCBI taxonomy): domain Bacteria; kingdom Pseudomonadati; phylum Pseudomonadota; class Alphaproteobacteria; order Rhodobacterales; family Roseobacteraceae; genus Seohaeicola; species Seohaeicola saemankumensis. The sequence continues at coordinate 421,712 of NZ_JBHTKR010000001.1, read as the reverse complement.
CCGGATCCGCGCACTGATCGCCGAAAAGGGCGCAACCGATCTGGTGCTATACGGCGATACCCGCCAGATCCATGCCCAGGCGATCGCGGCCGCCAAGGCCGCGGGCCTGACCGTGCATGTCTTCGAGGAAGGGTATATCCGTCCCTACTGGATCACCTACGAGAGGGGCGGATCGAACGGGCATTCGCGGCTGATGAACACCAGTGTGGACGAGATGCGCGCGGCCCTGTCCACATCCGACATGGACGCCCCCGAGCCCCCCGCGCGCTGGGGCGACATGCGCCAGCATATCTTTTACGGCGCGCTCTATCACTGGTTCGTCATGTTCCGGAACGGGCAGTACCGCCACTTCCGCCCGCATCGCGAACTGGGCGTCACGCAGGAATTCCAGCTTTACCTGCGCCGCCTGATCGGGATGCCCTGGCGCGCGCTGGAACGGCGCGTGGCCCAGTGGCGCATCCGGCATGGCGGCTTTCCCTATCACCTGGCGCTGTTGCAGCTTGAGCATGACGCCAGTTTCCGCATGCATTCGCCCTTCACCTCGATGACCGAATTCCTCGATGTCGTGATCCGCGGCTTTGCCAAGGGCGCGCCCGCCCATCACCGGCTGGTGATCAAGGCCCATCCGCTGGAAAACGGCCGCACCCCGCTGGCGCGTGACATCCGGCGCATCGCCAGGCAGGAAGGCGTGGAAAACCGCGTCCATTTCGTCAGTGGCGGCAAGCTTGCCCAGTTGCTGCAAGGCGCGCGCAGCGCCGTGACCGTCAACTCCACCGCCGCTCAGCAGGTGCTGTGGCGCGGAATTCCGCTCAAGGTGTTCGGGGATGCGGTCTATGCAAAGCCGGAATTCGTGTCGTCCCAGCCATTGCCGGAATTCTTCGCGGCCGCCACCCGACCCGACCGCCGCGCTTACCGCGATTATCGGCGGTATCTGCTGGAAACAAGCCAGGTGCCGGGTGGGTTCTACTCGACCCGCGGGCGGCGGCAGCTGTTGCGCCAGGTGGTCGACATGATGCTGGCCGCCGAAGATCCCTATGATGCACTGCGGTCGGGCACCGCGGCACCTCGGCAACAGTTGCGCGTGGTGACGTGAACAAGCCGGCTCAAGGCACTGGATTTGCGAGCCTCTTCCGGATAAGGTCATACCATAAACAAAAAAGCGTCGCCGCATGAACGGATGGCGCGACAAAAAATGCGTTGAGGCAGTAATCAGGTCGAGGAGACCGTGCAGTGAAACCCCTGGCAAATTCATGGGCGAAGTCCGTCGCCCTTCTTGTTGTTGTGTCGCTTGTGGCGTCCTGCGGTCTACCCCGTGTCGGCCCCAACAAACGCGAGATTTTCGCAGGCTCCGTGCAGAAAGAGGGCGATGCCTTCGTGGTCAACGTGAATGACCGCGTGACGCGCGCCACCGCCGTCGTGCCCGCACTTGGTTTTTCGGAAAGCTTCATCAAGGCCGGCACGGTGGGATCGGACACGATCTCGGCCGGCGATACGCTGGGCCTGACCATCTGGGAAAACGTCGATGACGGGCTGCTGGCCAGCACCGGCGCGAACTCCACCATCCTCGAAGAGGTGCAGGTGGATGGCGCGGGCTTCATCTTCGTGCCCTATGCCGGCCGTCTGAAAGCGGCGGGCAACACACCCGAGGCGCTGCGGCGCATCATCACCGAACGTCTGAAGGATCAGACCCCGGACCCGCAGGTGCAGGTCCGACGGCTGGCGGGCGACGGGGCCACCGTGTCGCTGATGGGCGCGGTCGGCGGCCAGGGCGTCTATCCGATCGAACGTCCGACACGCACCCTGGCGGCCATGCTGGCCAATGCCGGCGGCGTGTCGATCGAACCCGAAATCGCACAGGTCACCTTGATCCGGGGCGCGCACACCGAAAAAGTGTGGTTCCAGGATCTGTTCCGTGATCCGCGCTTCGACATCGCCCTGCGCGGCGGTGACCGCATCCTGGTCGAGGGCGATACACGCTCTTTCACGGCACTTGGCGCCACCGGCAGCCAGTCGCGGGTCGATTTCGAAAGCCAGACCCTGTCAGGGATCGAGGCAATCGCCCAGGTCGGCGGGCTTCTGACCTCGACCTCCGATCCGACCGGCGTTTTCATCCTGCGCAACGAACCTGCCGAGATCGCCAATACCGTGCTGGGCCGCGACGATCTGCAAGGCGCGCAGCGCATGATCTACGTGCTTGACCTGACCCAGCCCAATGGGCTGTTCATGGCGCGCGACTTCTCGGTTCGCGATGGTGACACGCTTTACGTGACCGAAGCACCGTTCACCCAGTGGAGCAAAGCGATCGCGGCGCTGACCGGATCGCTGTCGGCGGTCGATACGCTGACCACTGCGCCCTCGGGCCTGTGATCCGCGGTGCAGGAACGGACAGTTGACCATGCCGCCGGGGGACCATCCTCCCGGCGGCTTTTCTATTACAACGCAGGCTTCCTGACCCAGCCGCGGATCCGCCGGATCCTGGAACTGGCGGGCCATGAGCTGCGCCTTGGCGTGCCCGCAGACACCGACCGGATCGCGGTCTGGGGCCATTCGCCCTATGCCGCGCGGGGAGAGGCCATGGCCCGCCAGACAGGTGCGGGCCTTGTGCGGATCGAGGATGCCTTCCTGCGGTCCGTCCATCCGGGCCGTGACGGGGACCTGCCGCTTGGCCTGATCATCGACAGCCGCGGCATGCATTTCGACCCGGCCCAACCCTCGGACCTTGAGGTGCTGCTGGCCACCCATCCGCTGGATGACAGCGCACTTCTGGATCAGGCCCGCGCGGCGATGGCGCGCCTGCAAGAGGCCGATCTGAGCAAATACAACACCCATGATCAGGGCGCGCCACTGCCCGCGCCGGGCTATGTGCTGCTGATCGACCAGACGCGCGGCGATGCCTCGGTCCGGCAAGGGCGGGCGGATTCCAATACCTTCCGCGAGATGCTTTTTCATGCCGTGCAGGACAATCCCGGCGCGCGGTTTCTGGTCAAGACCCATCCCGAGACCAACGCCGGTCATCGCCCCGGTTACTTCGATCCCGAAACCCTGGCCCTGGCGCCGGGTGCCGACATCACCCTGCTGGATGCGCCGGTCAGCCCCCGCGCCCTGCTGGAGGGCGCGATTGCCGTGTATACCGTGTCCTCGCAGATGGGGTTCGAGGCCATCCTTGCGGGCCACAAACCCCATGTCTTCGGCCAGCCCTTCTACGCGGGCTGGGGGCTGAGCCATGATTTCACGCCCCTGACCCGCCGACAGCGCCGCCTGACGCGCGCGCAGCTCTTCGCGGCGGCGATGATCCTATACCCGGTCTGGTACGATCCCTGCCGCGACAGGCTGTGTTCGCTGGACACCGCGATTTCCGCGCTGGAGGCGCAGGTGCGCGCCTGGCGCGAGGATAGGCTGGGCTGGCAGGCCAGCGGCATGCGGCTGTGGAAACGCGGCGCGATCAACGGGTTTTTCGGCGCGGTGCGGCCCGTGCGGTTCCGCGATGGTACGCCACGGGATGGGCGGCGCGCGATGGTCTGGGCCGGCAGATCCGACGGCGCCCCGGACGGTGCGGTCAGGGTCGAGGACGGGTTCCTGCGCTCGCGCGGGCTGGGGGCCGATCTGGTGCCCCCGCTGTCGCTGGTCTGCGACGACCTGGGCATCTATTACGATCCGCAGCGCGAAAGCCGCCTGGAACGGATGATCGCCAGCCGTGCGACCTTGCGTCCCGATCAGGCCGCGCGCGCCCGCGCGCTGGTGCAGGCACTGATCGCGCAGGGCGTCAGCAAGTACAACCTTGGACTGGACGCGCCCGACATCCGCAGCCTGGCCACAAACCGACGCGTGGTGCTGGTGCCCGGACAGGTCGAGGATGACGCCTCGATCAAGCTGGGCGCGGGCGAGATCCGCACCAACCGCGCGCTGCTGGAGGCCGCGCGCGCGACTGACCCGGGGGCCTTCGTGATATACAAACCCCATCCCGATGTAGAGGCTGGCCTGCGCCCCGGCGCACTGGCCGATGCGGAGGATCTGGCCGATCTGGTGCTGCCCGGCACAGATCCGGCCCCCCTGCTGGAACAGGTCGATACCGTCTGGACCATGACCTCGCTTCTGGGGTTCGAGGCGCTGATCCGGGGGCGGCGCGTGGTCACCCTGGGCGCGCCCTTCTACGCGGGCTGGGGCCTGACCGATCATCGCGGCCCGACCCTGCCGCGCCGGCAGGCACATGTGAGCCTTGAAGGCCTGGTGCATGCGGCGCTGATCGACTATCCGCGTTACCGCGATCCCGTGACCGGCCTGCCCTGCCCCGCAGAGGTGGCGGTAGAACGGCTGGCCAGCGGCGCCGTGGCGCGCGGCGGGCTGTCCATTCGGCTGCTGGCCAAGGCGCAGGGGCTGTTCGCGGGCTACGCCCATCTGTGGCGGCGCGGCTGAGGCGGACCGGCGGATCCGGATATTTGAAGCAAGAAGAAACGGCATGCGTCAGCCCGCAGGTTGCCACCTGTGCAGGATATCGCCGCCCAGGGGCCGCGTTTCGATCAGGCGGAAACGCGGCGCCTCGGCCAGGCGCGACAGGCCCATGGCGCCAAGGGCGGGCTGTCCTTCGGCGCCGATCATCACACCGGCGGTGAACCCGATCACCTCGTCCACCAGACCGGCCGACAGCAGCGACGCGGCCAGCGCCCCGCCCCCCTCGCAGAAGACCGAGGTCAGGCCAGCCTGCCCCAGCGCCAGCAGCAGTGACGCAGGATCAATGCGCCCCGCCTGAAGCGCGCAGGGCAGCAGCCGCGCGCCCAGACCGCTCCAGGCGGACAGCAGGCGGGGATCGGCATCCGCGCCGTGACAGATCCAGAGCGGGGTTTCTTGCGCCGTGCGCGCCAGTTGTCCGGTCAGGGGCAGATCCAGCCGGCGCGAGACCACGATCCTGACCGGCTGATGGGTCATGCCCAACCCGCGCACGGTCAGCGCCGGATCATCGGCCCGCGCCGTCCCGGCCCCCACCATGACCGCATCATGACGGGCCCGCATCGCATGGACAACGCGCCGCGCCTCGGGCCCGGTGATCCACTGGCTTTCGCCCGTCGCCGTGGCGATGCGCCCGTCAAAGCTGGAGGCCAGCTTGAGCGTGACCAGAGGCCGCCCCGCGCGGATCCGCAGGAAGAACCCGGCCAGATCGCGCGCCGCCTGATCCGCCATCACGCCGGTTGTCACCTCGACCCCGGCGGCGCGCAGCATGGCAAAGCCGCGCCCGGAGACGCGCGGATCGCTGTCCTGAAGGGGGGCCACGACACGGGCGATGCCCGCCGAGATCAGCGCCCCCGCGCAGGGCGGGGTCTGGCCGTGATGGGCGCAGGGTTCAAGGCTGACATAGGCCGTGGCGCCGCGCGCCGCGGCGCCGGCCCGCGCCAGGGCCTGCGGTTCGGCATGGGGGCGGCCACCTGCAGCGGTCCAGCCGCGCCCGACGATGCGCCCATCCTTGACGATCAGGCAACCGACCGCCGGATTGGGCCATGTCCGCCCATGGCCACGCCGGCCCAGGGACAGGGCCAGCGCCATGAAGTCTGTATCCGTGGCGCGCACCGGGGCCGCGTCACGGCTCGGGGGTGGTGTCGGGGCGCAGTTCCGAGACGAATTTGTCGAAATCGTCCGCAGCCTGGAAATTCTTGTAGACGCTGGCAAAGCGCACATAGGCCACGGTGTCGATCCGGGCCAGGGCTTCCATCACGATCTCGCCGATCACCTTCGAGGGGATATCGGTCTCGCCCATGCTTTCCAGCCGCCGCACGATGCCGGACACCATCTGGTCCATCCGCTCGGGTTCAACGGGCCGTTTTTGCAGCGAGATGCGGATCGAGCGTTCCAGCTTGTCGCGATCGAATTCCTCGCGACGGCCATTCGATTTGATCACCACAAGGTCGCGCAGCTGCACGCGCTCATAGGTGGTGAAACGCCCGCCGCACGCAGGACAGAACCGCCGCCGCCGGATCGAGACGTGATCCTCGGCCGGACGGGAATCCTTCACCTGTGTGTCAATATTTCCGCAAAACGGACAACGCATGCCCGGCCCCCTTCATCTTCTCTGCCTCTGGGTATGGGGTTCGCCCCCCACTTATCCACAGGCACTATAGGTGAGCCGCCAAGTCTTGGGTAGCGGGAAAATCCGGTCCCAAGATCAAGCGTGGCCTTTTCGCCATGCCGGGCAAGGGCGCGCAAGGGCGTTCAGAACCGGTGGAACAGATCCTCGATCCGGTCATCGCAATAGCTGAGCGCATGACCGATCGACAGCGAGGCGCCGACATCGCGCAGTGTGATGGTGTATTGCCCATCCCGGCGCGGCCCTTCCGCGGCAACGGGCGCAGGGCTGAAGCGGACCGTCTTGCGGCCATCCGCCAGATCGCTGGGGGCCAGACCGCGCGCGATGTAAAGCCGCTGCGCCGTGGGAATGCGAAGCACGTCGCGGGCATGTTCCGCGGCGGCGCACCAGATCTGGCGGGGCCCGGCGCCATGCTCCTCCACCACTTCGAAGGCGCTACTGTCGGGCGCCTGGATCACCGTCAGATCGAATTGCGGGCGATAGGCCTGCGCCGGCTGCGGCAGGACAAGGCCCAGACAGAACAAGACAAGCAACAGGAGCAGTGCGGATTGTCTGAAATGCGTCATGTCATCCCCCGTTTCATCGCCGCGCGCGGATCAATCCACTTCGATGTGGTCGTTGCAATATTGCAGCGCCTGCACAACGCTGAGGCTGGACCCCACCGGCATCTGCGCCAGCAACAGCTCGCCCAAAAAGGGTTTCTTGGCAGCAGGCGTTGCGTCCAGCTGTTCGGGCGACAGCGTGAAACCCACGGCAGTACGGCCCGGCATCGTCTGGCTGGGCCCGCGCCGCGCCGCAAGATAGATGCGGTCGGTGCCAGCCGCGCCCAGCACCCGGCTGGCGTGATCCGCCGCCACGCACCAGATATGCGCTGGACCCGCGCCGCGCGCCTCGATCACCTCGAAGCTGCCGGGGGCGCCGGTGGGCACCACGTCGAGCGGGATATTGGGGACGATGGCCGCAGCCGGTCCGGCGAGCGCCAGCATGAGAACCGCGGACAGGGCCAAGGCCGGGCGACGTGAAAAGCGGAGCATGGGCGCAGTCCTGATCTGGAAATGGCTACCGCAAGGGTAGAGCAGGCGACGGCGCGAGTAAAACGATCCGCGCACACAGATGCGTGAAGCCCGCATGAAAAAGGCGGCCCCGGTGCGGGGCCGCCCTGATGGCGCCTTGGCGCGGATTACTGGTCCAGGAAGCTGCGCAGCTTGCGCGAGCGGCTGGGATGCTTCAGCTTGCGAAGGGCTTTCGCCTCGATCTGGCGGATACGTTCGCGGGTCACACTGAACTGCTGACCCACCTCTTCCAGCGTATGGTCGGTGTTCATGCCGATCCCGAAGCGCATCCGCAGCACGCGTTCCTCGCGCGGTGTCAGCGAGGCCAGCACGCGGGTCGTGGTTTCCTTGAGGTTTTCCTGAATGGCGCTGTCGAGCGGCAGCACGGCATTCTTGTCCTCGATGAAATCGCCAAGCTGGCTGTCTTCCTCGTCCCCGATCGGGGTTTCCAGGCTGATCGGTTCCTTGGCGATCTTCATCACCTTGCGGACCTTTTCCAGCGGCATCTGGAGTTTCTCGGCCAGTTCTTCCGGCGTGGGTTCGCGCCCGATCTCGTGCAGCATCTGACGGCCCGTGCGGACCAGCTTGTTGATCGTCTCGATCATGTGCACGGGGATACGGATGGTGCGCGCCTGATCCGCGATGGAGCGGGTGATCGCCTGCCGGATCCACCAGGTCGCATAGGTCGAGAACTTGTAGCCCCGGCGGTATTCGAACTTGTCCACCGCTTTCATCAGGCCGATGTTCCCCTCCTGGATCAGGTCCAGGAATTGCAGGCCGCGGTTGGTGTATTTCTTGGCGATCGAGATCACCAGACGCAGGTTCGCCTCGACCATTTCCTTCTTGGCCTGACGGGCTTCCTTCTCGCCCTTCTGGACCTGGGCGACGATGCGGCGGAATTCGCTGATATCAAGGCCCACATACTGGCCGACCTGCGCCATGTCGGCGCGCAGTTCCTCGACCTTGTCGGCCGAGCGTTCGATCAGCGCCTGCCAGCCGCGACCGGGCTTTTCGGCCATCCGGTCCAGCCAGTTGGGATCCAGCTCGTATCCGCGATATTCGTCGATGAATTCACGGCGGTTGATGCGGGCCTGATCGGCCAGCTTCACCAGGGCGGAATCGATCTGCATGACACGGCGGTTGATGCCGTAAAGCTGGTCGATCAGCGCCTCGATCCGGTTGTTGTGCAGGTGCAACTCGTTCACCAGCAACACGATTTCCGACCGCAGGGTCTGATAGGTGCCTTCGTCGTCCGAGCTGAAGCTCGAATCCTCGTTCAGCGTGGCCGAGATGCGGCTGTCCTGCATTTCGGACAGGCGGGCGTAATCCTCGGCGATGCGGTCAAGGGTCTCAAGCACGCGCGGCTTCAGCGCGGCTTCCATGGCGGCAAGGCTCATGTTGGCCTGCTCGTCCTCGTCGTCGTCATCCTCGCGGCTGATCGGGTTGCCGTCGGCATCCAGTTCCTGATCATCCTCGCCCGCCCCGGCGCGCGGGGCGCGGGCGACATTGGCGGCGGCCACGACCGGGGTTTCGCCCACATCGCCATCTTCGCCAAGCTGCGTGCCAAAGGTGGCTTCAAGGTCGATCACGTCGCGCAGCAGAATGTCTTCGGACAAAAGTTCGTCGCGCCAGATCGTGATGGCCTGGAAGGTCAGCGGGCTTTCGCAAAGCCCTGCGATCATCGTGTTGCGACCGGCCTCGATCCGCTTGGCGATCGCGATCTCGCCTTCGCGCGACAGCAGCTCCACGCTGCCCATCTCGCGCAGATACATCCGCACCGGATCATCGGTGCGGTCCAGCTTTTCGGATGTGCCCGACGCCAGCGCCAGATCGCGGTTCGAGGAGATATCGACAACGGCAGTCGATTTCGCCTCTTCGTCGTCGACCTCTTCGTCTTCGATGATGTTGATGCCCATTTCGGACAGCATGGACATCACATCTTCGATCTGCTCGGACGAGACCTGATCCGGGGGCAGGACCTGGTTCAGCTGATCATAGGTGATGTAACCCCGTTCCCGCGCCTCCGCGATCATCTTCTTGACCGCGGCCTGGCTCATATCGAGAGAGACTTCGGTATCCTGATCGTCCTGCGGCGTGTCGTCGGTGTCTTTTGCGGCCATGAAATGCTCCTGCATTGGCTGTCGGTCTGTCGCGGTCGATCTGCGGCACACGAGGCTGTGCTTGGGCTGCCGAATGATTCGTTTTCGAATCAAACTTGATTCGCGATGATTCGCAAACCGTTTACCGTGATTTATTTACCAATTCCCTCATAAAACATTCATCTGCCCCGTTTGGTGAAAGTAATCTTGTCCATCAGCGCATCAAGCGCGCTGCGTTCGTCGCGATTGATTCGTGCTCCGTTGGGGCCGGTCTCGTATTCGGTGCGGTCCTGCTGCTGGCTGCGAAGGGCGCGATTGCGCGCCTCGGCCGCCTGTCCCAGACGCCATGTCACCGCCTCGTCGGCTATTCCCTCAAGATCCTCCTCCGCCTCGGCGATTTCCGACGCCAGCCCCCTTTGGCATGTCAGCTTGGCCAGTTCCTCGGCCATGGTCATACGGGCCATTTCGATATTGCCGGGCTGACGGACCGGGGGCACGATACGGACATGGGGAAGCGCAAAGAGGCTTTCAAGGACATCCGCGCCAACTTCGTCCGACACGGCCTGCCGGAACGCATCCGCATCCTGTGCATGGGATGGCGCCGCGCGCAGGATCGCGTCACGCAGCGCGGCATGCCCCGGATCAAGGCCGTCCATCCGGTCGATCTGTGCCTCGAAATCCTCGATCACGGCGGGGGTCGCGATCAGGGTGGCCATGATCACCGCCTCGCGCAGGTGATCGCCAACATCCTCGCCGGGCTGGGCCAGCAGCGATGATTTGGTGCTGGGCTGCGGCACAGGTGCCGCCTGCCAGCGCGGGCCACCGGGCGTCCATGCGGTGCGTGGCGCGCGGGATGATGTGCCCGCCGCCTTGCGCCTTGTGCCGAACAGGTCCCAGCGCATGTCCTTCAGCGCCTCGCCGTAATGCGCGCGGATCGACGGATCCTTGATCAACTTGATCTTGGCGCGCAAAGACTTGTCCAGCATGGCGCGGCGTTCGGGACTGTCGAACACCTGCCCTTCGGTTTCGCGCCGCCACAGCAGATCGACCATCGGGATCGCCTGATCCAGCAGCGCCTGCATCGCCTTGGCCCCGCTGGCGCGGATCAGATCATCGGGGTCCTTGCCTTCGGGCATGATGGCGAAACGCAGCGAATGGCCGGCCTCAAGCAATGGCAGGGCCAGGTCGATCACCCGCATCGCGGCGCGCAGACCCGCAGTATCGCCATCCAGCGCGATGATCGGTTCGGGCGCGATGCGCCAGAGCAGTTGCAGATGCGTGTCGGTGACAGCCGTGCCAAGGGCCGCGACGGCGGCGGTGAAACCGGCCTCGGACAGGGCGATCACATCCATATAGCCTTCGGCGACGATCAGCGGCTTGCCCTTGCCCGCCGCCTCGCGCGCGGGGCCGTGGTTGTAAAGCGTGCGCCCCTTGTCGAACAATTCGGTATCGGGCGAGTTCAGGTACTTGGCGTTGTCTTTCGGGTCCATCGCCCGCCCGCCAAAGGCGATGCAACGCCCGCGCACATCGCGGATCGGGAACATGATGCGGTTGCGGAACACATCGTAGGGCCGCTTGCCGGTGTTTGACGGCTTGGCCAGCCCTGCGCCCAGGATCAGATCTTCGGGCACGCCCTTGGCGGTCAGATGATCCCACAGGACCTGCCAGCCATCAGGCGCAAATCCGATCCCGAAGCGGTCCAGCGCATCGGGTTTCAGGCCACGTTTCGCCAGGTAGTCGCGCGCCGGCCCCGCCGCCCCGGTCCGCAATTGCAGGGCAAAGAACTGCGCTGCATGTTCCATGACCTCGACCAGCTGCGTGCGCCGGTCAGCCTTTTGCTGGGCCTGCGGGTCACGCGCGGGCATCTGCAGGCCGGCCTCGCGCGCCAGGATCTCGACCGCTTCCATGAAGCCCACGTTTTCCGTCTCGCGCACGAAGGACAGCGCATCGCCCTTGGCGTGGCAGCCAAAGCAATAATAGTATCCCTTGCGGTCATCCACATGAAAAGACGCGCTTTTTTCCTGGTGGAACGGGCAAGGCGCCCACATGTCGCCCTTGCCCTGGTTCGACTTGCGCATGTCCCACATGACCTTGCGCCCCACCACCTGGCTCAGGCTGATGCGGTTGCGCAATTCGTCAAGGAAACCGGGTGGCAGACTCATGGGATGAACTATAGGCGCAGACGGGCCGCAAGACCATGGCCACCGGACCCATCAGTTGTGGATATCGCCCGCGCCCATGTCAGCCGCAGATCAGGGTTTATAGCCCAGGCACTGGGTCTGGAACGCGATCGAGGTTTCAGGCGTCAGCTGTTCGGTGGGCAGCGTGTAGATCCAGCCCACCAGAACCGCGATCGAGGGGGCATATTGCGGATCTATCCCGCTGTCGCTGGCCTCCAGCCGGGCCAGGGTCGCGCCCTGATCGGCCCCGTCCGCCCGAAGATCCACCGCCCGCGACACGATATTGGCCTGACCCGCGCAGCGCTGCGCCCGCTCGGCGTCCGATTCAGCCAGAACAGGCGATGCGGCCAGCGAAAGGCCAAGAAGGCTTGCGGCAAACAGGGCAACAGGATGACGGGTCATGGGTCTTACCTTCGCATGGAACGCTACGGGCGCAAGATGTCAGTCCGCACGGCGGGCTTCAACCCCTGCCATCGCAATCGTGAGGTCATGCACCAGCGTCGCGGCCATGGATCGAAACCCCATGATCAGAAAGCCATCGTCAGACAGCCGGGTGATCGATGCCTGCATGTGCATCAGCTCTGTCCGGGCGGTGTGACCGGCCTGAAACACCCCGGCGCGCAGGTCGATCGGGCTGAGCCGTGCAAGGACATCGGCCGCCCCCGCGCCCTGCAGCCGGACCGAGGCCCAGCCATCACTGACATCGGTCAGACTGGCGTGATCCGACAGCGCCGGATCGGGCGCAGGCCCCATCAGCAGCACATGCGCGTGGCCGAACCAGATCAGGCGCGCGCCATCCCCGCCCGTGGTGCGGTTCGGCGCGGGCCAATCCAGCCCATGTGCGGCCTTGAGTGCGGCGGCAAGTGCTGCGGCCTTGCCGTGCAGGGGCGCGATCACGGTCAGATGGCCGGGATCGGCCTCGGACAGGGTCAGCGCCCCGGTGGTCACGGGCAAAAGACCGGCGCAGGGGGGCAGCGCCACAAGGGACAGGGAAGCATCGGACAGGGAAGCATCAGCCACGGGCGCGCCCTCCTTCGGGATCGAAAAACACCGGATCGCAAACCTCGCACAGCGTTTCCACGCCGCGCAGGTGATCGACCATGCGGACCACCTCGCCATGACGGGTGCGCCCCTGCTTGAGGAACGCAAGGCCAAGGAACGTCTCCAACGTGGGCGAGAAGCCGACCGAGGTGACATAACCCTGGTCGTTTTCGCGGGTCGCAGGCGCGTCGCGGTCGAACAGATGCGCCCCTGCGGTCAGTTGCTTGACCGCCCCCACGGGTCTGAGGCCCACCAGCTGTTCGCGGTCGGGGTCAACCAGACCGGGGCGCGCGGCTGCGGCCTTGCCGATGAAATCCTTCTTGGCCGACAGCATCTTTTGCATCCCGATGTCGAAGGCGGTGGTGCGGCCGTGGATCTCGGCATGGGTGATGAAGCCCTTTTCGATCCTCAGCACGTTCAGCGCCTCCATCCCGTAGGCGCCGCCGCCCAGCGCCGCCGCGCGGCTGACCAGCAGCCGGTAGAGGCTTTCGCCATAGCGCGCAGGCACCGCGACCTCATAGGCATGTTCACCCGAGAAAGAGATGCGGAACAGCCGCCCCGCGACCCCCTGCACCGACACCGGCCCACAGGCCATGAAAGGCCATGCGCCATCGTCAATCGGGCTGTCCAGCAGCCCGTTCAGCAGATCGCGCGCCTTTGGCCCCGCCACGGCGAACTGCGCCCAGTGTTCGGTGACCGAACACAGGCTTGCATCCAGATCGGGCCGCAGCGCCTGATGCACGAATTCGAGGTGTTTCATCACCTGCCCGGCGGCGGCGGTGGTGGTGGTCATCACGAAATGATCCGGCCCCAGCCGCGCGGTGGTGCCGTCATCCATGACATGCCCATCCTCGCGCAGCATCAGGCCATAACGCACGCGCCCCACGGGCAGGCTCGAGAACATGTTGGTATAGACGAGATCCAGCAGCGCCCCGGCCCCCGGCCCCTTGATGTCGATCTTGCCCAGGGTCGAGACATCGCAGACACCGACCGCGTTGCGGACCATCATGACCTCGCGGTCGCAGGATTGCCGCCACGTCGTCTCGCCGTCTTTCGGGAAATAGCTGGGGCGATACCACAACCCCGCCTCGATCATCGGCGCGCCGGTCGCCACGCTGGCGCGGTGGCTGGTGGTGAACCGCTGCGGCGCAAAGCCCGCGCCCTGCGCCCCTGCCCCCATCGCGGCGACGCTGACCGGCACATAAGGCGGGCGGAAGGTGGTCGTGCCGGTTTCGGGAATGCCCCGGCCCGTGGCGTCGGCCAGCACGGCCAGGGCCGCCACGTTGGAATTCTTGCCCTGATCGGTCGCCATGCCCTGCGTGGTGTAGCGTTTCATATGCTCGACCGAGCGGAAGTTTTCGACCGCGGCCTGTTTCACATCCTTGACCGTCACATCGTTCTGGAAATCCAGCCAGGCGCGCCCCTTGCCCGGAACGGTCCAGAGCGGGGTGATCCGGTAGGGCGCATCCTCGGCCTGCGGCAGCGCCATATCGGGCGCTTTCATTCCCAGATCGGCCAATACGGCGGCGGCAACGCGCGCGCCCTCGGCCAGACAGCCATGGGTGGACATGGTCCCGTTGCAGGCCCCTGCGGCGACCAGCCCCGGAATGGCGCCGGGGGTAGGCACGAAACTGGCAAGATCAGCGTTCCAGGTGGGACGGCCGTTCATGTGGCAGGTCAGGTGCACTGTCGGGTTCCAGCCGCCGGACATGGCCAGGCAATCGCTGCGGATCTTCTCGATCCCCGAGGTGGTGGCAATGCTGACCGCCTCAAGCCCCTTGCGGCCATGGGCCTCGCAGACCTGCGCGCCCTTGAAGAAGGGAATGTCCAGATCGGTCACCGCATCCGCGCGGCTGTCGATCAGCGCGGCCACATGCACCCCCGCCGCAAGCAGATCCGCCGCCGTGCGATGGGCGCCGTCATTGTTGCCAAAGACCGTCACGGCGCGACCGGGGCTGACAGCCCAGCGGTTGACATAGGCGCGCACCGCGCCCGCCATCATCACGCCGGGGCGGTCGTTGTTGCGAAAGGCGACGGGCCGTTCCAGCGCGCCTGCCGCCAGCACCGCGCGGCGCGCGACGATGCGCCAGAACGCCTCGCGCGGGGCGCCCTTGCGGGCGGCCATGTCGGGCGCCAGACGTTCCAGCGCGCCGTAAGTGCCCTGATCATAGGCGCCGGTGACGGTGGTACGGGTCAGCACGCGGACATTGGGCATCGCCTCAAGTTCCGCCGTGACAGACGCCGCCCAATCGGCACCGGGCTGGCCTGCAACCTCAAGCGTTTCGGCATTCAGCCGCCCGCCGGTGCGGGTATCCTCGTCGCACAGGATCACATCGGCCCCGGCGCGCGCGGCTGCCAGCGCCGCCATCAGCCCGGCAGGGCCCGCCCCGATCACCAGCAGGTCACAATGGGCGAAGACACGTTCATGATGGTCGGTGTTGTGCTGCCCCGACAGCGCGCCCAATCCCGCCGCGCGGCGGATCAGCGGCTCATAGAGCTTTTCCCAGAACGCGCGCGGCCACATGAAGGTCTTGTAATAGAACCCCGCCCCCAGAAACGGCGCGGCCAGGTCGTTGATGGCCAGCAGGTCCAGTTCCAGCGACGGCCAGGCATTCTGGCTGCGCGCCTCAAGCCCCTCGTGCAGCTCCTGCATCGTGGCGCGGACGTTGGGTTCTTGCGCGCCGCCCTGCCCGATCGTGACCAGCGCATTGGGTTCTTCCGATCCCGCCGTCAGAACCCCGCGCGGGCGATGATACTTGAACGACCGCGCCAGCAATTGCTGCCCGTTGGCCAGCAGCGCCGCGGCCAGCGTGTCGCCTGCGAACCCCTCGTAGCGGTGCCCGTCGAAGCGGAACGCGATCCGCCGGTTGCGGTCGATCTGCCCGCCCTTGTCCAGCCTCATGCCGCACCCCCTGCCGCGTCGCGCGCCAGCACGGCCCCCAGCACCTCATGCGTCACGGTATTGCGCGTGACCACCAGCCAGGCCCCGCAGCCGGTCTCGTGATACCACAGGTCGCGCGTCACCCCGGCGGGGTTGTCGCGCAGGTGCAGATAGGCGTCCCAATCCTCGGGCGTGCCATCAGGGTCGGGGCGGCGCAGCGCCACGGCATCGCCCTGGTAGTAGAATTCGCGGCGGTCCCTTTCGCCGCAGATCGGGCAGGTGATCCTCATGTCGTCTCCGTGTCGGCCGGCGCTGGCCTGGTGTTGCGGTTGAACTGCGTCATCCCGTTCAATGCAGGTTATGCTGCGATCCCGTGCCCTCTTCGTCCATCAGGCCGCGCCCGGTACGGAACCGGTCCAGCCGGTAACGCGCCGCAGGGGCATGGTGACGATCGGTGGCGATCAGATGCGCGAAGGAAAAGCCCGATCCCGGCACGGCCTTGAACCCGCCATAACACCAGCCGCAATCGATATAGAGGCCGTCGATATGGGTCTTGTCGATGATCGGGCTGCCATCGGGGGTCATGTCCATGATCCCGCCCCAGGAGCGCAGCACCTTGGACTTGCCGATCATCGGCATCAGGGTCATCCCCGCCTCCATCACATGTTCGGTCATCGGCAGGTTGCCGCGGCTGGCGTAGGAGGCGTAGAAATCCAGATCGCCCCCGAAGACCAGCCCCCCCTTGTCCGACTGGCTGATGTAGAAATGCCCCATGCCGAAGCTGATCACATGGTCGATCACCGGCTTGATGCCTTCGGTCACGAAGGCTTGCAACACATGGCTCTCGATGGGCAGGCGCATGCCTGCCATCGCGGCCACCTGCCCCGAGCGACCCGCGACGACGATGCCGACCTTGCCGGCGCGGATCGCGCCGCGCGTTGTCTGCACGCCCTTGACGACGCCATTCTCGATGTCGATGCCGGTCACTTCGCAGTTCTGGATCAGATCCACGCCGCGCTGATCGGCGCCGCGCGCATAGCCCCAGGCCACCGCATCGTGGCGCGCGGTGCCGCCGCGCGGATGCAGCAGCCCGCCGTAGATCGGAAAGCGGGTATTGTCGAAATCCAGATAGGGCAGATGCTTGCGGACACCTTCGCGGTCCAGCAGGATCGCATCGTCGCCCTGGTTGATCATCGCATTGCCGCGCCGGGCGAAAGCGTCGCGCTGCCCGTCCGAGTGGAACAGGTTGATCAGCCCGCGCTGCGAATGCATGACGTTGTAGTTCAGATCGTTTTCCAGGTTTTCCCACAGCTTCAGGGAATGGGAATAGAATTCCGAATTGCCCGGCAGGAAATAGTTGGCCCGCACGATGGTGGTGTTGCGCCCCACGTTGCCGCCGCCGATATAGCCCTTTTCCAGCACCGCGATATTGGTCAGCCCATGTTCGCGCGCCAGGTAATAAGCGGTGGACAGGCCATGCCCGCCGCCGCCGATAATGATGATGTCATAGGCGGGTTTCGGGGCGGGGTCCCGCCAGTGCGGGGTCCAGCCCTTGTTGCCGGTCAGCCCCTCTTTCAGCACCCGAAGTCCTGAAAAACGCATCATCCTGTCCCTTCCCTTTCCGGTCAGTCAACCGGTTCGGGGCCGAGTCTTCAACAGCGGATGCGAAATTCCTTGCCCGTTCGCGACACGGATCGTCGCATCCCGTCGCTGCGACAAAGATGGCCGGCCGCAGCGCCCGGCCTGCACACCCGTTGCAAGGGTGCCTGCCGGACGCGGGCGATCCGCCTCAGATCCCCTTGGCGCGGTAGCTGGCCGCGACCTTGCCGATCGACACGATATAGGCGGCGGTCCGCAGATCCTTGACCTCCGGGCGGGCATGCCAGACCTCGCGCATCGACTGGTAGGCGATCCGCATCGTGTCATCCAGACCCGAGCGCACCAGCTCCAGCTCGTCCGAGCCGCGCAGGTACTTTTCCTTGAATTCGGGCCTGAGCGCCCAGGCATCCCCCAGGTAGCGATCCAGCCGCTCCAGCTCGTCGATCAGCAACCTTGTCCGCGCCTCCTCGGCGCGGCGCTGCATCCGGCCGAAACGGATATGGCTGAGGTTCTTGACCCATTCGAAATAGGACACGGTGACACCGCCCGCATTGGCATACATGTCCGGGATGATCACGGTGCCCTTGTCGCGCAGGATGTCATCTGCCGCCGCGGTGATCGGACCGTTCGCCGCCTCGATGATCAAGGGCGCCTTGACCCGCGCGGCATTGGTGCGGTTGATCACGCCCTCAAGCGCCGCGGGGATCAGGATGTCGCAGGCCTGTTCCAGCACCAGCGCGCCGTTCTCGACATATTCGGCGCCGGGAAAACCGCTGACGCCGCCGTGCTTGGCGATCCAGTCGCGCACCGCATCGACATCCAGCCCGCGCGGATCGACCAAGGCACCGTCGCGTTCGATGATGCCGGTGATCAGGCACCCGTCCTCGTCGCGCAGGAAACTGGCCGCGTGATAGCCCACGTTGCCCAGCCCCTGCACGATGACCCGCTTGCCGTCCAGCGATCCCGCCAGACCTGCGGCGGCCATATCTTCGGGGTGGCGGAAGAATTCGCGCAGCGCATATTGCACGCCCCGACCCGTCGCCTCGACCCGGCCGGCAATGCCGCCCGCGTTCAGGGGCTTGCCCGTGACGCAGGCGCGGGCGTTGATGTCGGTCGTGTTCATCCGCGCATATTGATCGGCGATCCAGGCCATCTCACGCTCGCCCGTGCCCATGTCGGGCGCGGGCACGTTCTGGGCCGGGTCGATCAGGTCGCGCTTGATCAGCTCATAGGCGAAGCGGCGGGTGATCAGTTCCAGCTCGTGTTCGTCATACTGGCGCGGGTCGATCCTGAGCCCGCCCTTCGAGCCGCCGAACGGCGCCTCAACAAGGGCGCATTTGTAGGTCATCAGCGCCGCCAGCGCCTCGACCTCGTCCTGGTTCACGCCCATGGCGTAGCGGATGCCGCCCTTGACCGGCTCCATATGTTCGGAATGGACCGAGCGATAGCCGGTAAATGTCTGGATCTGGCCGCGCAGGCGCACACCGAAACGCACCGTATAGGTCGAGTTGCAGACGCGGATCTTTTCCTCCAGCCCCGGCGGCAGGTCCATCAGCGCCACGGCACGGTTGAACATCAGATCCACGCTTTCGCGAAAACTTGTTTCCCTGACTTCGGCCAACTTCCATCCTCCCTGATGTGGGGACCGACGCTGGCACCCAAGACCCTACATTGCGCCGACGACCATGATGGAATCGTTAACAGAGGCCCATCGTGATTGCACCCTTTTCCAGAGGGTAAGGGGATCAAGCCGTGTCGGCCAGGCGGCAATGCGGGGCAGCCGGACCGGGCGCGGACAGTTTTGCAAAGCGTCAGGAAAAAGGCCCGCGCGGCAGGGCAAAGCACAAGGCGTTAACGCACGCGACGCCTTTGTTTCGCCCATGCGGACAATCCTGCGATATTCGGGTTAATGATCACCAAACCACTGTAATAATTAACAAAATTTTTTCAACAAGCCCCAAATCAGCCATATTCGCCGCGCAGATATGATGCTGTTCGAATCTGTCCGGATGTTCGCAATCCTGTCCCGACGGGTCGTTAAAAAGTTTCGAGGTTTACATGGTAACGAGTGCAAACACGGCTGACGGCACAGGTGACATCGTCAAGGACGGTGGCACGGCTGCGTCCTGCCAGCTTGACGCGACAAACCGGCGTGTCTGTCTTGCATTGTTCCGGCGTGACGAGGACGGGGCGCTGGTGATCTTTGCAGCCTTCATGCTGATGATGATCCTGCTTGTCGGCTCGCTTGGCGTCGATCTGATGCGTTTCGAGATGGAGCGCGCGAAACTGCAAAGCACGCTGGACCGGGCCGTTCTTGCGGCAGCGGACATCGATCAGACCCTGAAGCCAGAGGATGTGGTCAACGAATACTTTACCAAGTCCGGGCTTGGCGGGACGGTGACGGGCGTCAAAGTCAGCGAAGGTCTTGGCTATCGCTCGGTCAGCGCCACCGCGCAGAAGTCGGTCAAAACGGTGCTGATCCACATGCTGGGCATCGACACCTTGACCACGCCGGCCGCAGGGGCTGCGGAAGAACGCGTGGATTCGGTCGAGATTTCGCTGGTGCTGGACGTGTCCGGTTCGATGGCGACCAACAACCGGATCACGAACCTGCGGTCCGCCGGACATGACTTCATCGATGCGGTCTTTGCCAATGCGGCGCAGAACAAGGTCTCGCTCTCGATCGTGCCCTACAACGGCCAGGTCAATGTCGGACCCGACCTGATCGACAAGTACAACATCACCGATCGGCACAGCGATACGTTCTGCGTGGACCTGCCCGCCTCGGTCTATACCTCGGCGGCGTTGTCGCGCAGCTTGCCGATGCCGCAGCATGTCTTTGCGGATACCTACAACAGCTCGAACACCAGTTCCAGCTACAACACGAGCAACATGAGCCCCTCGTCCTCGAACCGCTGGTGTGATGCCAACCCGGTGAACCGGATCCGCGTGCACAGCAACAACATCACCCAGCTGAAGGGCCATATCACCAGCCTGCAACCTGTCGGCGCGACCTCGATCGACGCGGGCATGCGGTGGGGCAGCGCCCTGCTGGACCCCAGCGCGCGGAGCGTGGTTTCGGATCTGGTGACCGAAAAAGTGGTGATCACCCCCTTCGCGGGCCGGCCGCTGGATTACAACGATGCAGAGGTTCTGAAAGTGATTGTGCTGATGACCGATGGTGAACATTGGCCGAACGAATACGTCAACGACGGCTTCCGTTCTGGTCCCTCGACCATCTACCGCAACACGGCCGACAATCGCTATTCGATCTTCCATGCGGGTGTGAACGGCGCCAACAAGTTCTGGATCCCCCATAACAGCAGCTGGAGCCAGGTCCCATGGGGCGGGTCGGTGACGCAAGTCTGCACAGGATCCTGGTGGAACAGAACCTGCACCCAGAACCTCAGCAATGGCAGTGCCATCCTTCTTGACTGGCAGACCGTCTGGAAAGAGCTGCGTGTGCAATGGGTCGCAAACCAACTGTATCGTCGGGCCCTGGGCGGCGACCTCAACACTTGGGTCGACATGCTGCGTACCCGCGAAGGAACGGTGATGAACCCTGGTCCGCACGAGGTGACGACCATGAACAACCGCCTGCTTTACCTGTGCACAAAGATGAAAGAGAAAGGTGTCGTGATCTATACGGTGGCCTTCGAGGCGCCCTCGATGGGTCAGTCGTTGCTGCGCGACTGCGCAAGCTCGCCCAACCATGCCTTTGACGTGGACGGCCTGGAGATCGCCAGCGCCTTTTCCTCGATCGCCACCTCGATCCGCAAACTGAGACTGACACAATGACCCGCATTCTGCCCCGCACCACCGGGTTCGGTCGCCTGACAGGTGGCCTGCGGCAACTTGCGCGCCGCGAGGATGGCAACGCCACGATTGAATTCGTCATCCTGTTCCCGATCTTCATCACGATCCTGGTATCCTCGGTCGAGATCGGTTTGATCACGATGCGCCACACCTTGCTGGACCGTGCCGTTGATCTGACCGTGCGTGAAATCCGCCTGGGAACGGGCACCGCCCCGCAATATGACCAGATCCGCGACACGATCTGTGATCGCGCCGGCGCTATCCAGGATTGCAAGGACAACGTGAAGATCGAAATGATCCGCATGGACCTGCGGAACTGGACCCCACCGCCCGCCGATTATGATTGCGTCAACCATGCCGAAGAGGTGCAGCCGGTCCGTACCTTCACCAACGGCATGCAGAACGAGATGATGCTGTTGCGGATCTGCGCCATGTTCAAGCCCGTCTTCCCGCTGTCCGGTCTTGGGCGGGACCTGAAGAACAAAAGCGACTCCGGCTATACCGCCATGATCTCGTCCACCGCCTTCGTGCAGGAACCGCTATGAGACTTCCACGCATTCTCCGCCTGAAAATCGCGCGCCTTGCGCGTGACGACGAAGGGTCGCTGACCATCGAGGCGGTGATCATGTTCCCGCTTCTGTTCTGGGCCATGCTGTCGATGCTGGTCTTTTTCGACGGCTACCGGCAGAGCGGGTTGAACGTGAAGGCGGCCTTCACCATCGGCGACATGATCTCGCGCGAAGTCGCTCCGATCACGCCCGCCTATCTGGATGGGGCGGCCAATCTGTTCAACGAATTGTCACGCTCTTCGACACCGCCCAGGATGCGGGTAACGGTCGTCTATTACAACGCGCCCCAAAAGCGGTTCTACCGCGACTGGTCACAGCAGCGCGGTGGCGTGCCGGTTCTGACCAATGCCGATATCCTGCAGATGCAGAACCGGCTTCCCGTTGTGCCCCATAACGAGCGCCTGATCCTGGTCGAGACCTGGTCGGATTATCTGCCGCCCTTCGATGTCGGGCTGGATCAGCAGGATCTGTACAATTTCGTCTTCACCCGGCCGCGTTTCGCCCCGCAGGTGAAATTCCAGAGCTGAGACGCCGCCGCACCGTTCGTTCAACAGGCAGCGTTCAGGGCTGGCTGTCGGCGCCTTCGGTCAGGATAGCCTGCATCACGTCGGCCATGTATTTGGCCTGCACCGCAGGGGCGACACCGCCGACACCGATGCGCCGGCCCACCCGCCACCACAGACCCGGATTCCATTGCAGCGGCTGCGGGGCATGGGTGATTATGACGAACCCGTTTGACGGCTTGAAGGCAAAGACCCCCCGGTTGACCGTCGCGATCTGGTCCATGCGGACCAGAACCGCACCGCCCTTTTCGCGCAGGGCCTCGCGCGTCAGTTCCAGCACCGTCACCTCGGCGCGGCGCATCCGTTCGGCCAGAACCAGCACGCCACAGCCGACCCCGAGCATGATCAGTTGCCAGCCCAGCGCCTGCGGCGGTTGCGCCAGCGCGATATAGACCAGCACCCCGCCCAGCAGGACCAGCACCGTGATGGCCATGACGCGCCTTGCACCCGTGGCCGAAACTGTCGCCAAAACCTCTTGCTGCATCTGATCCCCGTTCCTGTCTGTCACCGCCCGGTCAGGCGCCATGCCGCACCGATCCTGGGCGCGTAACTAGCCCGCTTGCCCCCGCGACGCGAGAGGGTTTCGTCACGATCAGGCCACGCATCGCCAGAATGGTGGCCGCTCAGGCGCTGACCGCCTTGCGCACCATGTCCCAATAGATGGTTTCGACCTGCGCGACGCTCAGGCGGCCGCCGGCGCGGTACCAGGTCGTCACCCCCGTCAGCATGGCGATCACCGCAAGGGTCGTAATCTTGGTATCGGCCACCGCGAAGAGGCCGGCCTGCACGCCTTCGCGCAGAATCCCTTCAAGCTCGTCCTCATAGGCGCGCCGCAGCCCCTCGATCGTGGCGAAATTCCCGGCCGTCAGGTTACGCAGCTCCATGTAGGACACAAAGACGGCATCGGGCCGTTCCAGGTGAAAGCGGATGTGAAACCGGGTGAAGTCTTCCAGCCGCGCCATCGGATCGCGCGGTGTTGCCGCATTGGCACGCGCCGCCAGCAGCTCGTCCATATGCCCGCGCATCAGGTCGAACAGCAGGCTTTGCTTGTCCGGGGTGTAGTTGTAAAGCGCCCCCGCCTGCACGCCCACCTCGGCCGCGATCTGGCGCATCGACACGGCCGCATAGCCATGGCGCGCGAACAGCTGCAACGCTGCCTGCGCGACCCTGGGGCCGGTAATGTCCGAATGCGATCCTGCCGTACGTGCCATGTCCTTTCTCTTATCTGAACATCCGTTCATATCAAAGCGGCATTCACCGCGCAGCAGGCCGTCAGACCGCACCCGGCCCATCCTGCATGCTTGCAACGCAGCCACACCTGATGCATGACGGGGCCATCATCGAAAGCGCGCCCCCAATGTCCGCATCCGCCCACCAGCACCATTCGCGCCGCACCCCTGTCTGGCGGGTCTGCCTGCTGCTTGGCGCGGGCCTTGCGGTCCTGGGCGCATGCACGGATTTTCCGCAGCTTGACGCACGCCTGACCGCCGCGGATGCCAGCCTTGAATTTCCGGTGCTGAAACCCGCCGAAGAGGTGCTGCAGACGGCTGCGAACAACGCCATCCAGCCCGACACGCCCGCCGCCCTGCAAGACCGCCTGGATGCGCTGAACAGCCGTGCCGCAGCCCTGCGGGACGAGGGCCTTGATCCGGACACGCGCACAAGGCTTGAAACCGGGCTCGCGGCGGCAACGACGCCCGACACAGCGGCAGACACACCCAAGGTCCAGCCCTGAGCGTGACCATCGGGCGGCAACCGGCGCGACAGAGCGGCGCAAAAGCCGCCGCACGACGTTGCAAGGATGATCCGAACCCGATACATCGCGGCTGATCACGGATTTTATCGCATAGCGTTTCACGGAGGCACCGATGACCCACCCCCTGCGCCTTGGCATTGCCGGATTGGGCACTGTCGGCATCGGTGTCGTCAAGATCGTCAAACAGCAGGCAGCCCTTCTGGCCGCCCGCACCGGGCGCGAGATCACGATCTCGGCCATATCGGCACGCACCCGCGACAAGGATCGCGGCGTGTCCCTGTCGCGCTTCGCCTGGGAAGATGATCCCGTCGCACTGGCAACCCGTGATGACGTGGATGTCTTCGTCGAACTGATGGGCGGCTCGGACGGGCCCGCCAAGGCCGCGACCGAGGCCGCGATTGCCGCCGGCAAGGACGTGGTCACCGCCAACAAGGCGATGCTGGCCCTGCATGGCCAGGCCCTGGCAGAAGCCGCCGAAGCCGCGGGGCGCGTGATCCGGTACGAGGCCGCGGTTGCCGGGGGCATCCCCGTGATCAAGGCGCTGACCGAAGGGCTGGCCGCGAATCGCATCACCCGCGTCATGGGTGTGATGAACGGCACCTGCAATTACATCCTGACCCGGATGGAAGCGACCGGACAGGGCTACAACACCCTGTTCGAAGAGGCGCACAAGCTTGGCTATCTCGAAGCCGACCCGAACCTGGATGTGGGCGGGATCGACGCGGGCCACAAGCTGGCGCTGCTGTCCTCGATCGCTTTTGGCACGCGGGTGGATTTCGACGGGATCGAACTGGAAGGCATCCAGCGCGTCAGCCTGGACGATATCCGCCATGCCGCCGACATGGGTTACAAGATCAAGCTGCTGGGCGTGGCGCAGATGACCGGCCGGGGGCTGGAACAGCGCATGTCGCCCTGCCTGGTGCCCGCAGGCAGCCCCCTGGGCCAATTGGATGGCGGCACCAACATGGTGGTGATCGAAGGCGATGCGGTCGGCCAGATCGTGATGCGCGGACCGGGCGCGGGCGAAGGTCCGACAGCCAGCGCGGTGATGGCCGATGTCTGCGACATCGCGCGCGGCTTCCGCCTGCCGGTCTTTGGTCAGCCTGCCAGCACGCTGACCGCAGCACAGCGCGCCCAGTCGGTCCTGCCCGCGCCCTATTATCTGCGGATGATCCTGCGCGACAAACCCGGCGCCCTGGCCAAGGTGGCCGCGATCCTGGGCAATGCGGGCGTGTCGATCCACCGGATGCGCCAGTATGACCATGTCGACGACAAGGCCCCGGTGCTGATCGTGACGCACAAGACTACCCGTGCGGCCCTGGACGAGGCGTTGACCGCGATCTCGGCGACCGATGTGGTGACGGATGCGCCCGTGGCCCTCAGGATCGAGACGGTGTGAGCCATGACACCCCCATAAAGGGGGGCTATCCGCCCCCCGGTGCGCCTCTGGCGCCCTCCCCCCGAGGATATTTCGGGCAAGAAGATAAGGGCGCCCGCACATGAGCTTTCTGGGCGTGGAGATGTCTCTGGGCGGGCGGCGCTGGGTGGGACCCGGCACCGAGATCACCCGCCAGGCCGAAGCCATCGTGCAGGCCACCGGCCTGCCGGATGCGCTGGCGCTGGTGCTGGCCCGGCGCGGCGTGGATGCCCCCGAGGCAGCGGCGTTTCTGGAACCGCAATTGCGCGACCTGCTGCCCGATCCGCGTTCCCTGCGCGACATGGAAAAGGCGGCCGCGCGCTTTGTCGCCGCCGTCGGTAAACGCGAACGGATCGCGGTCTTTGCCGATTACGACGTGGACGGGGGCAGTTCGGCGGCGCTTCTGGTGCTGTGGCTGCGCCAGATGGGCCTTGCGGCCACGCTCTATGTGCCTGACCGCATCGACGAGGGCTATGGCCCCAATGAGCCCGCGATGGCGGCACTGGCGCGCGATCACGACCTGATCCTTTGCGTCGATTGCGGCACGCTGTCCCATGGGCCGATCGCGGCGGCCAGGGGTGCCGATGTGGTGGTGCTGGATCACCATCTGGGCGCTGAAACCCTGCCGCCCGCGCTTGCCGTGGTGAACCCGAACCGGCAGGATGAAAGCGGCGATCTGGCCCATCTCTGCGCCGCAGCCGTCGTCTTTCTGATGCTGGTCGAGGCGAACCGGCAACTGCGCGACAGCGGGCGCGAAGGCCCTGACCTGATCGGCTTGCTGGATCTGGTGGCACTGGCGACGGTGGCCGATGTGGCGCCGCTGGTGGGCGTGAACCGCGCGCTGGTCCGGCAAGGGCTGCGCGTGATGGCGCGCCGCGAGCGGCCCGGCCTTGTGGCACTGGCGGATGTGGCGCGGATGGATGGCCCGCCTTCGACCTATCACCTTGGTTTTCTGCTGGGGCCGCGGGTCAACGCCGGGGGCCGGATCGGCCAGGCGGATCTTGGCGCGCGTCTGCTGGCCTGTGACAATCCTGTCGAGGCCAAGGCGATGGCGGCGCGGCTGGACAGCCTCAACACCGAGCGTCGCGACATCGAGGCGGCCGTCCGCGCCGAGGCCATGGCCCAGGCCGAGGCCCGTGGCCTTGATGCGCCCCTGGTCTGGGCCGCTGGCGAAGGCTGGCATCCGGGCGTGGTCGGCATTGTCGCCGCGCGCCTGAAGGAAGCAACAGGCCGGCCCGCCGTGGTGATCGGGCTGGACGGGAACGAGGGCAAGGGGTCGGGGCGTTCCGTTGCGGGCGTTGATCTTGGCGCGGCGATCCAGCGGATCGCGGCCGAGGGGCTGCTGATCAAGGGCGGCGGGCACAAGATGGCGGCCGGCCTGACCGTGGCGCGCGACCGGCTGGAACCCGCCATGACGCGTCTGGCCGAACTGCTGGCCAGGCAGGGTGCCGGCGCGGCGGGGCCAAGCGATCTGCGTCTGGACGGGCTTTTGATGCCCGGAGCGGCAACGGTCGAGTTGCTGGAGCAGATCGAGGCCGCGGGCCCCTTCGGCGCGGGCGCCCCTGCCCCCCGCTTTGCCTTTGCCGACATGGCGATCCATTTCGCCAAGCGGATCGGGGAAATCCACCTGAAACTGACCATCGGCGACGGTCTGGGCGCGCGGCTGGAGGCGATCATGTTCGGCGCCTTCGACGGCCCGCTGGGCCCCGCGCTGGAAGGCCATGGCGGCGCGCGGTTTCATCTTGCGGGGCGGCTGGAGATCAATCGCTGGGGTGGGCGGCAAAGCGTGCAATTGCGCCTTGAAGATGCGGCGGCAGCCAACCGCTGAGTGGTCGATTGGCCCTGTCTGCATGCGGCAAGGCAGGCCAAGGAGCACGCCTGCCCAAGGATTGCAAAAAATCTGACAAGTGGCGGAAATTTCTGCTTGCACCCGCACGGCGCTTTGCCTAAACACCGCCTCACGCCAAGGCATGGCCCGTTCGTCTATCGGTTAGGACGTCAGGTTTTCAACCTGAAAAGAGGGGTTCGACTCCCCTACGGGCTGCCACTTTCCTCGATCACCATGAAAATACCGATGCACCCTGCCCATGGCGGCGCATGTCTGGTCGCATGATGCGGCCGCCTGTCGCGGACAGCGTGGCATGCGGGTGCAGGTGTCTTTGGTCACAGGCGCAAGGACCTGATCCCACGGCCAAGGCCAGGGATCAGGCGAGGGATCAGGCCCAGTGATCAGACCAGTGATCAAGCCCAGTGATCAGGCCCTGTGATTTCAGCCGTGCTTGACCATCACATGGCGCACGAAGGTGTAATCCTCCAGCGCGTAGGCGGACATGTCCTTGCCGTAGCCGGATTGCTTGATCCCGCCATGGGGCATCTCGTTGACCAGCATGAAATGCGTGTTGATCCAGGTGCAGCCATAGCGCAGCCGCGCCGCTGTCGCCATCGCGCGGCCCACGTCCCTGGTCCAGACCGAGGAGGCCAGCCCATAGTCGCTGTCATTGGCCCAGGTCACGGCCTCGTCCACATCCGAGAAGGGCGTGATCGAGACGACGGGGCCGAAGACCTCGCGCCTGACGATTTCATCGGCCTGGGTGGCACCTGCCACGACCGTGGGGCGGTAGTAGAAGCCCTGGTCCATCGCCTCGCCGCCCGTGGTGATCTGGATATGGTTCATCTCGCGCGCGCGGTTCACGAAGCTGGCCACGCGGTCGCGCTGGCGCAGGCTGATCAGGGGGCCGATCTCGTTCGTGGTGTCATCGGCATTGCCCAGCTGGATCGAGGCGACGGCATCGGTCAGGTCGGCCACCAGCCGGTCATAGACCTTGCGGCCCGCATAGATCCGGCAGGCGGCGGTGCAATCCTGCCCGGCATTGTAGAAGCCGAAGGCGCGCAGGCCTTCGACCACCTCGGCCACATCGGCGTCGTCGAAGACCACGACCGGCGCCTTGCCGCCCAGTTCCAGATGGGTGCGCTTGACGGTCTTTGCGGCGGCATCCAGCATCTTCTTGCCGGTCGCCACATCCCCCGTCAGGCTGATCATGTCCACCTGCGGATGGTTGATCAGGTAGTTGCCCACCGTGTGCCCGCGCCCCGGCAGGATGTTCACGACCCCTTCGGGCAGCTCCTCGGCCAGGATGCGCGCCATCTTGAGCGCGGTCAGCGGCGTCTGTTCGGAGGGTTTGAACACCACCGTGTTGCCGCCCCCGATAGCGGGGGCCAGTTTCCACGCCATCATCATCAGCGGGTAGTTCCAGGGCGCGATACTGGCCACGACCCCGATCGGATCGCGCCGGATCATGCTGGTATGGCCTTCCATGTATTCGCCCGCGATCGCGCCGGTCTGGCAGCGCACCGCGCCCGCAAAGAAGCGGTAGCAATCCACGATGGCGGGGATTTCATCGTTGCGCGCGGCATTGATCGGCTTGCCGCAGTTCAGCGCCTCGAGGGCGGCGAAACCTTCGGCCTCGGCCTCGACCCGGTCGGCGATGCGCAAGAGCACGGCCGAGCGTTCGGCGGGCGTGGTGCGCGACCAGGTCGCGAAGGCCCGGCGCGCGGCGGCCACGGCGCGATCCACCTGGGCGGTGCTGGCCTCGGGCACTTCAAGGATCAGCGCACCCGTGCGCGGATCGAGGATGGGTTCCGCCGCATCCTGTCCCGGCTCGAACCGGTCACCGATCAGCAGTTCGGTATCAATCTTGCCCATGTTGCAACCTCCCTTGGGTCATCTGCGTGTGCGTGTCATTTTCCGCCGCCGGCGGTCTCGGATCCGCCGCGCGTCAGGTAATAGGCGATGAGGATCGGCACGAAGGTGGTCACGAAAACCACGATCGCCACCACATTTGTCACCGGGCGCTGGCGCGGGCGCACCAGTTCGTTCAGCATCCAGATCGGCAGCGTGCTTTGCTGGCCCGCGGTGAAGGTGGTCACGATCACCTCGTCGAAGGACAGCGCGAAGGCCAGCATTCCGCCCGCCAGCAGGGCAGAGCCCAGGTTGGGCAGGATCACATGCCGAAAGGTCTGAAAGCCGTTCGCACCCAGATCCATCGATGCCTCGACGATGGAGCCGGACAAGCGCCGGAACCGCGCGACCGCGTTGTTGAACACGATCACGATGCAGAAGGTCGCGTGCCCCATCAGGATCGTCCAGGTCGAAAACGGGATATCCATGATCGAAAAGGCCGAACGCAGCGACATGCCGGTGATGATGCCGGGCAATGCGATGGGCAGGATGATCAGAAGGCTGATCTGGTCGCGCCCGAAAAACCGCGTCCGCGCCATGGCGGCGGCGCAGAGCGTGCCCAGGATCAGCGCCATCACGGTAGACAGGGCCGCCACCTTCAGCGACAGGTAAAGCGGCGGCCAGATATCGGCGCGGTTCCAGGCCACGGCGAACCATTGCGTGGTCAGGCCGGGGG
This sequence comes from Seohaeicola saemankumensis, assembly GCF_042678485.1. Lineage (NCBI taxonomy): Bacteria > Pseudomonadati > Pseudomonadota > Alphaproteobacteria > Rhodobacterales > Roseobacteraceae > Seohaeicola > Seohaeicola saemankumensis. The sequence goes on along the minus strand of NZ_JBHTKR010000001.1, from coordinate 392,251 downwards.
GCGGGAACTGATAGGTGCGTTCATCCGTGGTGAAGGCATAGAGAAAGATCAGCAGGATCGGCAGGTGCAGGAACAAAAGCCCCGCGATGGCGCCGGCGGTCAGGATCAGGGGCGGGCGGCTATCAGAGCGCATCGAAAGCCCCCTTGCGCCGCGCGATCGTCAGGTAGATCAGCATGATCACGATAGGCACCACGGCAAAGGCGGCGGCCAGCGGGATATTCCCGGCCGTGCCCTGCAACTGATAGACCGCCTGCCCGATGAAGCGCCGCGACGATCCCACGATCTGCGGGATGATGTAATCGCCCATCGTCAGAGAGAAGGTAAAGATCGACCCCGCGATGATCCCCGGCAGCGCCAGCGGAAAGATCACCGTCCGCATCGTCTGCCAGCGGCTGGCCCCCAGATCGGCCGAGGCTTCCAGCATGGATTGCGGCACCCGTTCCAGCGCGGCCTGCATCGGCAGGATCATGTAGGGCAGCCAGACGTAAAGAAACACAAGCCATGTCCCGATATAGCTGGTGGACAGCGATGTGCCCCCGATCACCGGCAAGGACAGGATGCCGTTCAGCACCGCCGAGGCCCCTATCCCGTCCGTGGCCCAGGTGATGATCCCCTCGCGCGCCAAGATCAGTTTCCAGGCATAGACCTTGACCAGGTAGGATGACCACAGCGGCAGCATCACGCCAAGATAGAACAACGCCTTCCAATGGCCCTTTGCATAGCGGGCCGCGAAATAGGCGATGGGAAAGGCGATGACCACCGCCCCCAGCGTGACGGCGGCGGACATGACGACCGTGCGGATGATGATGTCCATGTTGGACGGGCGGAACAGTTCGGCATAGGTCGACAGCGTGAATTCCCGCCGGATCTGGCCCGAGAATTCGTCGATCGAATAGAAGCTTTGCAGCAGCAGGGCCGATAGCGAGCCCAGATAGACAACCACCAGCCACAACAGCGGCAGCGCAAGCAGCGCGGCCAGCAGCACATTCGGATGCCGCCAGAACACCGCCGACACCTGATCGCCCAGTCCCCGGACGGGCAGGATCGCCCCCTTGGGGTCGGGCGGCGTGCGGGATGGATCGGCCGCCAGCGTCATCAGCCCTGCTCCATCACATGCATTGCCTGCGGGTCCCAGTTCAGCCCCACATCGCTGCCTTGTTGCGGCACGGGGCTGCCCTTGTTCACAAAGACCGACAGCTCGCCCCCCGGCACGGCGACAACGACGCGCGTGCCCGCCCCCAGATAGCGCAGCGCCAGGACGCGACCGCGCACTCTTGCCCCTTCGTCCACGATGCCGATCGACTCGGGCCTCAGGCTGGCAGGGCGCGCGGGCGCGCCAAAGCTGGCCGCCATCTCGGCGCTCAGCACATTCGACGACCCGACAAAATCGGCCACGAACCGCGTGCGGGGCTTTTCATAGATCTCGGACGGGGTGCCGATCTGGGCAATCCTGCCGTCCGAAAAGACCGCGACCTGATCGGCCATCGACAGCGCCTCGCCCTGGTCATGGGTGACGAAGACAAAGGTGATGCCCAGCCGCTGTTGCAGGGCTTTCAGCTCGTCCTGCATCGCCTCGCGCAGCTTGAGGTCCAGCGCGCCCAGCGGCTCGTCCAGCAGCAGCACGCGCGGCTCGTTGATCAGCGCACGCGCCAGCGCCACGCGCTGCCGCTGCCCGCCCGACAATTCGCCCGGCTTGCGGCCGCCGTAGCCATCCAGCTTGACCAGCGCCAGCAATTCCTCGGCCCGGTCATGCCGGGTACGCTTGTCCACGCCCTTGACCATCAGACCGTAGGCCACGTTGTCGCGCACGTTCATATGCGGAAACAGCGCGTAATCCTGGAACACGGTGTTCACGTTGCGCCGATTGGGTGGCACATCGCTGCAATCCTGCCCGAAGATGCGGATCATGCCGCCTGTGGGCTGCTCGAAACCAGAAATCAGCCGCAGGCAGGTGGTCTTGCCCGACCCCGACGGCCCCAGCATCGCAAAGAACGTGCCTTCCGCGATGCTCAGGTCCACGCCATCGACCGCCCGGACCGATCCGAAATGGCGCGACACGTTCAGGAATTCGACAGCTGCGGGCATGGGATCTTCCGGGTCAGACAGGGGCGCCCCCCGCTTGCGCGGGGGTGCCGTTTCGTGAGTGGTGGAAAGGGCTGTGTCAGCGGCCGCCGATCACGCCGATATAGTCGGACACCCAGCGATAATAGGGCACGCATTCGCCCTGACTTTCGCATTTGGTGACCGGGGTGGTCCAGAAACGGATCCGTTCGAAATCGTCGAAACCGTTCTTGGTGCAACCCTCGGCGGTCTGCATCCCGCGCCCGTCGGTACAGGCCGCCGGCACCACGGGGTTGGCCCCGAACCACACCGACAGGTCGGCCTGCAGATTCGACGACAGCGTATGTTCGATCCACAGATAGGCGCAGGTCGTGTTCTCGGCGTTCACATGCAGCATCGATGTATCGGCCCAGCCGGTCGCCCCTTCCTGCGGGATCACGCTGGCCACCGGCACGCCATCGGCCTGCAACAGGTTGACCTGGAACGGCCATGTGCCCGAAGCCGCCATGCCTTCGTTGCGGAAGTCGTCCATCTGGATGAAGGCGTCATGCCAGTAGCGCGCGGTCAGCGTGCGCTGCACACGCAGCACGTCCAGCGCCGCATCATACTGTTCCTGGTTCAGCTCATAGGGCGAGGTGATACCCAGCTCGGGCTTGTGGAACATCAGATATTGCGCCGCATCCGCAATATGGATCGGCCCGTCATAGGCCTGTACGCGGCCCTTGTTGGTCTTGCCATCGGGCAGGTCCATTTCCTCGAACACCACGTTCCAGGACGTGGGCGGGCTGTCACCGAACACTTCGGTATTGTACATCAGCACGTTCGGACCCCACTGGTAGGGCACGCCGTAATGCACGCCGTCCACCACGTACCAGGGTGCTTCCTTCAGCCGGTCATCCACCGTTCCCCAGGACGGGATCAGCGACAGATTCACCGGTTGCACACGTCCACCGGCCACCAGCCGCAGCGACGCATCGCCCGAAGCGGTGACAAGGTCGAACCCGCCCTCGTTCATCAGGGCCACCATCTCATCCGAGGTATTGGCGGTCTTGACCTGCACCATGCAGCCCGTCGCCTCTTCGAACTTGGTCACCCAGTCGAATTCGGCCATCGTCTCGCCGCGCTCGATATAGCCGGGCCAGGCGACGATATTCAGCTTGCCCTCGGGCGTGCCCAATGCGGCGATCTGCGCCACGGCCGGCATCACGCCCAGCATGGCCGCCAGTGCCGTGGTTCCCATCAGTCTGAGATGTTTCATTCCAGTGCTCTCCATGTCGGTGCTTCACATTGCGCCGCCCCTTGCGCGGGCCGGTCCTTCATTGCAATCAGCGTATGGAGAGGGGGTTGCTTCGCAATATCAAAATGCAGAAGCAATCCATCGGTTTTTCCGATACCTCGCGCCAATTCTGCCGGGCATGAGGTTTTTCAGGCAAATTCAAACGATAGCCAGGCGGCGGCCTAGCGGCCCGGCAGGGTGGACTGCGCCACCCTGATGAAATTTCGGGCCTGCGGGCTGAGCGGCGCACCGCGCCGCCAGGCCAGCCCGACCTGGACGGTGGGCAGATCGCCCGACACGTCCCGGATCTCGATTCGGTCGCCTTCCAGCGACCAGGGCCGATAGACCAGACCCGGCAGGATCGCGAGGCCCGCGCCCGTGGCGACAAGGCTGCGGACCGCCTCGACCGACCGCGTCCGAAAGGCGATCGTCGGCTTGACCGCCAGCGCCGCCATCAATTGCCGCATGCTTTCCTCGATCTCGTCGACCATCAGCTGGATCAGCGGCACCTCGGTCAGCTGCTCCAGCGAAATTGCATCCGCCTGCCCCAGCGGATGGCCCAGCGGCAGCCACAACCGGTAGGGCGACACCAGAAGCGTCTCGACATTCAGCGCCATGCGGTCATGCACCGAGGATGTCAGAAGGACAGCGACATCCAGCTCTCCGCCGATCAGCAGATGTTGCAGGTATTCGCCGCTGTCCTCGATCACGTTAAGTTCGACCTTCGGATGCGCGCGACGAAAGCGCGACAGGATATCGGACAGCACGTACCCTGCCACCAGCGAGGTGACGCCCAGTGCCAGACGCCCGCCTTCCTGGTCGGCCTGGCCCCGGAACGCCTGCCGCGCATTCGACACATCCGCCAGGATCTGCTGGGCATGGCGCAGGAACTGGCTGCCCAGATGGGTGATCTCAAGCCCGCGCGCCTGCCGCTCGAACAGGGTCACGCCCAGATCATCCTCCAGCGCGCGGAGCGCTTCGGTCACCGAGGATTGCGAGATCGACAACACCCGCGCCGCCCCCGTCACCGACCCCTGTTCGGCAGCGGCGATGAAGAATTGCAGCTGTCGCAAGGTGAATGCCATGTCATGCGTCCTGCCATTTTACCACGCCCTCAGCATCGGGGCGCGGACCGGGCAAGGTCAAGCGGAAGCTGGCCGCTACAGATAGCGCCCCCCTTCGGACAGAACCCCGGCCGTCGTACCCGGAATGAAGGACGGCCCCGCCCCCGCGGTGTTGATCACACCATTCCCGGTCGCGGTGTAGCGCCCACCCTGGATCGCACCCGCGCTTTGGTTCCAGGTGACCTGGCCGCCCACAACCTGTGCGATCCCGTTCAGCCCGGCATAGACCGTGGAGAGGAATGTCACAGGCGACGCGGTCATGATGCTGACACCGCTGCCAAGGTAGATATGCCCGCCTGCCGTCGCGAACAGGAAATACGCGCTGCTGGTCACGGCAATCCGCAGGACGCAGGACAGACCCTCGATATAGGCGGCATTGTCGGCCCCGATCAGACGGGCGGTGCCAGTGCCCAGCTCGATCGTGCCGCGCAGGTTCACCCGCGCGCCATAGCGCGCCCAAAGCGTCACGCTGGCCCCGGCGATCCGCAGATCGCGCAGCGACAGATCGCAAGGCCCGGACACCTGCACGCCGTAGACTGTCCCGGAAATCGTGGTCACACCCGCCCCCGCCCCTTCCAGCGACAGCCGCAGGTTGCCATTGCCCGGCACAAACAGCCGCGCAGCTTCCGCGAAATTGCCCGCGCCGATCCGCACCGTCACCGTGAACGGCCCGCAATAAAGGCCTGCGGCCAGATCGACCGCCCGCTGCACCGTGCGAAAGGCCCCCGCGGCTGTATCGGCAGACCCGTCATTGGCGTCGTTGCCGTCCAGGCGCACGAAATAGGTCCGGTTTGCCGTCAACCGCTCGGGCGCGCCCTCGATCCCGGCGGGAAACGCGGCCCGCCCCGTGGCCGCGTCGATCACCATCGCCTCGGTCCAGGTCGCGCCGTCGGCACTGACCTTGAGATGCAGATCGTCATCACCGGCCAGGCCCATTTCCGCCCGGCCAGACCATCCGTCCTGCCACAGGATCGTGGCGGTATCCCCGCTTGCTGCCTTGTTGATCACCAGCCGATGGTCGTCTCCTTCGTGGCTGAACAGCGTGGCCGGGGCAGATACCGCCAGCCGGTTGGTCGCATCGGCCGTGGTATTGATCCCGATCCCGGTCAGGTTGTCCAATCCCGCAAGGCCGGGCACGACCCATGCGGCGCCATCCCAGACGCGCAGCTCTGCCGATCCGGCAAGCGTGGCGATCCAGCCGGGACGCGGGCTGCGGAACATCCAGCCATTGCCCGCATAGACCGCAAGCGCGCCCTCCTGACCGGACCAGGCGCCGCCTGCCCCGGCGCCGATGGCCCAGACCTCGCCCTGGGCGGGCTGCGCCGGTGGCACCGTCGCGCCGAAACCTTCGACCGCAAGCTTCACAAGCGCATCCAGCACCCGCAGGGCCTCGTTATGGGTGACATGCTTCTGCGCCTGCGATGGCAGGATGAACGGCAGATCGAGCCGGGGTGAATTATCCGACATGGGGCCTCCTCGATATTGGCTGCGGGGACCGATGGATAGGGCAAAAAGGGTCAAGACGGCCTGAACCGGGCGCGCGGGGCGTTTACCGGTCGGAAAGGATTGCACCGGGCAAAGACGCGCTTGGACAGGTCAGCCGCGACGGGCTAGGCTGCGTCAAACCCCATATTGGAAAGCCCCCATGTCCCCAACCGCCACGACGATCATCACGAATGCCCGCGTCCTGACCATGGACCCGACCTGCCCGCGCGCAGAGGCCGTGGCGCTGACCGATGACCGCATCCTTGCCGTGGGGTCCGTGGACCGGATCGCGGCCCTGGCCGGGCCGGGCTGCACGGTGATCGACGCGGGCGGCGCCAGCCTGCTGCCGGGTTTCATCGAAAGCCATCTGCACCTGTTCATGGGCGGATCCGAGCTGTCGCATCTGCAACTATTGGGGATTGAGGGCCCGGATCACCTGGGCCGCGCCATTCACGGCTATGCCGACGCCCATCCGCACCGGCCGGTGATCGTGGGGCAAGGCTGCGATTATGGCATCTATGGCCGCCCCCTGACCCGCCATGATCTGGACGCGATTCTGCCCGACAGGCCGATCATCCTGGTTGCCGCCGATCACCACACCGGCTGGGCCAATACCCTGGCCCTGACCGAGGCGGGCATTCTGCAAGGCGCCACCGTCGGCCCCGGCAACGAGGTGGTGATGGGCGCCGATGGCCTGGCCACGGGCGAGCTGCGCGAATTCGAAGCCATGGCCCCGGTGCTGCGTGTCGCCGGTGAACACCGGATCATGGCGGGCATCGCCACCGGCTTTGACCCCCTGCCCGCACCGACCCAAGAGGAAGTGAAGGCCGATCTGCCCGCCATGGCGGCGGGACTTGCCCATTGCGCGCGGCACGGTTTCACCAGCCTGGTGAACATGGATGGCAACCGCTACACCCTTGACGTGCTTGACACATTGCGCCGCGACGGGCGTCTGACCGCACGGGTGCGCGTGCCCTTTCACTACCGCAACACCCGCAGCCCCGCCGACCTGGCCGAGGCCAGCATCCTCAGTCGCGACTACAACGATGACTGGCTGTCATCCGGCTTCGTCAAGATGTTTATGGACGGCGTGATCGACAGCGGCACGGCGGTCATGCTGAACGACTATCCCGATCAGCCCGGCTGGCGCGGCGACCCCCTGCATGAGGCGGACCGCTTTGCCGAGATCTGCATCGAAGCTGACCGGCGCGGCCTGCAGATCGCGGTCCATGCCATCGGGGACGGTGCCGTGCGGCGGGTGCTGGATGGATATGCCGCCGCCCGCGCCGCCAATGGCCCGCGCGATGCGCGCCACCGGATCGAACATATCGAACTGATCGACCGCGCCGATGTGCCCCGCCTTGCACAGCTTGGCGTGATCGCGTCGGTGCAACCCTCCCATGTGCCGGGCGCGCTGGATTTCCCGCTTTTTCCGACGCTGGACAAGATCGGACGAGGACGCTGGAAAGACGCTTTCCTCACCCGCAGCCTCGCGGACGCGGGCGCAAGGATCGTCTTTGCCTCGGATTGGCCCGTCGCCGACATCAACCCGCTGCGCAGCATCCAGGCCGCGCTGACCCGTCCAACCTTCGAGGGCGCGCAGGACGAGCGGTTGACCCTGCATCAGGTGCTGGCCGCCTATACGATCGGCGGCGCCTATGCCGAACATACCGAAGACCGCAAGGGCATGCTGCGGCCTGGCTACCTGGCCGATCTGGTGCTGCTGGACGGCGATATCGAAGCGGTCGCAGCGGACCGGATCGCAACCCTGTCGGTCGTCCGCACCATCTGCGGCGGCCGCACCGTCTGGGACAGTGCCGCCTAAGCGCCGTCACAGACTGGTCACGCGCCGCATTCGCCCCATCTTGCCCCAGGCAGCAGGATGGCGGAGCAGGCAATGTCACAACAGGATCAGGATCATGACGCGATCGCCCTGCCCGATGGGCGCATCGGGCGGCTGCTGCGCCTTGGCGGCATGACATCCGGGCTTGTGGGTGACATGGCGGCGGCCGGCCTGCGCCAGGTCGCACGCGGCCAGCGCCCGCGCTTGCAGCAGATGATACTGACCCCGCAGGCCGCCGCCCGCGTCACCCGCGACCTGCGGGTCATGCGCGGCGCGGCCATGAAACTGGGCCAGATGCTGTCGATGGACCCCGGCGTGGTCCTGCCACCCGAGATGACGACGATCCTGGCCGCGCTGCGGGACGAGGCGCATCACATGCCCCCCGCGCAATTGCGCGATGTGCTGGATGCCGAATGGGGCCGCGACTGGCGCCGTCGCTTCAGCCGTTTCGACGTGCGTCCTTTCGCGGCCGCCTCGATCGGGCAGGTGCATCGCGCCCGCACGCAGGACGGACAGGATCTGGCCATCAAGGTGCAATACCCCGGTGTCGCGGGCAGTATCGACAGTGACATCGCCAACATGGGCAGCCTGTTGCGCCTGCCTGGCCTGCTGCCGCGCGGGCTGGACATCGCGCCGATGCTGGCCGAACTGCGCGAGCAGCTGCACGCAGAGGTCGATTACACAGCCGAAGCCCGCAATCTTTCCGATTTCAACCGTCTGCTGGCCGGATCAGAGGGCTTTTGCCTGCCGGTGCTGCATCCCGAGCTGAGCACGCCAAGGGTCCTGGCAATGACCTATCTGGACAGCCAGCCGCTTGACGCGCTTCTGACCGAACCCCAGGCGCTGCGCGACCGGGTGGCGGGGCAGCTCATCACGCTGCTGCTGCACGAGCTTTTCGATTTCCGCACCATGCAGACCGATCCGAACCTGGCGAATTTCCGCTATGATCCGGGCACGGGGCGGATCATCTTGCTGGATTTCGGGGCCGTGACACGCTTTTCACCAGACCAGGCCCAGGGGTTTCGCACCCTTCTGCGGGCGGGCCTGGCACAGGATCGCGCTGCGGCAGAGGCGGCGTTGACCGCGCTGGGATATATCGGCCCGGAAACGCCCGCATCCCTGCTCTGGCGTATTCTGGATATGTTCGAGACAGCGATGACACCCTTGAGGGACGATGCGCCGTTCGATTTCGCGGCATCCGACCTGGCCTACAGGCTGAACGCAATGGGGCTTGCCCTTGGGCAGGACCCCGACATGGCGCAGACCCCGCCCGAGGGCACGCTGTTTCTGCATCGCAAGATCGCCGGCATGTACCTGCTGGCCGCCCGGCTGAAAGCCAGGATCGCCATCCGCCCCCTGGTTGCCGCCCATGCCGCAGATCCCGCCCATGCCACCCCAAGGCCGGATCGCGCCTCTGCCTGATCCGGCCGTGAACGGCGGGACGGTGCCCGGCCCTGGTGCGGCAGCCGGATCCGGCGCCTGCCGGTCAATCGTCCTGCGCCTCCTGATCAAAGAAAAAATGGCGGCCCCGCCCTGCATGTTTTGACCGGTAAAGCGCCTCGTCCGCGTCGGCCATCATCCGCGCCATATCAAGCTTGTCGTAATGGGACGACAGCACGGTGCCGATACTGCCCGAGATGCGGCAAACATCGTCGCAATAAGGGATCGGCTGGCATAACCGGGCAATGATCCGCCGCGCGATGGCATCCAGCAGGCGACGATCCTGAAGATTGGGGAACACCAGAACGAATTCATCCCCCCCGACGCGCGCCACGGTATCGCCGCTGCGCGTCTCTTCGGACAGGATCGTGGCGACATGGCGCAGCACGTGGTCGCCAGCGGCATGTCCCAGCGTATCGTTCACCGCCTTGAAGTGGTCGAGATCCAGATGCATCAGCGCGAAACCATCACGCCCATAGGCCAGACGCTCAAGCCGTTGTTCAAGCGCCCTGCGATTGGCAAGGCCCGTCAGCGTATCGGTCAGCGCCTGCGCCTCGGCGGCAACCATCGCGCCGCGCAAGCGCAGGTTCAGCTTGCGGCTTTCCTCCATCGCGGCCGATTTTGCCTCGACCAGGTAAAGCAGTTCCACCGTCATGTCCGTCACCGCGAAATCCGCAGAGGTCAGGGCATAGTCGCGCAAGGCCGCCAGGATGGAGATCCCGAAGGACAGGTTCAGCACGATACCCTGATCCGACAGGGCAAGGCAGCCCTTGAAATCCGTCATCGGCTGATCGCGAAACGTCAGGCGAAGCATCTTGCCTTGCAGGCCAAGCAGATCATCCCAGCCACCGATCTGCCGCGGGCGCGTCACCTCGAAAAGGTCCAGAAACCTTGCGCCGTTCAGGCAGGTGTGCGGGCGCAACCGGGCCAGGGTCGGTCCCGCGTGCAGAACCTCGCCAGCCTGGCTGAGCAACAGATGCATCGGGCACAGCACATCCAGAACCTGCGTCATGGCCGCCAGATCACGCGTATCTGTCACCCCTGTGCCGGCCAGAGCCGGACGCCCGGCGCCAGCCGTTGCGGTCATGTTGCCTGAGTCATCGACCGGGGCGTCGCCCGCCTGGTTGCGCAGTCCCGCGCCTTGCCCGTCCATGCCTCAACCTGCCTTCCGGCCAAGTTCGAAGCGGCGCCCTTCGCTGTAGTCGCATGCGACAAGCGCAATCTCGATCACCTCGCATCCCGGCTCGGGCGCGCCATGATCCAGCACCACCAGCGCGCCATAGTCATCGGCCATGGCCCGCAAGACGCCCATCATGACCGATCCGAAGCCGGAAAACCCGCCGTCCTGCCGATAGGGCGCCCCTGTCAGGCAGCGCAGCCTGTAGCGATCATGCGCCAGCTCATGCAGTTCCAGCACCGGCAGGTCCAGATCCGCCACCGCCAGCCGGGCGCGTTCCGGCAGGTCGTCCAGCGAACAGAGAAAATCGGAAAAGTCTTCGCCGCCGAACCGCAGCAAGCGGCGCAACGCCTCGACATTGGGGTGAGAGACCAGGTAGGTGCCGATATCTTCCAGCACCTCCGCCCTGGGACGACAGAGCCGCTGGCAGGTTGCATCAAGCACCCTGCCCGTCAGCAAGGGATCATGGTCAAGCATGGCTTCGATCCCCGCGCCATGCAGCTGGGCCGCGCGGGCCACATCGTTCCAGATTGCAGCGCCATGCATGTCTGTCACGAAACACTGTATCGCCCGGTTGATCAGCCCATGCATCCCAGATCCCTTTCCTGCACCTCTGTCAGGATGCGGGAAAACCGTAAAGATTTGACCAATATCTTCAATTTGCACGACTTTCGCGCGCGACACGGCTTTCACCCGCACGGGGCATTCTGCCGGGCCATGCGCGCCTTTGGTCTTCGGCCCGGGTCGGGCAAGGGTCGGGCAAGGGTCGGCACGATTGGTCGAAAGGGGCGTGTCCGCCCCTTTCATGGGCCGGAGGATCAGAAATCGGTCGGTGCGCCGCCTTCCGCCTTGCGGCGGCTGACAAAGGCCAGCAATTCGTCATGAATGGCCACATCCATCGGTGGGGCTTCGAACTCGGCCATGATCTGGCGATAGATCCCGTGCGCGCGTTCATGCGTCCAGACAGCACCGGCGATGTCCCAGGCCTCGTAGTTGCGCCAGTCGGACAGGAAGGGTTGATAGAACGCCTTCTCATAGCGGTCCTGCGTATGCTGGATGCCGAAGAAATGCCCCCCCGGCCCGACCTCGCGGATGGCTTCCAGGGCCAGATCCTCGGGCGTGGTGGCAAAGGTCGCGGGCTCCATGTAGCGCTGGATCTGTTGCAGCACCTCGCAATCCATGACGAATTTCTCAGGGCTGGCGATCAGCCCGCCCTCAAGCCAGCCCGCCGCGTGATAGACCATGTGCGTGCCCGATTGCACCGCCGCCCAGAGGCTGTGCGATGTCTCCCACATCGCCTGACCGTCGGGCACATTGGCCGCACAAACACCGGAGGACCGCATCGGCAAGCCGTAGAACCGCGCCAGCTGCCCGGTCATCTGGGTCGCGCGCATGTATTCGGGCGTGCCAAAAGCAGGCGCGCCCGATTTCATGTCCACGTTCGATGTGAAAGTCCCGATCGCGCAGGGTGCGCCGGGCCTGATCCACTGGGCCAGCGCGATCGCGCACAGCCCCTCGGCCAGGCTTTGCGCCACCGCCCCCGCCATCGTCACCGGCGCCATGGCGCCCGCCAGCGTAAAAGGTGTCACCACCAGCCCCTGGCCCCGCCGCGCCAGCCGGATCCAGCCATCCAGCATGGGAATGTCGTGTTTCAGCGGCGAGGTGGAGTTGATGTTGGTGAACATCTTGGGGCTTGCGTCGAATTCCTCATGCGTATGCCCGCCCGCGATGCGGACCATCTCCATCACGTCCTCGACCCGTTCCTTTCCCAGGGAATAGGCATGCGCCACCTTGTCGGTCAGGGTCAGCGTATCATAAAGCACATCGAGGTGCCGGACCGAGGCATGCACATCCACGGGTTCCACCGGATAACCACCGATGAAGTGAATGCAGTTGAAATACTGGCTGAGCTTGAGCAGGTCGCGGCACATCTCGCGCGTGCCGGACAGTTTGCGGCCCGTCGCCATGTCCCAGTAGTTCGGCGGGGACGAGACATTGCCGAACAGGATGTGATCGCCGCCGATGGTGATCTGCCGCTCAGGGTTGCGCGGCGTGATCGTCCATTGCTTGGGTGCGCGGCCCAGCATCTCCATCACGAAATCGCGGCCCATGCGGACATTCTCGCCCTGCACGGTGCAGCCCGCGTCGCGCAGGATATCCAGGGCCTCGTGATTCAGGAATTCGATCCCGATATCTTCCAGGATGAACATCGCCGCCTCGTGGACAGCCTGCACGCCTTCGGCGGTCAAGGGTTCGATGGGCCGGTCCAGGTTGACAGGCAGGCGCCATGGCATCTGCTCGATCGCGGCCTTGCCGCGACGGGTCGCATGACCTGCCCGGCCACCGTTGCGTTTCCTGCGAAGCACCTCTTCCGTCATCACGGCCTCCTGCGTAGTCGGAAGACCAGCAAACTACCACCACGCCCCGCGCGCCTTTCCGATTGCGACTGAAGGCGTCGTTTTTCGTGAATGCCGCCGCAAGACCGATACGGCGGGGGGATCAGGCGTCGATCCAGGCCGGGATGTGACCGATATCGGGCAAAACGGCATCGGCCAGCGGGGCCAGATCGGCCGCAAGCGCCGTGCCGGTCAGCACGCCCAGCGTCTGCATGCCCGCGCGCCGCCCGGCCAGCAGGTCGTGATGACTGTCACCCACCATGACCACGCGCGCCGGGTTCAGCCCGGTACTGCGGCAGAAGGCCAGCAGCGGCGCCGGATCGGGTTTGGCGCCATGCCCGCTGTCGAAACCTGCGACGAAATCGAAATGCGCCAGCACACCGGCCTTGCCCAGATGCGCCAGCGCCCCGGCTTCGGTGTCATTGGTGATCACGCCCAGCGACAGGCCGCGTGCGGCAAGCCCGGTCAGGTAAGGATCAAGCGGTACGGCAGGGGCCAGCGGGGCCATCGCGGCGCGCATGCTCAGAAAGCTCTCGATCTCTTCGACGGGGCGGCCCGGAAGGGCGGTGCCGATCGCTTCGGCGGCTTCGCGATTGGTGCCCGCGATGATCGGACTTTCCGGGCGAAAGGCGCGCGCGGCCAGGTCGAACACCGCCGCATCGGCAATGCGCTGCGCCAGCGCCGCGTCGCCGGCCGACAATTCGTCGATCACACCCAGCGCCCAGACATCCCATGTCGCCCGGAAATCGAACAGCGTGCCGTCCTTGTCGAAGATGATCCCGTCAATACGCATTCCGCCCGGCCCCCTGCCCTGCACGCGGCACATTGCACGCCGTGTCCCTTGTCTGGCTTGCCATAAGGTGGCCGTGCAACAGTCGGGTTGCAAGCCCTGCGCGCGCTTGACTTTCGCGGGCCGATCCTGTGGCTTGACGTCCATGGACAGTATCGGACCTTACCGCCTTCATGCCTCGCTGGGCTATCACCTCTCTGTCGCCGCGCGCCAGCAGGAGCGGCGGCTGGACGAGACATTGAAGACGCTTGGCCTGACCCGCACAACATGGTGCATTCTTCTTGCCGTGGGCAACGAGGGGCTGTCCCAGCCGTCTGACATCGCAGGGTTCGTGGGCATCGACCGCACCGCGACCAGCCGCGCGCTGCGGCAGATGGAAGCCGACGGCCTGCTGGCGCGCTCCAGCGGCACCGAAGACCGGCGCACCCGGCGGGTCGAGCTTACACCGGCGGGCTGCGCCGCGATCGAGGCCGCGACCCCTTTTGCCCGGCAGAACGCCGCGATCATGGCCGAGCGGCTGGAGCCCGGCGAACAGGAGGCGCTGATCACGCTGCTGACCAAGCTGCGCCCAGAGGATGATGCACCGCTGAACACCCTCTGACAGGCTGGCTGGCAGGCTGGCTGACGGGCTGGCGCCTGATCAGGTCCAGTGCATCTGCGCCCCGCCCGGCAGCGCCGCGCGCGCCCGCATCGGCGCATCATAGGGCTGACGCGCCGCATCGCAAAAGGCGATGACCCAGGCATCTTCCAGCATCAGGAAATCCAGCAGCGCACCAAGGAAAGCGGGGTCTGCGGCGCCGGTGCGAAGGTCTTCCACGCTGGCGCCGCTGGCCGCCATGAACTGCCCCAGAACCTCATCATTTCCGGCCATCCAGCCCAGCGCTTCGATCGCCAGCATCTCGGCCTTTTCCTGCTCGGATTTCATTTTCTTGCGCCCGGAAAGAATTTCTTAACCAGTTTCAGTAGAGACTGCGGGAACGCGGTTGGCAAGTGGCCCTCCGCCCGCTTTCTGAGGCTGAGGACCATGCCCGGCAAAATCCTGATCGTCGATGACATTCCGACCAACCGCATCCTGTTGCGGGTGCGCCTGATGGCGGCTTTCTACGATGTGCTTCAGGCCGCCACCGGGGCCGAAGCGATGGAGGTGATCACCCAGCAGGCGCCTGATCTTGTTCTGCTCAGCGCGGGCCTGCGCGATTGCGACAGCCTTGAGCTGTGCCGCCGCATCACCGGCTTTTGCGAAAGCCCGGATCAATCCGGCGCCAGGGCCGCACCGTCCTTCCTGCCCGACACCGCCCCGGCGCCGCCACCGGTGCTGCTGCTGTCGGCGCAGGCTGATCACGGGCTGCGCCTGTCGGCGCTGGCGGCCGGGGCAGAGGATCTGCTGGCCTTTCCGCGCGATGACCTGCTGTTGCAGGGGCGATTGCGCAGCCTGATGCGTGTCGGTGACAGCCTGCAGGAATCGCATCTGCGCAGCGGCACCAGCAGGGCCCTCGGCTTTGCCGAGGCCCCGCAGGAATTTGTCACCCCGCCGCGCATTTGCATCCTGACCGACCCGACGCTGCACAATCCGGCCTGGCGTCACAGCTTGCAGGCCGCACCGCAAGGCGCGGTCAGCCAGCATGACAGCCGTAGCTTCCTGCGCGATGTCACGGCCGACAACGCCCCGGATCTGTGCCTGCTGGTGCTGGATCGCAGCCTGTCATCGCCCGGGCTGCGCCTGTTGTCAGAACTGCGCGCCCATCCCGAAACCCGCCATGCCGCCGTGATCGTCATCCTGCCGGAACCGGACAACCACATGGCCGCGGATGCGCTTGACCTTGGTGCGGGCGATGTCGTGGCGGGCCTGTTCGATCCTGCGGAACTGGATCTGCGGATCGCCAGCCAGATCCGCCGCAAACGCATGGCCGACCAATTGCGAAGCACCCTGCGCGATGGCATGCGCGCGGCGGTGACAGATCCGCTGACCGGGCTTTACAACCGCCGCTATGCGTTGCCGCATCTGATGCGGATGGCCGAACACGCGACGCGCAATGGCCGGCGCTTCGCGGTGATGCTGGCGGATCTGGACCATTTCAAGCGGATCAACGATCTTTACGGCCATGCCGCCGGCGATGCCGTCCTGGTCGAGGTGGCGCAGCGGCTGCGCGCCAATCTGCGCGCCGTGGATCTGATCGCCCGCATCGGCGGCGAGGAATTTCTGATCGCGCTGCCCGACACCAACAAAACCGAGGCGCGCGTGGCCGCACGCCGCCTGTGCCGCATGATATCCCAGGATCCCATTGATGTGCCGGGGCAGGATCTGGCCGTCACCATGACCGTCAGCATCGGCGTCGCCATGGGCCATCGCCCCCAGCCCCAGCTGTCGGATCCGCTGCCGCTAATCATCGAAAGGCTGCTGGACCGGGCGGACCGGGCGCTCTATGGCGCGAAGGCCTGCGGACGCAACCAGGTGACGATCAGCAATACCGCCGCATGATTGCCGCGTGATCATGAGCCTGTCGCAGTCCGCGCCATCAGTCGCGCGGGGCCAGGCCGCGCTCGTTGCGGCGCTGCTCGCGCCAGTTGTCCCGTCGCTCAAGCCGATCCGCCAGCCTGTCGGCAAAGGCCGCGCGCGCGGCGGGGTCCATCTGGGCGATACGCTGCAACAACAACTCCTGGCCGATCTGCTGACGCTCCAACCCGGCCTGGAACTGCCGCGCGACGATGATCTGAACCGCGGCCGGATCATAGGGGTCGGCCCGCAACGCCTGCACCACCGCATCGAAATCGGCGCGGATATCGGCCCGGCCCGGCCGCCCGTCAGCCTGCATGGCGCGCATCTCGCGCCAGATCGCGCGGCGATCCTCGCGGCTCAGGGCACCCGTGTAAGGCCCGCCAAACTGATCGGCCCGCGCGCCCCCCCTGTCGCGCAGGGCATCATGGCGCAGCATCGCGCCGACCGCCAGGCCCGCCACGGCAAGGTTGAGGGCAAGCGAGATGAACAAAAGCGCCTTGATCCAGCCGCCCAAGGGGGCACGGGCCGCACCGGCGGGGCTTGTCGGGGATCGGGGATCGGTCGGATTGGTCATGTTCAGCCCTCGCTCAGGTCCATGGCGATGTCGAAATCCAGTTCCGGCATCAGGTCGACAAGATAGGTGTCCGCGCCCTGCCCCAGCAGCGCCGTCGCCAGGTCCGCCATGCTGGCAGGGGCGGCGATCCCGATGGCCAGCCCCATCAGGCCAGCCGTCGCCAGCCCACCCAGCGCAGGCCAGCCGCCCAGCGCCGCGCGCAACTGGGTCAGCGCCGCGCGCAGCGGCGCCCAAACGCCGGGGCGCGGCAGCGGGCGCGGAGCGGCCGGTGGTTGTGCCGCCAGCGCATCGGCCAGAACCCGCGCCATCAGCGCATCCGACGGGTCAAGCGCGTCGCGGCGCGCCGCATCGAAAAAGCGCTCCAGCCCGTCATCATCCAGCGGTGTCTTGCCGTCGTCAGTCATCGTCATACCCCAATTCTGCGCGTCGCCCCGACAGGGCAGCCGTCAAGGCGCGTTTGCCCCGGGCGATCAGACTTTCGACCGCCTCGGCGCTGATTTCCATGATCCCGGCAATCTCGGGATTGCCCAGACCTTCCAGATGGCGCAGCACGACCGCCTGCCTCTGGCGCGCGGGCAGGGCCGAAAGGGCCCGCTGCAAGGCCGCCGCGCGCGCCTTGTCCTGCAACCGGTCGGCCGGACCCTGTGCATCATCCTCCGGCTCGGGAACGCTATCCAGCGCCACGCCGCGCCGTTTACGCAGACGGTCCGTCGCCAGGTTCGCCGTCACCCGGTAAAGCCAGGTGGTCACTTGCGCCTCGCCCTCGCGCCAGTCCGGCGCGATCCGCCAAAGCCGCAACAGCGCCTCTTGCGTGACATCCTCGGCCTCGGCCCGGTCGCCCAGAAGCCGCATGGCATGGGCATGCACGCGCGGCGTCAAACGCAATGTCAGCGCCCGCGCCGCCGCCGCATCGCCCAAGGCGAAGCGGCGCAGCAGCACGTCATCTGCCAGATCCGAAAGGGCATCGAAAGCCATTGTCATCGTCACTCCGGCCTATCCTGTCCCTGCCGTTTCGGCAATCAGGTGACCCGTCCGGGTGGAATGGCCCGCCAGGGCCATTCCGTCACATCTGTCAGGGGGCGTCGATCAGTCGCCCTTGTGGTCCCGGTGATGCCCGTCGCCCAGACGATGCGCGCCGCGCATCTCGCGGGCGGCCTCATATTCGGCGCGCGACAGCGCGCCATCCGCGTCCTTGTCCAGCCGCGACAGCATCCGTTCGAAACGATCGCCCTTGCGGGGCCCTGCGCGCATTTCCTCGGCCGACAGCTTGCCGTCGCCATCCCGGTCCATCCGCTCGATCATGCGCGCGCTGCGCTCCTGCATCCGCGCGGTGGCACGGGCAAGCATCTGCGCCTGCATCTCGGCCGCGTCCAGCAAACCGTCCTTGTCGGTATCGGCCGCGTCGAAGCGCAGCCCGGCATGGGCCTGCATTTCCTCGGCCGTGATCTTGCCATCGGCATCGGCGTCGATCTCTTCGAAGGGCAGCATCATGCCCCGCTCGCCCCGGTGGTCCGCCCGACCCGGTTTGTCATCGGATGCGGCGATCGCGGCAAAGGTCGTGCCGGCAAGGGCAAGGGCGGTCAGGCTTGTCATCAGGATATTGCGTTTCATCTTGGTCTCTCCAGTGTGACTGCGGCGCAAGGCCGGGGTCGTGTTCAAGGCCGGGGTCGTGTTCAAGTTTGGGGCCCGGTTGCCCCGTGTTGTGCAGGTGATACGGGCCGACCGGCGGTTTCCGTCGCACGCCACGCAACCTTTTTCGACAGGTTCATCCCGTCGCCTTCCCTTGGCGGATTTTTGCGACAAGTAGACGCGGCGCAGGGATCACCGCTTTTCAAGGCCCGTGATTTGGCAGATGGTCGCGGCTTGACCGAACCCGAGGCCTCCATGAACCAGCACAGCCCCCACGCGATGACGGCGCCGCAGACAGACACCGTCCCGGATCATGCAGCGCCCGACGGCGCGGCACACAAGCCGACACCGCGCGACACATGGCCTGCCATGTGGAAGGGATGGCGCGGCAAATGCCCCAATTGCGGCAGCGGACCGCTGCTGAAAGGCTATCTTTCGGTGCGCAAATCCTGCCCGGTCTGCTGCGAGGAATTGCACCATCATCGCGCGGATGATGGCCCGGCCTACCTGACGATCCTGTTCGTGGGTCACCTGATGGCGCCGCTGCTTCTGTTCGTCTTCGAGACATGGCGCCCCGAGCCGCTGATCCTGTTCAGCATCTTCGCCCTTGGCTCTGTCGCGCTATCGCTCTACCTTCTGCCCAGACTGAAAGGGGCGATCGTGGGCCTGCAATGGGCGCGGATGATGCACGGGTTCGCCAAGGCCGCGTGACCCTTTCGGAATGAAAGGGACCAGATGAGCATCGACAAGACTGCAATCCGCAACGCCTCGACCGTGATCGTGCTGCGCGACCGGTACAACGATCCGCATGTCCTGATGGGACAGCGCGGATCGAAAGCAGCCTTCATGCCGGACAAATTCGTCTTTCCCGGCGGGGCCGTCGATGACGCCGACCGCGCCGTGCCGCTGGTGACACCCTTGCCGGATCTCTGCGCCGGCCGGCTGTGTGACGATGCGCCGCCCGATCTGGCCCATGCGCTGGCCGCCGCCGCGATCCGCGAATTGTGGGAAGAAACCGGCCTTGTGCTGGGCGCCAAGGGCCTCTGGACCAGCCCGCCGCCTGATTGGCAGACCTTTGCCGCAACCGGCCACATGCCCGCCGCCCATCCGCTGCAATTCGTGTTCCGCGCCGTCACGCCACCCGGCCGGCCCCGCCGGTTCGACGCGCGTTTTTTTCTGGTCGATGCCGATGATCTGGCCAGCGATCCCGATGATTTCAGCGCCGCCTGTGACGAGCTTTCGCATCTGCAATGGATCCCGCTGCCGCGCGTGCGCGAATTCGACCTGCCCTTCATCACCGAGGTGGTGCTGGCCGAGGTCGCCGCAAGGGCCAGGGAAACCGAACCGCCCGCCTCTGTGCCCTTTTTCAAGAACAACGAAGAGGAAAGCCTGTTCCTGCGCCTTAAAGGAATAGGACCAGTGACAGGACGCTCGCACTGATCAGGGCGATGCCCACCGCCTCGCGGCGCGTGAATTTCTCGTTGAAGAACAGGATCGACGCGGCCAGCGAAAAGATCAGCTCGACCTGCCCCACGGCCTTCACATAGGCCACGTTCTGCAGGGTGAAGGCCGTGAACCAGCACAGGCTGCCCGCCATCGAGGTCAGGCCGATCCAGACGGCGCGCCGCCACACAAGGATCACGGCACGGATCTGCCCCGGCTCGCGCCAGCGCAGCCACAGGGTCATGGCGATGGTCTGGGATGCCGTTACGGCCGCCAGCGTGACCATGGCGCGCAGAAAGGGATCGTCGCTGGCCAGTTCCAGCGATGCGCCGCGATAGGCCACGCTGGACACCGCGAAAAGCGCCCCCGCCAGCAGCCCCAGACCCGCCGCGCGCGAGGCGATGCGCCGAAGCCAGTTGCCGGTCAGCCCCGGTGTGCCCGACAGCACCAACACCCCCACCAGCCCCAGCAGGATCGCGGCCAGACCCGCAGGCGTCACCCCCTCGCCCAGCACCACAAGCCCGGCAAAGGCGGTCAGCACCACCTCGGTGTTCTTGAAAGTGATGCCCACCGCGAAATTGCGTTGCCGGAACAGGGCCACAACGCAGATCGTGGCCAGGATCTGCCCCAGCCCGCCCAGCAGCGCGTAGACCCAGAACAGGCCCGACAGCGCCGGCATCGCAACCCCCTGAAGGGCCAGATAGACAGCCACCAGCAGCAACACCAGCGGCGAGGAATAGATGAACCGCGCGAAAGTGGCGCCCGCCGTGGACAACGCCCCCATGCTCAGCTGTTTTTGCAGCATGAACCGGGCCGTCTGAAAGGCGGCCGCCAGGACAGTTGCGATGACCCATGTTTCCATGGGCGCTCTCATGCCCTCAAATCACGGGCGACGCCAGAGGGGATGCGGCACCGGGTCCTTGGCCTTGAACAGGTAGCGCCGGAAGATCGCCGCATAGGACGGAAACATGTAACCGTCATTGCGCGCAAGATACCGGTCCCGGTTGGCGAAATAGAGGGCGGGCAGCCGGTACCATGGCAGCTTGGGATGCATGTGATGCACCACATGCAGGTTGTTGTTCAGAAACAGGAACGCCAGCAGGCCGCGATCCTCGATGATGACCGTGCGCCCGCGCGCGCGCAGATGCGCCTGATGCTCCAGAAAGGTGCGGATCTTCAGGATCGACAGCGCCGCATAGCTTGCCAGCAGAAAGGCCCAGACCGGCATCTGCCCCAGGGCCGTCACCCACCAGATCACCAGCCCCACCGCCGGGATATGCCACAGCCAGCCGCGCAGAACGGCCCTGTCGCCGGCGCGGATCGCGCGCCAGTCGGAAGCCATGAAGGCCACCTGCCCCACCAGCGGCCCGATCAGCAGCCGCCCGATCAGCCGGTTGTTGAGGTTCAGCACCGCCTGCATCCATGGCGACAGCCGCTCCCAGTCGCTGGCATCAAGGTAGTTGCTTTCCGGATCGTCATAGGGATCGGTCAGGATTGCGTCCTGATGATGCGCCAGATGGGTGTCGCGAAAGCGCAGATAAGGGATAAAAAGCGTCAGCGCCGGAAACACCAACGCCTCGTTCAGCCGCCTGGCCCGCGTCGGATGCCCGTGCAACACTTCGTGGCAAAGCGAGGAATGCAGCGCCGCCGCAAGCGTGACCATCACCATGCCCAGCGGCAGGAACCAGCCCGCGGCCCATGTCATGCCGATCGCCCAGACCCCATAGCACCCGGCCAGCAGGGCCAGTGTCGGCCATTCGATCGATTTGCCCGGAACGCCCTGCGTGCGACTGCTCATGAAAACCTGACTTTTTCATCTTTCCCAGAGGTTTAGTCGGGATGCAGACATGTTTGAATTCTGGAAATGATTAACATTTCTCGACAAACGTGATATATTTCAACATATGAGTGAAAATATCGACAAACGGCAACGTGCCGCGCAATTCCGCCAACGCCTTGTCGCCGCGATGGACCGGCGCGGCCTGAACCAGAGCAGCCTTGCCCGGCGGATCGGGGTGGACCGTTCCACGGTGTCGCAACTGCTGGGCGGCGACGGGGCGCGCCTGCCGAATGCACAGGTCGTGGGTGAATGCGCCTCGGCGCTGGGGGTTTCGGCGGATTGGCTGCTGTCGCTGTCGGACCGGCCGGAAACAGCCGCCGACCTCATGGCGATCTCGCTGTCGCTGACCGAAGCGCCGCGCGCGCTGGTGGATGAACAGATCTTCAGCTGGCACCGCGAAGCGGCAGGCTACAAGATCCGCCATGTGCCTGCCGCCCTGCCCGACATGCTCAAGACCCGCAACCTGCTGGAATGGGAATACACGCCCCATCTGGGCCGCACCACGGAACAGGCGATCAATGCCTCGCAGGATCGTCTGGACTGGATGCGGGGGGCGCATTCCGACTATGAAATCGCCCTGCCGCTGCACGAAATGGAAAGCTTTGCCCTGGGCACCGGGTATTATGCCGGTCTGTCACCCGCGATCCGGCGGGAACAGATTGACCGCTTCATGGATCTGAACGCGCAATTCTATCCCGGCCTCAGGCTCTACCTTTTCGATGCAAGGCGCGTCTATTCCGCGCCGATCACCCTATTCGGCCCGCTGCTGGCGGTGCTTTACGTCGGCCGCAACTACGTGGCGTTCCGCGACAGCGAACGCGTGCAGGCCTTCACCCGGCATTTCGACCATCTGGTGCGCGAGGCCAGCATCTCGGCCCGTGATCTGCCCGTCCATCTGCAAGCGCTGCGGGACCGGATCACCTGATCCGCCCGCGCCTTACCGCGCGCTTTGCAGGCGCGTCATGTCATAACCGTACCAGTCCAGGATCTCGCGCGCGGCGCGTAACCGGTCGGGTGCAGGCGCTGCACTGCGATCCAGGATGAAGGCCCGCGCCCCCGAAGGCGTGCCAAGGACAGCCGTGCGAAACCCCTCATCGACCCAGAGCACCCACAGATCCCCCGGCGGCGTGTCCTGTCCGCGCGGGCGCAACCGACCGGGGGCGACCAGATCATAGACCTCGCGCCGCGTCGCGCCGCCGCTATCCGTGATGTCGGCCACGATCTGCCCGGTGGTGGCGCGCCGATATAGATGGGTCTGCGGCGTGATTGCTTCGCCGGGGGCCGCAAAGGCCGCAACCTGCACCCAGTTGCCCAGGAAGCGATCGGCCTCGAACCGCTGGGTCGAGGCGAAAGGCGCGGCGGGATCGCGAAAACCCGTCATCGGCGGGGGCGGCGCCGCGCAGGCGGCCATCAGGCCAAGCGCCAGCAGGCCAAGGGCCATACGAATGGTGACACGTTGCATCAAGGCTCCCCCTCGGGCGGAACCTGCGCCCGCCATGGCGCCACCCTAGGGGGGCGTTGCCGCGTGATGCAAGACGATAGCGGAAGATCGGCTAGAGGGCGCGCAGGCGCCGCACCGCCCACCAGCTGGCCCCGGCCATCACCCCCGCCGTCGCCAGACAGAGCGGCAGCCCCCCCAGTTGATAGGACAGGCCCGACAGCAAGGTCCCCAGAAGTCGCCCCGCCGCATTCGACATGTAGTAGAACCCGACATCCATGGTCACCCGGTCGTCACTGCTGAAAGCCAGGATCAGGTAGGAATGGACCGCGGAATTGATCGCGAAGACAAAGCCGAACAGCAGCAGCCCCGCCACCAGCGACAGCGTCAGCCAATCGGCGGGCGCGCGCCCGACCAGGGCCAGCCCCGCCAGAACCAGCGGGATCGGCACCAGCAGCCCCGCCCAGCGGATCGCCTGCCCCACGATCTCGGGTTCGGGGCGCAGCGCCGCGCGCAGGATGCGCGGCGCCGCCCCCTGCACGGCACCATAGGCGATGATCCAGAGCGCCATGAAACCGCCGATCAGGAAAAAGGCCGCCCGCGCGCCCTCGGGCGTGCCATCGGACAGGACCGACTGGAAATAGATCGGGATGCCCACCACGAACCACACGTCGCGCGCACCGAACAGGAACATCCTTGCCAGCGACAGACGGTTGATGCGGGCATCGCGCGACCAGACCTGCGCGAATTTCGCCGCTTTCTTTCCCGCGGGCAGGCCCGTCGGCATGAACAGCATCACCGCCGCCAGGATCACCGCCAGCACGGCGGCCATCACCCAGACCGCCGGCACAAAGCCCATCAACGCCAGAAGGGCCGCCCCCAGGAAAAAGCCCACCCCCTTGACCGCGTTCTTCGATCCGGTCAGCAGCGCCACCCAGCGGAACAGACCGCCATCCGTCTTTGGCGCCAGCAACTTGACCGCCGATTTCGACGCCATCTTGGCCAGGTCCTTGGCCACGCCCGAGGCCCCCTGCACCGCCATCACGAAAGCCACTGACGCGGCGACACCCCATGCCGGGTCAAGCTGCGTCAGGGCCATCAGCGCCGCGATCTGCACCGCGAGGCCCGCGTAAAGCGTGACCGTCAGCCCGAACCGCGCCGCGATCCAGCCCGCCGACAGGTTGGTGACGATCCCGGCCACCTCGTAAAGCAGAAACAGCCAGGCCAGTTGCACCGGGCTGAACCCCAACCCGTTGAAATGCAGCAGCACCAGCATCCGCAGCGCCCCATCCGACAGCATGAAGGCCCAATAGGCCGCCGTCACCGCCACATAGGCGCGTAAACCGTTCGGGGCGGTGCTGCTCACATCGTCCCCGCGACCATGCGGGCGATATCGGCCATGCGGCAGGCATAGCCCCATTCGTTGTCATACCAGGCATAGACCTTCAGCTGCGTGCCGTTCACCACCATGGTGGATGGCGCGTCGATGATCGCCGATCGCGGATCGCCGCGATAATCGCAGGACACCAGCGGGCGTTCTTCATAGCCAAGGATGCCCCGCAGGTCGCCTTCGGCGGCGGCCTTGAACAGGCGGTTCACCTCTTCAGCCGTGGTGGCCCGCGCCATCTCGAAGACGCAATCGGTGATCGAGGCATTCAGCAGCGGCACCCGCACCGCATGGCCGTTCAACCGGCCTTTCAGCTCCGGGTAGATCAGCGTGATCGCCGTGGCGCTGCCGGTGGTCGTGGGGATCAGGTTGGTCAGTGCCGATCGCGCGCGGCGCATATCCTTGGCCGGGCGATCCACGATGGTCTGGGTATTGGTTACATCATGGATTGTCGTGATTGATCCGTGCTTTATGCCGATATTCTCATGCATCACCTTCACAACCGGGGCCAGGCAGTTCGTGGTGCAGCTGGCTGCCGTGACCAGCGCATGTTGCGCCGGATCGTAAAGGTGATGGTTCACCCCGTAGACGATGTTCAGCGCCCCGCCATCCTTGACAGGCGCTGAGACGATGACCTTCTTCACCCCCGCCGCATAATAGGGCGCGACCTTTTCGGCGGTCTTGAACACGCCCGTGCAATCCAGCACCAGATCGATGCCCAGCGCGGCCAGCGGCAGATCCTCGATCCGCTTTTGCGCTGTCACCTGCATCCGTTGCCCGTTCACGGTCAGGCTGTCGGCATCATGGCCCACCTGCCCCCGCCAGCGCCCGTGCACACTGTCGAACTCCATCAACAGCGCATGTTGTTCGGGCGTGCCTGCGGGATCGTTGAGCAGGACAATCTCGCCCCGTGCCGGATCATCCGCCAGGGCGCGCAGCAACAGCTTGCCGATGCGGCCAAATCCGTTCAGCGCGATACGGGTCATGCGTTTCTTCCTTCCAGCACGGCATCTCGGCCGATGTCGTCGATGCGTTTTTGCAAACTGATCCGGTCCAGCGCATCCATGGGCAGCGCTACGAAGGCCGCGACCCTGCGGCGCAGCGCATCAAAGGCCGTGGCAAAGGCCAGCGCCTGTTCCGCCTCGGCCCCCGTCGCCTTGACCGGATCGGGGATGCCCCAATGGGCGCTGAGCGGATGGCCCGGCCAGGGCGGGCATTCCTCGGACGCGGCCCGGTCGCAGACGGTAAAGACGAAATCCATCCACGGCGCATCCTCGCCCTCGAATTCCGCCAGATCCTTGGACCGCAGACCCTCGGTCGCAAAGCCTGCCCGTTTCAGCAGATCGACCGCACGCGGGTGCGGCGCCCCGCGCGGCACGGTGCCCGCCGAAAAGGCGCGGAAACGTCCTTGCCCCATGTCGTTCAGAAGCGCCTCGGCCATGATCGAACGGGCCGAATTGCTGGTGCAAATGAACAATACGTTGAACATCCCGTTCTCCTGTTCGTCATGGGAAAACAGTTCAGCCCCCGTCAGATGGGCGCAAATCTCGGGCCGCCCGCGACAGCAATCATCCGCCAGATAGGCGACAAGCGCCCCGGTGCGCTCCAGATCGACACTGTAGAACAGCGACCGCCCCTGACGGCTCACGCGGATCAGCCCCGCGCGCTCAAGGTCGGACAGGTGATGCGAAAGCGTGTTCTGCTTGATCGACAGCGCCTCGGCGATCTCGGTCGGGCGCACGCCCTGCGGCATGTGACGCATCAGCAGCCGGAAAACCGACAGGCGCCCGGCATGGCCAAGCGTCGCGAAAGCGGAAATGGCAAGGTTCGTATCCATACTTCCTGAATAATGGAAATATGGATACGGTCAAGTCTGTTTCTTCGGGATCAATAAGGCAAGGGATGCGCCCGGTGGATCTGATCGATGCGCGCGGCCAGCCCTTCGGGCAGGACCATTCCGGCGCCCGCCAGCACATGTTCAAGCTGCGCCTGTGTCGTGGCGCCAAAGATCACCGACGTCATGAAAGGCCGCGCCGCACACCAGGCCAGCGCCATATGCACCGGGTCCAGCGCGAACTCCGCCGCCAGATCAAGGTAGGCCGCGACCGCAAGATGCGCACGCTCGGTATTGCGCCCGCCAAGATCGGGGTTCAGTCTGCGGCGCGACCCTTCGGGATTGGCCCCGTCGCGGTATTTGCCGGTCAAAAGCCCGGTCGCCAGCGGCGAAAAGGCCAGCAGGCCCACATCCTCGTTCACGCTCATCTCGGCAAGGTCCGTGTCATACATCCGGCACATCAGCGAATATTCGTTCTGGATCGAGGCGGCGCGCGGCCAGCCTTTTTCATCGGCGATCCGCACCCATTGGGTCGTACCCCAGGCGCTTTCGTTGGACAGGCCGAAATGGCGGATATTGCCCTTCTCGACCTGACGCTGCAGCGCCTCCAGCGCATCCTCCATATGGGCGATGGTTTCGGCCCGGTTCTGGCCCGAGGGATCATAGCCCCAGTTGCGCCGGAACATGTACGACCCCCGATTGGGCCAGTGGAACTGGTAAAGGTCGATCACATCGGTTTTCAGCCGCTTCAGCGAGCCTTCGATCGCGCCGGGGATCGTGGCCGATGAAATCGGCGCGCCGTCGCGCACATGGGCCAGGCCTTCACCGCTGTGCTTTGTCGCCAGCACATAGTCGCCGCGCCGTCCCGGATGGGCGGCCTGCCACGCGCCGATCACCTCCTCGGTCAGACCGATGGTCTCTTTCGCGACCGGATTGACCGGATACATCTCGGCCGTGTCGATGAAGGTGATACCGCGATCCAGCGCAGTCTCGATCTGGCGATGTGCATCGGCCTGCGCGGTCTGGGTGCCCCAGGTCATGGTGCCCAGGCATAGTTCGCTGACCATCAGGCCGGTGCGGCCCAGCGGGTTCTTCTTCATCGCAACTCTCCTTCTTTGGCTGTTTGCGACGGACCCTAGCGCTTTTCACGGCAGGGTCACCCCTGAAATGGAGGTTGGAACAAATGAAGAACATGCTAAACTTGCGGCCATGACGATTCCCCTGAACCCCAGCCTGCTGACTCGCGCGCCGCACCGCCCCCACCCGGCGCTGACGGTGGCGGATGACATCCGCCTGACCCTGGCCCGCCTGCACGAGGCCTGCGGCCCCGCAAGGCGCAGCTTTGCCATCTGGCTGGCCGGGACGGTGCAGCGCAAGCATGAAGGCCCGGTCATCTGGATCGCACCCCGCCACCTGCCCGACCGGCCCAACCCCGACGGGGTGCACGGCCTGGCCCGGCCCGAAGGCTTCGTGCATGTCAGCCCCCAGCGTACCGAAGATCTGCTGTGGTGCATGGAGGAATGCCTGCGCAGCGGCGCCGCCCCCCTTGTGGTGGCAGACCTGCCCGGCCCGCCCGGCCTCACGCCTGTCCGTCGTCTGCATCTGGCCGCCGAAACGGGTGCCGCCGAAGGCGCCTTTGCGCCCCTTGGCCTGATCCTGACCCCGGAAATGGGCGGCGCGCCGGGGGTAGAGACCCGCTGGCACATGGCCCCCGCCCATACCCCCGCGCGGCAGGGCTGGGCCCTGCGCCGCCTGCGCGCACGCCAGGACCCGCCCCGCGACTGGCATCTGGCCGGCCCCGCCCATGCCGCCACGGGACCGATCCGGGCCTAGGTTGCATGATGAGTATTTGAAGAACGATGAAAGGGCGCGCGCCTGCCCCTTCATCGTTCTTCAAATACTCAGGCAATGACCCGCAAAACACGTGCAAGCCCCTTGCCATCCCCGGCAGGATCGGCAGGACTGACACAATGCGCCTGATGATATCTTTCGCGGCCCTCTTTCTGTCGGTCATCCTGCTACAGCTCTCGACCGGGGGCGTGGGGCCGCTGGATGCATTGTCGGGACTGACGCTTGATTTCAGCAATGCCCAGATCGGCCTGTTGGGTTCGGCGCATTTCCTGGGCTTCTTCATCGGTTGCTGGTGGGCGCCGCGCCTGATGGGCACGATCGGCCATTCACGCGCCTTCGCCGCCTTCACCGCCACTGGCGCGATCGGACTTCTGGCGCATATGCTGGTGATCGACGCCTATGCATGGGCGCTGATGCGCGTGGCTTCGGGCCTCTGCGTGGCCGGTTGCTACACGGTGATCGAAGCCTGGCTGCAGGCCAAGCTGACCAACGAGACGCGCGGCCGCGCCATGGGCACCTACCGCGTGGTGGACATGGGCGCATCGCTGGTGGCGCAGATGCTGATCTCGGTGCTCGAACCGGCCTCCTATGTGTCCTACAACCTGCTGGCGCTGCTGTGTTGTGCGGCCCTTCTGCCGATCACCCTGACCCGCACGGCAGAGCCTGAAACACCGGCCGCGCTGCGTCTGCGCCCCATGCTGGCGGTGACACGCTCGCCCCTGGCCGCGGCCGGGGTGGTGGTGGCGGCGCTGTCCAGCGCCTCGTTTCGCATGGTCGGCCCGGTCTATGGCCAAGGCGTGGGGCTGGCGGTGGACCAGATCGCCTGGTTCCTGGCCGCTTTCGTGGCGGGCGGCGCGCTGGCGCAATACCCCGTGGGCTGGCTGGCGGACAAATACGACCGCCGCTGGGTGCTGATCTGGCTCTCGGTTGCCTCGATCCTCAGCTCGGCCCTGACCGCGCTGACCGGCGATCTTGGCACCACGGGCGTCCTGCTGACCGCCACGCTTTTCGGGGCCACGACCTTTCCGATCTATTCGGTCGCCGCCGCCCATGCCCATGATTTCGCCGATGCATCGGAACGGGTGGAGCTTTCGGCGGCGCTGATGTTCTTCTTCGCGCTGGGGGCCATTGCCGCGCCGCTCATGGCCTCGACCCTGATCGAGGTCTACGGCCCCTCGGCCATGTTCGTGATGATCGGCGCGGGTCATGCCGTGCTGGTGATCTTCGGTCTGATCCGCATGCGGATGCGCCCCCGCGCCGCGCGCCGCACGCCCTATGTCTGGGCACCGCGCACCTCGTTCCTGATCGGCCGGCTGACCGGGCGCACCCGCGACGAGGACTGACGCGGCAAGCCACCGCTGGAACCCCACCGCACCTTGCGCTAAGGAAGGGCCAATTCGGACAAGGGCGCAAGAACATGGCACGGCATCTGATCACCTCGGCGATTCCCTATATCAACGGGATCAAGCATCTGGGCAACCTGGTGGGCAGCCAGCTGCCCGCCGACCTTTACGCACGCTACCAGCGCGGACGCGGGCATGAGGTGCTGTTTCTCTGCGCCACGGACGAACATGGCACGCCGGCCGAACTGGCCGCGGCCAAGGCGGGCAAACCCGTGGCCGAATACTGCGCCGAAATGCATGATGTGCAGGCCGGGATCGCGCGCGGCTTCCGCCTCAGTTTCGATCATTTCGGCCGCTCCTCCAGCGCGCAGAACCATCGCCTGACGCAGCATTTCGCAGGTCGGCTGGCCGCGGCCGGGCTGATCCGCGAAGTGACCGAAAAGCAGATGTATTCGAAGGCCGATGGCCGCTTCCTGCCCGACCGCTACATCGAGGGCACATGCCCCAACTGCGGCTTCGACTCTGCGCGCGGCGATCAATGCGACAATTGCACCAAACAGCTGGACCCGGTGGACCTGATCAACCCGCGCTCGACCATCTCGGGCTCGACCGACCTTGAGCAGCGCGAGACCAAGCATCTCTACCTGCGGCAAAGCGCGATGCGCCAGCAATTGCAGGACTGGATCGACAGCAAGACCGATTGGCCGATCCTGACCACGTCGATTGCCAAGAAATGGCTGAACGATGGCGATGGCCTGCAGGATCGTGGGATCACCCGCGACCTGGACTGGGGCATTCCCGTCAGGAAGGGCGATCAGGACTGGCCCGGCATGGAGGGCAAGGTCTTTTATGTCTGGTTCGACGCGCCGATCGAATACATCGCCTGCGGTGCGGAATGGGCCGAGGCGCAGGGCCTTGGCGCAGAGGGCTGGGAACGCTGGTGGCGCACCGACAAGGGCGCAGGTGACGTGACCTATACCCAGTTCATGGGCAAGGACAACGTGCCCTTCCACACCCTCAGCTTTCCGGCCACGATCATCGGCTCGGGCGAGCCGTGGAAGCTGGTGGATTACATCAAGTCCTTCAACTACCTCAATTACGACGGCGGCCAGTTCAGCACCTCGCGCGGGCGCGGCGTCTTCATGGACCAGGCGCTGGAGATCCTGCCCGCCGATTACTGGCGCTGGTGGCTGCTGTCGCACGCGCCCGAATCCTCGGATGCCGAATTCACATGGGAAAACTTCCAGGCAAGCGTGAACAAGGACCTCGCGGACGTTCTGGGCAATTTCGTCAGCCGCATCACCAAGTTCTGCCGCGCGAAATTCGGCGAGGCCGTGCCCGAGGGCGGCGCCTGGGGCGAGCAGGAAACCGCCCTGATCGAGACACTGACCGCCCGCATCCGCACCTATGAGGCGCTGATGGACGCGATGGAGGTGCGCAAATCAGCGCAGGAGCTGCGGGCGATCTGGGTGCTGGGCAATGAATACCTGCAATCGGCCGCCCCTTGGGTCACCTTCAAGGAAGACCCCGAACGCGCCGCCATGCAGACGCGCCTGGGCCTGAACCTGATCCGTCTTTACGCGGTGCTCTCCGCGCCCTTCATCCCCGACGCAAGTGCGGCGATGCTCACCGCGATGCAGGCGCAAGACGCCCCCTGGCCCGAGGGGGATCTGGGCGAGTGGCTTTCCGCCCTGCCCGCCGGACATGCCTTCACCGTGCCCGAGGTCCTGTTCGGCAAGATCACCGACGAACAGCGCGAGGATTGGCAGACCCGTTTCGCGGGCATCCGCACCTGACCCCCAAAGAAAAAGGGCGCGCCCGACCGGCCCGCCCCGTTTCTTCTTGCATTAAATATCCGCGGGGGGATCGTTGAACAGCGCGCTGCGCTGTTCAACGTAGGGGGGATGCATCCCCCCGGTCCGCCCTCACGTCTTGAAGACGCGGTAGATCGCCGGGATCACCAGCACTGTCAGCAGGGTCGAGCTGAACAGGCCGAACAGCAGCGACAGCGCCAGCCCCTGAAAGATCGGATCGGCCAGAATGACCGTCGCGCCGAACATCGCCGCAAGGGCCGTCAGCAGGATCGGCTTGAACCGGATCGCGCCCGCCTCGATCAGGATATCCACCGGCGACTTGCCCGCCGGGTCCGTGTGGCGGATGAAATCCACCAAGAGGATCGAGTTGCGCACGATGATCCCCGCCAGCGCGATGAAACCGATCATCGAGGTGGCCGAGAATGGCGCGGCCCACAACCAGTGACCCGCCATGATACCCAGGAAGGTCAGCGGCACCGGGGTCAGCACCACCAGCGGCACCCGGAATGATCCGAACTGCGCCACCACCAGCACATAGATGGCCAGAAGCGCCACCCCGAAGGCCGCCCCCATGTCGCGGAAAGTGACCCATGTCACCTCCCATTCGCCATCCCACAGGATCGTGGGGCGGCTGTCGTCCAACGGCTGTCCGTTCAACAGCACCAGCGGTTTTTCCCCCTCGGCCCAGTCCATAGCGTCCAGGGCCTTGCCCACTTCGACGATCCCGTAAAGCGGCGCCTCGAACCGGCCGGCCAGTTCGGCCATCACCATCTCGGCGGGGCGGCCGTTACGGCGGAAGACCGGATAGGACATCATCTCTTCCTCGATCCGCACCACATCGCCCAGTTCCACCACGCCACGCGCACCGGGCAGCACATTGGCGGGGATGGGCGTGGACAGGAACCGCTCGTCCATCACCCGGTCCGACAGGTCGCGCGCGACCGTGATCGGGATCGGACGGCGGCCATCCTCGCGGTGCGAATAGCCCACCGTGGTTTCCCCGTTCAGGATGCCGATCGTGTCGAACACATCCTGTTCCTGCACCTTGAAGAATTCCAGGTCATCGGGCGAGATCACGGCCCGCAACCGGCGCGGCGGGTTGCCGAAGCTGTCATCCACATCGACGATGAAATCGACGCTCTCGAAGGCCGCGCGCAGCCTGGCGGCGGTCTCGCGCCGTGCCTCGGGCGTGGGGCCATAGACCTCGGCCAGCAGGGTGGCCATCACGGGCGGGCCGGGCGGGGGTTCGACCGTTTTCAGGCTTGCGCCCTCGGGCAGATCCAGCGCCTTGAGCCGCGCGCGCAGTTCCAGCGCGATCTCGTGGCTTGACCGCGCGCCATGGCCCACCTCTGACAGGTTGATCTGCACATCGCCCATATGCGGTTCCGCCCGCAGGAAATAATGCCGCACCAGCCCGTTGAAGTTGAAGGGCGCGGCGGTGCCCGCATAGGTCTGCACGCTGACAACCTCGTGCAGGTCCATCGCGATGCGCGCCACCGATTGCGCCACCCCATCCGTCGCCTCGACCGATGTGCCCTCGGGCATGTCGATGACGACGGCCAGTTCCTTCTTGTTGTCGAAGGGCAGCAGTTTCACCGTCACATGCTGGGTATAAAGCAGGCCAAGCGAGCCGAAGGACAGAACCGCCGTCGCCAGCAGAAAGGTCAGGCTGCGCGCCTTGGTGGCCAGAACGGGCCGGGCCACACGGGCAAACACGCGCCCCAGAAAGCCGCCATCAGCGCCATCATGGCCATGCATCGGCGCGTTCCCCGCGATCTTGACCATCAGCCAGGGCGTGACCATCACCGCGATGAAGAACGAGATGATCATCGCGGCCGAGGCCACCGCCGGGATCGGGCTCATGTAGGGGCCCATCAGGCCGGACACGAACAGCATCGGCAGCAGTGCCGCCACCACCGTCAGCGTCGCCACGATGGTGGGGTTGCCCACCTCGGCCACGGCGTCGATGGCGCGGGTCACGCGGTCGCGCCCGTCCTTCATGCCCCAGTGGCGGGCGATGTTCTCGATCACCACGATGGCGTCATCGACAAGGATGCCGATGGAAAAGATCAGCGCGAACAGCGATACCCGGTTCAGCGTGTAGCCCATGATCCAGGCGCCGAACAGCGTCAGCAGGATCGTGACAGGGATCACCACAGCGACCACGATGCTTTCGCGCCAGCCGATCGCGACCAGCGTCAGCACGATGATCGACAATGTCGCCAGAAACAGCTTCAGCAGCAGCGTATCCGCTTTTTCCTTGGCGGTTTCGCCATAGTTTCGCGTGATTTCGACCGCGACGCTGTCAGGGATCAGGATCTCTTGCAGCGCCGCTGTCCGCGACAGTATCTGATCGGCCACCACCACGGCATTGGCCCCCGCGCGCTTGGCGAAGGCCAGCGTCACGGCGGGGCTGCGGGTGATCGTGCCGTCGTCATTGCGGGTCACATGCGCCACCAGGCGGTCGGACATGTCGGGCACGAAGTCGATCGTGGCCACGTCGCCCACATAGACCGGGCGGTTGTCGCGCGTGGTCAGCAAAAGCCCCGCGATTTCCGCAGGCGCGGTCAGGCTTTGCCCCGCCACAAGTCCGATCTGCTGGCCCGCGTCGCGCACACGGCCCGCGGCCATCGTGCGGTTGGCCGATTGCACCTTTCCCGCCAGCTGTTGCAGCGTGATGCCATACATCGCCATGCGTTCAGGGTCGGGCGCGATGCGGATCGCCTCGGACGCTTCGCCCACGACATAGCTCAGGCCCACATCCTCGACCCGTGACAGATCCGCGCGCAACTCGCGCGCCAGCCGGGTCAGGTCATTGGCGCTGACCTCGGCCCCGCCCTTTGCGGTCAGGGTCAGGGTCACGATCGCCACGTCATCAATGCCGCGCGCGATGATCAGCGGCTCGGGAATGCCCACGGGGATGCGATCCATATTGGCGCGCACCTTTTCATGCACGCGCAGAATGGCAGCATCCGACGAGGTGCCCACCTCGAAGCGGGCGGTGACCATCGCGCCGTCATCCATGGTCTGCGAATAGACATGTTCGACCCCGTTGATCGCCTTGACGATGGTTTCCATCGGCTCGGACACAAGGCGCACGGCATCCTCGGCCTTCAACCCCGGCGCCTGCAACAGGATGTTCACCATCGGCACCGAGATCTGCGGCTCTTCCTCGCGCGGGACGACCATCAGGGCAATGAGGCCCATGGCCAGCGCCGCCAGCATGATCAGCGGGGTCAGGGGCGAGCGGATGAAACCCTTGGTCAGGTTGCCCGCGATGCCCAGCGACTGGGGGGTGTCGGTCATTTCAGCACCACCGTCTCGCCTTCCGCCAGACCCGAAAGGATCTCGCGCAGCACCACATTCCCCTGTTCATGGCGCTGACCCAGCATCACGGCGCGTTCGCCCTGCTGCGCGCCCTCGACTGTCACGAAATCAAGCCCGGCGCGGGTGGTCACGGCGGTTTCCGGCACCAAAAGCGCGCTGCGCTGGCCCACCGCAAGGCGTACCAGAACACGGGCATCCACGAAAGCTTCGGCCAGCCCCTCGACCGCCACATCGGCGATCACGCGGCCATTCTCGATCTGCGGATAGATGCGCGCCAGACGCCCCGTCGCCCCGTCATCCGCGCCGTCGATCCTGATCTCGTCACCTTCGCGCAGGGCGCGGGCGTGGCGTTCGGGGATGGCCAGCCGCAGGAAGAAACCACCGCCCCCGATGGTGGCCACGGCCTCGCCCGGCATCACCACCGCACCGGCCGCGACCGGCACGGTCAGCACCAGCCCCGCGATCGGGGCCAGCACATCGCCCTCGGCGGCCTGCTGCACAATGACAGAGCGTTCGGCCCGCGTCGCATCAAGCTGTCCGTTCAGCACATCGACCTGGGTACGCAGCGCATCCAGACGCTGCACCGTGGTCACGCCGCGCTGCAACAGCGCCTCGCCGCGTTCCAGTTCCGCCTTGGCATTGTCCAGTTGCGATTGCAGCGACTGCAACTGCGCGTCGATGGCGCGCAATCGCAGGTCCAGCTTGTCATCGACCACACGGGCCAGCACCTGCCCCGCCTCGACCCGGTCGCCCTCAACCGCGTCAAGCGAGACAAGCGTCCCACCCAGCCGGGCGCGCGCCGGCAGACGGGTCTGCGCCTCGATCTGGGCATAGACGGCTTTCCAATCCGTCACGGGTTGCGGGGTCACGATCAGGGATTCGGCCTGCAACAGCGATGCTGACGCCAAAAAACCAACCAGAGCAAAGACTTGCGCTTTCATAATGCGCCTCCATGGGGTCTTGCTGACCCGGTGTCGGGCCAATTTCATATTCCATATAGTGAATACTTGAATCCGGCACAATGGCAGGGGAGCATGGAAGATGCCCCCACTTCTGCGCGACCGAACCCCTCTCACCATCCGGGCCAAGACTAGGGTAACGCGCCACCCCCTGCCCTGACCCAGATCAAGCCGGGCCCGATCCCTCTGCGTTGCCGGTGACCTTGCCGATCCGGTCCCGGCCGAACTGCTGGCGGGCCGTGGCAAAGCTGGCCAGGCGCGCCTCGACCAGCGCGTTCACGCTACCCTCGGGATAGGCACCGTCCGCATCCCGCACCCCGGCATCGACACCCGTCAGGATTGCGATCCCCGCGTCGATGGTGGAAACCGGCAGGATGTGAAACTGTCCGGCATCGACGGCTGCCACCACATTTTCCCGCAGCATCAGATGCGGCACATTGGTCGCGGGGATCAGCACGCCCTGATCCCCGGTCAGCCCGCGCGCGACGCAGATGTCGAAAAAACCTTCGATCTTTTCATTCACGCCGCCTATCGCCTGCACCTGCCCGGCCTGGTTGACCGATCCGGTCACCGCCAACCCCTGGCGGATGGGCAGACCCGACAGGGCCGACAAAAGCGCGTAAAGCTCTGCCGAGGAGGCGCTATCGCCGTCCACGCCGCCATAGCTTTGTTCGAACACCAGGCTTGCCTGCAGGGAAAACGGCATCTCCAGCGCATAGGTGGCCGAAAGATAGCCCGACAGGATCAGCACCCCCTTGGAATGCAGCGGCCCGCCAAGTTCGACCTCGCGCTCGATATCGACCAGCTTGCCCGCCCCCATCCGCACGCGCGCGGTGATCCGCGAGGGGCGACCGAAGCGAAACCCGCCGATCTGCGCCACCGACAAGCCGTTGATCTGGCCGGTCACGGCCCCATCCGTGTCGATCAGGATGGTCCCGCGCGTGATCGCCTCCTGCATCCGGTCGCGGATCCGGGCGTTGCGCCGTTCGGCCTCGGTCAGGGCCATCTCGATATCCTCGACCGAAACCGGCGCCGCCTCATCCGCGCAATCCTGTCGCGTGCAGGCATAATGCTCGGCCTCGCGCAGGATATCGGCCAGCACCCCCAGATGCAGCGAGAGCTTCTCGCTATCCTCGGCGCGGCGCAGCGCCTCTTCCAGAAGCCGGGCCACCGCCGCGGCTGTCAGCGGGCGCAGCCCCTCGCGCCGGATGAAAGACGCAAGCAACCGCGAGAAGAGTTCTGCATTCTCGGGGGTCAGGGCAAAATCTTCCTCGAAATCGGCCTGTAGCTTGAAGAGTTCGGAAAAATCCGGGTCCAGCATCACCAGCAACGCATGCAGCATCCGGTCCCCCACAAGCACCACCCGCACATCCAGGGGGATGGGGTCGGGTTCCAGCGACAGGGTCTGCACCAGGCTCAACCTTTCCGCCATCGAGGTGATGGCGATGGTGCGATGTTGCAGGCAGCGTTTCAGCGCCTCCCAGGCGAAGGGTTCGGACAGGACGCGCCGCGCATCCAGCACCAGAAAACCGCCATTGGCGCGATGCAGCGCACCGGGGCGGATCAGCGTGAAATTGGTCATCAGCGCGCCCATATGGGCGATATTCTCGATCCGGCCCACCAGGCGGTTCAGGGTCGGCAACTCCTCGGTTTCCAGCGGCGCGCCTGTCTTGTCGCCCTCGGCATGCGAGACCATCACATTGATCACGTAGCGTCCGAATTGCGGCAGGCGGTGGATCTTGCGGATCCCGGCCGGAAACGGCCCGTCACGTCCCTGGGCATGCGCCTCAAGGAACAGTTCCGCGTTGCGGATGATGTCCTGCGCGACCTCGTCAAGATACTGCTGCACACTGTCGATCCCGGCGAAATTCGCCCGTGCCTCGCTGATGCGGGCCTGAACCGCCTGTTCGGCCATGCTGGCATGCAGGGCGATGACCCGTTGGCGATGCGCCCGCACCAAGGCAGGCGTGCCTTCGATGATGGCGTTCAGCTCTTTCTGGAAGCGCGCGATCTTTTCCTCGATCCGCGCCTGTTCGTCCGGCGACAGCTTGTCGAACACCTCTTTCTCGATCACTTCGCCATTCCGGATGGCGGCCAGCAGAAACCCCGAAGGCGTGTTCACGATGCCCACATCCTCGGCCTTGGCGCGCGCCGCAAATTCCTGCATCCGCGCGCTGCCTGCATCGGCGAATTCCGCCTCAATCGCCTTGCGCCGCGCCTGGTAGTCATCAGCCTCGAACAGGGCCGGGATTTCCGCGCCAAGATCATCGACAAGATCTTCCATCTCGGCCTTGAGGCGCTGCGCCTCGCCCGATGGCAGCTTGAGGGCGCGGGGTTTTTGTTCATCCTCGAAATT
Source organism: Seohaeicola saemankumensis (assembly GCF_042678485.1). Classification (NCBI taxonomy): domain Bacteria; kingdom Pseudomonadati; phylum Pseudomonadota; class Alphaproteobacteria; order Rhodobacterales; family Roseobacteraceae; genus Seohaeicola; species Seohaeicola saemankumensis. The sequence goes on along the minus strand of NZ_JBHTKR010000001.1, from coordinate 354,366 downwards.
GTTGACATAGGCCCAGTCGCAGGGCACCGGCCGATCCGCGGCCTCGTGGTCCAGCACCATCTGTACGGCGCTGTGCCGCCCGGTGCCTGCCGGGCCCACCACAAACAGGTTGAAGCTGCGATGCCCGATCCGCGCCGCCAGCCGGATCGCCTGCATGGCGCGATCCTGCCCGATCAGCCCTTGCACCACCTCCAGCGTTTCGGTCGTCTCGAAGCCCAGGCTGGCGGGATCAATCCTGCGCCGCAATTGCGCGGGCGTCAGCCCTGCGGGAAAGGCCCTGCCCCGTTCGTCTTCGCCATGCATCCGCCAATCCCCCAAGCCAGGCATACGGACGCCGGTACGCGGGGCAAGGTGACACCTGAACATGGGCAAGCCCCAGGGCGACCGATACGCAACATGTTCTTCTCGAACATATTCATTCCACCCGATCCGTCACACAAGATCAACCGTGCTGTCGGCAGGGGATCGGCGGGTCAGACCGTCTGGTACTTGCGCGACAGGATTTCGCGCAGGATCGTCGTCAGTTCTTCACGGCGGATCGGTTTGGGCAGATGCGCGTCAAAACCGGCGGCAAAATAGGAATGGACATCCTCGGTCATGACATTCGCCGTGACGGCAACGGCCAAGGGCGGGGTCCCCGGCTGGCGGCTGTCGCCCTCGCGCAGGGTCATCAACGTCTCGACCCCGTCCATGCCCGGCATCGAGATATCAATCAGATAGGCATCGAAGCTTTGCAGGCAGGCCAGGCGAACCGCCTCGTGACCGTCTTCGGCCATGACCGGATCAATCCCGTCAAGTTGCAGCAAAGCCTGCAGCACCAGCCGGTTGATCGGGTCGTCATCGGCACACAGGATCGAAAGGCCGGCGCAATCCGCCGCCCAATCCGCCGCCTCGCCGGGTTCGGGCGCGGGCCGCGTCAGGGTCGGCGCATCCGGCAACGGCAGGTCCAGTGCAATGGTCGTGCCCTGTCCGGTGCGGCTTTCGACGCGGATCTGCCCTTTCATCGCATCGACCAGCATCTTGACGATGCTCATGCCCAGCCCGGTGCCGCCATAGCGCCGCGTGGTGTCGGCGCCCCCCTGATGGAACGGCAGGAAAAGCGTGTTGATCTGGTCCTGGGTCATCCCGACCCCGGTGTCGCGAATGCTGATCGTGACCATGCCCGGCTGCGGACGAGTCAGGGTCACGGCAATCTCGCCGGAACGGGTGAATTTCAACGCATTGCTCAGCAGATTGTGCAGGATCTGGCTGAGCCGGGTGGGATCGCCCATGATCGCGGGAAAATCCGGCGGGTCGATGACCAGGCCGAGGTTCACGTTCTTGCTGGCGGCAAGCCGGCGGTACTGGCCCGTGGCACTTTGCAGAACTTCGCGCAGATCGATCGGAAGCGTCTCAAGCTGGACATGCCCGGCCTCGGCCTTTGAAAAATCCAGCACCTCGTTCGCGATGGAAAGCAGCAGGTTGCCCGAGCTTTGCAACTCGGCCAGCAGGGCCGCGCCTTCGCCATCGGGCAGATGCGGCTTGAGCAGTTCGGACAGGCCAAGGATGCCGTTCAGCGGGGTGCGGATCTCGTGGTTCATCTGCGCGAAGAAACGCGCGCGCTGGCGCGACATGGTTTCAGCCTGCAACCGCGCCTTCAGAAGCTCCTGATTCAGGGCCGCCTCGCGCTGGATGATCAGCGCAAAACCCCAGTACATCGACGCCACGCCAAGGATGAAGGCGATGATCGCCGTCGATGTCGCCGCCGATGCCGCCACGGACGCCGCTGCCGCTTCTGCCCCGCCCGTATCCGCCAACATGACCAGGCGCAGCACATAGGCCATCCCGATGATCGCGAAAGGCAGCCCCAGAAGGATATTCAGGAACCGCTTGTCCATGCGTGACAGCCGGATGATGTCCGATGCGGCATATAATGCAACAAGCGAGTTCACGACGGAGGTGCTGACCATCAGCGGCAAGGCCGAATTGACCAGGAAGGCCATCACCCCCTGCACCAGGCACAAGGTGCCCGACAAGGCCACGACACGCCGCCAGTCCAGCGGCCGCGAGGCGGTATGCCGGAAGGCGCCATAGGCACAGACGATCCCGAAATGCGCGCCAGTGATCACCAGCACCGCGCTTGGCGCGAAAGGAAGCAGATTGGCCAGCAGCACGCCCGACACGGCCAGCAGCAGAAACAGCGTGCTGGCCCCGTACCATAGGGTGGCCCGGTGGAACTGTTCGCTTGCGGTACGCATCAGATAGGCCACCAGCGCAAGAGAGATCATGGAAAGAATCGCCGCGACGCTGACAAGAAGGCTGAGGTTCACGGCCATGTTCGCTTCACTCCTGCATTTCCCGCGCCTGTTGCAGGATCACGGGCGCTGCCATCCGCGCCGGATCCGTCAAAGGCCGCGCCCCCTGTCCGCGCGCCAAACCGACGCGACCGGGCAAGCGACGCAGGGTCACGATAGGCCATGCTGCCGGGAACTTCCAGTTCGACAAAGACAGGGGGCCGATGTCCTTTGACCTGCCCTGCCATCTGGCGGGACAGGATCACCCCGGGCAGGCCAAACGCGGTTCGTCATACCCACGGTCGCGCGCAACAGGCCCATGCCCGCCCGGCGCGCCAGCTCCGCAAGATGCATCTGCAGGCCGTGGGCCTCATATCCCCAAAAGGACCCTGGCCGCACGCGCCAGGACCAGCGGGTCAAGATCCGTGCGCGCGACCGGAGGGGGCGCATCCACCTGCCCGGTCATCGCCGCCGCAGCCGTGCGCGCGGACCGCACGGAATATTCCACCGTGAAGACGCAATCGCGGGGCAATTCGCAATACTGTCCGATCAGCGCGAAATTCCGCGATCCGGCCGGGCGCACATCGGGGCGGTCACCCGCATGTCTCGGCATGAACTGGCTTGTGATATAGGGCATGCGGCATGGGATCACGCGCGCCTGATCGAACCATGCCTTCTGCGGATCGGTCAGCTTCAGATGCCCGCAAAGCTCGGTGATGATTTCTTTGCCTGTGGCCTGCCACATCGGTTTTTCCACGAAATCGCCATTCCGGTCCCCGCGCAGGCCATAGCCCCAGAACGTATAGGTCCCGTGCGTCTGGCCTCGGAAATGCGGCTGATGGAACAGCACGACGGACAGGGTCCAGCCAGATCCCGCAAAGGTGATCAGCCCGCCTGTGCCGGTCCGGTTGTTGGTGAAATCCTCCATGAACTCGAAGAAATCCGGGCTGTCCAGCGTGACCGTGAAGGAATGCCATGCCGTCTTTCCAGTATCGCTGCAAAAGGCGTCGGGGCGGCCGAAACCTTCGTGCCGGGCCGCCAGGTTGCGCCAGAGCGCCCAGGCACCGCCCTCATCAGCCTCAAGGCTGGGCGCGCGGTCGTTCGCACCAAGGGTAGAGCCTTCGGTCATTGACCCCAAGGTCAGATAGACACGATCCACCATGCGGACGGGCAAGCTGCGGCCATCCGCCAGCACCAACCGCGAGACCCAGCGATCCTGTCTTGTCCCCTGGATTTCAACATCCGCGATCCGCGCCCCGGTTTCGATCTGCACACCCCGGTCGCGCAGCCAGGTCACGATGGGCGCGATCAGCGAATCGTACTGGTTGTACCGGGTCCGCAGAATGCCGGCGATCCGCGTGAACCCCGGAAAAAGATGAATGAAACGGCGCAGGTAGCGGCGCATCTCGATCAGCGCATGCCAGGGCTGGAACGAAAACATCGTGGACCACATCAGCCAGAAATTGCTGTCGAAGAACCCAGGGCGAAACCAGTCCTCGATCCTGCGGTCCCCAAGACTGCCCTCCGGGTGCAGGATCAGACGGTTGATATCCAGAATGTCATGCGCCTCCAGCGTCAGGTCATAGCGGTCCTCGGCGGGCTTGCCGTCGCGCACGATGCGGCAGTTCGACGAACCGGGCACCATGCGGTTGAAGGCAAGAATATCCTCGGTCACCGAAACGCCCGGATCATCCGCCGAAGGAATGGAGGACAGCAGATCGAAGGTGCAGGCGAAATGTTCCTCGAACATCCTGCCCCCGCGGATCAGATAGCCGGTTGTCGCATTGCCCGAGCCGTCCAACGATCCGCCCGCCACGGTCAACTGTTCATGGATATGGATGTTCGCGCCGGGAACACCGGCATCGCGCACCAGGAAAACGGCTGTCGCCAGACCCGCGATCCCGCCGCCGACGATGTGATGATGTTGCTGCGCTGCGGTGGCTTGCATGATCTGTCCTCCTCTGTCGCAAGACAGACGAAGTATCGCATACCCCCGGTTGCCCGGCGTTGACGCTGATCAAGTCGAAAGGTGGCGGTCGCCCCGGACCGGGGGACCGGGCCGCCTGCGGCAGCAAAGCCTTATGGCTTGTCGTCGGCACCCGTCCACCAGGGCCGCACGATCCCCTGGGTCACCGGGGCCCGCCAGATCAGCCAGCTGACGCCGATCAGATCGGGGATGCCGGCAAGCCCGCGCTGCCAGTTGTTGTAATGCGACTGTCCCCATTCGCGCGGGGCATGGCTGACCGGATAGCTGATGATGTCCCATCCATCGCGCCGCATCAGCGCGGGCATGAAGCGGTGCAGGTGCTTAAACCATGGCAGGTCCAGATAGGCCTGCCGCCAGAACACCCGCAGCGCGCAGCCGGAATCCTTGCACCCGTCGCGCAGCAGAAAGCCCCTGATCGCATTGGCAAATCGCGAAGCCAGCCGCTTGGACAAGGTATCCTTGCGCTTGACGCGTTCGCCCTGCACCATGCCTACGCCCTCGGGTGCCTCGATGAAACGCGCGACCATGCCGCGCAGGTTCTCAGGCGGGTTCTGGCCATCCCCGTCCAGTGTCGCGATCACCGGCGCGCGGGCGGCACGGATCCCGCTGCGAAGCGCGGCCGACTGCCCTTTCGAAGCCTCATGTGTCACGACGCGCAGGCGGTCCCATCCCGCGGCCAGACCGTTCAGCACCTCGGCCGTAGTGTCGCCAGAGCCGTCATTGACCACGATCACCTCGGCGTCGAAATCTTCTGCGATGGCGCGAATATCCGCGACAAGACCGGGCAGGTTGGCGGCTTCGTCATGGGCCGGGATCACGATGGCAAGGCGGGGATCAGTCATTTTTTATCCATATTGGACCAGATGGCCCAGTCGTCGTTGCGGTAGTAGATGATGTCTTCGGGCGGCCATGCTGGGTGCAGGTCGTCCTTCGGCCGCCCAAGGATCAGCCCATCGGGCTTTGCCTCTGCGAAGGCTGCGATGTCTTCCGGGGTGGTCAGGATCGCGAAAGGCTCTTTCAGGCGGCCCAGGAAATGGAATTCGGAATGGTAAAGGCTGGTGACGATCCCGATCTTGCCATCCGCAGGGGCAATCCGCTCTGCGATGGTGCGCGGGGACATGACCTGTGCCGCAGGCCCCACCGCATAGGCCAGATGCAGCGCCGTCAACGCGACGGGTGCCGTCAGATAGACCAGCGATCCGCGCCGCGCGATCAGCACCGCAGCACCAATCAGGACAACCGCCGCCAGCAAGGCCGCCGGGATGGACACCATGCGCCCCGCCTCATCGCCCAGCAGGCCAAGCCCCATCGCGGGGAAGGCAATGCCCAGCACGATCAATACCGCAACCGCCCCCCAGGCACGCCCCAGGGTATCGGGAAAGCGGCGCGCCAGCAGGATGGCAAGCCAGGGCGTTTCGGGAAGCAGATAGTTCAGCTGCTTGCCGCTGATCAGGCTGAACAGCAACAGCGGGCCGAAGCTGGCGATCAGCAACAGCTTTTCGGGGCTGTCCAGCGGCAGTCTTTTCCAGAAACCGGGCATCCAGCCCCAAGGAAAGACAAGCACCGGGATCAGCGCCAGGTAATACCAGAACGGTTGTGCATGGGCGAAACTTGCCACCGTGCGCCCGGCCGACTGGGTCCACAGAACCGCCTCGCGGTATTCGGCGCCGCCCAGGATCAGCGCCGGCAGCAGCCAGACAAAGACCAGACCCGCACAAACGGCCAGCGCCACAGCCGTGCCGCGCAAGGCGCGCGGCCCATGGGGCGCCCAGACCCGCAGTAACAGCAAGGCGGGCAGCACATGCACGAACAGAACCGGCCCCTTGCTCATCAGGCCCAGCGCCATGGCCGCGCCCAGCAAGGCCCAGTCGCGGGTACGGTGATCATCGCGGGTGCCGATTTTCCACAGCTGGCCGACCGCCAGCACCACGGCAAGCGACAGCATCGTGTCAAAGCCGGTTTCAAGGCCGAAGAACTGAAAACAGCCGAAGGTGGCCAGGATCAGCATCGCGGCCGTTCCAGTCCGCCGACCCAGCCCCATCAGGTCGCTGGTGCGTCCCGTGGCCCAGATCGTGGCCAGCGAAAAGGCCGGCGCGACAAGCCGGCCGGTGAATTCGCTGACGCCCGGTATCCAGACCAGGTTGATCAACCAGAACAGCAGTGGCGGTTTGTGATCATAGGGAAGGCCGTTCTTGAACGGCACGATCCAATGATCGCCCAGCCGCATCTCCCACGCGACGGACAGATAACGGGTCTCGTCGATCGGCATCAATGGCCGCAGCAACACCCCCGAAATGACAAACAGAGCGTAGCCCAGAAGGATCAGGCGACGATCAGGAAGATTCATTTTTGGGGCGGGACTTCGAAATCAGCATCAGATTGCGGATATAGACGACAAGGCCGAAGGTCTGCCCCATGATGAACACGGGATCCTGACGCCAGATCGAATAGACCAGAAGCATCAGCCCGCCACCGATGGAAAACCACCAGAACAAGACCGGCATGACAGAGGCTTTCGCCCGTTCGGACGCAAGCCATTGGACCAGAAATCGAGAGGTGAACAGAAGTTGTCCGGTGAAACCCACGGCCAGCATGGGGTTTATTGCAAGAACTGTCAAAAGGGAGGCTCCCCTGTATGTTGACTTGCCTGACAAATGCAAACCGTCAGGTTGCGGCAGCGATACCAAAGGGCAAGGTCATATTCAATGATCTTAATGCCTGTCGCGGCCACTATTCCCGCGCGGGTCAAGCGGCAATCCGCCCAGGCTCCGCCGGCCCTGCGTCCAGGTCACGGCCTGTGACCGCCGCCCATCCCTTCCAGGACACGCGGCCCCAGGGTCACTTTGCGTAATAGTCGCGGAACCAGGCCACGAAGCGCGCGATCCCGTCACGGACATCGGTACGCGGGCGGTAGCCGGTCAGCGCGTGCAACAATTCCGCATTGGCCCATGTGGCGGGCACATCACCCGCCTGCATCGGCATGTAGTTGCGGATCGCCTTTTTCCCCAGGCAATCCTCGATCGCCTCGATGAAATCCAGCAGGCGCACCTTTTCGGAATTGCCGATATTCACGATGCGGAACGGGGCCACCGGCGACAGGCTGTCGCCCGGCGCGATATCGGCGGGGCTGGCCGGACGCGCGGGGATGGCATCCATCAGCAGGCGGATCCCGCGCACCAGGTCATCGACATAGGTGAAGTCGCGATACATCTCGCCGTGATTGTAAATGTCGATCGGCCGCTCATCCAGAATCGCATCCACGAATTTGTAAAGCGCCAGATCAGGCCGCCCCCAGGGGCCGTAGACCGTGAAGAAGCGGAACATCGTGGTGGGCAGATCATGCAGATGGGCATAGGCATGGCCCATGCTTTCATTCGCCTTTTTCGTGGCCGCATAGATTGTCAGCTGCAGATCGGCCTTTTGCGTCTCGATGAAGGGCATATCATCGTTGCCGCCATAGACAGAGGAAGTCGAGGCCATCAGCAGGTGCTGCACATTCAGCCGGCGCGCCGCCTCCATCACGTTGAAGGTGCCGATCACATTGGAATCCAGATAGGCGCGCGGGTTTTCAAGGCTGTAGCGCACGCCGGCCTGCCCGGCGAGATGCACGATGATGTCGGGCCGAAAGCTGTCTGCCACGCGATCGAACAGCGCCTGATCCTCAAGCATGCCCTCGGTGGCCGTGAACTGGGCATTCTGCGACAGCATGGCATGGCGACGCTGCTTGAGGCGCACATCGTAATAATCCGTCATGCCGTCATAGCCATGCACGACAAAACCTTCCGCCAGCAACAGTCGCGCCAGATGAAAGCCGATGAACCCGGCCGTTCCCGTGATCAGGATCTTCTTTGTCATGCGCTGCGACCCAACCCTTGCATTCGTGACAGTCAATCAGCTGTCCTGCTCGTCGAAGCCCTGCCGGCCGATCGAGGCATAGGCGGTGAATCCTGCCTGTCTGGCATCCTTGGGGGCATAGACGTTCCGCAGATCCGCCATGTGGGGTGTCGCCATCTTGCGGGCCATGCGCTTGAGATCAAGCGCGCGGAACTCGTTCCATTCGGTCAGGATCACCAGCAGGTCGGCATTCTGCACCGCCTTGTAGGCGTCCTGCTGCCAGTTGACGCCGGGCAGCAGCGCCTCGCCCTCGCGCTGGCCTTGCGGATCGACCACGCGCACCTTCGCGCCGCCCCCCACCAACGCGGGAATGATCGTCAGGCTGGGCGCGTCGCGCATGTCATCGGTATTGGGCTTGAAGGTCACGCCCAGCACGGTCACCGTCTTGCCGTTGAAGCTGCCGCCGCACAGATCCAGCAGCTTGTCGACCATCCGGCGCTTGATCTCGTCATTGACCTTGATCACCGTCTCGGTGATCTGCATGGGCATCGAATGATCCTGCCCGATCCGGGCCAGGGCCACGGTATCCTTGGGAAAGCACGACCCGCCATAGCCGGGCCCCGCATGCAGGAACTTGTTGCCGATCCGTCCGTCCAGACCGATGCCGCGGGCAACTTCCTTGATGTCGCCGCCCGCCCGTTCACACAGGGCCGCGATCTCGTTGATGAAGGTGATCTTGGTCGCCAGAAAGGCATTGGCCGCGTATTTTATCATCTCGGCGCTTTCCAGATCGGTGGTGACGATGGGAAAGTCGCGCAGGTAAAGCGGGCGGTAGATCCCGGCCATGACCTCGGCGGCGCGGTCGGACTGAACGCCCACGACCACGCGGTCGGGCTTCATGAAATCCTCGATCGCGGCCCCTTCGCGCAGGAATTCCGGGTTCGAGGCGACATCGAAGTCAAGCGCCGGGTTGGCCTTGCGGATCAGCTGCTTGAGGTGCCTGTTGGTGCCCACCGGGACCGTCGATTTGACCACGATCACCACGTAATCGGTTGCCGCGCGGGCCACATCCTCGGCCGCAGCATGGACATAGGACAGGTCCGCATGCCCGTCGCCCCGCCGCGTCGGTGTGCCCACCGCGATAAAGACCGCATCCGCCCCCTGCACCGCATCGGCCAGATCCTGCGTGAAGCGCAGGCGCCCGGCCTCGACATTCTTGACCATCAGCGCCTCGAGCCCCGGCTCGAAGATCGGCACGATCCCTGCGTTCAGCTTTGCGATCTTGCCCGGATCCTTGTCGACACAGACAACGTCATGACCGAAATCCGAAAAGCAGACCCCCGAGACCAACCCGACATAGCCCGTTCCGATCATCGCGATTTTCATTCAAACACTTCCCTACTGACATGACGGTCATGGTTTTCCGCGCGCCAGCACCCGTCGCCGTCCAGCACGCGTCGCCTTGTGGTCTGACAAAAGCGTTATTGCATCTTGTCACCCTGGTCCATCGGCATGGGACAAAACCGCCGGGATTATACATGCCATCCCTTCGAAACGGGTGCCATGATGCTGCAAATGGTGCCCGCGGCCGGACTCGAACCGGCACGGCCTTGCGGCCTGAAGATTTTAAGTCTCCTGTGTCTACCATTCCACCACGCGGGCGCGCGGGACGAACGGCGCGACAATAGCCACTGGCGGGACGGTGTAAAGCAGCCGTCGCGCACCGGCCTGCGACCATGATCACGACAGCTTGACGCGATACCCAAAACCCTTGATCGTGCCGCCATGTTTCCGATCCGCGATCACAACCCCTCGCAAAAGACACCCTATGTCACCTACGCGCTGATCGTGGTGAACATCGTGGTCTTCGCCAGCTACTGGGGGATGTTCTCGGACCCACGCGCGATCAATGCCCTGTTCGCGGCCTTCGCCCTGACACCCGCCACGGTCACCGGGGGCAGCGAATGGCATACGATGCTGACCTCAATGTTCATGCATGGCGGGCTGATGCATCTGGCCGGCAACATGCTGTTTCTCTACATTTTCGGCGACAACCTGGAAGAGGAGCTGGGGCATCTGCGCTACCTTGGTTTCTACCTTGTCTCGGGGCTGCTGGCGGCCTTGGCGCATGTGATTTCGGCCCCGTTCTCGACCGTGCCGCTGGTCGGCGCATCGGGGGCCATCGCCGGGGTCATGGGCGGCTATCTGCTGCTGTTTCCCAAGGCGCGGGTGGATGTGCTGTTCATCTTCATCATCTTTTTCAAGATCTTCCCGATCCCGGCCTGGGTCATGCTGGGCGTCTGGTTCGGCCTGCAACTGTTCAACGGCGTGGGCGTCGACACCCAATCGGGCGGCGTGGCCTATTGGGCCCATGCGGGTGGCTTCATCGCGGGTATGGCCCTGATCCTGCCGTTCTGGCTGAACCGTGGCGGGCCGCTTTACTGGCGCCGCACCGAAGGTCATCCCCCCCATCCGGAAGCACAGTATCGCATGGTCAAAAGCGCCATCCCCCGGGCAGGCCAGCGCAGGAACGGCGATGCGCCCGGGGCAAGCACAGCCCGCAGCCTGACGGATATCCCGCGCAGCGGGCGGCCGCGCCGATGAGCGTCGCCGCGCCCGGCCCGACACACCGGCTGACCTGCCACTGCGGCGCGGTCGAGCTGGCCGTGCGGCTGTCCGGCGGGCTGACCACGGCGCGGCGCTGCGATTGTTCCTTTTGCCGCAGACGCGGGGCGATAGCCGTCTCGGCCCCGCTGGACGGGATCACGATCGTCAAAGGCGCCGACAACCTGACGCTTTATCAATGGGGCACGGGTGCGGCAAAACACTGGTTCTGCAAGACCTGCGGGATCTACACCCATCACCAGCGCCGGTCCAACCCGCATCAATACGGGGTGAATGCCGCCTGTCTGGAAGGCGTAAACCCCCGCGACCTGGACCCTGTGCCCTGGATGGACGGGGTCAATCACCCCTCGGACCGCAATCCCGGCTGACCCTCAGTCCTTGGTCATCTTCATGATGATGCAGGTCGTCGTGCCGGTCGCATAAAGCTTGCCATCCTCGACGCCGCGGATCTCGCCCTCGGCCACGCCGGTCGACCGTCCCGCATGTTGCACACGCCCCGTGGCGCGCACCTGCATGCCGATGGGAACAGACCGGATGATGCTGATCTTGTATTCAAGCGTGGTGTAGACGGACCCCTTGGGCACTTTGGTCATGACCGCACAGGCCATGCAACTGTCCAGCAGCGTGCCGTACCAGCCGCCATGCACGGTGCCCATCGGGTTGGTATGTTCGAACAGCGGCGCCCCGACAAAGGACACCTCGCCATCCTCGACCTTTTCGGGGTGATAGTTCAGCGTGCCGGCGATGGGCGGGCCTGCGTGTTTGCCGGCCAGCATGTCCTGCATGAATTGCAGGCCCGATTTCGACAGGGTCTCTTCCAGGGTCGCCATGTCTTCGGGCGTCTGGGCAATCTTGCGCGCGGTCATTCTGTGCCTCCCTTGATCCGCGTCAGAGTGGCGCGGACCAAGGGGACAGGCAAGTAGCCGTTACGCAACGTTCTCCAACTGGACCCGCGGCGCGACGCCCAGCGCATGGCACACATCGCGTGTCAGTTCCGGGCGGTTCAGCGTGTAGAAATGCAGGTTCTCGACACCGCCCTCGATCAGCTCGCTGCACAGTTCGGTGCAAAGCGCCGTGGCCAGCAGATCCTGCCGCCCGTCGCGGATCGCCTTGTCGAAGGCGTCATCCAGCCAGGCCGGAACAGAGGTGCCGCAGCGCAGGGCGAATTTGCGCGCCCCGGTCCAGTTTTCGATCGGCAGGATGCCGGGCGTGATCGGCGCGGTGATCCCAGCCTTGGCGCAGGCATCGCGGAAGCGGAAGAATGTCTCGGCCTCGAAGAAGAACTGGGTCAGCGCCTCGGTCGCGCCTGCATCCAGTTTGCGCTTCAGCCAATCGACATCGGCGGCGGTATTCGCAGCCTCGGGATGCGCCTCGGGGTAGGCGCCAACGCGGATCGTGAATTTGCCGGTCTCGGCCAGCGCCGCGATCAATTCCACGCTTGATGCGAAACCGTCGGGATGCGCCTCGAATCCTGCGCTGCCCTTGGGCGGATCACCCCGCAGGGCCACGATCTCGGACACGCCGGCCGCGGCGAAGCTGTCGGCGATGGCCAGGGTTTCCGCGCGGCTGGCGTTCACGCAGGTCAGATGCGCCGCCACATTCAGCCCGCTGGACTTGTGAAGGGTGGCCACGGCATCGCGGGTCAGGTCGCGGGTCGTGCCGCCCGCACCATAGGTGACGGACACGAAACGCGGGGCCAGCGGCGCCAGCACCTGCACCGTATCCCACAGGCGAAACGAGGCCTCGAGGTTCTGGGGCGGGAAGAATTCGAACGAAACAGCCGGTGTGATCATGATACGATTCCTGTGTATGTTGCCTCCTTGTCGCAAACCCCCATATGTGAGACAACTTCATAATTCTCAAGGTCATCATGAGGACCACCACATAATGCATATCGAGTTTCGCCATCTTCGTACCATCAAGGCCATTCATGAGGCGGGCGGCCTTGGCAAGGCTGCGGACCTGCTGAACATCACGCAATCCGCCCTCAGCCATCAGATCAAGGGGCTGGAGGATCAGGCCGGGGTCGAACTGTTCGTGCGCCGATCGAAGCCATTGAAACTGTCGGCGGCGGGGATGCGGCTGCTGCGCGCCGCCGACCGCATCCTGCCCGAAGTGGCCGCGCTGGAAGAAGAATTCAGCGGCCTGCGCGAAGGCAAGTCGGGGCGGTTGCATATCGCCATCGAATGCCACGCCTGTTTCGAATGGCTGTTTCCGGTGCTCGAGAATTTCCGCAAGACATGGGGCGATGTCGATGTGGATATCCGTCCCGGTCTGGCCTTCGACGCCCTGCCCGCGCTGATGAAGGAAGAGGTCGATCTGGTCGTCTCCTCCGACCCCGAGGATCTGCCCGGCATCTCCTTCGAGCCGCTGTTCGATTACGCGCCCGTCTTCGTGGCCTCCGCCCAGCATCCGCTGGCGCAGAAGCCGTGGATCGAGGCCGAGGATTTTCGCGGCCAGACCCTGATCACCTATCCGGTGGAACGATCGCGTCTGGATATCTTCAGCCAGTTGCTGACCCCGGCCAAGGTCGAACCCGCCCAGATCCGGCAGGCGGAACTGACGGCCGTGATCCTGCTGCTGGTGGCATCCAACCGCGGGGTTGCCGTGCTGCCCGACTGGGTCGTGCGCGAGGTCAAGTATTCGTCCGATTACGTCACCCGCCCGCTGACCGAAAAGGGTATCACCCGCCGCCTTTACGCCGCCGTGCGGACCGAGGATCTGGAAAAGCCCTATATGTCCGGCCTGATCCGGCTGGCCGGCGAAGAGGCACGGCGCTTGCAGGCCGCCTGATCAGCACGTCACGCGATCGCCGCCCCGGGGGGCGTGTCGGCGATCGCGCGGCGGTGCTGCGCGCCTTGCTTCCGCGCGGCAAGAAAACGCATCCCACTCACCCAAAACGCAAAACGGAAAACGGAAAACGGAAAACGGGGCCAGTGCCACGCACCAGCCCCGCCTGGCAAGTGTCAGACGGATCAGGCGGCCAGCTTGGCCGTCATCTCGACCAGCCGCTTGGCCTGATGCGCTACGGCGGCGCGGCCCTTGTCGTCCAGCGCGCCCGCATTGGTCGAGAAACCGTAGGGATTGCCGCCCGCCTCGGCCACCGATGCATCGGTGAAACCGGGCGCCACGATCACCGCGCCCCAATGCATCGCGGTCGTGTAAAGACCAAGGATCGTGCTTTCCTGCCCGCCATGCGCGTTCTGCGCCGATGTCGTCGCCGTGAAGGTCTTGTTGGCCAGCTTGCCCGCAAACCACAGCCCGCCCAGCGTGTCGATGAAGGCGCGCATCTGGCTGGCGACCGCGCCATAGCGGGTCGGCGAGATGAAGAAGTAACCATTGGCCCATTCCATGTCGTCATGGCTGACCTCGGGGATGTCCTGCACCTTGTCCAGTTGCGCTTTCCACGCGTCCTGCCCGGCGACAACCTCGGCGGGGGCGGTTTCGGCGATGCGGCGCAGGCGCACATCGGCCCCGGCGGCGCGGGCGGCTTCGGCGGCGGCAAGCGCCACCTGATGATTGGTGCCATAGGTCGAATAGAAGACGATGGCGATACGGGCTTGGGTCATTGCACGGGCTCCTTGAGGGAATATCGGGATCACGCCAGGCAAAGCGGCGCTTGTTCCGGCATATATGCGCTTGCCCCTGAGCCGTCCTGTGCGCCGCAACGCAGCCCCTGTGCGCGATTTCGCAAGCGGCACTGGCGGGCGGTACGGAAGGGCGGTACGGGAGGGCCGTTCTGCCCTTGGCAAGCGCCCCCCCAGCGCGTATACGCGCGGCCTGACAGACAGGAGCCGGACGATGCAGGGCAGCGCAAATCTCAACATCATGATCAAGGCCGCGCGCAAGGCGGGTCGGTCGCTGGTCAAGGATTTCCGCGAGGTCGAAAACCTCCAGGTCTCGATGAAGGGCGCGGGCGATTTCGTCAGCCGCGCCGATCTGGCCGCCGAGAAGATCCTGAAGGACGAATTGCTGGGCGCACGCCCCACCTATGGCTGGCTGGCCGAAGAAGGCGGCGAGATCGCGGGACAGGACCCCACCCGCCGCTGGATCGTCGATCCGCTGGACGGCACCACGAATTTCCTGCACGGCCTGCCGCATTGGGCGATCTCGATCGCGCTGGAACACAAGGGGCAGATCGTCTCGGCCGTGGTCTTCGACGCCGCCAAGGACGAGATGTTCTATGCCGAAAAGGGCAGCGGCGCCTGGATGAACGACTCCAAGCGCCTGCGCGTGTCAGGCCGCAACAAGATGATCGAGGCGATCTTTGCAACCGGCATCCCCTATGCGGCCAAGCGCACCCTGCCCGCCACCCTGCAGGATCTGGCGCGACTGATGCCGGAATGCGCGGGCGTGCGGCGCTGGGGTGCCGCGGCGCTGGACCTGGCCTATGTCGCCGCGGGCCGCTACGACGGCTTCTGGGAACGCGAGCTTCAGCCCTGGGATCTGGCCGCAGGCATGCTGATCGCCACTGAAGCGGGCGCGCTGGTCGGCCCGATCCGTGACGGCCATGACCCCCTGCAGCACGGCGACATCATCGCGGCCAATGGCGCGCTGTTCGATCATTTCGCAGGTATCATCCGCACCCGCCCCGGATCCTGATCCAGGGTCCTGATCCCGCGTCCGAACCTGTGCGCGACCTGCGGGTCTGCTGCCAGTCTGGCTACAGGTCTGCCAACCAGTCGGGCATGTTGCCCTGCCCCGTCAGGCCCCCAGATCAGCCCCCAGCTGCAAGGCATGACGCGGCACCGTCCTGACCGTGTGATGCAATCGTTCCGAAGGGTCCTGCCCCACCAGGCGCGTGCGGCGCAGCAGGAACATCCGTCCCCAGCCACGCCAGGTGCCGACGCGGGGCGCGTCCGGATCGCAGGGAAACCGCCCGCGCCATCCCGCAGGCAAAGGCAGGCCACAGCCTTCGGCCTTCTCCAGCATCCACACCAGCGGAATATTCGCCAAGGGCCGCGCCGCATGGAAACCGCCCAATTGCCCGCCCACATCGCCATGCGCCCCGTTGAACCAGACCTGTTCCACCGATACGGGCCGGTCTGACAGCGTTTCCCACAGGATCGGCGCAAAGACCTCGCGCGTTTCGTCCAGCGCCAGCGCGTGAAATCCGTGCCGGACAGACGCGCCCAGCTGGTGCGAATGAAAGGCATGGGCTGTTTCGGACCATTTCCACAGCAGGGGCAACCGCAGGCCCAGCGCCTTGACCGTATCCCAGATGCCGATCATCTCGACCATGACCGACGGGTGGCAATAGGCCCGGTGAAAGGCACGGGCGACATCGCTGCCGGGCAGCGCCTGATAGTGGCGATAGGCCGTGCGGATGTTGCGCTCGGTCGCGCAATCGGCGCGCAACAGCCCCACCTGGTCGATCACCCCGGCCAAAGACCGCACCGCGAAAGCCCCGCGCGAGTACCCCATCAGAAAGATCATGTCGCCCGGACGGTAACGGCTGGCCAGCCAGCCATAAGCGCGGCGGATCTGCCGGTTGATCCCGCGCCCCATCATCACGTCAGGCGCGCGTCGCCAATCCAGCAACTGGATGCCAGGCTCGTAATAGACCGAGACACCCGCCACTTCCGACAGAAGCTTGCGGGTCAGGCCGGCATTCGTCTCATGTCCCGCCCTGAGGGTGGACATCGTGCCGTCCAGAATGATCACAAGGATCTGCGGGCCGCGTCGCGGCAGCAGGGCAGCGGCCTGTTCGGGCGGTTTTCGCCGCAGGAACCGGCCGAAAAGCGCCTTACTCAGCTGCCTCCAGGTGGTCATTCAGCATCATCCATACCCTGTGCGGCGTGAATGGCATGTCGGCGCGCCTGATCCCGCGATCCCACAGCGCATCCAGCACCGCATTTGCCGTGGCGGCCATCGCCCCCACGGTGCCCGCCTCGCCACAGCCCTTCATGCCCATCGGGTTCGCCGTCGATGGCACCGGTTCTGTCTCGAAGGTGAACATGGGCAGATCATCGGCGCGCGGCATCGCGTAGTCCATGAACGTTGCCGTGAGCAACTGCCCATCCGCGTCATACACGACATGTTCTGTCAGGGCCTGGCCGATCCCCTGCGCCACCCCGCCATGCACCTGACCTTCGGCCAGTACCGGATTGATAAGATTCCCGAAATCGTCAACCACGCTGTAGCGGTCCACGCGCACCACGCCGGTATCGGGGTCGATCTCGACCTCGGCCACATGCGCGCCATTGGGATAGGACCGCCCCGGCAGCGTTGCGCGCGCCTCATGCACCAGCAGGTCGGCGCGGCCATCGGCGGCGGCCATCTCGGCCACCTCAAGCACCGTGGGCGTCAGGTTTGACCCCGGCGCGCGGAAGCGTTCATCGTCAAATGTGATGGCGTCAGGTTCAACGCCCATCTTGTCGGCCAGGTAGGGGCGAAAGCCCGCCATCATCACATCGACCATGGCCAGCGTCGCATTGGCCTGCGTCGTCACCGAACGCGAGCCTCCCGTGCCGCCGCCCTGCGCGATCAGGTCGCTGTCGCCCTGCACCACGCGGATCAGATCGGCGGGAATGCCCGTCTGATCCGACAGGAACTGTGCATAGACTGTTTCATGCCCCTGCCCGTTGCTTTGGGTGCCCACATAGATCGTGGCGGTCATCCGGCCCTGATCATCGGCGGCGAATTCCACCTTCGCCCCTTCGGACGGATCGCCCAGGATGCTTTCGATGTAATAGCACAGCCCCATCCCGCGCAGCTTGCCGCGCGCGGCACTGGCCGCCTTGCGCGCGGCGAAACCGGCGCGGTCGGCGGTGCGTTCCGCATGGGCCAGCACGCGGGCAAAATCGCCCACGTCATAGGTTTCGCCCGTGGCGCTGACATAGGGAAAACGCTCCACCGGGATGAAATTGCGCCGCCGCAGGTCCCAGCCGTCCACACCCAGTTCGCGCGCAGCCATGTCCATCGCGCGCTCAAGCACATAGATCGCCTCGGGGCGGCCCGCACCGCGATAGGCGTCCACCTGCGTGGTATTGGTGTAATAGCCTTCCACATGCAGATAGGTGGTCTGCACGTCATAGACCCCCATCAACACCTTGGAAAAGAGGTCGGTCTGGATCGGCTGGCCGAACTGGCTGTTGTAGGCCCCAAGATTGCAGCGCGTATCGACCCGGTAGGCCAGGATCTTGTTGTCCGCGTCAAAGGCCAGCGCCACGTCATGCACAAGATCGCGCCCCGCATTGTCCGACAGCATCGCCTCTGTCCGCTCGGACATCCAGCGCACGGGCCGGTCCAGCACGCGGGCGGCATGGGCCACGGCGAAGGATTCCGGATAGCTCATGGATTTCATGCCGAATCCGCCCCCCACATCAGGGTTGGTCACGCGGACCTGATCGGGCGCCAGGCCCAGGATCTCGGACAGGTGCCGCTTGATCACCCAGACGCCCTGCCCGTTGACCGCCAGATGCAACCGCCCGTCCTGCCATTCGGCATAGCAGCCGCGCGGCTCCATCGAATTGACGATGATGCGGTTGTCATCGACCTGCAGCCGCACGACACGGGCGGCCGTGGCAAAGGCCGCGTCGCAGGCCGCCTCATCGCCCTTGGACCAGTCGAAGGCGCGGTTCTCGGGCGCTTCGTCATGCAGGGCCTCGCCCCCTGCAACCAGATCAAGCTTGGCTGGCAGGTCGTCGTAATCCAGTTCGATCAGTTCCGCCGCATCACGCGCCTGCGTTGCGGTTTCGGCGATGATCACGGCGATCGGCTCGCCCACGAATCGCAAACGCCCTTCGGCCAGAATAGGCCGCCTGGGTGCCGCCGCCCGGCTTCCATCGCGGTTCGTCAGCACTGTCGCCACCAACCCTTTGGTGATCCCCGCCGCCGCAAGGTCATCGGCGGTGATCACAAGGTGGACGCCGTCCGCCTCGCGCGCCGCATCGACATCCAGCCGGGTGATGGTCGCATGGGACACGGGCGAGCGGAAGACGAACGCCTGCAAGGCATCGCCGGGCGCGATATCATCGACATAGCGCCCCTGTCCCGTCAGGAAACGGACATCCTCGACCCGCTTGACCGGTTGGCTTTTTCCGAACTTTTCCATGCGCCTGTCCCCGTTTTGACTGGCCTCGAACCTAGCGGACAACGCGCCAGTGTCCAGAGGACGCGCCCCCGGCAGGCCTTGCACAGATGAGTATTTGGGGAAAGATGAAGGGGCAGGCCGCGTCCTGCCTCATCTTGCGTCACATGAGGATCGCAGGATCAATCACCAAAACCGGCCACCGTGACCAGCGCATCGGGCCCGTAGCCGTTGAATCGCGTGGCGATGGCATGGGAATAGGCCCCCATGCCCGCGAAGATCAGGTAATCATCTTCCGCCAGATCGGCCGGCAGCATCAGGGGGTCGGGCAGCCGGTCGATACTGTCGCAGGTCGGCCCAAAGACGATGCGCGGACAGGCGGGCGCCCTGCGCGCGCGGCCGTCGCAGGCCAAGATCCGCACCCTGTCATGCGCCGCGATATCGCGCCATTCCGCCAGCGCGCCATAGATGCCATCGTTCAGATAAATGGCATCATCCCGCAGGCTTTTGACGCGGGTGGCAAGCTGGCAGGCCTCGGCCACCATCGCGCGGCCCGGCTCGCAGACCAGCGCGGGCGCGTCAGGACCAAAGGCGGCGCGGACCTCGGCCCCGATCCGGGCGAACACGGCCTCAAGGTCGGGCGCGACACCGCGATGCGCCGCAAATCCGCCGCCCACGTTCAACCGCCCGAGTTGCACACCCGCGCGCCGCGCCACATCGGCGCAAGCCCTGATATAGCCCGCCCAGACGCCTGCATCGGCGCATTGTGTCCCGGGATGAAAGGTCATCGCAGGCGCGAACCCCATCGCCGCCACCTGCCCCAGCAAGGCTACCGCCTGATCGGGGCCCGCCCCGAACTTGGCCCCGAAATCATAGGCCGCCCCCTTGAGCGGCAAGGCCAGACGCACGGCGATTTCCGTGCCGCGCGGCAAGACCGCCAGCTTGTCCAACTCCCCCGCGCAATCAACCGAGGCCGAGGCGATACCCATATCGGCCGCTGCCGCCACTTCGGACCGCGACCGCACCGGATTGTTGTAATGCAGAACCGCGTCGGGACAGACCGCCCGCACGGCCTGCATTTCCGGCACCGAAGCCACGTCAAAGGCCCGCAGATCCGCCGCCACCAGGTTTTCCAGCACGGCATGGACCGGATTGGCCTTGACCGCATAGCTCACCAGCCCCGGAAACCCCGCCTGGAACCGCCGCGCCATCCGGCTGATCTCGGCGGGGCAGAGATAAAGCTGCGCGGTATCGGGCTGCATCTTTCGCAGATGATCTTCGGGGGTGGACCAGATCGGATCGGATTTCATGGCGCTGCCTCGGGAATGGTGTTTTGCATCACTCTGCGCCATGGTTTTGTCGATTCATGCTGTCACTTGTTGCATTTTGTATGAATTCTGCATCATATCGTCAGCATGAACATACAGATCGACGACACAGACCGTGCCCTTCTGGCCCTTCTGACCGAAAACGCCCGCCTGCCCGTGGCGACGCTGGCCCGCCGTCTGGGCCTTGCACGCAGCACCGCACAGGCGCGGCTGGACCGGCTGGAGCAATCCGGCATCATCGCAGGCTATGCCCTGCGCCTGGGCGAGGCCGCGCGCGCCCCCTTGCGGGCCACGGCACTTCTGCAGATCGAACCCCGCACCGGCCCCACGGTTCTTGCGCGCCTGAAATCCCTGCCGCAAGTCGCCCGCGTGCACACCACATCCGGCCGCTTCGACCTGATCGTCGAAGTGACGGCCCGCAGCACCGAGGAACTGGACGAAACCCTTGACCGCATCATCGAGGCCAAGGGCGTGCGATCCTCTGAAAGCCTGATCCACCTGTCCACCAAACTTGACCGGAACTGACAGGCACCGCAGGCCTTCCCCTTGCCCGCTCAATTCGCTAGATGGGCTGGAACCCGAAAATCCGAAGATCACGCAGGATCAAGCATAATGGCGATGGACAAGACCTTCGACGCGGCCGAGGCCGAAGCCCGGCTTTCAGCGGCATGGGAAGCAGCGGGATGTTTCCGCGCAGGCGCAAACGCGCGCCCCGGCGCGGAGACGTTCTGCATCATGTTGCCGCCGCCCAACGTGACCGGATCGCTGCATGTGGGCCATGCCTTCAACCACACCCTGATGGATGTGCTGATCCGCTGGAAACGGATGCAGGGGGTCGACACCCTCTGGCAGCCCGGCCTTGATCACGCAGGCATCGCCACGCAATTGCAGGTCGAAAAGCTGCTGGCCAGCACCGGCCAGCCCGGCCGCCGCGAGCTGGGGCGCGAGAAATTCCTCGAAAAGGTCTGGGAATGGAAGGCGCAATACGGCGGCACCATCGTCATGCAGGACAAGCGGCTGGGCACGTCGATGGACTGGGATCGTCTGGCCTTCACCATGACCGGCGCGCCGGGTGACCCCTCGGGCGGCACCGATGGCCCCAATTTCCATGACGCGGTGATCAAGGTCTTCGTGGACATGTACAACAAGGGGCTGATCTATCGCGGCAAGCGGCTGGTCAACTGGGACCCGCATTTCGAAACCGCGATTTCCGATCTCGAGGTCGAGAACCTCGAGGTGGACGGCCATATGTGGCACTTCAAATACCCGCTGGCGGGGGGCGAGACCTACACCTACGTCGAGCGTGACGCAGACGGCAATGTCCTGTTCGAGGAGGAGCGCGACTACATCTCCATCGCCACGACCCGCCCCGAAACCATGCTTGGCGACGGCGCTGTCGCCGTTCACCCGGAAGATGAACGTTACGCGCCAATCATCGGAAAACTCTGCGAGATTCCTGTCGGCCCGAAAGAGCATCGCCGCCTGATCCCGATCATCACCGATGAATACCCCGACCGCAACTTCGGCTCGGGCGCGGTCAAGATCACCGGGGCGCATGACTTCAACGACTATCAGGTCGCCAAGCGCGGCGGCATCCCGATGTATCGCCTGATGGACACGCGCGGCCAGATGCGCGCCGATGGCGCGCCCTATGATCAGGCCGCGACCCGCGCCCAGGCCATCGCGAATGGTGCAGAGTTCACCGAGGCCGAGGTCGATACCCTCAACCTCGTCCCCGACCACCTGCGCGGGCTGGACAGGTTCGAGGCGCGCAACCGCGTGGTCGCCGAAATCACCGCCGAAGGCCTCGCGGTAATGACCGAAGCCACCGATCCCCGCCTGGGCAAGGCGGCGGTCAAAGCGCCGGTCGAACCCTCAGAGGGCGGCGAGATGCGGACAGAGGACGCGCAGCTTGTCCCGTTGGTCGAGGCCAAGAAGATCATGCAGCCCTTCGGCGACCGCTCCGGCGTGGTGATCGAACCGATGCTGACCGACCAATGGTTCGTGGACGCCGCCAAGGTTGTCGGCCCCGCGCTCGACGCCGTGCGCACGGGCCGCACGAGGATCATCCCGGAATCGGGCGAAAAGGTCTATTACCACTGGCTGGAGAACATCGAGCCCTGGTGCATCTCGCGCCAGCTCTGGTGGGGTCACCAGATCCCGGTGTGGTTCGACGAAGACGGCCGCGAATACTGCGCCGCCTCCGAGGCGGACGCGCAAGCCATGGCGCCGGGCAAGACGCTCACCCGCGACCCCGATGTGCTGGATACCTGGTTCTCTTCGGGGCTCTGGCCCATCGGCACCCTCGGCTGGCCGGAACAAACGCCTGAAATGGCGAAATATTTCCCGACCGACGTGCTGATCACCGGGCAGGACATCCTGTTCTTCTGGGTCGCGCGGATGATGATGATGCAACTGGCCGTGGTGGACGAGGTACCGTTCCACACCGTCTACCTGCATCAGCTTGTGCGCGACGAGAAGGGACAGAAGATGTCCAAGACGCGCGGCAACGTGATCGACCCGTTGCAGATCGTGGATGAATTCGGCGCCGATGCGCTGCGCTTCACCATGGTGCAGATGGCGGCCCTGGGGGGCGTGCTGAAACTCTCGACCGAACGGATCAAGGGCTATCGCAACTTCGGCACCAAACTCTGGAACGCCTGCCGCTTTGCCGAGATGAACGGCGTCTGGGAAGGCCACGCGACGCAATCCGCCCCGCCCCCCGCCACCGCCACCGTGAACCGCTGGATCATCGGCGAAACCGCCCGCGTGCGCGCCGAAGTGGACGCCGCCCTGGATGCCTATCGCTTCAACGATGCCGCCAATGCGCTTTATGCCTTTGTCTGGGGCAAGGTCTGCGACTGGTATGTGGAATTCTCCAAACCCCTGCTGATGGACGGCGATGACGCGATCCGCGCCGAGACGCAAAAGGTCATGGCCTGGGTACTCGACCAATGCCTGATCATGCTGCACCCGATCATGCCCTTCATCACCGAAGAACTCTGGGGCCAGACCGGAACCCGCACCAGGATGCTGGTCCATGCCGACTGGCCAGACGACAGCGCCGCCGACCTGGCCGATGCCGATGCCGACCGCGAGATGACCTGGGTCATCGGCCTGATCGACAGCGTCCGTTCCGCCCGCGCGCAGATGCGTGTCCCCGCCGGCCTGCAAGTGCCCATGGTGCTGACCGAGCTGGACGCGGCGGGCCGCGAGGCCTGGTCGCGCAACGAAGCCTTGATCCGCAAGCTTGCCCGCATCGACAGCCTGACGGAGGTGCCCAGCTTCCCCAAGGGCACGGTGACCCTGGCGGTAGAGGGCGGCATCTTCGGCCTGCCGCTGGCCGATATCATCGACGTCGCCGAGGAAAAAGCGCGGCTGGACAAGACACTGCAGAAGCTGGCCAAGGAAATCGGCGGGCTGCGGGGCCGTTTGAACAACCCCAATTTCGCCACCTCGGCCCCGGAAGAGGTCGTGGCCGAAACGCGCGAGAACCTGGCCCTGCGCGAGGAAGAAGAGACCACGCTGAAAGCAGCACGCGCGCGCCTGGCCGAACTGGGCTGATACGATCAGAAAAGAGGGGCTGTTTGCCCCCCTTAGGCCCTTCGGGCCACCCCCCAAGGATATTTCTGGCAAGAAGAACCCTTGTGCGCCCGCCTTTCTTCTTGCTTCAAATATCCATGGTGCCGCGGCCGCCGCGTAGCGTCTCAGCCGAATTTGGGGGCGCGGTCTTGCAGGTTCGCGGCGATCACTTCCATCTGATGCGGCTTGCCGATCAGATCGACCTGCTCGCGGCTTTCTTGCCACAGCACGGTTTTCGCATCCGCCTGTTCGGACAGGCCGATCAGCCGTTTCGCCGCGCGCATGGCGCTGGGGCTTTTGCCGGAGATGGTCGCGGCCATGGCGCGCGCCGCCGCCAGCGGATCATCGGCCAGTTCGGTGACAAGCCCCCAGTCAAGACCTTGCTTGGCATCAATGGGTTCCGCCGTGTAAGTCATGCGCCGGATCACATCCGATCGCGTCAGTTGCGGCAGAAGGACCATGCCGCCCATATCGGGAACCAGGCCCCATTTCATTTCCATGATCGCCAGCCTGGTGTCGGGGGCGGCGATCCGCACATCGGCGCCCAGCGCCATCTGGAACCCGGCGCCGAAGGCCACCCCATGCAGCGCCGCGATCACCGGCACGGGCACGGCGCGCCAGACCAGCGCCACCTGCTGCATCAGGTTCGCGTCCCCATGGCTGCGCGGCATGATCCGCGCCTCGGGATCCTGGGCGGCAAAGGCGGAAAAGCTGGCCACATCCAGACCCGCGCAGAAGGCACGCCCCTCGCCTGACAGCACCACCGCGCGAATATCGGCATTGTCGATCAGACTGGTGCCTGCGGCGACAACCGCCTCGGCCATCGCGGGATCGACGGCGTTCATCTTGTCACCCCGTGTCAGGGTGACATGGGCGATATGGTCCTTGATCTCGATGCTGACGCGATCCATGGGCGCTCCTCCGCTGTTTGACGACAGTCTTGCCGCAAACCGCGCGCCGATCCAGCACGACGTTAGGGAATTTTGCCACCCCTTCCGGAGCGAAGGGGCAGCGCGCAGCCCCCTTGCCGAAAGCCGGGCCCTCGGTTTATCTGGCGTCATGACCGGACCCAGATTGACACCGCTTGCCGCCAGCCTTCCCGCCGCCGTGCCCTTTGTCGGGCCCGAAGCGCAGGAACGCACCCTTGGACACCCTTTTGCCGCGCGGCTGGGGGCCAATGAAAGCGTCTTTGGCCCATCGCCCCGCGCGATCGCCGCGATGCAGGCGGCGGTCGCCGAGATCTGGATGTATGGCGACCCCGAGGCCCATGACCTGCGCCACGCCCTTGCCGCCCATCACGGCTGCGCCCCCGCCAATATCATGATCGGCGAAGGGATCGACGGCATGCTGGGCTATCTTGTGCGCCTGCTTGTCGAACAGAGCGATGCGGTCGTCACCTCGGACGGGGCTTATCCCACGTTCAACTACCATGTGACCGGGTTCGGCGGGGTGCTGCACAAGGTCCCCTATGCCGGTGATCACGAAGATCCCGCCGCCCTGATGGCGCGTGCCGCCGAGGTCGATGCCAAGCTGGTCTATCTGGCCAATCCCGACAATCCGATGGGCAGCCATCATGGCGGCGCCGCCATTGCCGCCGCGCTTGATTCGTTGCCGGATGGCACGCTGCTGGTGCTGGACGAGGCCTATATCGACCTCGCGCCCGAGGGCACTGCTGCGCCGGTTTCGCCCGATGATCCGCGCGTGATCCGGATGCGGACCTTCTCGAAGGGGTATGGCATGGCCGGCGCGCGGGTGGGCTATGCCATTGGCGCGGCCCCGCTGATCGACGCCTTCAACAAGGTCCGCAATCATTTCGGCATGAATCGCGCGGCCCTGGCGGGCGCGCTGGCGGCGCTGGAAGATCAGGACTGGATGGCCCATGTGCGCCGGGAAGTGACGCGCGCGCGCGACGAGATCGCCCGCATCGCGCGTGACAACGGCCTTGCGCCCCTGCCGTCGGCCACGAATTTCGTGACCGTGGATTGCGGTGGTGACGGCGCGCTGGCCCGCCGCGTGCTGGAGGGGCTGGTGGCGCGCGGCGTGTTCGTTCGCATGCCTTTCGTAGCCCCGCAAAACCGCTGCATCCGCATCAGCTGCGGCACTGCGGACCAATTGGCCCTGCTGGCCGGGGCACTGCCCGACGCCCTTCGGGATGCGCGGGCCGCCACAAAAAGCTGACGCCGCGACGGGGCCATTGCATTGCATTGCATCCGCCCCGCAGGACCACGGACAGCCGCACACGGCCCCGCAGCCCGTGATCGGCTAGCCGCGGGCCATCATCGCCGCCGCCGCATCCAGCGCCCCCGCCCCATGGGGAATGTCCAGCGCCACGAAACCGGCCTGTATCGCCCCCAGCGCGCCCATGACCATATGCGCGTTCACATGTCCCATATGGCCGATCCGGAAAAAGCCGTGCCACTCAGGATCGCCCGGTTCCGCCATGCCCAATCCGATACCCAGCGTCACGCCCGCCTGGTGTTCCGTCCATTTGCGCAAAGAGGTGCCATGCGGCGCACCGATCCTGAGCGAGGTCACCGCCCGGCTGCGATGGGCAACATCGGCGATGTTCAATTCCATCGGCCCGCCCTGGCCCCAGGCGTCACAGGCGGCCCAGATCGCGCGGGCCAGCGTGTCATGGCGCGCCCAGATCGCCTCGATCCCTTCTGCATGGATCATGTCCAGCGCGGCGCGCAGCCCGTAAAGGTGATGGGTCGGCGCAGTACCGCCCGAATATTGAAAGAAGTATTCGGGATTGGCGCGCGGCACCCAGTCCCAGTAGCGGCTGACCCGTTCCATCCGCGCGCGTGCGTCCGCGGCGCGCGGACCGAAGAACACGAAGCCCAGCCCCGGCGGCACCATGATCCCCTTCTGGCTGGCGGCTACCATCACGTCCACGCCCCAGGCGTCCATCTCGAAACGATCGCAGCCCAGTGACGCGATGCAATCGGCCATCAACAGCGCCGGATGCCCCGCCGCGTCCAGGGCGGCGCGCAGCCCGGCAATGTCGTTCAGCACCGAGCTTGACGTATCCACATGGCTGGCCAGCACGGCCTTGATCCGGTGACCGGTATCGGCGCGCAGCGCATCCTCGATCCGGTTCAGATCGAAGGGGCTGCGTTTGCCAAAGTCGATCACCTGCACATCGCAGCCCAGACCCGCCGCCATATCGCCCCAGCCATGCCCGAAACGCCCCGTCGCAGGCACCAGCACCCGATCACCCGGGGCGACCACATTGGCCAGCGCCGCCTCCCATGCCGCATGACCATTGCCGATGTAGAAGGTCGCGGCATGCTCGGTGCGGGCCACGCGCCGCAGATCGGGGATCAGGCTGTCGGTCAGCGCGACCAGATCGCCCTCATAGATATTGGGCGCAGACCGGTGCATCGCGCGCAGCACCTCCTCGGGCATGACCGAGGGGCCGGGAATGGCAAGATAAGGGCGACCGTGGGCAAGGCTCATGTCGTTTCTCCGGAACGGTGACGGCGCGACACTACCCCCTTGCCGGGCAGCGTCAATCTCTGGCGTCCTGCCCCGGCGGCAAACTTGCCAGCGCGGCCCCAAGACATTACATCATCGCCCAGAGAAAAGGCCAAAGGATCACGATGAACCCGCTTTCCCGACTGCTGCGTAGGGACCGCCCGGCGCGGCTGCCAACGGAAGGCGATCTGTCCGATCCCGGTCAGAGGCGTCGCGCCTTCTGGGCCTATCAGTTCATGGATCACGCGATCCTGCGCCATCTGTGGAGCAATTTCGACCAGATCGCGCCGGGGGTCTACAGGTCGAATCAACCGGGGCACTGGCGGTTGAAACGCTATCGCGACATGGGCATCCGCACCGTGCTTTACCTGCGCGCCTCCTCCGAGAAATGGGCCTTTCACTTCGAACGCGAAAGCCTTGAGGCCCTGGGCATGACCATGATCAGCGCGCCCCTGCATTCCCGCAGCGCCCCCACGCGCGAGGCCGTGCAAAGCCTGATCGCGGCCTTTCGCACCATCGACAGGCCCTTCCTGATGCATTGCAAATCGGGCGCGGATCGCGCGGGCCTGGCCAGCGCCATCTACCTGATGGTGATGTTGGGCAAGGATGTGCAGGCCGCGCGCCGGATGCTGTCGCCGCGCTATATTCACCTGCGGTTCACAAAGACCGGCGTTCTGGACATGATGCTGGACTGGTACGAGGCGCGCAATGCCGAAGGCCCGATCGGGTTCGAGGACTGGATCGCCCATGAATACGACGCGGCCGCCCTGCAAGCGGCCTTTGACGCAGGCCGCCGTTGAGCCCCTGTTGCAGCCCGCCACCGCGCCCCATATCCTGACCATGCCTGACCCAGGACCATCAACGCCATGACACGACGCATCTACCGCCTCAGCGGGGCCGACGCCCGCCATTTCCTTCAGGGTTTGATCACCAATGACATCGCCGCAATCGACCGTGGCGCGCTGGTCTATGCCGCGATGCTGACGCCGCAGGGCAAATACATTGCGGATTTCTTCCTCAAGGCCGAGGGTGCGGATATCCTGCTGGACGTGGATGCCGCGATTGGCCCCGCGCTGGCCCAACGCCTGACGATGTACAAGCTGCGCGCCGATGTGCGGATCGAGGAAACCGCCCTGACCGTGCGGCGCGGCACCGGCCCTGCGCCAGACGGCGCGCTGCCCGATCCGCGCCATGCAGACCTTGGCTGGCGACTTTACGGCGCGACGGGGGGCGATGACGGCACCGATTGGGATGCCATCCGCGTGGCGCATTGCATCCCCGAGACGGGCATCGAACTGACGCCCGAGACATATATCCTGGAAGCCGGGTTCGAGCGTCTGCATGGCGTCGATTTCCGCAAGGGCTGCTATGTCGGGCAGGAAGTGACCGCGCGGATTAAGCACAAGACCGAGCTGCGCAAGGGGCTGGTGCGGGTCGCGGTGACCGGCGCGGCCCCCGTGGGAACCGAGATCACCGCAGGCGAAAAATCTGCCGGCACGCTCTATACCCAGGCCGGGGGGCAGGCCATCGCCTATCTGCGGCTGGATCGCGCCATGGGGCCGATGCAGGCGGGCGCGGCACAGGTGACGCTTTTGCAGGACTGAACCCGGGGCAAGCCTGGAAAGCCTTGCATTTGATGCATGACGCTGCGTCACGACATCATCGGACCGGGCAAAAAGAAAACCGCCCCCAGAGGGGCGGTTTCACGTCTCTGATCGTCCGAAACGCGTCAGGCGCGTTCGACATATTCCATCAATTCAGTGTTCACGATCACATCTTCATCCGGCCCGACGAAGGGCGGCACCAGGATGCGAACGCCATTGTCCAGAATTGCCGGCTTGAAGCTGTTGGCCGCGGTCTGGCCTTTCACAACCGGTTCCGTCTCGGCGATGCGGCAGGTCACTTTCTGCGGCAGCGTCGCGTTCAGCGCTTCCTGATCGTAGTATTCGATATGGACCATCATGCCATCCTGCAGGAAGGGGCGGCGCTCTCCCAGGATCTCGACAGGCAGTTCGATCTGCTCGTAAGTCTCTGAATCCATGAAGACAAGCATGCCGTCCTGCTCATAGAGGAACTGCTGGTCCTTCTGGTCCAGGCGCACGCGCTCGACCTTGTCCGCGCTGCGGAAGCGTTCGTTCAGCTTGGACCCGTTACGCAGGTTGCGCATTTCGACCTGGGCAAAGGCACCGCCCTTGCCGGGCTTCACATGATCGACTTTCACCGCGGCCCACAGACCGCCATTATGCTCCAGCACGTTGCCGGGGCGAATTTCGTTTCCGTTGATTTTGGGCATGGGTAAACCTGACCAGAAGGTTGATGAATATCTGGGCGCACCTAT
The DNA here is from genome assembly GCF_042678485.1 of Seohaeicola saemankumensis. NCBI lineage: Bacteria > Pseudomonadati > Pseudomonadota > Alphaproteobacteria > Rhodobacterales > Roseobacteraceae > Seohaeicola > Seohaeicola saemankumensis. The sequence goes on along the minus strand of NZ_JBHTKR010000001.1, from coordinate 324,890 downwards.
ATCTGGGGTTCACCTGCGTGGCAAGCAGACGAAATACAGGCAAAAACGCATGGAGCCATGCACCGCGCGCATGACAGCCATGTTTTTACAGCCTATCCGAATCGGATCCGATCCGTCATAAGGAGCGCCACGCCTGAAACGCAAGAGCAATAACAAAGGACGAATCATGAAGGATTTCGTTGACGGCACTGCCTTCAATAATGAGCAGGGCAACCGTGCGCGTAAACTGTTTGCGGCCGTCGTGCTGGCCGCTTTGGATGATGCGATCGCTGATGACAAGAAATACGGCAACGGCCCCGAGCAGATCGCCCGGTGGGCACGCTCGCGCGATGGCCGCGAAGTGCTGTCCTGCGCCGGGATCGATCCCAACGAGCGCGTTGTGACCGGCCTGATGGATTTCGTTGCCAAAGGTGTACGCACCTCCGTCGCGCTGTCGCGCGAGGAAAGCGAGCGTCGCAACGCCGCGCAGCAAGCCGAAGCAGCCTGATCTCTGGCCCCGCCTGACGGGGCGGGGCAACAGACCGAAACATGCGCCCTTCAGGGGCGCATTTTTCGTTTGGGGTCACGGTTTTTCAGATGATCGGCGCAGGCTTGCCGCAGCCTGTCATTCCAGCTCGTGGCTGGTCAGGGCCCGGTGGATTTCGCGGCGCACCAGCTTGCGGACGTTGCGGGTGATCCGCTCACCCAAGGCACCTTGCAGTTCCTGGCGCACGATTTCAGCCACCAGTTCGCGCAGGCTTTCCTCATCCAGGATGGTTTCATCATCGCGGAAGATGCTGCTGCCGGTCTCGTCGCTGTCACCTGCGTCATAGGCAGCGGCGGTCGCCGTCATCTCCGCATCATCGTATCCGATAGGGTCACGCGAGGAGGCAAAGATGAAATCCGACGGATCGGCGGCGTCATCCGATCCCTCGGTCATCGTATCACCAGCCTCGGGCGCAACCTCGGACGCGGTGTCTGACGCCGTGGATGCCATCGCCCACGCATCATGAGGCGCTGCCTCCTCTGAGGATGCCGCCTGTGCGGCTGCCGCAGCAGCGGCCAGAATGGTGTCCGATCCTGCGTCCGATCCTGCATCCGCTTCTGCGGTGTCAGTCTCGGTATCCGCATCTGTCACGGCTTCGGGGATGTCGGCGATCAGGGCATCTGACAGACGCAGCGGCGCCGCATCATCCGTCTCGTCCAGGTGATCCTCCCAGGCAATCGCAGACAGGTCGGATGCATCCTGTACCTCCGTGTCGGCAGCAGGCGGGTGTGGGTCGGCGGTTTCGGCACTGTCCGGAAAGCCTGCGTCATCCGCCGCGGCGGACCCGTTCAGATCGGATTCGGCCACGTCATCATGCTGTTGCAGCTCCGGGGCCTGCGCGGACTCGTCAGCCACAGCCTCGGCCGATGTCTCATCCGCTGCGGGTGCAGAGACACGCAAGGCGGGCGTCAGCACCAGTTTTCCGGTGGAGGCTTCAGGCACGGCTGGTTCTGCGCGCAGCCCATGCGGACGGACGCGGGCGTCTTCGGACACCAGACGCCGTATAGAGGACAGGACGTCCTCGATTGCCACATTGGTCACAGGATCGCTCATGTCGGATTACCACTCTCGCCTTTTGGCAAGTGTAGCTTTTGCCAGCAGTTCGCACAACAGATAGAGTCTACTTTACTCTCTGCCCAGGGACTTCAGAACCTGGTCAAGCTGGCGCCCCTGCTTGCTGATCTTGCTGGGCGCGCGCTCTACCTGGTTGTAATAGGCGCCGGGGTCGTAGACCTGCACGTTCAGTTGCAGCTTCTGCGCGGTCAATTGGCCCATGGCCGCCAAAAGACCGTAGGCCGCCGCATACTGGTTCGACACTGCCGTGATCCGGTTGGCTTGCGCGTCCAGCAATTCCTGCTCGGCGTTCAGAACGTCCAGCGTGGTGCGGGCACCAAGCGCTGCTTCCTCGCGCACCCCTTCAAAGGCGGTGCGGGCCGCGCGGATCTGCCGGTCGCTTGCCTCGATCGCGGCGCGGGCCACGTCAACACGGGCGAATGCCGTGCTGACATTCTGCGCCACGCGCTGCGTCGCCTCGTACAGCGCCGAACGTGCGGCGGTGCCGCGGTTGATCGCCTGGCGTTCCAGCGCGGAATTGCGCCCGCCCTGGTAGATCGGGCCGGTCAAGCCGATACCGACGCTGCCGCCACGGCTGTAATCACTGTTGTCCAGATCCTCGGTCAGCCCATAGCGCGACTGCAACCGCACCGTCGGTATCGCCGCCGCCTTGGCCACAAGCACCCGCAAATCCGAAACCGCTACCTCGTGCTGCGCGCCCAGGATCTCGGGGTGGCTCCGCATCGCCAGGTCCTGCGCCGCGGCAACCGATGCCGGCCGCGCCGGCAGCGCCGGCGGTGCCGCCAGCGCATTCGCGTCGCGCCCCACGGCGAAACGATAGAAGGCCCGCGCCTCGGCCAGATCGCCTTCGGCCTGGGCCAGCAGCGCATTGGCGCCCGCAAGGCGCGCCTCGGCCAGGGCCACATCTGTCCGGGTCACTTCACCCACTTCGAAACGATCCTGCGCCGCGCGCAACTCTTGCGTGATCACGCGCACGTTGTTGCGCCGCAGCGCCACGATCTCGGTGTTGGACCGCACGTCCATGAAGGCTTGCACGGCCTGCAACAGAATGTTCTGTTCGACACCCAGAAGCGCCTGCCGCGTCGCCAGAACGGATTCCTTGGCGATATCCACACCCATGCGCGAGCGGCCACCGTCATAAAGCACGATCTCGGCCGAGAGGCCGAGCGAGCCACTTGTGTCCTGGGTGCTGCGCACCAGGCCGCCCGTCTGCAAGGAACGCGCCTCGTTATCGCTATAGGTCACATCAGCAGACCAGCCGATGATCGGGCGCAAGGCCGACAGGGCCACGGCCACGTCTTCATCTGCCGCCCGCAGCAGCGCGCGGTTCTGTTCCAGCAGCCCGCTGTTCGTGTAGGACCCTGCCAGGGCATCGGCCAGGGTCTCGGACAGGGCGGTCACGGGCGCCCCGAAGAACAGCAGCCCGGCGACCACACCCGCCACGAACCTGTGCACGCCAGCCCCCTTGCTGCGGTTGTCGGTTGCCGCTTCGGTCTTGGTCATCCGTGCCATGGTCCTGTCCCGTCACCTGGTCTGTGGGGCGCTGCGTTCAGGCCCCTGTTGGCCCTTCACAGGCTGAAAGCAGCCTGTTTCTCGAATCCCGCCAGCACCGGCGCACTGGCATTGAAGGCAAAGCGCCAGCTGATACCGCCGTCCAGCTTGTAGCCGATACGCACGACACCCAGCGCGCCCTCCATGAACAGGCAGGCGATGCGCCCGCCATCCTTCAACTGGTCAAGGACCGACGCGGGCAGTTCGGCAACCGCGCCCTCGATCACGATCACGTCGTAGGGCCCGTGCTGTGCGGCCCCTTCTGCCAGCGGTCCCTGGTGCAGAATGACGTTGTCGGCACCCTCGCGCGACAGGATCTCCTGTGCCTCCGAGGCAAGCTCCTCGACGCTTTCAACCGCGACGACAGCTTCGGCCAGGCGCGCAATCACGGCAGAGGAATAGCCAAGCCCGCATCCCAGATCCAGCACCAGCTCGTCGCGCTGTACATCCAGCGCATCCAGCATCTTGGCCAGCGTCCGCGGCTCAAGCATCACGCGGCCAGCACCCAGATCAAGGTTCTCGCCAACATATGCCGCCTCGCGGCGGCTGTCGGGCACGAATTCCTCTCTGGGAATCGAAAGCATCGCTTCGATGATGGGGAATTTGGTCACATCCGAGGGTCTGACCTGCGTATCCACCATGGTGGTCCGGCGCGTGGCGTAGTCTGTCATCAGCTAAACTCTTCTGTTCAGTCTCTACTTTCGTCTTTTGTCACATCGTCCGGGGCTGGGCAACGGGAATGCGCCCCCCTGTCCGATCTGCCGCAGATCGTGCCCTCGGATCACGTCAGGGGCCTTGCAGCGGTCCGCAATATCCGCTAGGTCCATCGCCATCTCGGCGGCGGGTTGGCGGAGAGGTTACGCAGCGGATTGCAAATCCGTGTAGACCGGTTCGATTCCGGTACCCGCCTCCAAGGATTTCAATGGGTTAGTGTTTTTTCTGCTCATTGGGTATCACCTCTGGTATCACGTTCTTGTTCCGGTCCTGTTCTGTTCAGTGCCGCTTGAGTCGTGCTTGCTTTGCCCTCATTTGCTGGCGCGCCTCTCCTGCATACTTCGCGATCATCGCTTTCGTGGTGTGCCCGCTGTAGCTTGCGATCTCGTCATCGTCACATCCAGCCCAAGCCAATTCCATGACACCGCGATAACGCAGCGCGTGAAGGTCATAAGCAGCCAAGCCAAGACGCTTGCGCTCCGAGAGCATCAGATGGGCAATGTAGTAATAGCCCATCGCGCCGCCTGTCGGCTTGCACAGGATTGGGCGAGACGGTAGCGGCGTGAACCCCAAGTCCGCCTTGGCCTTCTCTAACGCCGCTTTCAGATGTTCCGTGCATGGCAGGGTCAGCGGAATGTCAGTCTTGTTCTGCCTCAGGGTCAACGATCCATCGCCTGACGGGTCATAGTCGCCCCAAGTAAATCCCGGCCAGTCGCCGGGGCGCTGAACTGTACCAACTCCGATTTCAAATATCAGTCGCGCAAGGTCCGAAGCTTCGGCACGAAACTTATCCACTGCCGCGTCTGGCCATGGGACGTGCGGCTTTCGCTTCGTCTTCGGCATTGCCTTGGGTGAAACACCGATTGCCGGGTTGTCCGACCTCCAGCGCTTTTTCACGGCCACCTTTGACAGCATTGAAATTGCGGTGGCGATGTAATTTGCAAACCTGACCCGATGACGGTTCGCCTCCATCGCGTCGTAAATGTCCGCCTGGGTCAGTCTTGCTACGTCCATCTTGCCCATCTTCACAATCAGGTAGGCAAACACGGGTTCAAGGTCTTTACGGTATCGCGGCGACAGATCGGCCCACTCGTCGGACTGAAGCACTATCTCAATCAGCGCCTTCCAAGAGCGTTTTGACTCGGCCCGCTTTCCGGTCATTATTTCCCAATATTGAGCGTCAAACTCTGCCGTGCCTTCCGGGTGCAGCATCCGCACCAGCAGTTTTGGGTTTTTTCGCCGGAAATAGACGCGCCCCTTTGGATGGTTCCAGAGATATTTTTTGCGCTTCACCACTGTATGCCTCCGCCTTCTATCGCTTCGCCGCTGCCGATATGTCGTAGGGTATCCACATGCCACCGCACACAGCCCGGCCCGATTTCTTTACCTTTGGGCAAGTGTCCCGCCTCCACCAGCGCGCGAAACTCGGCAGGCTTCATATCCAGAAGCTTTGCCGCGGTTGTTTCGCATGCAAGGATGAGGGCGGGATTAGCCATCAGTCCGACGCCCCAGTATGTGCCGCCCGAGACAACACACCGATCTGATTGTAAATTAATTGGTTAGCATCAAGATCCACGTAGCGGACCCTAGACCGTGTCGCCTGGGTGATTGCTGCAGCCTGATTTGCCATAATCTAGATCCCGTCTTGCGGTTCTGTTTTTCAACGCCCCCTGAAAACAAAGGCGGGGACAAACCTAATCTGTATTGGCCTTAAAATTGTGCGCCATACATATTGCACATACTTGCACTAAAGGGATCTTTCGTCAAGTGTGCGTCATGGCCGTAGCACTTATATTCAGCCATAAACCTGCTGATGCTTTGAAAAGCCAGCCTCGTGGGCTGCATCCTCACGCAATGGGAGGTAATTACCCCCTCCCCTTTGCCATACCGAGCGCCCTGCCCTGGCTCAATCTGATTGAGCAATCCACCAGCCCGGCGCACAGCCCGCGCACGGATGCACTTCTCCATATCCTCTAGTTGGGTGTCGTCCTGCGATTTTAGGTAAGTTCCGGGTGTTTCGCACCCCAGCGGACCAAGGCGGAGGGAGGGTGCGAAACTTTTCGAGGCCCGACCCTCGCCAATGACGGCCCCCCGCTCGGCTGGATACGCAAGGAGATTGTGCCCCAACCGGTTCTTGTGCCAAGCACCCGTTAGGATGCCCAGCGGTTCAAATGACCGGACGCGATCGCCGCGCCCGGTCGGATCGTGTTATGCGCCAGGGTTGCGGAACCAGGTCGCGGTTTCGATGAACTTGGCGTCCAGCGCCCAGGTCAGGCGGAACTCCATCCCCAGGGTGTTCCACCCGGCCCGCGACTCCACGCGAGGGGTGCGCTGGCCGTCCAGGAAGGCGTGTGCAAGGCCATCGTGGCGGGCGGGGTTGCCGATCAGATACCATGCGGCATCATCGCTCAGGCCCGGCTCTACGATGATCTCCAGCGTTCCGCTGAACGGGTTCACATCGTCGGACGTGGCTGCGTTAATCGCTGCCACCACCTGTTGCGCGGCTGTCTCCAGTTCTGCCGGAACCACCAGCGCCCAGGGATCAACCGGGCGCAGTTCGCCCTTGAGGCCGGTCATCTTCCGAAGGGCAAGGCGCGCCTCGGTCAAGCTAGTGATCGAGATCGTCGCACCTGTCCCGGCAAGGTTGCCGTGGTCAACGTGGAACATCGTCTTGGTGTCGGACATGAACTGACCGTTGCCGCTGTTGGCCGCGATCGGTGCCAGAAGAACCTGGCGCAGTCGCTCGACCGCGCCTTCGGTCATCTTGCTGGAAATGTTGCTCATCAACCGGATTGCGGTCGAGTCGTTTTGCAAGGCTTGGTTCGAGATGTTGAAACCGCTGGCAAAGTCGCGGACGGTCGGCAGTGCCTCGCCCTTCTCTTCCATGGTCACGAACTGGATCTCGCCGCCTTCGGCCACTTCCTGCGGCATGCCAGAAGCGGACAGCGACAGCGCGTTTCCGGCGCGGTAATCTTCCCTGGCGACCTCATGCGAGGCGCGCACCAGGTCAGGCATGCGCTGTTCGATCTGGCGCGCAACATCGTTGGAAATCGAGCCTTCCAGGATCAGCGGAAAATCGGGCGTGGTGTGCGAGGCCATGCGAATTGCATCGGCATAGTCGAAAGGCTTCAGGCCCGCGTTGCGGCAAGACTGCATCGCGATCTCGCCCATGCTGAACTGTGCGGCATCTCGGCCCATTGCCGTTGCCTCTTTCGGGTTCAAACGCGCGGACAGGCCCGCGGTCATCTTCGCGCAAAACCCGTCGCCATGATCCCAGGAATGCCCGACTGTGGCCGTTGTGCGGTTGATGAACTCTACCGGCTTTTCCGTCTCGGCCTTCACCTTGCGGCGCGTCAGAATATCATCCAGGGCAATTTCTTCGATCGCCTTGGCCTTCATGCGAGTTTCACTTGCGGCATCTTCCGACGACAGCGATGCCAGCGCATTCCGAAGAATTTCGTTGCCCTCATCCAGGCTCAAACCTGCCAGTTCGGCGGCAAAGTGGATGCGGCCTGCGGAGTTGCGAAGACCTTCAGCCATCTGCACATCACCCGTGACGGACAGAACCGCGTCAGCGATAGAGCCATCGAGTTTGTTCTTGCCGTAGTGGGCGCGCACTCGCGCAAGATCCCGCGCGGCGGGAGGGGTTTCTTGGTCAAGCATGAATCTTGCCTTTCTCTGAAACATTAGACGATCCGGTCGCCCATCCGTTTTGCTGCGCAATCCGCATCAGGTGTGCGGGCGCGTGGCGGAACCTGCCGTAATCGAACTGTGCATAAGCGACCGGATCTTGCCCTCCCTCGACCCGGTCACAGAAATTCAGGGCCAGCGCCTCTTCGGAACTCAGCCAGGTTTCGTCTTTCATCCAGCGCCGGATTGACTGTTCGGAATTGCCGCTCAGGCGCGCATAGGCGGCGGCGTAGATCGCCGTGAACTTGTCCAGGTTGTCGGCGGCGGTTCGAAAATCTTTCGACGTGCCAAAGACCATTGATGCAGGCTCGTGGATCATGACCATCGCATCGCGGTGCATGACCACTTCCCGCCCCCCAAGCATCAGCAGAGAGGCCGCACTAGCGGCCATGCCGATCACCCGGCAGACCGCGTTGCCGTGACGCTCGATCTCGGCCAGCATGGCCGCGCCATCGACGGCGCCTCCACCCGGCGAGTTGATGATGATTTCGGGCGCGGCTGGCGCAGGGTTTGCGCGAAGGAAATTGCCCAGCGGTTCAGGGCGACAGTTTTCGAAACCGATCTCGCCGAAGACCATGAAGGGCGCGGGATTGCTCATAGGGAATCCCCCTCTTCTGTCTCGGCATCTTTGATCTTGTAAATCTTCCGACCGTCCAAAACGAAGCCAGCGGCCTCTGCCCTCTCCTTCAAAATCAGATAGGCCTCTGCAAGAGCAACCACTGCTACATTGATAACGCCGGTGCTGCGCTCGATAGAGCGTCCGCCACGGGTTTGCTTTTCTTGTCCAGCAAGTTCGCCCTTTGCCGCAAAGGTGTTCGCTATTTCTTCAAATGTGCCAGTAGACAGCAGCTCAGTTTCTTTCCAATTTCGCCCAACCCAGCTGTCGAACTCCAGGGTGACGATGTTTGCGATGAACAAGGGCTGGACCCCTTTGCCCTTGTCGATACCATCCAAGAATTTGTTAACTACATGCAGGTTGTCGCGAACCAGTTCCGCAGCTCTGTCGGCGTGAATGTTCATTCCAGAAAGCATTTCAGCCAGCACCAAGGTGAGCGCATGCAGTCCGGTGTAATTCCGGTATCCGGGTTGATCTGCAAACTCAGTATCATCCCAAGGGGTGATCTGGCGATTTTGCAGAGCGCGGATCGTGTCGCGTGTCCGTCCGCTAATCTCGGCCAGTGCAGTCAGGCGAACAGTGTGTTTCATCTCGGCTCCATTGTGCAAAACGTATATAGCACAATGGGGTATCTAGGCACCGCTGTCAAGGATTTGCGCGTGGTTTATGACGCACAAATTATCGGTCCCGCCACCCGCTGCTTAAGCGCGACAACCAGAATTGCTGTTATATTATAACAACCCCCTTTGAATGCACTGTGCCTAGAAACGGATCGGGCCTGCCGACCCACATACCGTTTCAGTCGTGGAAGGACCCGCGATGCAAAGCTAACCGAAGGGAGTTCGATAAAGTGTTCGGCTCAAGGTCGACCTTAGCTGCGCTTATAGAAAAGGCCCGATAGGCGGATTAAAGCGAATATGGTCACTTCGGACTTCAGGACTGCTTTTGAGCATCGCAACGACAGCATCATCTGGCTAGAGCCAATGGAAACTGGCATAGATCCCGGAAATCTCAAAAGCATATGAAATGGCCATACAAAACCACCTAACCGATTGCTCTCCAAATCGACTTTCGAAACTTAAAAGTCCAACCGGGAAGCATATGGGGCATTCACCGTCTTAACTCAAAACGACCTTTCAACTCGGATCACGATGATTAGATCTGGTTTTTTCTTTGCACTAGTAAGGTCCTGTGGAAGTGTGCTCAGTTTCGAATTCCAGTGCCCAAGATAATGGACCTCCTTAAAGGTAGCGTTGATGTAGGGCGCTATAGCATTTGTAAAGGAATCACCGATAATCCATACAGTCTGCTCAGATAGTGGTGCATTGTTCATCACAATCTCAGTGCGGCCAAAGGACGTTTCTGGCTGGTTCGCAAGATGCTTGGTTTCCAAGTCTGGATCGCGGGCCCATTCGATTTGCCAATTATCGCCAGCTGTAATGGGAAAGCTCTCAAGCTCAGAGATCGCGATTAAATCACCTGAGTGCGACTTGCCTTCTCGGAATGATACTTCAGGAACGCGCCAGCCCATGCGCTCTGCCAAAATTGAGAAGACACGAAATGCTCCCTTATTGTTCCAGTGCGTGTCTGTTCTGTAATACAACAGACCAGAGCTTTCTTTGGTGCGCAGCAAGCCTTCGACTGGATCAACGACAGTCAGATTTGGAATAGCGTTAAATCGCTCAGTGAAAAAAGTCACGTAGCGCCGCCCAGAAGGTTCGATCTCATCTGGTAGATACTCCGGATAGATCGTCGATTTATTAGGGCCAATCAACAATACAACCGAAGTGTTTGCCGTTTCCGCAGCTTCAGTCAAGTTTGCAAAAAGACTTGCTTCCCGCTCAATATTCGCTGGAACAGGAGGAGGGGTGAGCTTTAGTTTTGCAACCGTATCGTTATACGCATTCCCCAAAAAGAGCCACCCATCTTGACCCCGATACCATTTGGAAGATGTGCCATAAATGTGTTCGGCCCCCGGGCGTTTGATGAGTAGGTTTTCGAACGTGTGCGATTCCGAGAAATCCGTTCGACTTATAGCGAGCCCAGTCAGACCTACGAAAATCATCGCTCCCGTCAAACCTACTGACTTCATGCGAACGCACCGTTGTCCAAATCGCAAAGGCCTTTCAATAAACCTGACCGTCAACCAAGCCAGAAAAATTGCCAAAACGACTGCAATAATGCGTGCATCCCTGTGCGGAAGTTCACCACTTTCAACAATTTGAAGAAACGACAGAATGGGCCAGTGCCAAAGATAAAGTGGATAGCTGATCAACCCAAACCAGATCGCAACTGGGTTCATCATAAAGATACGATTGGACCACGCAGTTGCTCCTGCTGCTATGATGAGAATGGCACCGCAAACTGGAACAAGGGCCCAAGTGGACGGGAACGTCACGTTTGAGTTGATCCCCATGAAACCGTACATCAAAAGGCAAAGCCCCCCAAGAGCCATAGCATTTTCGGTAAAGGCGAGCTTTCCAGGCGCGAACGACAAGGGCACCATCCGCTCAACAAAAATGTCGATGCGCATCTTGGCGAGATCTAATACTTCCCGTTTATAGATCATCAGCCAGGCAAGCACACTGCCGCTCAGCATTTCCCAAAAACGGCCGAAGGGCCAAAAGAAAGTCTCGGTCGGGTTCGACTCCACGAAGCGAAAATTGAAATAAAATGACGCCACTGCAACCAAGAGTGTGATCCAGATGAGACTAAAATGTCGCCACCACGCAAGCCATAAAACGACTGGCCAGACGAGATAAAACTGCTCCTCGACGGCTAGACTCCACAAATGAAGCATGGGCTTCGTATCTGCGGCGGTGTCGAAATATCCGCTTTCACCCACAAGTATGAAATTGACGATAAAGGCCGCGCCACTGGCTACGTGCTTTCCAAGTTGTTGAAATTCCTCTGATACTAGGGCGAACCAACCAAAAATGAGAGAGCTGGCCATCACGAGAATGAGGGCCGGAAAAATCCGCCTGATGCGTCTTTGAAAGAAGTCGAGAAAAGAAAAATTGCCTTCATCAAGGCTCGTGAAGATATGAGAAGTAATCAGATAACCACTAATAACGAAAAAAACATCAACTCCGGTGAAGCCACCCGTTAAACCCGCAGGAAATGCGTGATACGAAACAACCGAAAGTACAGCAAAGGCTCGAAGCCCATCTATTTCAGCCCTGTAAGCCGTCTTTGTAGATTCTGTAGAAGACAAAATTTTCTCTTTCTGAAAAAGTCGAAGTTTCGGTCAATTAGACAATCTTGCTCTGCACGTTCAGTCACTACGGTTTACGCAAATATCTAGCTTGTGACGGGTAAACGGATTCAAGAAAGGTGACAAGATGGCGGGTTTGTCCGCTCAGATCACCCTTACCTGCACCGCAGCGAAGGTCCGCTTCCCGCGCCCATGGTCAGGCGCGGCCCGCTGGCCCGACTGTAGCCAGCGCGACGATCTTCTCGTAGGCCTTGCGGCTTGGTAGGTTCTCAACCCGCTCCGCTGCCTGCCTTGCGGCCATCGCTGCCATCGGCCCGCCGTATGTCTCAGCAATCGCGCCGATCGTGTGCGCATGCATCGCGGCCAGGACCACATGCATGGGAATGCCATTTTTAAGCATCAGCTCGATCGCCAGCTTGCGGACTTCTTCGTTGACGATCTCGACTAGTTCGTGGTGTTTTTCGGTGCTCATTTCGCAGTTCCTTTTCCATGAGAGGTCGCTTGCCCCTTTCGGTGCGCATTTCTAGCGGTGTTGAAGGGAGGGGAAGGCCAATCTGCCGAGTGGCGCGCGGTCACCGTTGCCACGTTGCCACCCTTAAGGGTGTGGCAACGGTGGCAACGCTTGGGTGACATGGTTGCGATGCGTTCCCGGCAACGGTTGGCAACGGTGGCAACGGTCATCACGCGCACCCCCAGACATAACCATCCTGAACACGGACCAGGCCCCGTTCCTGCAAGTTTGTCTTGTTCTTGTGAAAGGCTGCGCGATTGCTGCTTTCCCCTTCACCTGATGACAGATCGTGCCGATCGCAATATTCGCGCCACCTCTCCAAGGCCACGCACTGCCGGTCTTCTGGGAATGGCTGGCCCTTCTTGAATTCGCCGTGATTTGCCAGCGCTTCGTTGAATGCGTTCATCGCGATAAGCGCCTGCCCCCTGAGGCGCGGTTTGCGCTTTTCTGGTGCCTCTGCTGCCTCGACCACTGCAGACGTAATGTCGTCGCCGTCTTCATCTTGCCCGATCAAGACGCTCCGCAGGGTGTAGGCAAAAACGTTGCCTGTTGGCATGTCCCGCTGTTTTTTCGTTTCGGCCAGGATAACCGTCCCGTCGCGGGTCAATTCAATCTCGGTATCCACTGCCGCCCGCAAGCTGCCGCTGCCACGTGCGCCCTTGGACGTGTCCTTGCCGCTGTGATGTATCACCATGACATGCGCGCCAGTCTCCGCCCGTATGGCGTCAATGTTGCGAATGAATGCCCCCATATCCTTGGCAGTGTTTTCGTCGCCACCGCCAAAGGCGCGCGCGAGGGTGTCGATCACAATCAGAGAAGGCGGGGCGGGCAAGTCATCCAACGCGGCCACCAGGGCGGCTGCATCATTGCTTTCACACAAATCAAGTGCGGTCGGCAGCAGCATGAAGTCGCCGTTTTCTTCAGTGTAGCGCATCAAGTGCGCGCGTTCCCGGCGAATTGCCTCGATCCTGTTATTGATCCCTGCGCCACCTTCACCCGCGACATAAACCACCGGCCCCGCATAGTTCGTATTGCCGGGTATCCGGTTGCCGTGCCAGTCACGCGCCGCAGCAACGTGCATCGACAAGTCCAGCGCAAAGAAGGTCTTGCCCACGTTGCTTTCGCCGTAGACGACAGAAAATGCGCCACGATCCAGCCAGCCTTTAACGAGGTAGCGTGAATCCAGAACCGGGTTGATCGCATTAAGGGGTTGCAGGAGTATCGACAGATCCGCAGCGCGTCCCTTTAGTTCGGGTGCGATGTAACCGCCAGAATTGGTTGTCGGGCGCAAGTCTGCAAACCCGTGCTGGGTGCAGTAGTCAGTCGGTCTGCCATCTTCATGAAACCAGACCCGGCTCTGCGCATCGATCCGCAAGATCGTTCCGTTGCACTTGTGAAGGTTACTGTAAGCCCGGTCACCGGCCTTCCAAAGGTTACGACCGAATTCTGCCAGGTGCGCAGAATCCTGAGCATTCAATTCTGAAAATGCGTTCATGCCACCGCCCTCCGCTGCACGAAGCTCAGGAACGCGGCTTGGCGCGCCGGTGCCATCCTGTTGAAGCATGCAAGGCAGTAGGCATCCAGCTCGTCAGGATCGGCCAGGTCGGCCCAGAACGCGGCCTCGGATATGACGCCATCGAAAGCGGCGATCGGCATTCCCGCCGTCGCCTCTTCAAGCGCCGCCTTGGCCGTCATCGCCGCCTCATCCGGCCCCATCGACCGCAAGGTCGAGAAGGCCAGCGCCGCCCGTTCCTCGATCGTAAGGCGCGACATGAGGACGATGATAAGGCCACGCCAGGACGCTTCGTCGCCCAGCGTCAGCGCATAGCCCAACGACCGCGTGGCGGCTTTGTGCTTGGGGTTGGCATATTCCGACAACGCGTTGCGGACGGGTTTCTGCGCGGCCTTGGCGCAGTGTTCAAAATGCTCATCTATCCGCATCAGACAGCCCCCCAGATCAGGGCGGCGACGGTCTTTGCCGTTGCTCCTGTCAGGCCATATCGGCGGACCAAGAAAGTTGCGGCATTGGGGTGATCGTGATATTCAGAAAGCTCAGACGTTTCATTTGCACCTCCCTGACTAACCCCGGTTGCGCCCGCCAGCGCGCCGGGGTTTTTCATTGCCTGATCCGTCAAAGTATCCGGGGTATCACGTTCACGACGCGTTCCCGCAATGTCTTGATACTTTTTCCAGCCTAGTGCGTTGTTATCGATTGATAATTTATAGGATTGCAAATCCGTGTAGACCGGTTCGATTCCGGTACCCGCCTCCAGACATCCCCCGGTATTTTCGCGACATGCGGCCCCTGATCGGATCTGGCCAGGGCCCTACCACAAATCCGGATTGTTCAGCGCCGCAACGCAGGCAGCAGGCCCCTTGAGGGGCGCAAGCGGCGCATCGGTTAGCGACTGGCCAAGCCACCCCTCGGGCTGTCGCAGCGCAAACGGGGCTGCGGCCTGCGCCACGCTGATCTGTGCAAAGCCCACACGCCCGTAGAAATCCGGATCACCATAGGTCAGCGCCACCGCGACACCATCCGCACGCAGCACCGCCAGCGCATGACGCAGCAGCGCCTGCCCGACACCCTGCCCCTGCCTGTCCGGCGCCACCGCCATCGGCGACAGGATGAAAACCCGGCGCGCATCCCGGTCATAGCGCATCCGGCTGAAGATCGCGCCGCCGATGATGGTGAGCCCCTCGCAGGCCAGAAAGACATGCAGATCCCCCGCCGGCGTGCCCTCAAGCAGGTCGCGCACCAGCGCGGCGATCAGCGTCCCCTCCGCCGCCCCCTCCGCTGCGGTGAAACTCGCGGCGAAAAGATCGATGATATCCTGTTCACGCCCCTTGCCGTCACTGACGAAATCCATGCCCATACCTTTTTGTTTCGGCGCCCAGCCGATCGCAAGGCAAGCTCCAGACCCTAGCGGTTCAGCAATTCGCGGTGATAGCGGCGCAGCAGCAAAAGGCCCAGCGCCATCGGCACCATGACCCAGACTCCCACATAGGCCATCGAGATATAAGTCGGCCGATAGAGCGGGTAGAAACCTTCCCGCATCAGCCCGGTCAGATGCAGCAACGGATTATACCACGACAATTGCTGCGCAAAGATCGGCATGTCCTCATAGAGGAAGATGACCCCGGAAATCAGGAACAAGGGCTGCGTCAGGATGCGCCAAAGCTGGTTCCAGACAGGAAACCGCATGAACAGATAGCAATTGAGGCAGCCAAGCCCCAGACCAAGCAAGGCCGCCATGCCCATCGCCAGCATGATCGCCCCCCAGTCCAGCACCAGTGTCAGCCCGTCGTAAAGCGCGATCCCCCACAAGATCAGGATGGTCACCACGACCACCACCATCAGGTTCAGGATGAACCGCGCCGCGATCGCATCGACCCATGTGACGCGCGGATAAAGCAGCAAGGGCCGCGAAAACGTCAGCGCGTTGCCGACATTCCCGCCCAGCACGGTAAAGACCTGCAGGATCATGAACCCGGTCGCCTTGAACAGCAGAAAAGACGTGCCCAGCGAAGGCGCATTCGACAGCAGCGCGAAGGCCATGCCCAGCACGATGATCATTCCCAGCGGTTCGGCAATGGCCCAGGCATAGCCGCCCGGCGTGCGGCCATAGCGCGTGGACATCTCGCGCAGCATCAGCGCCACGATCACGCGCAGGCGCGCCATCGGGTTCAGACCTGTCGCAACATAGGCGCGCCGCTGCTCCGGCCCCGGCATTGACATCATACCATCTACTCTCACACGCATCATCGGCTGGCCGCTCAGGGGCTTGGGCTGACGTTCTTTAATTGATAAGCCGTTGCAAGGCACATTACCATGCCGCTTGTCGAGTGAAGGTTGCAGTATGAGTGAAACAACGGTGAAACCGGATACGGGCAAACCCGTGCCCCCCTCTTCCGTGGTGGAGATCGCCAAACCTGGCCTTGCTGCGCCACTGTCGAAGCCGGTCGCGGGTCAGGCCCGGATCAAGGGACGCCATCGCGGTCTTATCCTGAGCATCGGCCTGCTGATCCTGCTGCCCCTTGTGCTGACGGCGCTTTACCTCTTCGTGATGGCGCGGGATCAATACGCCTCGACCACGGGCTTTACCATCCGGCAGGAGGAAACCAGCTCGGCCAGCGACCTGATGGGCGGTCTGGCGCATGTCTTTGGCGGCGGATCGCCCGGCAATGCCGATCTGCTGTACAATTATGTCCAGAGCCAGGAAATCGTCGAACGGATCGACGCCCGCTTCGATCTGCATAGGCATTACACCGCGAACTGGCCCGCCGATCCGGTCTATGCCCTCTGGCCCGGCGCCACGATCGAGGATCTGGTCTGGTTCTGGGCGCGCATGGTCAAGGTGACCTATGACAAATCCTCGGGGCTGATGCTGGTCGAAGTGCGCGCCCGCGATCCGCAAAGCGCGCAAACCATCGCCCGCATGATCGTCGAGGAAAGCGAGGCGATGATCAACAGCCTGAACGAGACCGCGCGCCGCGACACGACCCGCAATGCCGAGGCCGATCTGAACGCCGCGATCCAGCGCCTGCGCCTGGCCCGCGAGGCGCTGGCCGAATTCCGGGTGCGGACACAGATCGTGGATCCGCAAGCCGATATCCAGGGGCGTCTGGGTGTGCTGAACAATCTTCAGCAACAACTGGCCGAGGCGCTGATCGACCACGATCTGCTGTTGCAGACCTCGGAAGCCAATGATCCCCGCGTGCGCCAGGCCCAGCGCCGGATCGACGTGGTCCGCAACCGCATCACCGAAGAACGTCGCACCTTCGCCGAACAGGATGTGACCGTGGATCAGACCGAATATCCACGCCTGATCGCCCAATATGAAAGCCTGCTGGTCGATCAGGGCTTCGCCGAAACCACCTACCAGGCCGCGCTGATGGCGCTGGATGCCGCGCGTTCGAACGCGGCGCGTCAAAGCCTCTATCTGGCCAGCTTCATCCAGCCCACCCTGGCCCAGCGCGCGGCCTATCCCGAAAGGATTGTCATCCTGGCCCTGACCGCGTTTTTCCTGTCACTGCTGTGGTCTGTCCTGGCCCTGATCTATTACAGCCTGCGCGACCGGGGGTGATGACGACGATGACGATGCGGCAGGCAGGCCCGGCATGATCGTGTTTCAGGACATCTCCAAGGGGTTCTGGGTGCGCGGCGAATACCGCCCGGTGATCTCGAACCTCAACCTGACCCTGCCCAGCGGGCGGTCGCTGGCGCTTCTGGGGCGCAACGGGGCGGGAAAATCCACCCTGCTCAGCATCGTGGCGGGCACCCTGCGCCCCGATACGGGCCGGGTGATCAGCGATGGCTCGATCTCGTTCACGGTGGGTTTTTCCGGCAGTTTCCACGGCGACATGACCGGCGCGCAGAACACCCGCTTCGTGGCGCGCGTCTACGGGGTCGATACGGACGAGCTGACCGATTTCGTTCAGGATTTCGCCGAAATAGGCGAGCATTTTCATATGCCTGTGCGGACCTATTCGGCCGGCATGCGATCACGCCTGGCCTTCGGCATCTCGATGGGGATCCGCTTCGACACCTACCTGATCGACGAGGCGACAGCGACGGGCGACGCCCGCTTCCGCCAGAAAAGCAGCGAGGTGTTTCGCGCCCGCATGGCGCAATCCAGCGCCATCATGGTCAGTCACAGCATGGCCGATATCCGCAAATTCTGCGATGCGGGCCTGGTTCTGCATGACCGCGAGATCGAGGTTTTCGACGATGTCGAAGATGCGATCAAACGGCATGAGACCCTGATGAAATGACCCCGCCCGCCCCGCGGCCGCGCGTGTCATACCCGGCCCAGCAGCACCGCCATCCACAGCGACAGACGCCCTGACACTCCGGCCCGGAACAGGCCCAGCCGGCGCAGGATCGTCAGGCGCCGGATCAGGCCCGCGCGCTGCATCAGGGCGAAGTCGCCCAGCACCGCCCGGTTCTCGGGCGTCAACCGATGCGCCGAGGCTTGCAGCGCCCGCAGATTGATCGCGTTCCAGCGCCGGAACCGGCCCTTGAGCAACCAGCCCAGCCGCCGCAGGGCCGCCGGCAATCCGGCATTCGCGCCGATCTGGTTGCCCCCGTGCTGCCGATACAGCACCAGAGGCGCGCGATCAAAGATCACCTGCCCCCCTGCCCCCGATACGATCTGATAGGCCCACCAGTCATGCATCACGATGCGCCCCGCCTCGGGGGCGGCCTCGCGCAGCAGGCGCGCGGCTGCGGCATTCAGCATCATCGTGTTCCCGCCTGCGAAATTCTGCACCAGTGCATGGCGGAACGACGGCGCGCGGGTCGGCAGGCGCGACAACCGGCGCCGGGACAGGCCCGCATCGCAGACATAGCTGCGCCCGCCGACCAGCGCCGGACGGTCGGCCGCAACATGCCCCAGCGCGCGCAGGCCACGGGCCAGCTTGTCGGGCAGCCAGACATCGTCCTGATCGGCAAAGGCGACGGGGCCGCAATCCGCGGGCAGCGACCGCAACAGATGCAGGAAATTGGCGGCCGCCCCGCGCCCCGGCCCGGCCATGATCCGCATCCGCAGGCCCGGATGCGCCGCAGCGAACCGTTCCAGGATCGCAACCGTCCCATCCCGCGACCCGTCATCGCTGACGATCACCTGGCCCGGGCGGCGTGTCTGCACCAGAAAGCTGTCCAGCTGCGCCTGAAGATTGGCCGCCCCGTTGCAGGTCGCCATCAGGATCGTCACCCCGCCCTGGCGCGCAGGCGCGGCACCGGCAAGTTCGGGCAGCGGCGGGCCGGGGCATGCGATCGGGTCGGACAGGGGCATGGGGGCAAACATCACACGGGTTACGCAAACAAAATCATCACCTTGCCACCAGACGCGACCACAAGGCGCAAACCGGGGGCAGACAGGTCATCTTACACTGGCGCATTTCGCACATGGCTGGTAGACCAAAACCGTTGTTAACGAGTGGCGGTGTCTGCGCCACCTTGAAAAGTGGCGTGATGTGACATGAATCCGATTCACCGTATCCAAAGCGTGATGCTCTATCCGGCGGCCCGCGTGATCGTCACCGCACAATCCGAGTATCAGCGCCTCAAAACCCTTGGCAAAGCGCCGAAAATCCATTTCGAGGAAAGCTACAACGGCCAGCCCATCATGCTGCTGGCGCTCTACCAGAAGGGCCGCCTGCGCCCCGACCTGATCCGCCTGTTACGCAGCGCCAAGGCCCAGGGCCTCTATGTACTGGGCGTCAACACCCTGAAGGTGAAAGAGCCCGAGGCCCTGCGTGGCCTGATCGACTGCTATATCGAACGCTCGAACTTCGGCCGCGACTTCGGCAGCTACAAGACCGGCTTTCTGCACCTCTTCTCCCGCCGGTGGGAAGGCACATGCTCCCGCCTCGTGATGCTGAACGACAGCGTGTTCTATTCCTCGCGCGGGCTGGACGCCTTCATCGGCGAGCTCGCCACCTCGCAGACCGAGGTGCTGGGCGGCACCGAGAATTACGAGATCGAGTATCACCTCGGCTCTTTCTGCATCTCGATGGCCCAAAACGTGCTGCAATCCGACCGCTTCAAGACCTACTGGAAAGGCTACCGCCTGACCGACGTGCGCCCGGTCGTGATCAAGCGGGGCGAGATGAAACTGTCCAAGACACTGAAACGCTGCGTGTCCATGCCGTCGGAATTCCGCGCGATCTACAGCTCGGACCGGTTTCTGAACGAGGTGCGGCTCAACCCCGCCTTGCAGGACGTGATGATCAGGGACAGTCGTACCAGCGCCCTTGTGCACTGGCCTCGCTTTGGCACGGAAAGCGTGACGAAGTTGCTGGCCGGTCGCTTCATCGCGCGCCGGTTCAGCCTTGGCGAAAAGGTCGACGTTAGCGTGGATACCCCAGTGAAAGAGTTGAACGAGGAGGTTCTGCTTACCACCCGTGACGAGTTTGCGCGTTACTTGGTTCGCCATGTCCCTGAAAAAACCGACAACATCAAAGAACTGCTGACCGATGCGATTTCCGCTGTGGCCACGGAAACCTTCATGAACGGCAGCCAGATCCACCAGAACGCCGCCGTCCTGCTGGAAATCGGCCTGCCCATCATCAAGCTGGACGGGCTTTATCGCGGCATGTTCAACAACTACGACGTGCTGCGCCTGCAAAAGAAACTGAACGACACCGAAGCCCGGGAATTGAGTGCAATCCTGATGGAACGCCCGTTTGGCGGCAGTACCCTGATCGGCTGGAAAAAAGCGGCATTCATGGTGGGGTTGATTTGATGAAGGACGAAGACGGAATATCTAAGAGAAGAAATATGACAGTAACTGGCAAGCCCACAGTTGAGTATATTCTGGCAGGATATGAACGTGGCGGGACCACACTGCTTTCAGACTTGTTTCGCGCCAATGGTTTTGAATCAGGCTTCGAATGTGGCGTTCTACTGGGAAAAAATCCTTCAGAAATGCCAAACATCAACCCTTACTGGGATATGTTATTAAGCGGATGGAAAATATCAAAAGAAACGAGACAAGCTGCAATCAGTGGAAGTCTTGAAGATTTTTACCAAACAATCTGCAAAGCGGCCTTCCCTGAATTCAACGGCTCCTTCTTCGACAAAACTCCGATTTACATGAAAACACTCGGCACTTGCATCAACCGCGCTCCTTTCATCAAGGGCGCCGTTGTGATCCATCGCGACCCGAGAGCTGTCTTCGCATCCATGGCGAAAAGGCTAAGCCCTAATGATAGCGTTGCAAGCGGCGTGGAGAAAAACTTCAAACTGTTACAAAATCGCTATTTGTCTTATTTTATCGGATCAATTAGCCACCTTGAAAGCAAAAGAGTTATTTTTGTTCCATTTGAAGAATTGGCAAGCAGAGAAAATGTCTGGTTGAAAACAATTGGATATTTTGTGAATGGAAAATCGTTTGAAAAGCGGGATTTTAAATCAAGATTCGAAAATGTGACTTCTTCAAAAATGGACTTAAATAAGATCATTGAGTTCAATGAGCTACTTCCAATTGACCTGCAAAACCGCATTCTAGAAGCAACCCGTTTGGCATCAACATTTTTTGCGGGTCCGGTGGAACGCGCAAAATACGGTGATTTGTGGGAAGAAACACTTGAAACCGCGCAGAAGCGACTTGCAGAGTTCGACCTGCCTGCCGTCGGCATGGACATAGACGGCACTTATTTCGAACCTCTGACCTACCTGATCCGCTATCCCGATGTACTGAAGGCGGGGGTCAACCCTGTTGAGCACTTCCGCAAAGCAGGACGTCGGGAAAAACGCACACCGGCATGATGCCCCACCCCCCAAACGAAATCGCAACCTCTCGCTGTCGCAGACTGGAACTGACGCATCGCCTGCTGTAGTCTTGCCGGGCGCGCCCCGCCGGGCGCCTTCCTATCCCGCGCCATCCAGAAAGGCCCCGGTTCTTGACGGTCCAGAGCATCAAGCAGCTGCCGCTCCGGCTACAGGTCGCGCATAAAAGCGATGTGCGGACCCAGTTTGCCGCGCTCTGCTACCGGGTGGTCAAGGACAAGACCCAGATCCTTCTGGTGACCAGCCGCGGCTCGGGCCGCTGGATCCTGCCCAAGGGCTGGCCGATGGACGGCGTCACCCCCGCCCGCGCCGCCATGACCGAAGCCTGGGAAGAGGCGGGCGTCGAAGGGCAGGCCGTTGATATCTGCCTTGGCATGTATTCCTACGCCAAGGTTCTGGGCCCCGACACGCTGCTGCCCTGCGTCGCCATGGTCTATCCCGTCCGGGTGCGCGATCTGGCCAGCAACTACCCGGAATCCGGCGCGCGGCGGCGCAAGTGGTTCAGCCGGAAGAAGGCCGCCAAGGCCGTGCAGGAACCCGAGCTGGCCCAGATCATCAAGCAGTTCGATCCCAAGCGGCTGCGGCGCTGACTTGATTTCGCGGGCCAAGCCTATATGTGTTTTTGTGTGCGGGGCGCGGATGGTCTTTGACCGCCAGCCCCACCGCAGCGACCCGCAAGCGCACGGGACAGATGGCGCAGACACCGCAGAGCAGGCAAGATGATCCAGTTCTCGCTCAGATGCAGCAATGACCACCGCTTCGACAGCTGGTTCCAGTCGTCAGAGGCCTATGACAAGCTGGCCAAGGCGGGCATGATCAGCTGCACGATCTGCGGTGCGACCTCGGTGGACAAGGCCGTGATGGCGCCCCGCGTGCGCCCCGCGCGCGATGCCGCCCCTGCGGCGCAGCCCGATCAGCCGCGCCCGACCCCGCTGGCCGCGCAGGCCACCCCCGCCGAACAGGCCCTTGCCGCCCTGCGCCAGCATATCGAGGCGCATTCGGATTATGTCGGCCGCGATTTCGCCCGCGAGGCCCGCGCCATCCATGACGGCGAAGCCCCCGACCGCGCCATCTTCGGCGAGGCGCGCCCCGACGAGGCGCGCCGCCTGCTCGAAGACGGGGTGCCGATCGCGCCCCTGCCCTTCCTGCCCCGCCGCAAGACCAATTGACCCCAGCAGAACAGGATACCCCATGCATATCGTGATCACCGGCGCCAGCCGCGGCATCGGACAGGCGCTGCGCGCCCAATACCTTGACCAGGGGCACGCGGTCACCGGCACCTCGCGCAGCGGTGGCGACGGGCTGCTGGCACTTGATGTGACGGACCCGGCCGGCCATGCGCGGCTGGCCGAAACCCTGGGCGACAGACCGGTCGACCTGCTGATCTGCAACGCCGGCATCTATGTCGACAAGGGCCAGAGCCTTGATGCCGGCTATCCCGCCGCCCTCTGGGCCGACACGTTCGCCACCAATGTGACCGGCGTGTTCCTGACGGTGCAGGCGCTCTTGCCGCATCTGTCCCGCGCCGCATCCCCGAAGATCGCCATCATCTCCTCGCAGATGGGCAGCGACACCACGGCACCGGGCGGCAGCTACATCTACCGCGCGTCCAAGGCCGCGGCGCTCAACCTCGGCCGCAACCTGGCCACCGATCTGCGCCCGCGCGGCATGGCGGTGGGCATCTATCATCCGGGATGGGTGCAGACGGACATGGGCGGCGCCGCTGCGGATATCACCGTGGAGCAATCCGCCAGCGGCCTTGCCGACCGTTTCGCCGCGCTGTCACTGGACACGACGGGCTGTTTCGAAACCTGGGACGGGCGCGCCCATCCATTCTGATCGACGCCGGCGCGTTGCAAGGCGCAAGCCGCAACGCCGCCCCTCCGTTGCGTACCCCTGCGCGATAGATCCTGCGCGATAGATATTGCGTGCAGGGCCGCGACGGATTACACGCGGGCGCAACTTGCGACCAAGGACAGACCATGCCCGTTCTCGTGATGAAATTCGGCGGTACATCCGTCGCCAACCTCGACCGGATCAAGCGCGCCGCCAAGCGGGTGGGCGTCGAGGTCGCAAAAGGCTATGACGTGATCGTCATCGTCTCGGCCATGTCCGGCAAGACCAACGAGCTGGTGGGCTGGGTGCAGGAAATCTCGCCCTTCTACGATGCACGCGAATATGACGCCGTCGTGTCCTCGGGCGAGAATGTCACCGCCGGTCTGATGGCGCTGACGTTGCAGGAAATGGATATTCCCGCGCGCAGCTGGCAGGGCTGGCAGGTGCCGCTGATCACCACATCCGCCCATTCCGCGGCAAGGATCGAAGACATCCCGGCCGACAACATCAACGCCAAATTCGCCGAAGGCATGAAGGTCGCGGTCGTTGCTGGCTTCCAGGGCATCTCGCCCGAAGGCCGGATCACCACGCTGGGGCGCGGCGGATCGGACACCACCGCCGTGGCCTTCGCCGCCGCCTTCAATGCCGAACGCTGCGACATCTACACCGACGTGGACGGGGTCTATACCACCGATCCCCGCGTCAGCCCCAAGGCCCGCAAGCTGGACAAGATCGCCTTCGAGGAAATGCTGGAACTGGCCAGCCTGGGCGCGAAGGTGCTGCAAACCCGCTCGGTCGAGCTGGCCATGCGCTATAACGTCAAGCTGCGCGTACTCAGCTCGTTCGAGGAACCCACAGACACTGCAGGCACGCTGGTCTGCGACGAGGAGCTTATCATGGAATCCAAAGCCGTCTCCGGTATCGCCTTCTCGCGTGACGAGGCCAAGATGACCCTTGTCACCATCGAGGATCGCCCCGGCATCGCCGCCGCCATCTTCGGCCCCCTTGCCGATGCGGGCGTCAACGTGGACATGATCGTGCAGAACGTGTCCGAGACGAATTACCAGGGCCATGCGGGCGGCGTGACCGACATGACCTTCTCCTGCCCCGTGGACCAGATGAAGCGCGCGGAAAAGGCCCTGAACGATGCGCGCGAGGCCGGTCTGATCAAGTTCGACCGGCTGGAGGCCGATACCGACGTGGCCAAGGTCTCGGTCGTGGGGATCGGGATGCGCAGCCACGCAGGCGTGGCCGCCCGGATGTTCAAGACGCTGTCGGATGAAGGCATCAACATCAAGGTGATCGCTACCTCCGAGATCAAGATTTCCGTGCTGATCGACAGGAAATACATGGAACTTGCGGTGCAGGCACTGCATGATGCCTTCGAACTGGAAAAATCGGCCTGAGACATGTCGACCGGTGGCCCGCTTGGGCCACGGGCCGCACTGGCGGGCCGGCACGGAACGGGGAACTAGGCAGGCGATATGCCCGAACAGACCGAATCCGAAAGCCGCAAGCTGCTGCGCCGCTTGCGCGATGCGATGGCCGAAGACAGCGCCGGACAGGCGCGTCTGGACAAGATCACGCATCTGATTGCCGATTCGATGGGCACGGAAGTGTGCTCGATCTACCTGTTTCGCGATCTCGAAACGCTTGAACTCTGTGCGACCGAGGGCCTCAAGGCCGAGGCCGTGCACCAGACCCGGATGAAACTGGGCGAGGGCCTCGTGGGCCGGGTCGCGAAATCGGGAAGCATCATCAACTCCGCCAATGCGCCGCAGGAAAAGGGCTTTCGCTTCATGCCCGAAACCGGCGAGGAGATATATTCCTCCTTCCTGGGCGTGCCGATCCAGCGCCTGGGCGAAAAGCTGGGCGTTCTGGTCGTGCAGTCGCGCGAAGCCCGCGAGTTTTCCGGCGATGAGGTCTACGCGCTGGAAGTGGTCGCCATGGTGCTGGCCGAGATGACCGAACTGGGCGCCTTCCAGGGTGAAGGCGCGGCGCTTTCGGCACGCCACCAGCAATCCGTGCTGATCCGCGGCACCACGGCGCAGGAAGGTGCCGCCGAAGGCCATGTCTGGCTGCACGAACCCCGCGTCGTCGTCACCAATCCGATCTCGGAAGACCCCCACAAGGAACTGGAGCGTCTGCAGGACGCCGTTGAACAACTGCGTCTCAGCGTCGATGCGCTGCTGGCCAATACCGTGGGCGACAAGGACCAGCATGAGGTGCTGGAAGCCTACCGGATGTTCGCCAACTCCAAGGGCTGGATGCGCCGGATGGAGGAAGACATCGCCCGCGGCCTCACCGCCGAGGCGGCCGTGGAAAAGGAACAGTCCAACGCCCGCAACCGCATGGAACAGGTCACCGACGCCTATCTGCGAGAGCGGCTTCACGATCTGGATGATCTGTCCAACCGTCTGCTGCGGATCCTGACCGGCCAGGGCAAGGACACAGGCGCCGAAATGCCCGTGGACCCGATCCTTGTGGCGCGCAACATCGGCCCCGCCGAACTGCTGGATTATGGCCGCAGCCTGCGCGGCATCGTGCTGGAAGAAGGCTCGGTCGGCTCCCATGCCGCCATCGTCGCCCGCGCGCTGGCGATCCCGCTGGTGATCCGCGCGGCCCGCATCACGACCGAGGCGCTGAACGGCAACCTGATCATGGTCGATGGCGACCAGGGCGTGGTGCATCTGCGCCCCGAAGAAACCGTGGCCTCTGCCTTCCGCGACAAGATCGCCATGCAGGCACAGGCGCAGGAACGCTACGCCTCGATCCGCGACAAGCAGGCCGAAACCCCCTGCGGCCGCGTCATCGGGTTGCACATGAACGCAGGCCTGATGGCCGATCTGCCCAGTCTTGCAGGTTCGGGGGCCGAGGGTGTGGGCCTTTTCCGCACCGAATTGCAATTCCTCGTGCGCAACCAGATGCCAAAACGGTCCGAACTGTCGGCCCTCTATTCCCGCGTGCTGGATGCCGCCCAGGGCAAGCGCGTGGTGTTCCGCACCCTCGACATCGGGTCGGACAAGGTGCTGCCCTACATGAAACCCAATGACGAGCCGAACCCCGCGCTTGGCTGGCGCGCGATCCGCGTGGGTCTCGACAAGCCGGGCGTCATGCGGATGCAATTGCAGGCGCTGATCCGCGCCGCCCATGGCCGCCCGCTGACCGTGATGTTCCCCTTCGTCGCCCAATATGGCGAATACCTGGCCGCCAAGGCCGAGATGGACAAGGCGATGGAGCGCGAGCGCATCCTCGGCCATCCCCTGCCCGCACGGCTGGAGGTGGGCGCGATGCTGGAAACCCCCAGCCTTGCCTTCGCCCCCGAACAGTTCTTCGAAGAGGTGCAGTTCCTCTCGATCGGCGGCAATGACCTCAAGCAGTTCTTCTTCGCCGCCGACCGCGAGAACGAGCGCGTGCGCCGCCGCTACGACACGCTGAACGTCAGCTTCCTGACCTTTCTGGAAAACATCGTCGACCGCTGCCGCGCCACCTCCACCCCGCTCAGCTTCTGCGGCGAGGACGCAGGCCGCCCGGTCGAGGCCGCATGCCTGGCCGCCATCGGCTTCGACATGCTCTCGATGCGCCCCGCCTCCATCGGCCCGGTCAAGTCGATCCTGCGCCGCACCCGCCTTGACGGCCTGCGCGACGTGATCCACGCCGCCCGCACCCGCGGCGAGGAATCCGCAAGGCCTGCGGTGATGGACTATCTGGCAAGCCAGGGGTGAGTGGCACCTCGGAAGTGCAGCCCTCTGCGCGGAATCAAGGTGCGGAACGCACCGCCGCGCGATCGCCGACCCGCCCCCTCAACCCGTTAAAAAACGGCAAACACGCCCCCGTAACCCGCTGAAAACAAACATCCCGAAAAATGTCCCATCGTGGGACGGGGGCGGGGTCCGTCCTGACGGGCCTCAGATCTTGCGGCCCGCCCCCTCCCAATAAGGGGCCCGCAGGCGGGGTTTGAAGATCTTGCCGCTGTCCTCGCGCGGCAGGGCCGCGTGGAAATCCACCTTGCGGGGCTGTTTGAAGCGGGCCAGCTTGCCCTCCAGATAGGCCATGACCTCGGCCGCATCAGGCGTCCAGTCGGGCATCGGCTCCACCGCCGCCACGACCTTCTCGCCGAACTCGGGATCGGGCGCGCCGAACACCGCCACATCGCGGATGAAGGGCGCGCGGATCAGCACCGCCTCGATCTCGGCGGGAAAGATATTGGCCCCGCCCGAGATGATCATGTCCTTCGCCCGATCGGTGATGAACAGAAACCCGTCCGCGTCCAGCCAGCCCAGATCACCCACAGAGAAATGCCCGTGCTTTTCCGCCGCCGCCCGTGCTGCCGGGTCGTTGGAATAATCAAAGCCGCCGAAGACATCCATCCGGGCGTGGATCTCGCCCACCTGTCCCGGTGGCAACGGGTTGCCCTCGGCATCAAGGATCATCACCGTCCCGCCCATCTGCATCCGTCCCGCCGTGCCGGGGCGTTCCAGCGCCTCGGCAGAGGAGACCATGGTCATGAACCCGATCTCGGTCGCGCCATAGCTTTCCCAGAAGACCGGCCCCCACCAGTCGATCATCGCCACCTTCAGGTCATGCGGCCATGGCGATCCGGTGGACACCACGAACCGGACCGACGACAGATCATACCGCGCCTTGACCGCCTCGGGCAGCTTCAAAAGGCGGCTCATCATCGTGGGGACCATGTAGACATGGGTGATCCGGTCCTGCGCGATCCGGGCCAGAAAGGCCTCGGGGTCGAACTTGGGCGCCAGATGCACGCAGACACTCGGCGTGACCAAGGCCGCCGCGGTCAGGGTCGAGGGGGCGGAATGATAGACCGGGGCCGCCGTGAAAAAGCGATCGCCAGCCGTCAGGCGCATCATCTCGTCGCCCACCTGCCGCAGCACGGGTTCGAAATCCCGCCGCACCCCGGTACTGGCGCGGCGCACGCCCTTCGGGCGGCCGGTCGAGCCGGAGGTATAGCGCATCAAGGGCCGGGTCATCGCCTTTTCGGGCAAGGGGTCGGCCGCATCCACCAGATCGGCCCATTCCGGGACATCGGACGCATCCCTGGCCGCGGCGGGTGCCAGACCATAGGCCGCACAGAGCGCGGGCCCCGGCGTCACGCCGATCAGCTGCCGCCCCTCCAGCGCCGGACGCAGGGCCGCGATCAGATCGCGGTGGATGATCACGGTCCGCGCGCCGCTGTCGTCGCAGATGGCGCCCACCTCTTCGGCGGCGCCATGCCAGTTCAGCGCGACGATCACCACGCCCGCATGGGCGGCGGCGCGCATCACCTCAAGCTGGGTCAGGTCATTGCGCATGATCACGGCCACCGGCGTATCCTCGGCCAGGCCCAGCGCGCGCATGGCCCCGGCCCCTTGCGCCGCCCGCGCCTCCAGCGCGGCGCGGCTCATGCGCTTGTCGTCATCGCCTACCCAAGCTTCGGTCATCGCGGTCCCCTCCTCCTGCTCCGCAGGCCAGTCTTGGGCAATTGTGTCCGATGTTCCAGCCCTGATCGCCCGTTGCATCCACCTTGTGCAAAACCGCGCCGTGGTGCATGAGCAGGCGATACCCAGACAGTCGAGGGCAAGGTCATGGATTACGGAAAACAGGGCGCAAACAAGTCGGCCAAGAACATGCCGCGCCACAAGGAACATAACGAAAAGGGAACCGACAAGAACCCTTACGGCAAGACAGCCCCCAAGGCCGAGCTTCTGGCGCGCATGAAAGCTGCTGCCGAAGCCAAGAAAAAGGGCTGAGAGCGCCCCCGATCCGGCGTCAGAACCGGATCGCCGCGCGGTGATCGGCCAGGGCTGACAGCACGCTCATCGCAGCCAGCGCGGATGTGCGCGGGTTTCCGGGCAGTGTCTGGCCTGTGATGGTCAGCCGCATCTCGCCGAAATCGCCATGTGCGGTGATCCGGTGGGTGTTGCCCTGCGCGGCAGGGTCCGCGATCAGCCGCACCTGTGTGCCCTCGAACCCCAGCCCCGCAAGGGCGACAGCGGCGGCCACATTGGCGTTCTTGGGATAAAGCAGCGCGGCCTGCCGGGCGTCCCCGTCGAAATGCACAGCCGCGGCGTCCAGCGGCACGGACAGGTCCATCACCTTTTCCGCCCGCGATCCGGCCCAACCCTGCGGCGGCTTGCGCCCCTCGTATGTGACCCTGTCCAGCCGCCCCATCCGGGCCGCGCGCAGGGCATCAAGGCCGCCAATGGCCCCGCTGCTCAGGATCAGGCTTGTCTTGCCCTGCCGTGCGGCCTCGGCCAGCCCGGCCTGAAGCGCGGCATCAGCCAGCGCGCCCAGCGAGACGGTGATCATTGGAACGCCCGCGCGCAGGATCGCGGGACCATGCTGCGCTAGACCGGCATGGCCCGCGCAATCGACCATGATGTCGGGCAGATCATCCCCGATGCTGTCGCGGCAGATCACATCTCCCAGCGCCGCCTGCGCCGCCACGGCACGCCCTGGCCGCACGATGATCAGCGACAGCGTCGCGCCGAGACCGGACAGTCCGCGCGCCACATATTGCGCGATGGCGCCATGCCCGATCAGCCCGACCCGCAGCACCCTGCCCTAGCCTTCGACCGGACGGCCATAATCGGCATCGGTCACATGCTCCATCCAGGTTACGGCAGACCCGTCCAGCGCCTCCTGCATCGCCAGATGGGTCATGGCATTCTGGGGCGCCGCCCCGTGCCAATGCTTTTCGCCGGGCGCGAACCAGATCGTATCGCCGGGGCGGATTTCCCGCACCGGGCCACCCTCGCTTTGGGCAAGGCCCAGGCCGGACAGCACCAGCAGCGTCTGGCCCAGCGGGTGCGTATGCCAGGCCGTGCGGGCGCCGGGTTCGAAGGTCACGCGCACCGCCCGCAGGCGCGCGGGGGCCGGCGCGGTGATCACCGGCTCCATCCGCACATGCCCCGTGAAATAATCGGCCTCGCCCCGCCCCGAAGGGCGCGCCCCGTTCTGCGTGATCTCCATGATACGTTCCTTCTGCCATCTGGGGGTACTGTTCCGAAAACCCGCGGGCAGGGCAAGCACGGATCGCCTAGCGCCGGGGCATCGGCTGACGGGTCAGCCTGTCACGCAGGCGCTGCGCCAGTTCTGCCTGCGGCACGTCCCCGTCGATCGCAAGCTTGCGGAGCCCGAAATGCACATGGGCGATTTCCTGGTAGTAGCTGGTATAGGCGTAATTCGTGGCCGCCCCCGCCACCGCCCCCAGAACCGGCACGGCCTGCGCCGCCAGTTTCTGGCCCAACACCGTGGCCAGGCGAGGGGCCACACGGGCGATCAGACCATGCAGCACCGGCCCCGTAACCGTCAGCCGGGTCGAGATGAAGGCCAGATCGGCCCCGTCATCCCGCGCCAGCGGTCCGGCTGCCGAAAACACCTCAAGGCAGTCGAACTGCACGTTCTTGGCCGCAGGGTCGAAATCATATTCCGCCGCAACACCCTGGATCGCGCGCAACAGGATGGTGGTGGTGATCGGCAATTCCGCCAGCGCCGACGGCAAACCGCCAAAGCCGCCAGCCGCGCCCATCGCCGTGGTCACGGCCGTGTTCATCCATCCCGGCTGATCGCCCACCACCCCGCGAGAGCCCTGCGCGGCCTTCATGGCCCAGTGCAATGCCGCCTCGGTTCCCTCGCCCAGGCGGTCACGCACGGGGGCGGGCAAACGGTCCAGCAGCGATTCGGTCTGACCGCCGATCAGGTTCAGCACCTGTATGCCCAACCCGCCGGCACGGGCATGGCGCGCGGCCAGCCTGTCAAGCGCGGCATCGACATCTACGGGGATCAGGGAATGCGTGGTCATCGGCCCATCCTTGAAGCGGTTCCATGATAGATTGGTGGGAACAGCCCCGCGTTCAAGCGCCCCTGGCCCAGATCAGTCGATCCAGCGCGTCACACGGCCCCTGACACCGCGCCATGCCCCTCGGGTCAGATCCTGCCCCAGCACGCGGTCGGGGTTGGTCGGTGGCGGCATCTCGACCCCTTCCAGCCTGCTGAAACCGAAGCGGCTGTAATAGGGCGCGTCGCCCACCAGCATGACCCGGTCCCAGCCCGCCGCGCGGGCGCGCGCCAGGCTGTCCTTGATCAGCAGGGCGCCCAGCCCCTCGCCCTGCCGGGTCGGGTGCACGGCAACCGGCCCAAGCAACAACGCGGGCGCCCCGCCCACCCGTACCGGCCAATAGCGGATCGCGCCCGCCAGGATCCCGTCCCCGTCACGCGCCACCAGCGACAGGCCCGGCACTGGCGGGATATTGTCACGCAAGCGGTAGGACGACAGCGCCTCGCGCCCCGGCGCGAAACACAGGTCATAAAGCGCTTCGACCTCCCACCAGTCGGCGGCGGTTTCCTCGGACAATTGGAACACCTGGACCAGTCCTCGCGCGTCTGTTCAAGTTTCGGGTGGAAACCGACCTAGCATGGCGCTAGGTCAGGCACAAACCCAACTGCGCCAAATGCGCGCATGAGGTCGGAAAGAGCGCCCCAGGCGCACCTGTCACAAAGCGAGGGACCCGATGTTCTACCAGCCCAAGGATGGCCACGGCCTGCCCCACAACCCGTTCAATGCCATCGTGACGCCCCGGCCGATCGGCTGGATCTCGTCGCGCGGAAAGGATGGCGTGGACAACCTTGCGCCCTATTCGTTCTTCAACGCCGTGGCCTATACGCCGCCGCAGGTGATGTTCGCCTCGACCGGGACCAAGCCGGACCGCGACGGCACCAAGGATTCGGTCGCCAATATCATCGAAAGCGGTGTGTTCTGCGTGAACATCGTGGAATTCGCGATGCGCGACGCGATGAACGCCTCGTCCAAGACGCTGCCCGCAAACGTGTCGGAATTCGACCATGCCAAGCTGGCCCGCGCAGAATGCGAAACCATCGCCTGCGCGCGCGTGGCCGCGGCGCCTGCGGCGCTGGAATGCCGCCTGACGCAGATCGTCCAGCTGGAAGGCGAGGGCAACACGCTGGTGCTGGGCGAGGTGACGGGCGTGCATATGCGCGACGATTGCCTTGTGGACGGGGTCTTCGACGTGACCACATTCCGCCCCCTCAGCCGGCTTGGGTATCGCGACTACGCGGTCGTGACAGAGCTTTTCGCGCTCAGCCGTCCCGACGACTGATCACAGGCGCAATCGCGGCTTGCACCCGGCACCGCCTGGTCTAACCTGACCGCAATGCAGCGCAACAGGGGATGGGCAGGCCCATGCAGACCAGGATCGGGATCATCGGGGGATCGGGGCTTTACCAGCTGGACAGCCTGGAAAACCCCGAATGGCTCAGCGTCACCAGCCCCTGGGGCGTGCCGTCGGACCAGATCCTGACCGGCGTGCTCCAGGGCGTGGCCATGGCCTTTCTGCCGCGTCACGGGCGCGGCCATGTGCATGCGCCATCAGACGTGCCCTACCGCGCCAATATCGACGCGCTGAAACGGCTCGGCGTGACCGATGTGATCAGCGTCAGCGCCTGCGGTTCCTTCCGCGAGGATCTGGCGCCGGGCGATTTCCTGATCGTGGACCAGTTCATCGACCGCACCGTGGGCCGCGATGCAAGCTTTTTCGGATCGGGCTGCGTGGCCCATGTCAGCCTGGCCCATCCCACCTGCCCGCGCCTGTCGGCGGCCTGTGCCGATGCCGCCCGCGCCGCCGGTGTGACGGTGCATGAGGGCGGTACCTACCTGGCGATGGAAGGCCCGCAGTTTTCCACCCTCGCCGAAAGCCGCCTGTACCGCGAGGTCTGGGGCTGCGACGTGATCGGCATGACCAACATGCCCGAGGCGAAACTGGCCCGCGAGGCCGAGCTGTGCTATGCCAGCGTCGCCATGGTCACGGATTACGACTGCTGGCATCCCGACCACGCCGAGGTGGATGTGGCCCAGGTGATCGCGACCCTTGGCGCCAATGCCGCCCATGCCCGCGCATTGGTGGCAGGGCTTCCCGCAAGGCTGGGCGCTGATCGCGCCCCCTGCCCGCATGGCTGCGACCGCGCACTGGAACATGCCATCATGACCGCCCCCGACCGCCGCGATCCGGATCTTGTGGCGCGGCTTGATGCGGTGGCGGGGCGTGTTCTATAGCACTGAGCATCACAGCACATTCCGGAGCACCCATGAAGACCGTCAAGGATTACATCCGCACCATCGTCGACTTCCCGCATGAGGGGATCCTGTTCCGTGATGTGACAACGCTTTTCGCCGATCCGCGCGGCTTTCGCATGGCGGTGGATCAGATGCTGCACCCCTACGCGGGCCAGCGCATCGACGTGGTCGTCGGGCTTGAGGCGCGGGGCTTCATCCTTGGCGGCGCCATCGCGCACCAGTTGGGCACCGGCTTTGTGCCGATCCGCAAGAAGGGCAAGCTGCCCGGCACCACGATCAGCCAGCATTACAAGCTGGAATATGGCGAGGCCATCGTCGAGGTGCATGACGATGCGATCCAGGCCGGCCAACGGGTGCTGATCGTCGATGACCTGCTGGCCACGGGCGGCACGGCCGAGGCCGGAATCAGCCTGGTGGAACGGCTGGGCGGCGTGATCGTCGGCTGCGCCTTCATCGTGGACCTGCCCGATCTGGGGGGGCGCCAGCGTCTTGAGGCGATGGGGATGGAGGTGCACGCGCTCTGCGCCTTCGAGGGGCTGTGACAGCGGGCTGACCGCCGAGGGGGGCCGTCTGCCCCCCGTCCCTGCGGGACTCCCCCCGAGAGTATTTTCGGAACGGTGAAGTCAGACCTGCCGCAGCACCGCGCCGGGGTTCAGGATGCCATTAGGGTCGAGCGTGGTCTTGATCTGGCGCATGACCGCAAGCTTGACCGGATCGCCGTAGCGTTCCAGATCGTCGATCTTCAGCCGCCCGATCCCGTGTTCGGCACTGACCGAGCCACCCATCTGATGCACCAGGTCATGCAGGTCGTGCTTGACCCTGTCGCGTTCGGCCAAGTGATCGGCGCGCGTTTTGCCCGGCATGGGAAAGACGTTGTAATGCAGGTTCCCGTCGCCCAGATGACCAAAGCAATTGACGCGGAAGGCGCCTATGCCCGCAATCAGCGCATCGGCGCGGGTGATGAATTCGGGGACCAGCGCAACCGGCAGCGAGATATCATGGCTTGAAACCGATCCGATACGGCGGTTTGCCTCGGGGATCTGTTCGCGCACCTCCCAGAACTGGTGGCGCTGCGCCTCGCTCTGCGCGATCAGCCCGTCGCTGACCAGCCCTGCCTCAAGCGCCCGCTCGAACAGGGTCTCAAGGGCCGTGGCGGGGTCAAGCCCATGCGCCAGGCCGACGTCGATCAGAACGAACCATTCCGGCGCGTGATCGAAGGGCTGGCGGATGTCCGGCAGGGTCTGGGCCAGGAAATGCAGCCCATTGGCATGCATCAGCTCAAAGGCGCTGATACCTTCGCCCATCAGATCGCGCGCCAGCGACAGCAGGCCCAGCGCTGCGGCGGGGCTTTCGACGATCATCATCGCCGTGCCC
Organism: Seohaeicola saemankumensis; assembly: GCF_042678485.1. NCBI lineage: Bacteria > Pseudomonadati > Pseudomonadota > Alphaproteobacteria > Rhodobacterales > Roseobacteraceae > Seohaeicola > Seohaeicola saemankumensis. Next base: position 290,396 of record NZ_JBHTKR010000001.1, on the reverse strand, counting down.
TCGCCCGCCGGACGCGGGACAAGGCGCAGGCTGGCGGCGGTGATCACGCCCAGCGTGCCCTCGGACCCGATCATCAGATGGCGCAGGTCATAGCCCATGTTGTCCTTGCGCAGCCGCGACAAGCCGTTCCAGATGCGCCCGTCGGCAAAGACCACTTCCAGCCCCAGGCACAGATCGCGCGCATTCCCGTAGCGCAGCACGTTGACCCCGCCGGCGTTGGTGGCCAGGTTCCCGCCGATCCGCGCCGATCCCTTGGCCGCGATGCTGAGCGGAAACAAACGGTTCACGGCCGTGGCCGCATCATGGATATCGGACAGGATCGCGCCTGCCTCGGCAATCAGGACGTTTTCATCCGCATGGACCGCGCGAATGGCGGTCATCCGCTCCATCGACAGCAGGAGAGGCGCGGGACCCTCCGGCATGATCTGCCCGCCGACCAGCCCGGTGCCGCCGCCATAGGGCACGACGCCGATACGCGCGGCATGGGCGGACCTCAGCACGGCTGCCACCTCGGCCGTGGTTTCAGGCGCGATGACAAGACCGGCATGGCCCGCCCAGCGCCCGCGCGGCTCTTCCAGATAGGCCGGTGTCACCTCGCGAAATGCGCGGTCGGGCAGATGATCGCGCAGGGCGCGGGCGAATGCGGGGGTGGCGGGGTTCAGCGTCATGCAGATGGTTCTATCACGTCGCCGCATCCCGTCCAGTGGGCGCGGCGCCTACTGGGCCTCGGTCAGCCATGCGGGCTGCAACAGCATGATCGTGGGCTGGCGCGGCAAGCTCCGCAAGGACAGCTCGACCTGGCTGGCGCCCGCGTCGATCACGGCGAACTGGTCGCTCATTCCGGCGACAAAGGCACGCAGCGTGCTCTCGCCGAACCAGTGCATCGGGATCACCACCGAAGAACGGAGCCGCCCGACAACCCGCATCATCGACTCGATATCCAGTGTCAGCCCGCCATCCACCGGGGCCATGACCACATCGAGCCGTCCGATCGCCGCATATTGCTCGGGGCTGGGTTCCTGATGCAGATGGCCCAGGTGCCCGATGCAAAGCCCCGCCACCTCGAAGATGAAGATCGAATTGCCACGCGGCTCGACCCCTCCGAAAGACCGGATGTCAGTGGACACGTTGCGCACCAGCATCTCGCCAAGATCAAGGTAGTGCTCGACACCCGCGCCGAAGGTCTCGCCCCAACCGCGCAGCACATGGGGAATCGCCGGATCGGGCGCGGCTGTCCAATGGGTGGAATGGGCGTGGTTCATGGTGACCACATCGGGGATCATGTCCACATTGCCGATGAACCCGGTGAAATCAGTCACCGCAGAAAGCCCGCCCTGGGTCTGGATCAGGAACGAGGCATGGGCGAGGTAACTGATCCGCACCGTGTCATCGGGCAACGGATCGCGGAAACTGGCCTTGTGCAGATATTCAAGCCCCGGCGCGGACTGGGCCACCGCGATACAGTGGCTTGGCGTGCGCTGCTGCGCCTGGGCATGGCCTGCGCCCAGGACCAGGGCCAGCAACGCGGCAAGAACGGGCATGGGTCGGGTCATGGCAAGTCCTCCTGACGCTGAGGATAGCGCAGGGATGGGCCTTGTCACGCACCTGCCCTGTTTCTTCTTGCCTCAAATATCCGGAATCCGCCCCGTTCCACCGGAACTGCCAATAGAATGGGCAGCGCCTCAGCCCACGTCGGTCCGACCGCGCCGGTCCATCCGCAGAGCGGCATAAAGCACATGGGTGCGCCAGCGTCCGGCTATCTGCAGATAGCTTTGCGCCACACCCTCGTATTTGAAACCGCAGCTTTGCAGCAACCCGCGCGAGGGTGCGTTCTCGGGCAGGCAGGCGGCTTCGATCCGGCTCAGGTCCAGACGATGAAAGGCGTGATGCACCAAGGCTTCAATCGCCTCGCGCATGTATCCCTGGCGCGCGTGGCTCTGCCCGATCCAGTAGCCCAGCGTGCCAGCCTGCGCGGGTCCGCGCCGGATATTGTCCAGCGTGATCGCACCCAACAAAGCATCGTCTTCGCGCCGCACCAGGAACAGCGGCAAGGCCGATCCGTTGGCTGTGGTCCGCTGTGCCCAGTAGACGCGATTGGTGAACGCCTTGCGCGACAGGTGATCCGGTGCCCAGGTCGGCTCCCACTTCGTCAGAAAATCCTCGCTGTCGCGACGCAGGCTTGACCAGGCGCGAAAATCAGCATGGGCCGGAGGCCGCAGGGTCAGACGCTCGGTCTCGATCCTGACTTTCCGTCGCCCCAGCAGCATCAGGCGGCGCGCCTGTCCTGGATCGCCTGCCAATCGGGTGCCCCCGCGACCGGACCGTAAAGCGCCAGCGCGGCAGGCGCGGTGCTGATCATATGCGCGGCCATGGCGCGCACATCCTCGACCGTGACAGCATCGATGTGATCGACCACCTCGGACAGCGGCGGGATGCGGCCCCAGACCTGCATCTGCCGCGCCAGCCGTTCCGCCCGATTCGACGGGCTTTCCAGCCCCATCAGCAGCCCTGCCTTCATCTGGGCGCGGGCGCGGGCGACTTCGGCTTCGGTCATGTCATCGGCGGCGCGCTTCATCTCGTCCAGGGTGATCGCGGTCAGATCGCCCAGATCCTCGGCCGAGGTACCGGCGTAGATGGTCATCATGCCGGTATCCGCATGGGCCCCGGCCTGCGCGAAGATCGTATAGCACAGCCCCCGCTTTTCGCGCACCTCCTGGAACAGGCGGCTCGACATGCCGCCACCAAGGGCCGAGGCGTAGATCTGCGCGGTATAGATCGCGGGATCGGTGTAATCCGGCCCCTCGAAGGCCAGGGCGAAATGCGCCTGTTCCAGCGTCTTTTCGACCCGGTGTTCCCCGCCGATGAAATGCGCGGGCGCCGGATGATGCAGCCGTCCCTTTGGCAGATGGCCAAAGATCGCTTCGGCCTCGGTGATGATGGCGTCGTGATCCACGGCACCTGCCGCCGACAGGATCATGTTGGCGGGGCTGTAATGCTCGGCCACGAAGCCTTTCAGATCGTCGCGGCCAAAGGCGCGGATCCGTTCGGCCGGCCCCAGGATGGTGCGCCCCAGCGGCTGGTCGGGATAGGCCTGTTCCTGCAGCCAGTCAAAGATCACGTCATCAGGCGTATCCAGCGCCTGCCCGATTTCCTGCAGGATCACGCCGCGCTCGACCTCGATCTCGCCGCGATCGAACACCGGGTTCAGCACGATGTCGGACACCACGTCCAGCGCCAGCGGCACATCAGCCTCCAGCACGCGGGCGTAATAGGCCGTCGCCTCGCGCGATGTATAAGCGTTGATATAGCCGCCCACATCCTCGATCACCTCGGCGATCTGCAGCGCGGAACGGCGCTTGGTGCCCTTGAAGGCCATATGTTCCAGGAAATGCGCGATCCCGTTCTGCTCGGGGCGTTCATGCCGCCCGCCGGACAGAACCCAGATGCCGATGGCCGCGGATTGCAGCCCCTCCATCCGTTCTGTGACGATGCGCAATCCGTTGGCAAGGGTATGGGTGCGGACGGTCAATTGGCGATACGCTCTCTGATCAGGGATTCGATGGCGGCAAGATCATTGCCGATCCGGGTGACACGTTCCGGCCGGTCATAGAGATCGGCCATGCGCGGCGGCAAGGGCGGGCGGACGCCCGTCGCTGCTTCGACCGCATCGGGGAATTTCGCAGGATGCGCGGTGGCCAGCGTGATCATCGGCACGCCGCGCTGGCGCATCTTTTCGGCCACATGAACGCCGACGGCCGTATGCGGGCAAAGCAGCTCGCCCGTCGCCTTCAGCGTGCGCCCGATGGTGGCGCTTGTTTCATCTTCGCCGCAGCGACCGCTGTCAAACGCCTCGCGCAGCGCCTGAAGCGCGCCCTGGCTGACGGAGAAACCGCCCGCCTTCAACTCGTCCATCAGCTGCGCCACGGCGGCCCCGTCCTGGTTGTAGGCATAAAACAGCGCCCGCTCGAAGTTGGAGCTGACCTGGATATCCATCGAGGGGCTGATCGAGGGGATCACCCCGTCAGGGCGATACTCGCCCCCCGACAGGCAGCGATGCAGGATGTCGTTATGGTTCGTGGCCACCACCAGCCGGTCGATCGGCAGGCCCATGCGCTTGGCGATGTAGCCCGCGAAGATATCGCCGAAATTGCCGGTGGGCACGGTAAAGCTGACGGCGCGATCCGGGGCACCCAGGCTGACGGCGGAGGTGAAGTAATAGACCACCTGCGCCAGAACGCGCGCCCAGTTGATGCTGTTTACCCCTGCCAGGCGCACCCCGTCGCGAAAGGCGAAATCGTTGAACATGTCCTTCACGCGGGCTTGCGCGTCGTCGAAATGCCCGTCGATGGCCAGGGCATGGACATTGCTTTCCACCGGCGTGGTCATCTGGCGGCGCTGCACCTCGGACACCCGGCCATGCGGGTAAAGGATGAACACATCCACCGCATCAAGGCCGCGAAACGCCTCGATCGCGGCTGATCCGGTATCACCGCTGGTCGCCCCCACGATGGTCACCCGGTCGCCGGACCTTGCCAGGGCCGCCTGGAACAGCTGACCGATCAGCTGCATGGCGAAATCCTTGAAGGCCAGCGTGGGTCCGTGAAACAGCTCCAGCAGGTGATGGTTGCTGTCCAGCTGCACGAGGGGTGCGCGGGCGGCATGGCCGAAACCTGCATAGGCGCGGGCGATGATGTCCTGGAATGCGGTGTCGGTGAAGGTCGCACCGATATAGGGGCGCATGATGCGAAAGGCCGCCTCCTCATAGGACAACCCGCCAAGGGCGCGGATGTCGTCCGCGCTCATCATCGGGATCGTTTCGGGCAGGTACAGCCCGCCATCGCGGGCAAGGCCGGTCAGCATCGCCTGTTCGAATGTCAGCACGGGGGCTGTGCCACGGGTCGAGATATACTGCATGCTGTCAGCCTTTCGCGGGTTTGCGGATGCGCCACAGGAAGAAACCGGTCATCACCACCCAGACAATGGCCAGACCGAACCATGTGACGGCATAGCCCAGATGATCGTTGGGGATGCCCGATGTGTCGACCGGCAGGGGCGACGGTGCGCCATCCGGCAGCGACGTGACGCGCGCCACCACCAGCACTGGGTCCGTGCCCAGATGCGCGGCCATGCGCGGCAGGTCGCGGGCGAACCATATGTCGGCGGCAAGATCAGGCTCGGGCGTGTAGCTGTCCACCTCGTCGGGCCAGTGCAGGTTTCCGGTCACGCTGACCGGATCTGACCCGGTCGGGGCAAGGACGGCATCGGTCCGGATGAAACCCAGATCGACCAGAACGCGCCTGTCGCCTGCCTGCATGGCGCGAATGATGCGATAGCCCGCGCCGACCTGTTTCTGGCTGACCAGCACGCGGATCGGCGGATCCTGCAGGATACCGCTGACGGTCACCGGCAGATAGCGGTCGGCAACCGGATCGGGCTGCGCGGGCAATGCGACGGGGGCCGCCACGATGCGCGCATCGATATCGGCCAGAACCGCCTCTTTCCAGTCAAGCCGTTGCAATTGCCACAGGCCAAGCCCCACCAGCACCAATGTGCCGGCCAGGCCGAATATCAGGGGAAGCAGGATACGCGCCAAATCGGATGGGCCCTTTGAACGTGGAAAGCGCGCGGAACCCGCGCGCTTTGCTTTCTTTCGTTTTGTCCGCCGGATTTCAACCGCTAAAGCACAGCAGGCCACCGGCAGGCGGGATCACTGACCCCAGACGTAGACGGCCGCAAACAGGAACAGCCAGACCACATCCACGAAGTGCCAGTACCAGGCCGCCGCTTCGAAGCCGACATGCTTTTCCTGGCTGAAATGGCCGCGTTGCAGGCGGATCAGGCAAACGAACAGGAAGATCGTGCCGATGACCACATGCAGACCGTGAAAGCCCGTCGCCATGAAGAAGTTCGCGCCATAGATGTTGCCCGCGAAACCAAAGCCCGCGTGAGAATATTCATAGGCCTGGAAGCCGGTGAAGATCGCACCCAGGGCGATCGCGATGATCAGGCCCCACTTCATGTCTTCGCGGTTGTTCTCATGCACCAGCGCATGGTGCGCCCATGTGGCGGCCGCACCCGAGCACAGCAGGATAAGCGTGTTGATCAGCGGCAGGTGCCAGGGATCGAAGGTTTCGATTCCCACAGGCGGCCAGACACCATCCACAGCCGGGCTGAGCGGCCCCATCGGGTACATGGCATGCTTGAAGAAGCTCCAGAACCAGGCCGCGAAGAACATGACCTCGGACATGATGAACAGGATGAACCCGTAGCGCAGGCCGATACGCACCACCGGGGTATGATCGCCGACCTGGCTTTCCGCGACGACATCGGCCCACCAGCCGAACATCACGTAAAGGACGCCGACAAAGCCGGCCAGGAACATCCAGGGCATCCCCTGCGACATCCACAGCACAGCCCCGAAGAGCATGAAGAAAGCCGCGATAGCGCCCAGAAGGGGCCAGAGCGACGGGGCCAGAATGTGGTAATCGTGATTTTTCTCGTGCGCCATCTCGTTTCCCTCGTTGGAAGGCTTCTTAGTTCAGTGTGGTATCCGCGCCGGGGGCCGCCACGTCAAGGGCTGCCTGTTCGGCGGGCAATTCTGTTTCATAAAAGGTGTAGGACAGGGTGATCTGCTTGACGTACTGGCCGTCACGGTCGGTGACGATCTCGGGGTCGACATAGAAGGTCACCGGCATCAGCACGCGCTCGCCCGGTTGCAGGACCTGCTGCTCGAAGCAGAAACACTGGATCTTGCTGAAGAACCCGCCCGCCTCATAGGGCGTGACATTGTAGCTTGCGGTGCCCGCGACAACACGGTCCGTCGGGTTATAGGCCTCGTAGAAGGCCAGACCCGTCTCGCCGATGCGGATTTCCATTTGGCGTTCGACCGGCTTGAACTCCCACGGCATGTCGCGATCCTTGGAGGCATCGAAACGCACGATGATGGTCTGGTCCAGCACCTGATCGGGGGCCACCGTCGATACGCCGGTGGTGCCGCCAAAGCCGGTGACACGGCAGAACCAGTCATAGAACGGCACCGAGGCCCAGGCCAGGCTGCCCATCACCACCACAAGACTGGCCGCTTGCACGACGGTCTTCGATTTCGGGGACAATGCCATCACTCAGTCTCCTTTAACCGGGGCGGCACCGGGAATGATCTCGGGCCGCGATACATGATCGAACGCCTGCATCGGGTCGCCGCTGGTCACCTTGACCACCGTCAGACCGAAGACGATGACGATGAACCCGACCAGAACCACAGCCAGACCGATGTTGCGGCCGGCGCGACGGCGGTGCAGCTCATGCTCTGCGCGCAGGCTCATCCCCAGCCTCCCAGGCCATAGGGCCGCAACGCCGCTTCGGCCAGAATCGCGCCGAAATGCAGGAAAAGATACAGCAGCGACAGGCCGAAGAACGACTTCTCGATCTTGTACTTGTCAGCCTGCGACGCCTCTTCGTCGCGCCGCCAGATCCGCAGGGCCCCCAGAAGGAACAGCGCGTTCAACACCACCGCCACCGCCAGGTAGACCGGTCCGCCGATCGAGGTGAAGCCGGTGCCAATGGCCAGCGGCGCCAGCAACAGCGTGTAGACCAGGATGTGATTGCGCGTCACGCGGCGGCCATGGGTGACCGTCAGCATCGGCACGCCCGCTTTTTCGTAATCGGCATTCATGAACAGCGCCAGCGCCCAGAAATGCGGAGGGGTCCACATGAAGATCAGCAGGAACATCAGCACGGATTCCAGCCCGATCCCGCCGGTCGCAACAGCCCAGCCGATCATCGGAGGGAAGGCGCCCGCAGCACCGCCGATCACGATGTTCTGCGGGGTCCAGCGCTTGAGCCACATCGTGTAGATGACGGCGTAGAAGAAGATCGTGAAGGCCAGCAGCCCCGCCGCGACAAGGTTCGACGCAAGGGCCAGCATCACCACGGCAAAGCCAGACAGGGCGACGCCCACGGCCAGCGCCTCGCCGGGTTCGACCTTGCCGGCCGGCACCGGCCGCTTGGCCGTACGCTTCATCACGGCATCGATATCCGCATCCCACCACATGTTCAGCGCGCCCGAGGCCCCTGCCCCCACCGCAATGAACAGGATCGACGCAAAGCCGATCATCGGATGCACGCCCACAGGTGCAGCCAGCAGACCCACCAGCGCCGTGAACACCACAAGCGACATCACGCGCGGCTTGAGCAGCGCGACGTAATCGCCAAAGCCCGCCTCGGGCTGGATCGTCTGGGTGTTGATGCTTGCGTCGGTCATTGGCTTTCCCCTGTGGGGTCGGATGATGCAGCGGGCCGGATCGCTCCGCCCTGTGCGCCGCGAAGGCGGGCGTTGCGCCCGCCTCCAGGCTTGCGTGATCAGTCGGCCGCGGCCAGGGTCAGGGTGCGCGGCGTGCCGGCATATTCCTGGATCGCGCCATCAAGCCAGGCTTCATAGGCTTCCTGGCTGACCACCTTGACGGTGATCGGCATATAGGCGTGGTCCTTGCCGCACAGTTCCGAGCACTGGCCGAAATAGACGCCTTCCTTTTCAGCCGAGAACCAGAGCTGCGCCAGACGACCGGGCACACCATCCTGTTTCACGCCAAAGGCGGGAATCGTCCAGCTGTGGATCACGTCGCCGCCGGTGACCTGCATCACCACGGTCTTGCCCACGGGCACGACAACGGCAGTATCGGTGGCCAGCAGGTATTCGTCCTGGCTGTAGCCATGCTCTTCCAGCTGATCGCGGCTCAGCATGAAGCTTTCGAACCCGAAATCATGGTCGGTATACTCATAGCCCCAGTACCACTGGTAGCCGGTCACCTTGATGTTGATGTCGCCAACAGGGATTTCCTGCTGCTTGAACAGCACCGGCAGCGAGAAGGCGCCGATGAAGATCAGGATCACGACCGGCACCACCGTCCACGCGATCTCGACCGGCGTGTTGTGGGTGAAGGTCTTGGGCACCGGGTTGGCCTTGCGGTTGTAGCGCAGGATCACGATGGCCAGCAGCACACAGACGAAAATGGTGATCGCGGTGATGATCACCAGCATCATGCCGTCCAGCCACTGAAGATCGCGCGCCAGTTCTGTTGCGGCCGGCTGGAAGCCAATGCCACCCGGATGTGGCTTGCCAATGATCGGCAAGGCCTCCTGCGCGGCGGCAGGATTGGCAAGAAAGGCGGGGAAAAGCGCCAGCAGGCTTGTGAGTCGTCGCATATGTCACCCTGATCGGTTGAGGTGTTTCTGGGTCTTGATACGGTTATCCGTGGTGTATGCCATAGAATCCCGTTGTTTTGTCGAGGCGTGAAACCATATTCTGACAGACAAAACAACAACGACCATTGCGGCAAACGGACGCGAAACTGATTTAGATCAAACGAACGCGCTGCGAAAGACACAGAAAGCACCTTCATGTCCGATACGGATTTCCGCCCACTCGAAGACAGAATCTCCCCCGAAACCGCAGTTTCGCTGCTGCGCGAGGCCACCGCGGGCGCCGATGACGGGGAACTGTTTTTCGAACGTCGCCGCTCCGAGGCACTCGTCTTCGACGACGGTCGCGTGAAAACCGCCAGCTACGACGCATCAGAAGGCTTCGGGCTACGCGCCGTGCGCGGCGATGTGACGGGCTATGCCCATTCCTCGGAAATCTCCGAGGCGGCCCTGCGTCGCGCCACCGGCACCGCGCGCCTGGCCGTGGGCGATGGCGGCGGCACCTGGGCCGAGGCGCCGCGCGCCACCAATCGCCGCCTCTACACCGATGCCGATCCGATCGCCGGCGTCAGCTTTCCCGTCAAGCTGGACACGCTGCGCGAGATCGACGCCTTCGCCCGCGCGCTGGATCCGCGCGTGGTGCAGGTCAGCGCGACCATCGCCGCCTCGATCCAGGAGATCGAGATCCTGCGCCCCGACGGGGTGCATCTGCGCGACGTGCGCCCCATGACCCGGGTCAACGTCAGCGTGATCCTCGATCAGGACGGGCGGCGCGAAGGCGGCACTGCCGGCGGCGGCGGGCGGGTGGGACTGGACGGGCTTCTGGATCCCGAGGACTGGCAGGCCAAGACCCGCGAGGCGCTGCGCATCGCCGCCGTGAACCTTCAGGCCGTCCCGGCTCCGGCAGGCGTGATGGATGTGGTTCTGGGGCCGGGCTGGCCCGGCATCCTGCTGCACGAGGCGATCGGGCACGGGCTGGAGGGCGATTTCAACCGCAAGGGCACATCCGCCTTTGCCGGGCTGATGGGCCAGCAGATTGCCGCGCCCGGCGTGACAGTGCTGGACGATGGCACGATCCCCGACCGCCGCGGCTCCATCAGCATCGACGACGAGGGCACGCCGTCGGGCAAGACCGTGCTGATCGAGGATGGCATTCTGGTGGGCTACATGCAGGACCGGCAGAACGCGCGGCTGATGGGCGTGGCGCCTACCGGCAACGGGCGGCGCGAAAGCTATGCCCATGCGCCGATGCCGCGCATGACCAACACCTACATGCTGGGCGGCGACACCGATCCCGCCGATATCGTGGCGGATCTCAAGGACGGTATCTACGCCGTGGGCTTCGGCGGCGGACAGGTCGACATCACCAACGGCAAGTTCGTCTTCAGCTGCACCGAAGCCTACCGCGTGCAGAACGGCAAGATCGGCGCCCCGGTCAAGGGCGCCACGCTGATCGGCGACGGGGCCACCGCGTTGAAGAAGATCCGCGGGATCGGCAATGACATGGCGCTGGATCCCGGCATGGGCAATTGCGGCAAGGCGGGCCAATGGGTGCCCGTGGGCGTGGGCCAGCCGACACTGATGATCGGCGGATTGACCGTGGGCGGATCGGCCACCTGACCCTTCGCTTCATCTTTCCACAAATACTCATCAGCACGGCCTGCCTTCGGGTGGGCCGTTTCTTTGTTTGGTTTACCGGCCATTAACCACCCATCGTCTAAACCTGATTCTGCAAGCAGACGGAGTCGTGATGACCTGGGAACCCACCTCTTCCACTCACCCCCCACTCCCACCCACCACGGAAGATGACCGGGTGTCATGGCTTCGTCTCTTGCGCTCCTCCCGTGTCGGACCGGCCACCTTTTTCCGGCTGATGAACGAACATGGCAATGCCACCGCCGCCCTTGGCGCCCTGCCCGATGTCGCCCGCGCTGCGGGTATCGATGACTATCGCCCCTGCCCCGTCGGCGTGGCGCAGGCAGAACTGCGCGCGGCACGGGCGGCAGGCGCGCGGATGATCTGCGCGGGCGATCCGCTCTATCCCGCGCTACTTGCCCAGATCACCGACGCGCCACCGATCCTCTGGGCGATGGGGGATCCCGCGATCCTTGCCCGCCCGATGCTGGCGCTCGTGGGCGCGCGCAATGCCTCGTCGCTGGGGACGCGCATGGCCCGCAGCCTGGCGCGCGACCTGGCCGAAGCCGGGTTTGTCATCGTCTCCGGGCTGGCGCGCGGCATCGACACCGCCGCCCATGCCGCAACCCTGGACAGCGGCACCCTGGCCGTGCAGGCCGGTGGCGTGGATGTGCTTTATCCCGCCGAAAACGCCGGGCTTGCCCATGACATCGCGGCAACAGGGCTGCGCCTGTCCGAACAGCCCATGGGGCTGATCCCCCAGGCCCGACATTTTCCGCGCCGCAACCGCATCATCTCGGGTCTGGCCCAGGCGGTGGTGGTGATCGAGGCGGCCGCGAAATCGGGCAGCCTGATCACCGCCCGCTGCGCCCTGGACCAGGGACGCGAGGTGATGGCCGTGCCCGGTCATCCGTTCGATGCGCGCTCGTCAGGGTGCAACATGCTGATCCGCGACGGGGCAAGGCTGGTGCGTAACGCATCCGATGTGATCGAAGGGCTGGGCCAGGTGCCCGCCGCCGGCACAGCGCGCCACACATCGGCCGTCAAGCCCGCCCCTCTCCCTGCCTCGGCCCCGGCCACCGCACTGCCCCCCGCACCGGCCCCCACACCGGACAGCCCCCAGCCCGCGCGCCGGACATTGCGCGAAACCGCCGCATTGCACGGGCAGATCCTGGCCCGCCTGGGTCCTTCACCCCTGGCCGAAGATCAGCTGATCCGTGATCTGGACAGCCCCGCGCATCAGGTTGCCCCGGCCCTTCTGACGCTGGAGCTTGAAGGGCGGATCCTGCGCCAGCCCGGCGGCTTGCTGGCACGGGCAACGTAGCCCTGGCCGCAAGGTCCCGGGCGGCTTGCAGCCTGTCGCAAAGCACGTGACGCGGGCGCGCAGCCGCGCGTCGGCTGCGCGCCCACGCCGGATTTTCCCCGCATTGACAAAGCCCCCTTTCACCCCACATGGTCCCCCGCCATGGTGCACCGGCACTGATCAGTGTCCGAGTCGAAAGGAAGTGTGATGCCCGTCGTCGTTGTGGAATCCCCGGCCAAGGCCAAGACAATCAACAAGTATCTGGGATCCGACTACACGGTTCTGGCCTCTTACGGCCATGTGCGCGACCTGCCCGCCAAGGATGGCTCGGTCGATACGGAACACGGGTTCGACATGACCTGGGAAGTGGGCGCGGACAGCCGCAAGCATGTGAAAGCCATCGCCGATGCGCTGGCCAAGGACAACGCCCTGATCCTGGCGACCGACCCCGACCGCGAGGGCGAGGCGATCAGCTGGCATCTGGAAGAAACCCTGCGCCAGCGCAAGGCCATCAAGAAAGACACCCCCGTCAGCCGGGTTGTGTTCAACGCCATCACCAAGGCCGCCGTGACCGAGGCGATGCAGCATCCCCGCCAGGTCGATGCCCCGCTGGTCGAGGCTTATCTGGCCCGCCGCGCGCTGGATTACCTCGTCGGGTTCAACCTGTCGCCCGTGCTCTGGCGCAAGCTGCCGGGGGCACGCAGCGCCGGTCGGGTGCAATCGGTCTGTCTGCGCCTGATCGTCGAGCGCGAGATGGAGATCGAGGCGTTTCGCGCCCGCGAATACTGGTCGGTCACTGCCCGCCTGGTCACGCCCCGCGGCCAGGAATTCGACGCCAGGCTGACCCAGTTGGCCGGCAAGAAGCTGGACCGTTACGATCTTGAAAACGCGACCCAGGCCGAAATGGCCGTGCAGGCCGTCACCTCGCGCGATCTGAGCGTGACCTCGGTCGAGGCGAAACCGGCCTCGCGCAACCCTTCCGCCCCTTTCATGACCTCGACCCTCCAGCAGGAGGCCAGCCGCAAATACGGCATGGGCGCGCGCCAATGCATGAACGCCGCGCAGCGCCTCTATGAGGCCGGGCACATCACCTACATGCGGACCGACGGCATCGACATGGCGCCCGAGGCGGTGATGGCCACGCGCGACGCGATCAAGGACCGTTACGGCGCCGAATATGTGCCCGCCAGCCCGCGCATGTACAAGAACAAGGCCAAGAACGCGCAGGAAGCGCATGAATGCATCCGCCCCACCGACATGTCGCGCGATGCCGAAAGCCTGCGGATTTCCGAGGCCGACCAGCGCAAGCTTTACGATCTGATCTGGAAACGCACCATCGCCTGCCAGATGGAGGCCGCCCGCTTCGAGCGCACGACCGTCGACATCGGCAGCAAGGACGGCCAGGTCGAACTGCGCGCCACCGGTCAGGTGGTGCTGTTCGACGGTTTTCTCAAGGTCTACGAGGAAGGCCGTGACGATGACGCCGCCGAGGATGAACGCCGCCTGCCCCAGATCATGCAGGGCGAAAAGACCGACAAGCGCGGCGTGACCCCCGAGCAGCATTTCACCCAAGCCCCGCCCCGCTATACCGAGGCGACCCTGGTCAAGCGGATGGAAGAGCTGGGGATCGGCCGCCCCTCGACCTATGCCAGCGTGATCACCACGATCCAGGACCGTGAATATGTCCGCAAGGACAAGAACCGCCTGTTCCCCGAGGACAAGGGCCGGATCGTCACCGTCTTCTTGATGAATTTCTTCCGCAAATACGTGGAATACGATTTTACCGCAGACCTTGAAAACCAGCTGGACGAGGTCAGCGCCGGCGATCTGGATTACAAGGATGTGCTGGCCCGCTTCTGGCGCGACTTCTCCGCCGCCATCGCCGAAACATCCGAACTGCGTATCACCGAAGTGCTCGACGTGCTCGACGAGGCCCTGGCCCCCCAGCTTTATCCGCCGCGCGAAGACGGGTCCGACCCGCGCTCCTGCCCGCTGTGCGGCACAGGCCAGCTGCATCTGAAGACCTCGCGCACCGGCGGTTTCGTGGGATGTGGAAACTATCCCGAATGCCGCTACACCCGCCCTCTGAATGGCGATCCCGAAGCGCAGGGCGACCGCATCCTGGGTGTCGACCAGGGCGACGAGATCAGCCTGCGGTCCGGTCGCTTCGGCCCCTACGTGCAGCGCGGCGAGGCGACGCCCGAGAACAAGAAACCGCCGCGCGCCAGCCTGCCCAAGGGCTGGTCGCCCGATGACATGAATCTGGACAAGGCGCTGATGCTGCTGAACCTGCCGCGCGAGATCGGGCCCCACCCCGAGGATGGCGTGACCGTCGAAGCCGGGATCGGCCGCTATGGTCCCTATATCAAGCACGGATCGGTCTATGCCAATATCAAGGAGGTGGATGACGTCTTCACCATCGGCATGAACCGCGCGGTAGAAGAACTGGCCGCCAAGGCCGCCCGCACGCCGGGCGCAGGCCGCGCCGCCGCCAAGCCGCTGGCCGAACTGGGCGAACACCCCACCGAAGGGGGGCCAGTGCAGGTGCTGGATGGCCGCTACGGGCCTTATGTCAAATGGGGCAAGATCAACGCGACCCTGCCCAAGGACACCGACGCCGCCACGCTGAGCATGGATCAGGCCGTGGCGCTGATCGCCGAAAAGGCCGCGAAATCCGGCAGCAAGAAGGGTGCCGCGAAAAAGCCCGCCGCCAAACCCAAGGCCGCAACCGCCAAGAAGCCCGCCGCCAAGAAAACAGCGGCCAAGAAGCCTGCCGCGAAACCGGCTGCAAAGAAGGCGCCGGCCAAGAAGACGGGCACCTGACCCGGCAGGCCCGCGCCCTCTGCGCCGCGGCATTTGATTGACTCTTGCCATCACCGGCGGCAAACAAGGCCGCGACGCTGATGCGAGGAGAGATCAATGAAGAAAGTCTACAATTCGGCCGCGGAGGCGCTGGATGGGCTGCTGTTTGACGGCATGTTCATCGCGTCTGGCGGCTTTGGCCTGTGCGGCATCCCCGAGCTGCTTTTGCAGGCGATCAAGGACGCGGGCACGAAGGATCTGACCTTTGCCTCGAACAATGCGGGCGTGGATGATTTCGGCATCGGCATCCTGTTGCAGACCAGGCAGGTGAAGAAGATGATCTCGTCCTATGTGGGCGAGAACGCGGAATTCATGCGCCAGTACCTGTCGGGCGAGCTGGAGCTGGAATTCAACCCCCAGGGCACCCTGGCCGAGCGCATGCGCGCCGGCGGCGCGGGCATCCCCGGCTTCTACACCAGGACCGGCGTGGGCACCGTGATCGCCGAGGGCAAGGAGCACAAGGAGTTCGACGGCCAGACATATATCCTGGAACGCGGGATCTTTGCCGACCTGGCCATCGTCAAGGCCTGGAAGGCCGATGCCACCGGCAACCTGGTGTTCCGCAAGACCGCGCGCAACTTCAACCCGCCGGCGGCCATGTGCGGCAAGGTCTGCGTTGTCGAGGTCGAAGAGATCGTGCCGACCGGCAGCCTGGATCCCGATCACATCCACCTGCCCGGCATCTATGTGCACCGCATCATCCAGGGGCAGCACGAGAAACGCATCGAACAGCGCACGGTTCAGAAACGGGAGACCGCATAATGCCTTGGGATCGCAACCAGATGGCCGCGCGCGCGGCACAGGAACTGCAGGACGGCTGGTACGTGAACCTCGGGATCGGGATCCCGACGCTGGTCAGCAACTACATCCCCGCGGGCGTGGAAGTGACGCTGCAATCGGAAAACGGGATGCTGGGCATGGGCCCCTTCCCGCTTGAGGGCGAGGAAGACCCCGATCTGATCAACGCGGGCAAGCAGACGATCACCGAACTGCCGCAGACCGCCTATTTCGACAGCGCCATGTCCTTCGGGATGATCCGTGGCGGCAAGATCGCCATGGCGATCCTGGGCGCGATGGAAGTATCCGAGACGGGTGACCTGGCGAACTGGATGATCCCCGGCAAGCTGGTCAAGGGCATGGGCGGCGCGATGGACCTGGTCGCGGGCGTGGGCCGCGTGGTTGTCGTGATGGATCACACCAACAAGGCCGGCGAAAGCAAGGTGCTGCCCGCCTGCACCCTGCCGCTGACCGGCAAGGCCGTGGTGGACCGCATCATCACCAACCTGGGCGTGCTGGACGTGGTCGAGGGTGGCCTCAGAATCGTCGAGACCGCCGATGGCGTGACCGAAGCAGAGCTGCGCGCCGCGACCCTGGCCACCATCGTCGCCTGACGCGCGGATGTGGCACAACATAGGGCCTGCGCCATCAAGCGCGGGCCTTTTGCGTTTCTTCTTGCATCAAATATCCATGCGCCACGGGTCCACAAGCCACAGGCCACGAAGGTGTCAGCCCTCGCCGAGGTTGAACACGCACCCGTCCGAGATCAGCTGCGGCGGCGTCTTGCACAGATTGCGCGCCACGGCGAAAGCCGCCAGCACCTTGGGCACGTAATCGCGTGTCTCGGCAAAGGGGGGAACGCCCCCGTGACGTTTGACTGCGTTCTCGCCCGCATTGTAGCCGGCCAGCGCCAGGATCGGATCACCGTCAAACTCAGCCAGCAGCCAGTCAAGATAGGCCACGCCCCCCTTGATGTTCTGACCCGCATTCAAGCTGTCGGCCACGCCGAACCGATCTGCCGTGGCCGGTATCAGCTGCATCAGGCCCACCGCGCCTGCGGAACTGACAGCATTCGCGCGCCCGGACGACTCGACCGCGATCACCGCCAGCGCCAGGGCGGGTGAGACCCGCGTGCCGACGGTATTGAGCAGCAGCGCGGGCTGATGCGCGCGCGCGATCCCCAGCAGATCGCTGAGGCGCGGCGCCGCGATCTGCTGACCATCCCTTGCATTGGCAATCTGGATCAGCGCGGGCTCCAGCCGCCCCGGACCGCCATCTTCCAGCAGCGGCGAGACCGCCTGCCAGAACCAGCCATAGCGGCCCGGCACCGCATCGGGTGCAGCCGCGTCCGGCGTCTTGGGCGCGGCGGGGCGGGCCACGGCCACGGGTTGCGGCGCGATCTGCACGGTAATCCGCGGAGCCGTGCTGCCCGCTTCGGGTGGGCGCACGCGCTTGAAGGTGAAATCGGGAAAGGCCGGCGTATCCTGCGCGGCAGCCGGTGCCGCCGCATTCAAAACGCCAAGGCCGGTCAAGGCCGCTGCGGGCAGCATCTGAAGCGACAGCGCCAAGCACAGCGCAAACGGGTTGCCCCCGCAGGCGAATCTGCGCAGGTCAAACCCACGTTCCACTTGGATGAACCGCCACATCGCGGAAATGCCTGCCTATATCGTCGTCGGTTGCTCGATCTTATGAGCACCAACATCGCAGAAATCACGCTCTGAAACCAGTGATTAATGCGAATCGAGGCCCGCAGGGTCCGAAATGCCCATCCTGCTTGCCGTAATCCACGCCCGAAACACGCGCCAGAAAGGACCAGGCAAAATTTTTTCGCATTACTTAACAGATACTTAATATGAATTTCAGGCCACTTCGCGAAAAAAGAAAAAACGCTCGATTCCCGCCAAACTGTTGCCCCAATCCACTGGCTATATCAGGTCATACCGAAACGGAGACGGGCCAAGAGAGAGACAGCCCAGACAGTCACCGGCGCGGTTGTGCAAATGAGCAACTGATCCTTTGGAGGGACACAAAATGGTAAAATTCTTCAAGAACTTCAGCAAAGACGAATCCGGCGCAGTGACCGTTGACTGGGTCGTTCTGACCGCAGCTGTCGTTGGCCTGGCACTGGCTGCCTACGGCGCGATCGACTCGGCCACCATGAGCCTGACCGGCACGACGGCGACTGCAATCGGTACTGCAGGTCAGTAATCCTGCGAATTCCGAGGCTTCCTAAGCGATCTACACAGCTTTTGCATATTGTGGCGCGAGTCTCCTAGAAGAAATGTTTAAGGGGTCGCACAGCTTGCTATGCGGCCCCTTGAAATATGACGCGCTAAGGTTGAACCGAAAGACTGCATAGGGCGGTTTTCAGTCATCAACAATTAGAGGAAGAGGGCGCAATAATGATGAATTTTCTTAAGCGTTTCCGCGAAGACTCTTCCGGGGCAGTGTCGGTTGACTGGGTTGTTCTGACCGCCGGCGTCGTGGCACTTGCCCTGGTCGGATATGTCAGAGTGTCAGAGGAAACCAATCTGCTTTCGGATCGCGTGGCCACAAGCATCTCGACCGCATCCGAGCCATAAATCCCATCTTTCGACACATGGATGTCAAAGAAAAAATCGAATTGTTACGTAAGTATGGGGACCAAGACACCTTAACTTACTGACATGCATGAGAATATCTGAAAGGAAACACTATGCGAGCCGTTTTTGGACTTGTTCTCATTGCTGGCATCGGATTGGCCGGTTTCGCCGTGATGATGGCTAAAAAGCAGTTCGATACCTATCAGATGCAGCTATCCCAGGCTGAAAACATCAAGGACCAGATCATCCCCACGGTCGAAGTTCTGGTCGCGGCAAAGACATTGAATTACGGCGACATTCTTACAAAGGAAGACCTTCGCCCGGTCAAATGGCCAACCAATGCCATTCCGGAAGGCACCTTTGCCAGCATGGCCGAGATATTTCCCGAGAACACAACCGCGCCCCGCTACATCCTGCGCACGATCGAGAAGGATGAAGCGCTGATGGCCAGCAAGGTCAGCCTTCCGGGTGAGGATGCAGGCATCAATTCACGGATCGAGCGCGGGATGCGTGCCTTCGCCATCAAGGTCGATGTGACCTCTGGCGTGTCAGGTTTCCTGCGGCCGGGTGACCGGGTCGACGTCTATTGGACCGGCAGCGTGAATGACAGCATCGGCGGCGCCGAACGCGGCGAGATCACCAAGCTGATCGAAACCAACGTCCGCCTGATCGCTGTGGACCAGAGCGCCGATGGCGGCATGTCCGAGGCCCTTATCGCCCGGACCGTGACTGTGGCGGCCCGCCCGGATCAGGTAGCGGCGCTGGCCCAGGCGCAATCCACGGGACGGCTGGCGCTGTCGCTTGTGGGTGCCAATGACGATACCGTGGCCGAAGCCATCGAGATCGACCAGCGGCGTCTTCTGGGTCTGGTCAGTACCCCGATCGCGGCCCCGGTCGAGATCGCCAAGGAAGAGGTATGCACGACCCGCGTGCGTCGCGGTGCCGAAGTGGTGGAACTGGCGATACCCTGCACCAACTGAACGGCAGGCACCCGCCCCCCGGGATGACGCCCCACCAGGTCAAGACAAGGGACAGGTTCCGGCAAGGACCTGTCCCTTTTGCATTGTCGCCCGGCCCCGAAAAATCAGTTCAGAGGCGACTATGGCATATTATCCACATAAACACGGCAACTGAACCTGTTGATTCTTGCAATAAATATCGAAATGCCCCATGGTTTGTCCAAAGCGGGCGAAAAAAGACCCGCATTTTGAGGCGTGATCGGAAAGGCAGGTCACATGAAAATTGACAGATTCATCAAGGCCGCCCTTTTGGGGCTGGCGTTTGCTCATGGCCCATTTGCGGTCATTCCGCAGGCACAGGCCGAAACAGTGCGCGTCCTTCAGGAAGGTCGTTCAGCAAATCTTGCCGTGCCCATGAACCGCGCGGTCGTGGTCGAAAGCGAGGTTCCCTTTGCGGAACTTTCGATCGCGAACCCCGCTATCGCCGATATCTCATCCCTGTCCGAGCGCACGATCTACGTGCTGGGCAAATCGCCGGGCATCACCACGCTGACCCTTCTGGATGCCAGCGGACAGCTGATCACCAATGTGGATGTCCGCGTTGCCGCCGATGTCAGCGAATTCAAGGAACGTCTGGGCCAGATCCTGCCCGGCGAAAAGATCGAGGTCCGCACCGCCAATGACGGGATCGTCCTGTCGGGCACCGTGTCCAGCACCCAAAAGCTGCAACGCGCGCTGGACCTCGCCGAGCGTTACGCGCCGGAGCGCGTCTCCAACCTGATGACGGTTGGCGGTGTGCAGCAGGTCATGCTCAAGGTGCGCTTTGCCGAGATGCAGCGCAGCGTATCAAAATCGCTTAGCGCGTCGCTGGCCTTGAACGGCAGCGCCTTCGGGAATGACCTGGGCGTTTCGGGCGGCACCAACACCCTGAACAACCTGGGCGCACAGACCGGCGCGATCACGGGCAGCATTCCTGCGGTGAATACGAACAATGGCGCGATGCTGCTGGGCTTCGGCGCCGGCGCGGTCGAGGTGGGCATCCTGCTGGAAGCCCTTGAAACCAAAGGTGTTGTACGCACCCTGGCCGAACCGAACCTGGTCGCACTGTCCGGGCAGGAAGCCAAATTCCTGGCGGGCGGCGAATATCCCGTGCCAGTGGCGCAGGATGGCGGCACGGTCACGATCGAATTCAAGCCTTTCGGGATCGAGCTGAACTTCGTGCCACGCGTGGTCGATGGCGATCTGATCAATCTCGAGATGATGGCGGCCGTCTCGTCGCTGGACCCCAACAACGGGATCGAACTGAACGCTTTCCGCGTCGATGCCTTCCAGCGACGCGAGACATCGACCACGGTCGAATTGCGCGACGGCGACAGCTTTGCGGTGGCCGGCCTGTTGCAGGACGATTTCCGTGATACGGCCGGACAGGTGCCATGGCTGGGCGATATCCCGGTTCTGGGGGCCCTGTTCCGCAGCGCGGATTTCCGCCGCGCCCAGTCCGAGCTTGTCATCATCGTCACGGCGCATCTTGTGACGCCGACACGCGGCGATGCGCTGGCGCTTCCGACCGACCGTATCCGCCCCCCAAGCGAGCGTGACCTGTTCCTGTTCGGCCGTGTGGCCCGCGATGGTCAACCCGCCCTGCGCGGCGCGGCTGGCGAGGTTGCCAAACAGGACTTCAACGGGTCTTATGGATATGTAATGGACTGATCGGATGCAGGGCAACATGTACAAGACTCTCGCGGTAATCGGGCTTCTGGGCGTCAGCGCCTGCGCCAGCACCGATCCTCTGTATCGCAACTTCCAGGGCGAAGCCGGGGCCAGTCTGGACGATGGAAGCTTCGGCAACGCCACCATGAACAACACCCTGGCGATGACCAATCGGCAGAACTTCGTCATCGACATGTCGCGTCGCTTCTCGCAGGAAGTATCGCCCATGGTGAACTTCGCCTTCAACTCGGCGGTTCTGGATGAAGGGGCACGCGAGACATTGCGCGAACAGGCCCGCTGGATCCGCCAGTTCCCCGAGGTGCGTTTCCGCGTCTACGGCCATACCGACCTGGTCGGATCGGACAGCTACAACAAATCCCTGGGTATGCGCCGCGCGCAAGCCGTGGTCAGCTATCTGGCCAGCCAGGGGATCAGCCGCTCGCGGCTTGAAGCGGTGGCATCGTTTGGCGAAACACAGCCGCTGGTCGTCACCGAGGGCCGCGAACGTCGCAATCGCCGCACCGTCACCGAAGTATCGGGCGTGGTCGAAAAGCGTCAGGGCGAGCTGGACGGCAAGTATGCACAGATCATTTATCGCGAATACGTGAACAGCGCGATGCCGGTCAGCACCCTCAGCGGTGTCTCCATCGTCAGCGGCCCGTCCGAATAACCGACCGCCCAGGCGGCAATCCACGGCCTGGACATCCCCTTTTTCGATGGGGCATTTATCTTTTTCGACATATTTTTCAAGGGCATACACGGCGCCTCATGGCGGCGGACACTGATGCGCGACCGGGCTTTGGCCCCTGCGTCAGGCCCGGCCCAAATGCGTAAAAATCGCATTTTGATCGTCCAATGATACCGTACAATTACGATCTTTTAGCCCTAATGTTGCCCAGATTTTCCGCGACCTTGCCTCCAAAGGGTTAGCTTTGTCCGGCAGGTGCCGGGCACGGGTGGTCGGACGCCGGAACAGGAATGAACCCGCCAGAGGTTCACGTTGCTCCTGCCTTGCCAGACGACGGCCCCCGACGTCAGAGGACAAGAGGCGCAATGAGTAGCACAGTAGATTCCCACGTGGACCAGGCACCGATCCTGGCTTGCACGATCAGCCGCGACGTTCAGAATTTCGATCTGCTGATCGAGGACATGGAAGCCGTTCTTGGCGAAAGTTGGGGCGATCTCGGCTTTGGCGAGGCGCTGGCCTTTCTGTCGCAGCCCGATGCCGATGCCCTTGAATTCGTCGCTATCGCCATGGACCAGGAAGATGAGGAAAACCTCGTTCTTCTGGGCGAGATCATCCGCCATGCCCGCAGCCGCAACATCCGCGTGATCCTGATCGCCGAAGATGTAAGCCCCGCAGCGCTGCACCAGTTGCTGCGCCAGGGCGCCGATGAATTCGTGCCCTATCCTTTGCCGGAAAACGAACTGGCCTCGGCCATCGACCGTATCCGCATGCCCGAACCGGCCGCCGTGCTGGCAGCCCCCGAAAGCAAGGCCGCCGCCCGCAAGTCATCCCATGACCGCGAAGGGGTCGTGCTGGCCGTCCAGGGCATTGCCGGCGGAACCGGCGCCACCACATTCGCGGTGAACCTGGCCTGGGAACTGTGCAACGTCGCCAAGAAGGGCAAGCCCGAACCGCGCGTCTGCATTCTTGACCTTGACCTGCAATACGGTTCGGTTTCGACCTTCCTTGACCTGCCCCGCCGCGAAGCCGTGTTCGAACTTTTGTCGGACACCGAGTCGATGGACAGCGACAGCTTCGCCGCCGCCATGATCGGATTCGAGGAAAAGCTTCATGTGCTGACCTCGCCTGCGGACATGCTGCCGATGGATCTGGTCAGTTCGGAAGACATCAACCGCATGATCGGCATCGCCCGCCAGCAGTTCGATTACGTGGTGATCGACATGCCGCGCACCCTTGTGCAATGGACCGAGGCGGTTCTGAACAGCGCGCATGTCTATTTCGCCCTGCTGGAACTGGACATGCGCTCGGCCCAGAATGCGCTGCGCCTCAAGCGGGCGCTTCAGGCCGAAGACTTGCCGTTCCAGAAATTGCGCTTCGCGCTGAACCGCGCCCCCGGCTTTACCGACCTGAGCGGCAAAAGCAGGGTCAAGCGCATGGCCGAAAGCCTGGGGATCTCGATTGATCTGTTGCTGCCTGATGGTGGCAAGCAGGTCACGCAAGGGGCCGATCATGGCCTGCCCCTGGCGTTGAGCGCGGCAAAGAATCCGCTGCGCAAGGAAATTGCCAAGCTGGCCCTGTCGCTGCACGAGTTGGGTCAAACCGACGTGGAAGCTGCCTGAACGATAACCGGGGGATAAGACAATGTTTTCACGATATAAAAAGACTGGTGACAAGGATCAGGCCGCAAAGCCCGCTATGGCAAGCGCAAAGCCTGCGCCGCTACCGGCAACCCGCGCGATGGATGCGGGCGCGGCATCTGTGCCGGCCTCGATGCGGCGCGCACAGGCCATCGCCCCTGCACAGACCGTGGCGATGGACCGCGACCGCAAACGCCGCGAGCGGCTGGGCGAGATCAAGCTGGAACTGCACCGCGCCCTGCTGGACAACCTGAACCTGAGCGCGCTGGAAAGCGCGACCGAGAACGACCTGCGCGCGGAAATCACCTCGATCGCCTCGGAATTCCTGGATGAAAAGGGCATCGTGCTGAACCGCGAGGATCGCACCCAGCTGACGACGGAACTGTATGACGAGGTGAAGGGCCTTGGCCCGCTGGAAACCCTTCTGAAGGATGACAGCGTCAACGATATTCTGGTGAACGGCCCGCAACGCATCTTTGTCGAACGTGGCGGCAAGCTGGAACTGACCGACATCACCTTCAAGGATGAACGGCACCTGCTGCGGATCATCGACAAGATCGTGTCGGCCGTGGGCCGGCGCGTCGACGAATCCAACCCCTATGTCGACGCCCGCCTGGCCGATGGATCGCGTTTCAACGCCATGGTGCCACCGGTTGCGGTGGATGGCAGCCTTGTGTCCATTCGTAAATTCAAGAAGGAAAAGCTGGGGATCGACGATCTGGTCCGCTTCGGTGCCTTTTCCGAAGAGATGGCCGCCTATCTTCAGGCTGCGGTCGCCACGCGGCTGAACATCATCGTCTCGGGCGGTACGGGTTCGGGCAAGACAACCACGCTGAACGCGCTGTCGTCCTTCATCGACAACTCCGAGCGGATCCTGACGATCGAGGATACGGCCGAACTTCAGCTGCAACAGGTTCATGTTGGCCGGATGGAAAGCCGCCCGCCCAACGTCGAAGGCAAGGGCGCCGTCACCCAGCGCGACTGTCTGCGCAACGCGCTGCGGATGCGTCCTGACCGGATCATCGTGGGCGAAACCCGCGGCGAGGAAGTGATCGACATGTTGCAGGCCATGAACACGGGCCATGACGGGTCGATGACCACGATCCACGCCAACTCGGCACGCGACGGCGTCAGCCGTCTGGAAAACATGATCGCCATGGCGGGTATCGAGATGCCGATCAAGGCCGTCCGCAGCCAGATCGCCAGCGCCGTCAACCTGATCGTGCAGGCCAGCCGTCTGCAGGACGGCAGCCGCCGCATGACGTCGATCACCGAAATCACCGGCATGGAGGGCGAAGTCATCTCGATGCAGGAAGTGTTCAAGTTCCAGCGCGTCGGCCTGACACCGGAAAACAAGATCATCGGCCATTTCACGGCCACAGGGGTGCGGAGCCACTTCTCGGAGCGTTTCCGGTTGTGGGGCTATGACCTGCCCTCCTCCATTTTTGAGCCGATCGCAGCGGAGTAAGATCATGTCCATCAGCATAGAGCCGCTTATCTACGGCCTGATCTTCTTTGGCGTCCTGGTCCTGGTCGAGGGCCTGTACCTGACCGTCTTCGGGAAATCGATCAGCCTGAACCATCGTGTGAACCGGCGTCTGGAGATGCTGGAGAAAGGCACACGCCGCGACGAGGTGATGGAAACGCTGCGCAAGGAAATGCGCCAGCACATGAATTCACGCTCCATCCCGCTTTATTCGATGCTGGCAGACCGCGCACAGAAGGCCGCTATCGCCTTTACGCCGGCGCAGCTGATCATGGTCATGGCCGGCGTCAGCGTTATCTCTTTTCTGGGCTTGACGATCGGCACCGAGACCGAGCCCCCGATCCGCGCCGTGCTCTCGGTGGGTCTTGGCGTCGGCGGTGTCTATTTCTGGGTCAACAACAAGGCCAGCAAACGGATGTCGATGATCGAGGAACAGTTGCCCGACGCGGTCGAACTGATGGTGCGGTCGCTGCGTGTGGGGCATCCTTTCTCATCGGCGATCCAGATCGTTGCCAAGGAAGTCGCCGACCCCCTCGCCACCGAATTCGGAATCATCGCGGATGAAGCATCCTATGGCCGCGACATCGGTGAGGCCCTCAAGGACATGGCCGAACGTCTGGACATGCAGGATTTGCGCTTTCTGGCCGTGGCGGTGACCATCCAGCAGCAGTCAGGCGGCAACCTGGCCGAGATCCTGGCCGGTCTGTCCCGAGTGATCCGTGCCCGTTTCCGCCTGTTTCGCCGCGTCAAGGCAATCACCGCCGAGGCGCAGTGGTCAGGCAAATTCCTGTCGGGCTTCCCGGTCTTCGCCCTGATTGCGATCAACGTTCTGGATCCGCACTACTATGACGAGGTTCTGGACCATCCCTGGTTCATCCCGGGCTGTATCGCGGTCGGCCTGTTCCTGGTCGCAAACCTGCTTGTCATGCGCATGCTGGTCAACATCAAGGTCTGAGGAAAAACGATCATGGAATTCATCAACGACCTTCTGAACCAGCATTTCGGCGCGATGGGCCCTTTCGTCCTGATCGGCGGTCTGGGTCTGGCACTGATCCTCGCGGCGATCCCGATGATGCTGAACCAGCGCAAGGACCCGCTCGACAAGCTGCGCGAGAACGTGTCCTCGTCGCGCAACACGGCCCCGACCGGCAAAAGCCTGCGTAGTGCCAAGGGCAATGACAAACTTGAGAAATATTCGAACTTCCTGGAACCGCAGAACGAGCAGGAATATTCTGCCGTTCGCATGAAATTGATGCAGGCAGGATATCGAAGCAAGGATTCAGTGCGTTTCTTCCATTTCGCACAATTTTCCCTCGGTATGCTGTTCCTGTTCGTCGGCGTTGTCTACTACATGCTGGTGATCGCGGGGCGCGCCGACACAACAGCGCAAGACGCGGTGATGTACATCCTGGGGCCCGGGGTCGTGGGCTACATGATTCCCAAGTACTGGGTCACCAAGCGCCAGCAGAAGCGACAGGCAGAAATCACCGAGGGCTTCCCCGATGCGCTGGACATGATGCTTGTCTGCATCGAAGCGGGCCAGTCGCTGGATCAGTCGATCATTCGTGTCTCACGCGAGCTGCGCGCCTCGTTCCCATCGCTTTCGGACGAATTCGAGATCGTCAGCTACGAGATCAAGGCGGGCAAGGACAAGCCTTCGGTGCTGGCAGACATGGGCGAACGCTGCGGCGTGGCCGATATTTCCAGCTTCGTGACCGTGCTGGTCCAATCGGCGACCTTCGGCACCTCGATTGCCGATGCGCTGCGCGTCTATTCGGATGAAATGCGTGACAAACGCGTGATGCGGGCAGAAGAGAAGGCAAACAAGTTGCCGACAAAGATGACACTTGTCACTATGATGCTGACGGTGCCACCGCTTCTGATCATCCTGGTCGGGCCTTCTGTGGTGGGTATCCAGAAACTGGGAAATATGTAAACTCATCATGGCCTCACGCCTTAGCGGGTTCCGCCCTGCCCTTGCACTGGGGATCACCCTCTCCCTGGCCGCCTGTTCGACAGGCGGCTTTGGAACATCTGCGGACAATCCCTACGCGCCTGGCATCCGCCCTGGCGCCAAGGCCGAGGATGGGCTGGTCGTGGGCCACCGCCTGATGGCCGCCGGAGAATTCGAACTCGCGCTCAAGGCTTTTACCCGCGCCGCCTATGAAGACGGGCTGAACGTGGATGTGCTTTCGGCCCTTGGCAGCGCCAATCTTGGGCTGGGGCGGCTGGGCCAGGCCGAAACCCTTCTGCGCCGCGCCATTGCCACCGATGAGGCCATTCCAGAAACATGGAACAACCTGGGTGTTGTCCTGATGGAAAAGGGCGATGCGGCCGAAGCCGAACAGATCTTTCGACGGGCCTATGCGCTGGACAATGGCGAAAGTGACTCAATCCGCGACAATCTGCGCTTGGCCCTCGCAAAAATCGAAAATCAGGACTATGATGAGGCCGATCAAGAGTACAAGATGGTACGCCGAGGAAGCAGTGATTTCCTTCTCCGGCGCATACCGTGACGAGGCAGAGCAGCAAAAAAGGACGCAGAACATGCGCCACCCCATTATCTTGACCCTCTGCGCGGCAGGGGTGTTCGGTCTGGCCGGATGCCAGAACGCAGGCGGGAACGATGTCGAACGGGCCATGCAGGCCGTCAATGTCGTGGATGAAAGCAACCTCAGCGATATCATGCTGACCGTGGCCGACCCGAACGAGGCCGTGGCCTATTTCACGCGCACGGTCGGCGAACAGCCCGATCGCATTGACCTCAGGCGCGGGCTGGCCCTGTCGCTGGTGCGCGCGCAACGCGCCTCGGAGGCAACAGTCGCCTGGCGCAACGTCATCACCCATCCCGAAGCCACCGAAGAGGATCGCGTCGAACTTGCCGATGCGCTGATCCGCTCGGGCGAATGGGACGAGGCCCGCAAGACGCTGAATGGCGTGCCCCCCACCTATGAGACCTTCAAGCGCTACCGCCTGGAAGCGATGGTGGCCGATGCCAACAAGGACTGGAAGCGCGCGGACAGTTTCTATGAGATCGCGCTTGGCCTGACCACGCGACCCGCCGGCGTGATGAACAACTGGGGCTTTTCAAAGCTGACGCGCGGTTCCTATGCCGATGCCGAGCGGTTGTTCACCGATGCGATCCGCCAGGACAACAAGCTGTTCACCGCCAAGAACAACCTGGTTCTGGCCCGTGCCGCCCAGCGCAACTATGCCCTGCCGGTGATGCCCATGACCCAGTTGGAACGCGCGCAATTGCTGCACACGCTTGGCCTGAGCGCGGTCAAGCAGGGCGATGTCGAGATTGCCAAGAACCTGCTGCGTGATGCCGTGGAAACCCATCCGCAACATTTCGACGAAGCCGTACGCAGCCTTGCCGCACTTGAAAACAACGTGCGCGGCTGACCGGTCGCGCCCGATGTTGTCTTCGACCGCCGCCTTGTCGACGCCCCTGTTTGCCTTGCCCGCGCAGGCTGCGTTCTGGTTTTTCCTGGCCAGCCTGCCGATCTGCTTCTGGGTGATCCTCAGCGATCTGCGGGCCATGCGCATTCCCAACAAGGCCGTTCTGGCGCTTGTGGCGGTGTTTGTGCTGGTCGGTGTCTGGGTCCTGCCGCTGGCGGTTCTGGGAATGCAGCTTGTGAACCTTGTCGTGGTGTTGCTGATCGGGATCATGCTGAACGCAACCGGGCTGTTCGGCGCGGGTGATGCCAAGTTCGCCGCCGCCGCCGCGCCCTTCGTGATGCTTGCCGATGTCAGTTTCATGATGATGCTTCTGGCCGTCACCCTGCTGGCGGGGTTCCTGACGCACAGGCTTGCGGCGCGCAGCCCCCTGCGTCGCCTGGCGCCCGGCTGGGAAAGCTGGGACAGGCGCAAGGATTTTCCGATGGGCCTGTCGCTGGGCAGCAGCCTGACGATCTACCTGGGGTTGGCGGCCCTCTACGGCAACTGACCAGCCGCACGCCACGGCGCGCGGTGGAATCTGCGCGAATTCCCCGTCTGTTCCATCATTTTGCCACTTTATGCGGGCAGGTCTTGTCGTAACTGCCCGACACAGGACAGGCAGGCAGACCCCGGACAGGCACAACGGACAGGCACACCGATGAACATGCAGACCGCCCCCGCACAAACTCGCGTGATGGCCCCCCCGCCGCCCAGCAGCATCGAGGAAATGCGCCTTCCCGTCGTGATGATGCGCGACATCCTGCTGAA
Organism: Seohaeicola saemankumensis; assembly: GCF_042678485.1. Lineage (NCBI taxonomy): Bacteria > Pseudomonadati > Pseudomonadota > Alphaproteobacteria > Rhodobacterales > Roseobacteraceae > Seohaeicola > Seohaeicola saemankumensis. The sequence continues at coordinate 261,350 of NZ_JBHTKR010000001.1, read as the reverse complement.
GACGATGTTCCGCAAGAACGTGACCATGGTCACCGAAGTGGCCGAGGCCATATGCCTGCCCCGGCAGGTCACGCAGGAACTGATCGACATGTCGCGCGAACAGCGCCTGCTTGAGGCAACCGGCACGCTGAACGCCAACTCCGGCAACGAGATGGGCTATCAGCTGACGGATGCGGGCAAGGCGCGCGCGTTGGACGCGCTGTCGCAATCCGAATATTTCGGCGCAATGCCGGTGCCGCTGTCGGTCTACCGCGAACAGGTCAAGCGGCAGTCGATCCGGGACATCCAGATTACCCGCGCGCAATTGACGACGGCCATGGGCCATCTGATCCTGCCGGAGGATCTGCTGTCCAACCTTGGCCCCGCCGTAAGTTCGGGCCGGTCCATCCTGATGTATGGCCCGCCGGGCAACGGCAAATCCTCGATCTCGAACGGGATCCGCGACGCGATGGGCGACAAGATCTATGTGCCGCGCGCCATCGAATATGCCGGACAGGTGATTACCGTCTATGACCCGATCGTGCATTCCGCCGCCGAGGTCGAAGTGGACGACCCCAATGCGCTGCGCCGCCGCCGCACCTTCGACACGCGCTATGTGCGCTGCGAACGCCCGACCGTGATCACCGGCGGCGAACTCAGCCTGTCGATGCTGGATCTGGTCTATAACCCCACCGCGCGCACCTACCAGGCGCCGCTGCAACTCAAGGCGACGGGCGGCATCTTCATCGTCGACGACCTTGGCCGCCAGGCGGAACCGCCCCAAAGCCTTGTGAACCGCTGGATCGTTCCGCTGGAAGAAAGCAAGGACATCCTTGCCCTGCAATCGGGCGAAAAGTTCGAGGTGCCCTTCGACACGCTCGTGGTATTCTCGACCAACTTCCACCCGAACGAGATTTTCGACCAGGCCGCGCTGCGCCGGATCTTCTACAAGATCAAGATCGACGGGCCGAACCAGGAAAACTTCCTCAAGATCTTCGCGCTTGTGGCGCGCAAGAAGGGGATGCAGCTGGATGAGGCGACACTGGTGCATCTGCTGAAGGTGAAATACCCGACGATCGGGAATATCTATGCGAATTATCAGCCGGTCTTCCTGATTGACCAGATGATCTCGATCTGCCGGTTCGAGGGCATTCCCCTTCAGATGAGCCCCGCATTGATCGACCGCGCCTGGGCCAACATGTTCGTGAAAGACGAAAAGATCGTCAAATAGGCCGCGATCAGACCGCGCTTGCGAAAAGCTGCGTGGCCACAAGGATCACCAGCGCACCCGCCGCGATCTCGATCAGTGACAGGGCCCGCGCCGTGGCGGGCCCGCCCGCGATCTGCGCCAGCGCGCTTTCGCGCGCCGTGACGGACAGTACCGCCACCAGAACGGTCACGCTGGCCGTGCCCAGCCCCATGACGAAAGCGCCGGCGATCCCGGCCGCGTCAATCCCCATCCGCCAGGTCAGGATCAGCAGGAACAGCGCCCCGGTACAGGGGCGCACCGCAACCGCGCCGATCAGCATCAGCGCATCGCGCAACGACCGCACCTGCGCCGCCTCCGCCACGGTGGGGCCATGCTTGTGGCCGCAGCTTTCGCAATGGGCGTGATCGTGGTCATGATGGTGATGATCGTGGTGATGATCGTGCACCTTCGCCATCATCGCCGCGCCAACACGCTGCCCCCACAGCTTGCGCGCCCCCCGCATCAGCAGCCACAGGCCCACTAACCCGATCAACAGGTAACTCAGCGGCGCAAGCCAGGTCTCGGCCGTGGCGACCATCCGCTCGCGCGACCAGTCAAGAATGAATACGCCACCATAAACCAGCGCCACGGCGGTACCCGCCTGCGCCAGGCTGGACGCCACCGCAAGCCCCGCCAACCGGCCCACCGGCACGCGCCGGCCAAGGCCGTAGCCGCCAATCAGCACCTTGCCATGCCCAGGCCCCGCCGCATGAAAGAAACCATAGGCAAAGCAGAACCCCAGCAACCCCGCCAGCGCGGCCGCATCGCCCGCCTTCAGCCGGCGCAGCAGCCCCGCCATGGCATTCTGCGCATCGCGCTGGCCATCCGCGGCCCAACGCTCCACTGCCGTGATGCCGCCCATGCCCCAAAGCCAGACCGCCAGGGCGGCAAGCGCACCAAGCACCAGCAGGGCCCAGGGCGCGCGGATCAGGCGTTGCATGTCACCTCGACCACATCGGCGAAAGCCTCGCCCACTTCGGGGAATTCGTCGTCGGGCATGGCGGGGTTCTTGTAAAGCGCCTCCTCGACCATCGTATAGGCGCGGTCCAGATCGGCCGGCTGGATCGCCAGCTTGCAGATGTCCGGCACCGTGACCCCGCCTTCAAGGTCATAGGCGGTGTAGAAAGTGGGATCATAGGCCTTGACGATCACAGGCCCCGACTGCGGCGCGAAGGCGCGAAAATGCCGTGTCACGATCTGGCCTGCGACCAGATCGGTGCCGCGCCCCTCGGGCGGGCCAAGATCCACCGCCGCACCGCCCGCCGTCAGGTAGAGATCCCCCAGGTACCCCTCGATCCATTGCAGATCGAACCCGTCCAGCCGCGCCAGTTCATCGGGCGTCAGTGTGCCGTCACCATCGGGGTCAAGCCCCATGTCCTCAAGCAGCAGCAGCGAATAGAAATCGTCATAGGTCCAGCTGACCTCGATCCCGACCAGCCGCCCGGCCGCGTCGGCCACAAGGGTCAGGCCGGTCTGCACGAAAACATGCGGATGCGCCTGCGCCACGGGCGCAGTCAGCAAGACCGCAAACACGGCAGGGATGACACGGGATCTGACCATGGCCAAGTCTTATGACAGCCGCCTGCATCCCGCAACATTGCAGCGCGTGATCGGCCAAAACCTGCGCGCCTTTCAGACCCGCCGCTGATCGGGATGCAGCGCCGTGCCAAGGATGTGATCCGCCTTGTGGATAACATGCCCTGCCCCGCCCACGATCAGCGGATCAGGCGCATGCACCAGATGCGGATCCTTGTCGGGATAATCCAGCGAGTTCAGGAAATGCAGCATGCAGTTCAGCCGTGCGCGTTTCTTGTCGTTGGATTTGACCACCGTCCAGGGCGCATCGGCGGTATCGGTATAAAAGAACATCGCCTCCTTCGCCTCGGTATAGTCGTCCCATTTGCCAAGGCTCGCCTTGTCGATGGGCGACAGTTTCCAGCGTTTCAGCGGATCGGTTTCCCGGCTGTGAAAACGCGCGCGCTGTTCCTCCTGCGTGACCGAGAACCAGTATTTGTAAAGCCTGATGCCAGACCGGACCAGCATCCGCTCAAGCTCAGGGGTCTGGCGCATGAATTCCAGGTATTCGGTCGGCATGCAAAAGCCCATCACCCGCTCGACGCCCGCACGATTGTACCAGCTGCGGTCGTAAAAGACGATCTCGCCCGCGGTCGGAAGATGCTGGATGTAGCGCTGGAAATACCACTGCCCGCGCTCGACATCGCTGGGCTTGTTCAGCGCCACGACGCGCGCCGCGCGCGGGTTCAGATGCTCTGTAAAGCGCTTGATCGTGCCGCCCTTGCCGGCCGCATCACGCCCCTCGAACAGCAGCACGAATTTCTGTCCCGTCTCCTGTGCCCATAGCTGCACCTTCAGCAACTCCGCCTGAAGCCGCGCCTTCTGCGCCTCGTAGCTGCGGCGCGACAGGGGCTTGTCATAGGGATATTCGCCGGTCTCGAAAGCATGGCGCACCTGGTCGGGTGAAGGCGACACCCGGCCCGCGCGCCCGCGCCCCTTTGTTTGCGGCGCTTGCGGCGCAGCCGGTGACCTGGCCTCGGATACCGGTTTCTCCGCCTGCTGCGCGACGGCAGTGGCATCCCGTGATGCAGGATCAATCAACGAGGCAGCAGGCTTGGCGGCTGGCGGCATGGGACACTCCTTTTGAAACCAGAACCATTTTAAACCGAAACCGGCGCGCGGGCCTTGATCCGCGTCAAATGCAAAGATCCTGATCTGACGTGACGGCACGACAGCCAAAGGTTGCGCGACACTGTCGCGCGGTCTCCAATGCCACACCAACCCGAGGAGAACCCCCATGACCCCGATAAAAACCGCAGCTCTCGCGCTGGGGCTGCTTGCAAGCCCCCTCGTCACCAGTCCAGTATCGGCCCAAATGACAGCCCATAACCCCATCGACCAGACCCGCCCCGATGCCCCTGAACTGGCCGCCTTCGGCGCCCATGCGATCGGTGTGCGGACGCTGAATTTCGTTCACCCCGGACAGATCGACATCCTGAATGTCACCGATGCCGCCACACCCACCTACGATCGCCCCCTGACGGTCGAGGTCTGGTATCCCGCAGCAGAGGGCACGGCACCCGGCACCACCTATGAGACGGTGATCCGCGACGGGCGCACCGCCACCACCCTGTCGGGCCGCGCCGCGCGCGATGCGGCCCCGGTTGCGGGGCAGCGCTTTCCGCTGGTGATCATCAGCCACGGCTACCCCGGCAACCGGTTCCTGCTGTCGCACCTGGGGGAAAACCTGGCCTCGAAAGGCTATGTCGTGGCCTCGATCGACCATGCCGACAGTACCTATTCGGATCAGGCGGCCTTTGGCTCGACCCTGCTGAACCGGCCGCGCGACCAGCGCTTCGTTCTGGACCGGATGGCGGACCTGACGGCGATGGCGCCGGATCTCGCCGCGATCATCGACGCGTCGAACACCGGCGTGATCGGCTATTCCATGGGCGGCTACGGCGCGCTGATCTTGGGCGGGGCGGGCGTGACGCAGGCCGCGGTCGACCTGCCCTGGGGCACACCCAAGGGGCTGCTGGCGGCAAACCTGGCCGGATCGGACAGCCATGAGGCGATCATCGACGACCGCGTCAAGGCGATCATCGCGATCGGCCCCTGGGGACGGCAATTCGGTTTCTGGGACGAGGCGGGGCTGGCCGGGCTGCGCAAGCCCACGATGATCATGGCCGGATCGGTCGATGACGTGTCGAATTACCCCGCCATGCGGCAGATCTTTGAACAGGCGACCGGCACAACGCGGCATCTGCTGACCTTCGAGAATGCCAATCACAACGCCGCTGCCCCCATGCCCGCGCCAGTGGAAAGCTGGCAGCCGGTCGAGGGGCTGGATTTCATCCCCTTCGATCACTACGCCGATCCGGTCTGGGACACGCTGCGGATGAACAACATCGCCCAGCATTTCGCCACCGGCTTCTTGGATCTGCACCTGAAGGGCGATACGGACAAGGCCGCCTATTTCGACCTGGTTCCGGTCTCGGGCGAGGGCGTCGTGGCCCTGAACGAGGACGGCACCCGGAAGCCGGAACATAGCTACTGGAAAGGCTTTGCCCCGCGCACGGCGGCCGGTCTTCGTTTCGAGACACGTCAACCGGAATGATCAACGAAGGGCCGCGCCTGTCGCGGCCCCGACCCAAGCGGGAACGCCTCATGCAAAGCCATCACGTCAACCTGAATGGCAAACCCTTCCACTACCGCGCATGGGGTCCCCCCGATGCGCCGATCCTGTTGATGCTGCATGGTTTTCCCGAATATTCCGGCGCCTGGGCCGAACTGGCGGAGCGCCTGTCCGACCGCTTCCGCTGCATCGCGCCCGATCAGCGCGGCTATGGCCAAAGCTGGGCCCCGGCGGAGGTGCGCGACTATGCCACCGGCAAGCTGGTCGGCGACATGGTGGCGCTGATCGACCACCTGGGCGGCGGGCCGGTCACGGTCCTGGGCCATGACTGGGGCGCATCGGTCGCCTATGTGCTGGCGATCAGGCACCCGGACAAGGTCGAACGCCTGATCATCGTGAACGGCGTGCACCCCGCCCCCTTCCAGCGCGAGATGGCCAGGGGCGGCGCGCAATCGGAGGCCTCGCAATATATCCTGTGGCTGCGGCGCGACGGGTCCGAGGACCGCCTGGCCGAAGATGATTTCGCCAAGCTGATGGACCTTTTCTCGGCCCGGATGGACCTGTCCTGGATGACGCCCGCGAAACTGGCGGAGTACAAGGCGGAATGGGCCCGGCCCGGCCGGATGCGCGGCATGGTCAACTGGTATCGCGCCTCGCCCCTGCAGGTGGCGCCCCCCGGACAGCCCATCACCGATCTGCCCGCCCTGCCGCGCGATCAGCTGACCCTGCGCCAGCCGCATTTGCTGATCTGGGGGACTGGCGACACGGCGCTGCTGACCGATTGCCTGGACGGGCTGCGCGACTATGCCCCCGATCTGACCATCCGCCAGATCGACGGTGCCGATCACTGGATCTGCCACCAGAAGCCCGACGCGGTCGCCGCGATCATCCGCGACTGGCTGGCGTGAGGCGCGCTTGCGCTTTGGATATTTGCAGCAAGAAGAAGCAGGGCCGCCCTTGACTTCATCTTTCCTCAAATACTCATGACAACAGCCAAGCCAAGGCGCATCATTCACGCCCCATCGGGGCCAAGACCGCTTTCCCCTCCCGCGACCTTCTGACATACTGCCTGCCAACCCATAAAAAGAAGCAGCAGCAGCATGGCCAACGATCTTCTGACCGGAACCGCCCCCGACGATTACAACGCCTCTTCCATCGAAGTCCTTGAAGGGCTGGAACCGGTCCGCAAGCGCCCCGGCATGTATATCGGCGGCACGGACGAGCGCGCGCTGCATCACCTTGTGGCGGAAGTTCTGGACAACTCGATGGACGAGGCCGTTGCCGGTCATGCCAACCGCATCGAGGTCGAGCTGCACGAGGATTACAGCGTCACCATCCGCGACAACGGGCGCGGCATCCCGATCGACCCGCATCCCAAGTTTCCCGACAAAAGCGCGCTGGAGGTCATCCTGTGCACGCTGCATGCGGGCGGCAAGTTTTCCGGCAAGGCCTATCAGACCTCGGGCGGTCTGCATGGTGTGGGCGCATCCGTGGTCAACGCGCTGTCGGATACGATGGTGGTCCAGGTCGCCCGCAACAAGGAGCTTTACGAGCAGCGGTTTTCCCGCGGCATCCCCCTGGGTCCGATCCAGAAAGTGGGGGCCGCACCCAACCGCCGCGGCACCACCGTGACATTTCATGCCGACGAGCAGATCTTCGGCCATCACCGTTTCAAGCCCGCGCGCCTGTTCAAGTCGATCCGGTCCAAGGCCTATCTGTTCTCGGGCGTGGAAATCCGCTGGAAATCCGCCATCAATGACGGCGAAACCCCGCAAGACGCGGTGTTCCACTTTCCCGGCGGCCTGTCCGATTACCTCAGCGAGACGCTCGGCACTGCCTCGACCTATGCGGACCGGCCCTTTGCCGGAACGGTCGAGTTCTCCGAAAAGTTCAACGTGCCGGGCAAGGTGGAATGGGCCATCAACTGGACACCCTCGCGTGACGGGTTCATCCAGTCCTATTGCAACACGGTTCCCACGCCGGAAGGCGGCACCCATGAGGCCGGGTTCTGGGCCGCGATCCTCAAGGGCATCCGCGCCTATGGCGAGCTGGTCAACAACCGCAAGGCCAAGGAAATCACCCGTGAGGATCTGATCACCGGGGGCTGTGCGCTGGTCAGCTGTTTCATCAGCGAGCCTGAATTCGTGGGCCAGACCAAGGACCGGCTGGCCACGATGGAGGCGGCCCGCCTGGTCGAAAACTCGGTACGGGACCATTTCGACAACTGGCTGGCCGCCGATACCAAATCCGCAGGCGCGATCCTTGATTTCCTGGTCCTGCGCGCCGAAGAACGGCTGCGCCGCCGCCAGGAAAAGGAAACCCAGCGCAAGACCGCCACCAAGAAACTGCGCCTGCCGGGCAAGCTGGTGGATTGCACATCCTCGACCCGCGAGGGCACAGAGCTCTTCATCGTCGAGGGCGACAGCGCGGGCGGGTCCGCCAAGATGGCGCGCGACCGCAAGAACCAGGCCCTTTTGCCGCTGCGCGGCAAGATCCTGAACGTGCTGGGGGCAGCCTCCGGCAAGCTGGGCTCGAACCAGGAGATCAGCGACCTCACACAGGCGCTGGGCGTGGGGCTGGGTACCAAGTTCAACATCGACGACCTGCGCTATGACAAGGTCATCATCATGACCGACGCCGATGTGGACGGCGCACATATCGCAGCCCTTCTGATGACCTTCTTCTTCACCCAGATGCGGCCGATGATCGACAAGGGCCACCTGTACCTGGCCTGCCCGCCCCTGTTCCGCCTGACGCAAGGCGCGAAACGCGTCTATTGCATCGACGAGGCGGAAAAGGCGATCTGGCTTGAGAAGGGCCTGGGCGGCAAGGGCAAGATCGATGTCAGTCGCTTCAAGGGCCTGGGCGAGATGGACGCGAAGGACCTCAAGGAAACGACGATGGACCCGGCCAGCCGCAAGCTGATCCGCGTCACCATAGACGAGGATGAACCCGGCGAGACGGGCGACCTGGTCGAACGGCTGATGGGCAAGAAGCCGGAACTGCGTTTCCAGTATATCTCGGAAAATGCCCGCTTCGTCGAGGAACTGGATGTGTAAGGGGCAATGCCCCCTACCCAACATGCACGCCTGTCCTATAGCATAATGACATGCGCCACCTGATCATCGCCCTGATCCTGACCCTTGCCGCACTGCCATTGCAGGCGCAGGATACGGATCTGGAACTTGTGCTGATGGCCGATGCATCGGGCAGCATCGACCCGGACGAGCTGTTGCTGCAACGCCGCGGCTACGCGCAAGCCATCACCGACCCCGACGTGATCGCAGCTATCCGCGATACCGCCTATGGCAGCATTGCCGTCACCTATGTGGAATGGGCGGCCAATCAGGCCGTGATCGTGGACTGGATGCGTATCGACGGGCCGGAGGCGGCGGCAATCTTTGCCGCCCAACTGGACAACCCGGTGCGCCGCGCGCTGGGGCGCAACGCGATCGGCGCGGCGTTGCTGCGCGGCAAGCAGCTGATCGAGCAGAACGACATCGACGGCTGGCGGCGTGTCATCGACTTTTCCGGTGACAGCGTGAACAACTGGTCCGGCCCCACGATCGCAGAGGCGCGCGCGCAGGTGCTGGCCGCAGGCATCACGATCAACGGCCTGCCCCTGATGCTGAACGATGACATGGGTCGCGCCGCCACGCTTGAGGCGAATTACCGCGACCAGATCATCGGCGGACCGAACGCCTTTACCCTTCCGACCGCCAGCCGCGATGATTTCGCGGCCGCGGTAAAGCGCAAGCTTATCCTTGAAATCTCGGGCCTCGTTCCGGACAGGGCGCTGGCCTTGCGCGACTAGCGCTGAATGCTTTCCAGGTAGACCAGCAGCGCCGCAAGCGGGCGGGGGACGGGCGACATCTTGCCATCCTCCAGCACCACGGGCACGGTTTCGCCTTCCAGCAGCAGACCGAATTCGGGCATCTTCTCATCCGGGGCGCGGCGCGTGTAGCCGTCGATCACCGACAGCACGCGGGTGCGCGGAAAGACATCACGCTCGCGGAAGGTGATGCGCGTCAGGTCTGGCGGCGCGGGGTCCAGCTGGCGCGCGATCAAGCCATCGCCACGCCCCGAAGCCCCATGACAGACCGCGCAGTTCTGTTCGAACAGGATCTGGCCCTCCACCGGTTCGGGCATGTCGACAGTGGCGCAGGCCACGATCAGGCCAAGCCCCCCGACAGCCAGCCCGCCTATCACCTTGTTCATTTCTGGATCTCCTGCAAATAGAGGACGAGATCGGCAACCGCCCGCCCCATCAGCACAGGTTGTCCCGAAGCCGTCTTCAATGCAACCTCGTCGCCCCGGAACATGGGGCCGTAGACCGGCATGGCACTACCATGGCTGACCAGCGGATCGGACCCGTCGATCCGGCGCACGACACGCAGCAGGGGAAATACACCCCCCTCGGCCGCGCCGAGCCCGGTCAGATCCGTGGGCTGGACCAGCAGCACCGGCGACATCGGCCCCGCGCCGGTCCCGTCGATCCCGTGACAGGTGGCGCAATACCATTGGTAGAGGGCACCGCCCTCGGCTGCATCCTGAGCGCGGCCCGGCACCGGCAGCAGGGCAAACGCAAGGCCAAAAAAGCCAGCCAGTGTCGTCAGCCGTATCGAGCGCATGGAAATTCCCCTTCCGCTGAGGCAACGCTTATGGGCGCTGCAGGCTTTCCAGATAGGTCACAACCTCTGCCAGACGCATCGGCATCACCTCCTCACCCCCGTCTGCCCGTGGCACGGACACATCCGGGCCATCCAGCAGCGGGCTGAACTCCGGCATCAGATCGGCCTCGTGCTTGCCGGAAAAGCCATAGACCGTATCGGCCACCGCACGCAGCGGGAACACCCCGCCGTTGCGGGTGGAAATCAGGGTCAGATCGGGTGGCGGCACCTCAAGTTCCGGCGCGATCGGCCCGTCGCCCAAGGCGCGGCTGCCATGGCAGATGGCGCAATAATCCTGATAGGCGGCGGCACCGGGCGACGGGGCTGGCTTGGGCCCGCACCCTGCCAGCAGCACCCCCGACGCAAGCGTCAGCAGCGCCAGCCCGACGGGGCGGATGGGGCGGATGGGTCGCCTCAAAGGATCACGCATTCTGGCCTCCCTTTGCCTTTGGCCAAGTCTGCGCCAAACCTGGCGCAACCACATTGATCTGGATCATGGCTTGCAAATCCCCCAAGCCACGGCATTCTGAACCGGGACAGGACGAAAGGTCAGGCGCATGTTCGGAAAAAACGAGGCGCAAGCCTTCCTGGCAGATGCGTTCGCGCCCTGGGTACAGGCACTTGACCTGACCGTGGACGAGATCGACCCCGAGGGCCGCGCCGTAGTGTCAATGCCCATCACCGCGGACATCGCCCGCATGGGTGGCATCGTCTGCGGTCAATCGCTGGCGACGCTGGCCGATACCGCGATGGTCCTGTCGACAGCCGCCCATTTCGGCGCCCCCCGCGATGTGGCGACCACCAACCTCGACACCCAGTTCCTGAGTGCCGGGCGCGGGGCGCGCATTCGCTGTACGGCGCGCATCACCCGCGCGGGCCGCTCGCTGATCTTTGCCCAGGCCGATCTGGTCGCCCTGCCCGACGGCAAGCCCGTCGCCAGCGCATCCGCCACCTTCTTTGTCCCGGAGAAAGCCCCCCGATGATGCCCCCCACCACCGCCTATGCCCTGACGATGCTGGCTGCCGGGATCGGCATTCCCATCCTTGCGGCACTGAACTCCAGCCTTGGCAGCAGACTTGGCTCCCCGGTTGCCGCAGCCACAATCCTGTTCAGTGTGGCGCTGGCCGCAACGCTGATCGTTCTTGCGCTGAAAGGCGCCCCCGCCCTTGCAGCCGTGATCGCCGCGCCAAAGCACCTGTTCCTGGCGGGGCTTCTGGTGGCCTTCTACATCCTGTCGATCACCTTCATCGCGCCGAAATTCGGCATCGGCAATGCGGTTTTCTTCGTGCTGCTGGGCCAGTTGATCAGCGCCGCCCTGATCGATCATTTCGGCCTGTTCGGCGCCCGCATCAGCCCGTTGTCGCTGTCACGTGCGGTTGGGATCGCCTTGATGGCCGGTGGCGTTTTTCTGACGCAGCAAGCCTAGCGGATCACCATCTCGCTGATCCAGGCGCGGACCGCGGTCTTGGTATCGTCGCTGTCGGCCGATACGGCGATGCCCACCAGCGCCTCTGGCGCGCCGCCAAAGATCCGGGCGTAATCCGCCGCAAGATCCACCGCCTCGGGATGCGCGCCGGTCCCGGCACCGCGCAGGATCAGGGACTTGCCGCGCGCGGCCAGGTAGGGGCTGTCAAGCACCGCGCCGCGTGGCTGATCCCCGCCCCAGACATAGACCAGCATCCGTGCATTGCGATTGCCCAGCAGGCTGCGCAGGCGCGGATCGGGGCCGGCACGGCGGGCGGATGCCTCGTCCATGAACACGAAATAGATCGAGATATTGCGATCATCACCGCCCTTGCGGCGCAGGTCCGTGGGCGGCACGGATTGTTCGACCCCCCAGCGCCAACTTGCGCTGCGCGCGCGCCACCGGCTTTCGGGTAACGCGGTATAGAGCACCGACACAGCCTGATCCGATACGATATCCAGCCGGTTGCCAAGCGCCCCATAGCTGTTGGCGCTCAGCCTTGGAAAGCTCTGCTCGCGCCAATCCGGGGTGAATGGCAGCGGGTCGGCCCGGACCACGGACACCAACACCGACACCGACACCGCCACCGCCAGGGCCAAACCGACCAAGACGGCAGGAAAGGGAAAGCGAAAGACGACAGCCATGCAATGCTCCGCACCAGGTTGGCCACAAACCTAGCGCAAGCCGCGATCACCTGCGCGACACTTCTGCGTGACATCCCCGCCCCGATGGCCGGCTACAGCCCTTCGGCCAGATGCCCCTTGTCCAGCCGCAGCACACGGTCCATCCGCGCGGCCAGGTCCAGGTTATGCGTCGCGATCAGGGCAGACAGGCCGGTGCCGCGCACCAGTTCCATCAGCGTGCCGAACACCTGGTCCGAGGTGGCCGGATCCAGGTTCCCCGTCGGCTCGTCCGCCAGCAACAGCCGCGGCGCATTCGCCAGCGCCCGGCAGAAGGCCACGCGCTGCTGCTCGCCACCCGACAGGGCCGCGGGACGGTGATCGGCCCGCGCCGCGATGCCCACCCGCGTCAGCAGGTCATAGGCACAGCTGCGCGCCTCGTCGCGCGGCACGCCATTGGCAAGCTGCGGCAATACGATGTTCTCCAGCGCGGAAAATTCCGGCAACAGGTGGTGAAACTGGTAGATGAAGCCCACATCGGCCCGCCGCACCGCCGTGCGCCGCCGATCCGACAGGCCGACCATCTCGGCCCCGCCGATCCGCACCGATCCCGCATCGGGCGTATCCAGCAGCCCGGCAATATGCAAAAGCGTCGACTTGCCCGCGCCGGAGGGCGCGACCAGCGCCACAACCTCGCCCCGCGCGACTGTCAGATCGACTCCTTGCAGTACCTGCACGGCATTGGGTTTGCCCCGGTTGTAGGTCTTTTCCACGCCCTGCAGCGCCAGTACCACCTCACTCATAGCGCAGCGCCTCGACCGGGTTCATCCGTGCGGCGCGGCGCGCGGGAAAGATCGTCACCACGAAGGACAGGCCCAGCGACAGCGCCACCGCAGACAGCACATCACCCAGCTGCAGCTTGGCCGGCAGCGCATAGATCCCGCGCACGGCCGGGTCCCAGACGCCGCCGCCCGCCACGTAGTTCACGAAGGAAAAGATCGGATCGATATAGATGGCGAACAAGCAGCCAAGGATGACCCCCGCCGCCGTGCCGATGATGCCGGTAAAGGCGCCGCAGATGAAAAAGACCCGCAGCACCGCGCCCTCGGTCAGGCCCATGGTCCGCAGGATGCCGATATCGCGGCCTTTGTTTTTGACCAGCATGATCAAACCAGAAACGATGTTCATCGCCGCAATCAGCACCAGGATCGACAGGATCACGAACATCACGTTATCCTCGATATCCAGCGCGCGCAGGAAACCGCCGCTGGCGTCGCGCCATGTCCAGACCTGGGCGCGCGGCCCCGCCGCCTCCAGCAAGGCAAACTCCAGCATGTCGACCCGTTCCGGCGCCGCGACCATCACCTCGATCTCGTCGGCCGTGCCCTCGCGGTTGAAATAGCTCTGCGCCTCGGCGAAGGGCAGATAGACACGGGTGCGGTCGATGTCCCAGCGCCCGGCGGTAAAGACATAGACCACCTCATAGGCCTTGACCCTGGGGCTGGTGCCGAAGGCGGTCTTGACCCCGTCGGGAGAGATCAGTCTGATCCGGTCGCCCAGGCCGATCCCAAGTTCGCGCGCCACACCCGACCCGATGGCGATGCCCTCGTCGAACCGCGCAAGATCGCCCTGCGCCTGCGCCTGGTCGCCGCCAACGCGCGGGATGCCGCGCAGATCGTCGGCGCGGATGCCGAACACCTCGATCCCCGCGTTGCGCCCGCCCGCATTGGCCATCACCTGCCCCTTGATCAGGGGCGCGGTCCGGGTCACGCCGGGCACGCCGCGCAGGGCCGCGGCCATCGTCTCGTAATCGGTCAGGCTGCGGTCGATGCGCCCCGATACGGGGTCGATGCGCCCCGCCTCGTATACGGTGACATGTGCATTGGCACCCAGGATCGTATCGACGAATTCCGCCCGGAAACCCGACCGGACCGCCAGCGTGGCGATCAATGCGAAAACCGCAAGCGTGATCCCGATCAGGCTGATCCAGGTCATCACCGACACGCCACCCTCGGCGCGCCGCGCGCGCAGATAGCGCCAGGCGATCATCCATTCGAAACCCGCGAAAGGCGGCGTTGTTCCTGCCATCGGCTGCTCCCTACCTGCCCTGTAACCTGTGCGGCGCGGGGGCCGGGGTCAAGACGCGCGGCGCAGATCGCTGCCACCGCGCGTCAATTCTTCTTGCCTCAAATATCCATGGCGCCACGGCAGCCCCGGACACTCCGGTCAGCCATAGATCGCCGTGATGCGCGCAATCGCGGCCTCGGGCGTCAGTTCCTCGCTCTCGCCTGTCCGGCGCGAGGTCAGCTCGACCACACCCGCCGCAAGGCCGCGCGGGCCCACGGTAATCCGCCAGGGCAGGCCGATCAGGTCCATGGTGGCGAACTTGGCGCCGGCGCGTTCGTCGCGATCGTCGTAAAGCGGCTCCAGCCCGGCGGCGGTCAGCGCCTTGTAAAGCCCCTCGCAGGCCGCGTCGGCGGCAGCATCGCCCTGCTTGAGGTTGACGATCCCGCAATGGAAAGGCGTGACACCCTCGGGCCAGATGATGCCCTTGTCGTCATGGCTGGCCTCGATGATCGCACCCACAAGACGGCTGACGCCGATACCGTGGCTGCCCATGTGCACCGGCACCTTGCTGCCCTCGGCGGTCTGGACGGTGGCGCCCATCGCTTCGGAATATTTGGTGCCGAAATAGAAGATCTGCCCCACCTCGATGCCGCGCGCGGTGCGGCGGCGCTCCTCGGGAATGGCGTTGAACAGCGCCCCGTCATGGGTCTCGTCGGTGCGCGCATAGCGGCTGGTGAATTCCTCCAGCACGGCGCGGCACTGATCCACGCTGTCGTAATCGATCTCGCGGTCGCCGAATTTCAGATCGGTGATCTGGCTGTCATAGAACACCTCGGACTCGCCGGTTTCTGCCAGCACCAGGAATTCATGGGTGTCATCGCCGCCGATCGGCCCGCTATCCGCGCGCATCGGGATCGCCTGCAGGCCCATCCGCTCGTAGGTCCGCAGATAGCTGACCAGATGGCGGTTATAGGCATGCAGCGCCGCATCCTTGTCCACGTCGAAGTTGTAACCGTCCTTCATCAGGAACTCGCGGCCGCGCATCACGCCGAACCGGGGGCGCATCTCGTCGCGGAATTTCCACTGGATGTGATAGAGGGTCAGCGGCAGGTCCTTGTAGCTGCCCACATGGGCGCGGAAGATGTCGGTGATCATCTCCTCGTTGGTGGGACCATAGAGCATGTCGCGGTCCTGCCGGTCGGTGATGCGCAGCATCTCCTGCCCGTAATCGTCATAGCGACCGCTTTCGCGCCACAGGTCCGCCGGTTGCAGCGTCGGCATCAGCATCGGGATATGGCCCGCGCGGATCTGTTCCTCGTGCACGATCTGTTCGATCCGGCGCAGCACCTTGTAGCCAAGCGGCAGCCAGGAATAGATCCCGGCGGCGCTTTGCTTGATCATGCCCGCCCGCAGCATCAGCCGATGGCTGACAATCTGCGCCTCGGCGGGGTTTTCTTTCAGAACAGGCAGGAAGTAGCGCGTCAGACGCATGATGGACCCCTCGGGAATGGCATTTGCGCCGGTTTAGGGCAGAGGGGCGGATCAGGCAAGCAGGATGGCAGCGGATCGTGACGGCCAGGCGCCTGGGTGCCGGGCAGAGAAGTGGCCGGGCCGTTGGCGGCGCCATCACGCAAGCAACGGCACCGCCTGTCCGCAACCACAAAACGAAGCGCCTTGCGAAAGGCGCTTCGCCGCGAAACTGGCACATACCACACTGGTCCCAGTTGATGCGGCATTCCTAGCCCATAGGATAGTACGGGATTCCTTACCATTGCCCGTGATCCGCCATGTCGCTGGTCTTGAGGGGCCGGCGCATATGCAGCGTGCAGGCCCGATATCCCGCAAGGTCGGGACTTGAATTGCGACCCGCGACGCGCGACATAGAACCCAACCGCAAGGAGCGCGCATGGCCCTGCCTGTCAAAGATCAGATCCGTTACTGGGGCATCGCCACGGCGGCCTTCCTTGTGATCCTTTGGTTTCTCGGGGATGTGATCCTGCCCTTTGTGCTGGGCGGGGCCATTGCCTATTTCCTCGACCCGGTGGCCGACAGGATCGAACGTCTGGGGGCATCGCGGGCCGTGGCGACAACGGTCATCACGCTCAGCGCGGTCCTGGTCTTCGTGTTGATGGCCCTGCTGGTGGTGCCCCTTCTTGTCCAGCAGGCCGTATCGCTGTTCGACATCGCGCCAAAGCTGTTCCAGGACCTTCAGGCCTTTCTGACCACGAAATTCCCCTCGATCGTGGATCAGGAGTCGGTGCTGCGCCAGTCGCTGATCTCGGTCGGCGAGACGATCCGCGAGCGCGGCGGCGAGTTGCTGAACACGGTGCTGACCTCGGTCAACTCGCTTGTGGGCATCGTTCTGCTGTTCGTGATCGTGCCGGTTGTGGCCTTCTACCTGCTCTATGACTGGGACAACATGGTGGCCCGGATCGACGACCTGCTGCCGCGCGATCATGCGCCCACGATCCGCCTGCTTGCCGCCGAGATCGACCGCACGCTGGCCAGCTTCATTCGCGGCATGGGCACGGTCAGCCTGATTCTGGGCACCTATTACGCGGTGGCACTGATGGTGGTGGGGCTGCAATTCGGCCTGATTGTCGGGGCGCTGGCGGGGCTGGTGACATTCATACCCTATGTCGGCGCGCTGGTCGGCGGGGCGCTGGCCATCGGCCTTGCCCTGTTCCAGTTCTGGGGCGACTGGATGTCGATCGGCCTGGTCGCGGGGATTTTCGTCCTGGGACAGGTGGTAGAGGGCAATGTCCTGACGCCCCGGCTTGTCGGCACTTCGGTCGGCCTGCACCCGGTCTGGCTGATCTTCGCGCTGTCGGTCTTCGGGTCGCTCTTCGGTTTCGTCGGCATGCTGGTGGCCGTGCCCGTCGCTGCGGTGATCGGCGTCGTCGCCCGCTTCGGGATCGGCGGTTACAAGCGCAGCCTGCTCTATCGCGGCATCGACCTGCACAGGGAAGACTGATGCATCGGCAACTCAGCTTCGATCTGCCGGTGCGCGCCGCACTGGGCCGCGAGGATTTTTTCGTCACCCCCGCCAATGCCATGGCTGTCGCCCTGATCGAGGGCTGGCAGGGCTGGCCGGGGCGCAAGCTGGTGCTGGAAGGTCCGAAAGCCTCGGGAAAGACGCATCTGGCCCATGTCTGGGCGCAGACCTCGGGCGCGCGGATCGTGCAGGCCTCGACACTGGCGCAGGCCGACATTCCCGCCCTGGCCCGTGGGCATGTCGCGGTCGAGGACGTACCCGCCATCGCCGGAAATGCAGCGGCGGAACAGGCCTTGTTCCATCTGCACAACCTTGTTCTGGCCGAGGGGCGCACCCTGCTGCTGACCGCGGATCGCCCTGCCGCCCGCTGGGGCCTTGTGCTGCCTGACCTGGCCAGCCGGATGCAGGGCACGACCGCCACACGGCTTGACGCGCCCGATGATCGCCTGCTGACGGCCGTTCTGGCCAAGCTCTTTGCCGATCGTCAGCTTGTCCCGACGCCAGAGACGATCCCCTACCTGGTCACGCATATGAACCGCGCCTTCGACAGCGCGCAGGCGCTGGTCGCGGCAATGGATGCCGCGGCTCTGGGTCAAGGCCGCCCGCTGAACCGCAAGCTGGCCGCAGAGGTGCTGGAACAGGTCATGCAACCGGGCCTGCTGGACAATTCCCCCGACCAAGGGCAGCATCGGTAATCAAACCGTCACAATCAGGCAGCATAAGCCGCTCATGACACATGCAGATTTCCTCAAGGCGCCATTCGATCCCCCGGTCGAGATCCAGGATCTGGACCTGACCGGACCGGGCCGTTTCTACAACCGCGAACTCAGCTGGCTGGGCTTCAACTGGCGCGTGCTGGAAGAGGCGGAAAATCCCCGCGTGCCGCTGCTGGAGCGGCTGCGTTTTCTGTCCATCTCGGCCACGAACCTTGATGAATTCTATACCGTGCGTGTGGCGGGTCTGCGCGAGCTGGCCCATGCCGGCAACACGACGCCCGCGGCGGATGGGTTGACCCCCGCCGAACAGCTGGTGCTGATCAACGAGGATGCCCGCCACCTGATGCAGCGCCAGCAATCCGTCTTCGACGAGCTGCGCCGCCAGATGGAGGTTGAGCGGATCACCATCCTGGACCGCAACACCCTGTCGGACGAGGATCGCATCACGCTTGAGGCGATCTTTCTCAACAACGTCTTTCCGGTGCTGTCGCCGCTGGCCATCGACCCTGCACACCCCTTTCCCTTCATCCCGAACACCGGCTTCAGCCTTGCGTTGCAACTGCAGCGCCGCCGCGACAAGCGGCCGCTGCGCGCGCTGCTGCCGATCCCCGCGCAGATCGCGCGCTTCGTGCCCCTGCCCGCCCCCGACGGCGCGCATCGCTTCCTGCCGCTGGAGGATGTGCTGCTGCTGCATGTGGACAGCCTGTTCCCCGGCTATGACCTGAAGGGGCATTGCGCCTTCCGCGTGCTGCGCGACAGCGATCTGGAAGTCGAGGAAGAAGCCGAAGACCTTGTGCGCGAGTTCGAGACCGCCCTGAAGCGCCGCCGCCGCGGCGAGGTGGTGCGCATGAAGATCACCGCCGGCGCCCCCGAGGCGTTGCGAAAGATCATCATGGAAGAGCTTCACGTCGATACCGATGAGGTCGTCGAAGTGGACGGGATGATCGGCATTGCCGATGTCAAGGAACTGGTGCTGGACGCGCGCCCCGATCTGCTGTGGCCCAACTTCACCCCGCGCGTACCCGAACGGGTGCAGGATCACGAGGGCGACATGTTCGCGGCCATGCGCCAGAAGGACATGCTGCTGCATCACCCCTACGAGACCTTCGACATGGTGGTGCGCTTCCTGCAACAGGCTGCGCGCGATCCCGATGTGGTGGCGATCAAGCAAACGCTCTACCGCACCTCGCGCAACTCTCCCATCGTCGAGGCGCTGTGCGAAGCCGCCGAGGATGGCAAATCCGTCACGGCACTGGTCGAACTCAAGGCGCGGTTCGACGAAGCCGCCAACATCCGCCAGTCCCGCCGGCTGGAACGCGCGGGCGCCCATGTGGTTTACGGCTTCATCGATCTGAAAACACACGCGAAAATCAGCACCGTTGTCCGGCGTGAGGGTGATGCGCTGGTGACCTACACCCATTACGGCACCGGCAATTATCACCCGATCACCGCGCGCATCTATACCGATCTGTCACTGTTCACCTGCGATCCGAAGCTGGGGCGCGACGCCACCAAAGTGTTCAACTACCTGTCGGGCTATGCCCAGCCCGAACATCTGGACAACCTGGCGATTTCGCCGATCAGCCTGAAACCGCGCCTGCTGGAGATGATCGCGGCCGAGATCGCACATGCGAAAGAAGGCCGACCCGCCGAGATCTGGGCCAAGATGAACGCGCTGATCGACCCCGAGGTGATCGACGCGCTTTACGCGGCCTCCCAGGGGGGCGTGAAGATCAGCCTGGTGATCCGGGGCATCTGCGGGCTGCGCCCCGGCATCAAGGGTCTGTCGGAAAACATCCGCGTCAAATCCATCATCGGGCGCTTTCTGGAACATTCGCGCATCGTCTGTTTCGGCAACGGGCACGGCCTGCCCTCGAAAAAGGCGCGCGTCTACATCAGTTCGGCCGACTGGATGGGCCGCAACCTGAACCGCCGGGTGGAAACCCTGGTCGAGATCGAGAACCCGACCGTCAAGGCACAGATCGTCAGCCAGATCATGGCGGCCAACATGGCCGATGTGGCGCAAAGCTGGGTCATGCTGCCGGATGGGCATTTCAAACGCGCCGAAGTGCCCGAGGGCGAGTTTGTTTTCAACTGCCATCGCTTCTTCATGGAAAACCCGTCCCTGTCCGGTCGCGGCTCGGCCGGTGCGGGTGACGTGCCGCAACTCACCCACACGGATTATTGACCTTGCCATCCGTTCCGGCGCATTTAGGGGACGGACCAAGGAAAGACGGCATGGACGGCACGACAGACCCCGCCCCGCATGATTGGGGCCCGTTCGGGCGACCCCTGTTCAACGACGCCTCGTCGCGTGCCCTGTCACGGGTGGGTGTTGTCGATGTCGGATCGAACTCGGTGCGCCTTGTGGTGTTTGACGGCGCGGCCCGCTCGCCGGCCTATTTCTACAACGAAAAGATCATGTGCGCGCTTGGGCAGGGTCTGGCTGAAACCGGCCGGCTGAACCCGCAGGGCCGCATCCGCGCGCTGAACGCGCTGCGCCGCTTTCAGAAACTGGCCGATGGAATGGGTATCGCGCCGCTGACAGCCGTGGCCACAGCCGCCATGCGCGAGGCCGAGGACGGCGCCGAATTCCAGGCCCTGATCGAGGCCGAAACCGGCCTGAAGCTCTGGGTCATCGACGGCGAGGAAGAGGCGCGCCTGTCCGCGCAAGGCGTGCTGCTGGGCTGGCCGGGTTCCTATGGGCTGGTCTGCGATATCGGCGGCGCTTCGATGGAGCTTGCGGAAATCGCGGGTGGCATCGTGGGCCGCCGCGTCACCTCGCCGCTGGGGCCGCTGAAACTGAACGCCGTGCCGGGCGGCAAGAAGGGGCGCAAGGCCCATATCAAGACCATTCTTGAAGGGCTGGCCGAAACCCTTGGGCCGCAGAAGAACCGTTTGTTCCTGGTCGGGGGCTCGTGGCGCGCCATTGCACGGATCGACATGGAGCGGCGCGGCTATCCGCTGCATGTTCTGCACGAATACCGCATGAGCGCGAAATCCATCTCGGCCACGATCGACTACATCCGGCAGAACGATCCGGACGAGCTGCGCGCCCGCTGCGGCGTATCCGCAGCCCGGATGGATCTGGTTCCCTTGGCCTGCGAAGTGCTCAAGGCCGTGGTCAAGACCTTCCATCCGCGCGATATCGCCGTCTCAAGCTACGGCATCCGCGAAGGGATGCTGTATGAACAGATGCCGCAATCCCTGCGCGACCGCGATCCCCTGATCGAATCGTGCTATTTCGCCGAGGCCAAGGACGCCCGCATCCCCGGCTTCGGCAAGCAGCTTTACAATTTCATCCTGCCGCTGTTCAAATCCGCCCCCCTTGAACGCAAGCGCCTGATCAAGGCCGCATGCCTGCTGCACGATGTCAGCTGGCGCGCCCATCCCGATTACCGCGCCGAAGTCTGTTTCGACAATGCCACCCGCGCCAACCTGGGCGGGCTGAAACATTCCGAGCGTGTCTTTCTGGGGCTGGCCCTGCTGCATCGCTATTCCAACAAGCGCGAGGGCACCCGGTTCGAGCCGATGTTCCGCCTGCTGGACGAGGCCGCGATCCACCAGGCCGAAATCGTGGGCAAGGCCATGCGTTTCGGCGCGATGCTCTGGCTGCAACGCGATGCGCCCATGGGCGAAATGCGCTGGTTCCCGAAGAAAAAGGTGCTGGAACTGCACCTGACCGAATCCGCCGGCGCGCTTTACGGAGAAGTGGCCGAGGCGCGGTTCATGTCCCTCGCGGCTTCGCTGGGCGCACAGACGGATGTGCGGATCAAAGGCTGAGCCCGGCGCGCGGCGTCAGATGTCGATCTCGCCGTCTTCCGGTGGCGGCAAGGGGCCGCTGTCCGGCTTGCGGCGGATGATGATATCGCCATTGGGCAGAAGTTCCGGCGCCTCATAGGCCGACAGATCGTCGATCCGGCGCAGCAGATCGGCCATGGCTGGCCCCATGTCGCGCATGAATTGCTGCATGGCGGGTCCCATGTCGACCATCAGGTCGCGCAGGTCTTCAAGCGCAGGCTCCATCTCGCGGCGCATGCCCTCAAGAAACATGCGCGCCCCGCGTTCCATCAGGCTCAACCCCTCGTCGCCGGGCTGATCCCCGGTCTCAGGCGGCGCGGGCGCATCGCTGTCCTGCGCCTGGGCGGGGGCAAGTGTCAGGCCAATCGCCAGAAGCGCGGCAAGGGCAAAATCATGTCTCATGCGGCCAATATAGTCGGGATCGCCACCGATTTTAAGTTGCCAGATCAATATCCAGCGTTACCGGGTAATGATCCGAGGCATCAATCAGCGCATCGCGCAGCTCGGGCACCTTCCAGCAGGCCGGGTCGTGGAACGGATGCCAGATGCGCCACTGCGGTTGCCGCCCCATCAGATCGGGCGAGATCATGATATAATCCAGCAGCGCCTCGAGATAACGATCCAGATGCTGAATGTAGAACCGCGCGGTCGTGGGGCTGGCGACACCGGGGCGGCGTTGCAGGGATTGGCGCGCATGCGGATCGAACAGGCAGCCCGTGATCGGCTCGCCCTGCCCGGCCTCCCCCATCACCACCTCGACAGAGGAGCGGCCGAACAGCCCCTCGTATTCATCAAGTCCCGGACCGTCGTTCAGATCGCCCAGCACGATCAGCGGATCGCCCTGCTCCAGATGGCGGGACACGCGGCGCCGCAGCCAGACCGCCTGCGCCTGCTGCTTGCGCCGGTTGGCGATGGCCAGCCGCATCACCGCATCCCGTCCGCGCGCCCCGTGCGGCGCCTTGGATTTCAGATGCGCCCCGATCATGCGAAACGTGGTGCCCTGCATCGTCGTGACCGACAATTCCAGCGGCGGCTTTGAAAAGCTGATCAAATCCTCGGTCCCGTCCAGATCAAGATCGATCCGGAATACCCCGTCAAAACGCGGATCCGCATCGGACCCCTTCTTGCCTGTCGCCTCGCCCAGCGGATCATGGCGCGGGTCGACCACATAGGGGTCATACATCAACGCGATTTCCTGCTGGGTCTCATTGGGAAAGCCCATGATCGCGGATTTGCAGCGCAGATCGAAAGCATGGGCAAAGGCCTGCAACGCTGTCACCGTCGACCGCTTGCCGCTGTGATCGGGCGCCTCGATCACCATGACCATATCGGCATCCAGCGCGGTAAAGACGATCCCCAGCGCTTCCAGCTGCCGGAAACGGCTGACGCCATAGCGCCCCGAGGGTTCGTCATCGGCCAGTGGCTGGCCTGCGTCATCAAACAGGGAATTGAACCATTCCACGTTATACGTGGCGATCCGCATCAGCCCCGCGCATCCGCGATCTCGGACCAGGCGCGGTTGATGTCGACCATGCGCCGCTCGGCCAGTTGCACCGCTTCTTCCGGCAGGCCCCGCGCCACCATCGCATCGGGATGGGTTTCGCGCACTAGGCGCTTCCAGGCCGCGCGGATCTCGTCGATCGGCATGTCCGGGCTCACGCCCAGAATGTCATAGGGATCACCCCCGGCATCCGGCACGAACCGGCTGCGCAAGCTGCGAAACCGCGCCTCGGGCAGGCCGAAGGCCGCGGCGACCTCGGACAGGAAATCGTTCTCGGCCGGGTGATAGCGCCCATCGGCCACAGCGATATGGAACAACCCTTCCATCACGTCGCAAAGCGTCTCGCTGCCCTCGCCGAACATGGCGCGGATCTTGCGGGCATAGTCGCGAAAACCGGCCACATCCTGCCGCGCCAGGTTGAAGACACGCGCCGCATCCTTCTCATCCTCGGGTGGAATGTGAAACACCTCGCGAAAGGCCGCGACCTCATCGCGCGTCACCTGCCCGTCGGCCTTGGCCATCTTGGCGCCCAGTGCGATCACCGCGATGGTAAAGGCCACGGATCGTTCAGGCGGGGCGCTCAGCCGGTCGAGAACCGCGCTCAGCCCCTCGCCCGAGGTCAGCGCGCCCAGCGCGTCCATGATGCGGGTCCAGATCGACATGTGCCTACACTATCCTGTCACCCGACCGCTGTCAGCGGGGGATCGCACCCCTCGTCAGAGGATTTTCTGCATCAGCACAAGATCCATCCAGCGGCCGAACTTGTAGCCGACTTCGGGCAGGCGCGCGATCTCGGCAAAACCGACAGAGCGATGAAAGGCGATACCTGCGGGGTTCTCGGCACTGACACCGGCCCAAAGCGAGTGCGCCCCCCGGTCGCGGGCATGATCCCCGATCGCCGCCATCAGCGCCCGCCCGACACCTCGCCCCCGCGCGGCAGGTGCCAGAATGATCGAATGCTCCATCGTATGCGCATAGCCTGGCCCGTTGCGAAACTGGAAATAGGTGGCAAAGCCCAGCACTTGCCCCGCCTCCTCCGCCAGCAGAAAAAGCTTGCCCTCGGCAGCCCGCGCCGCGAAATCAGCCGCCAGACCGGCGACGGTCTTTTCCAGCGATGTGAATGTCGCGGCCGTATCGCGGATCACCGGGTTCCAGATCGCCGCGACCGGTGCGGCATCGGCAGGCTGCGCCTCCCGCAGGATCATGCCAGCACCCGCAAGCCATGCGGTGTCTCGATCTCGGCATGCATGGCCATCGACGCTCCCTGCGCGATCGCGACCCGTGGATCCACCAGCATGCCGGACAGCGCCACGCGCAGCGCATCTGCCTGCGGATGGACCACCTCCAGCCGCCGCAACCGACAGCCCGAAGGTGTCAGCCGTGCCGCCGGATGCGCACCCTGCCACTGGATCAGGGATGGAAACGCCCCGCCGAAGGGCATTCCCCCATCCGCCGCCACGGCCATGCGCCAGCGCAGATCGCCACGCGCCAGATCGACAGGCACACCCGCCCCATCCGGGGCTTGCGCCAGCGCCGCCTCAAGATCGGCGCAACGGCAGATCCAGGTGCCCAGCCGGGGCGGGCCGGTAAAGCGATCCAGGTCGAACCAGCGCGGCACGGTGGGCGCGGGCGCCGCCGGATCGACAGCGATCACCTCAAGATAAAGCCCGTCATCAAGCCCCAGCAGCAGGTTATGGGTGCCAAACCGCGCATGCTGCCCCCCCGCCTGCAATGCCACGCCAAGCGCCGCTTCCACATGGGCGCGGCCCTCCTCAAGCGTTGCCGAAGCAACCGCCAGGTGATCCAGTTCCAGCATCATCTCTTCTTCTTGCCTGAAATATCCTCGGGGGGCGTCCCGCAGGGACGGAGGGGGGCAGACAGCCCCCCTTGCAGCGATTCAGCCCCGCGCCTCCCGGATCAGACGCAGGATATCCTGCGCCGCCTCGGGGATGTTCGTGCCCGGCCCGAAAATCGCCTTGACCCCCGCCTTCTTGAGGAAATCGTAATCCTGCTGCGGGATCACGCCACCGCAGATCACGATGATATCGCCGGCATCCTTGTCCTTCAGCGCCTGGATCAGCTGGGGTGCGAGGGTCTTGTGGCCCGCGGCCTGGCTGCTGATGCCCACCACATGCACATCGTTGTCGACGGCATCCTGCGCGGCTTCCTCGGGGGTCTGGAACAACGGGCCCACATCCACGTCAAACCCGATATCGGCAAAGGCAGTGGCGATCACCTTGGCGCCGCGGTCATGCCCGTCCTGGCCCATTTTCACGACCAGCATCCGGGGGCGGCGGCCTTCTTCCTCGGCAAAAGCCTCGACCGAGGCCTGGATGGCGGCAAACCCCTCATCCCCCTCATAGGCAGCGCCGTACACACCGGCCAAGGTCTTCACCTCGGCCCGGTGACGGCCGAAAATCTTCTCCATGCTCATGCTGATCTCTCCCACAGATGCCCTGGCGCGGGCCGCCTCGACCGCGGCTTCCAGCAGATTGCCACCTTCCGCCGCGCGGCGTTCCAGTTCGGCCAGCGCGGCCTGGCAGGCCGCCTCGTCCCGCGTGGCGCGGATCTTCTCCAGCCGGGCGATCTGGCTGGTACGCACTGCGGCATTGTCGATATCCAGGATATCGATCGGGTCTTCCTTGTCCTTTCGGTATTTGTTGACGCCCACGATCACCTCGGTGCCGCGGTCGATGCGGGCCTGGCGCGTGGCGGCGGTTTCCTCGATCCTCAGCTTGGGCATGCCGCTGGCCACGGCCTTGGTCATGCCACCCATCGCCTCGACCTCCTCGATCAGGGCCCAGGCCTTTTCAGCCAGCTCATGGGTCAGGCTTTCGACGTAATAGCTGCCGGCCAGCGGGTCGATCACATTGGTGATGCCGGTTTCTTCCTGCAGGATCAGCTGGGTATTGCGCGCGATCCGCGCCGCGAATTCGGTCGGCAGGGCAATCGCCTCGTCCAGCGCATTGGTATGCAGCGACTGCGTGCCGCCCAGCACGGCCGACATCGCCTCATAGGCGGTACGGATCACGTTGTTGTAGGGGTCCTGCTCCTGCAGGCTGACACCCGATGTCTGGCAATGGGTGCGCAGCATCGAGGATTGCGGGTTCCTGGGCTCGAACTCGGCCATGATCCGGTGCCACAACAGGCGCGCCGCGCGCAGCTTGGCCGCTTCCATGAAAAAGTTCATGCCGATGGCGAAGAAGAACGACAGACGTCCCGCGAACTTGTCCACATCCATGCCCGCCGCGATCGCCGCGCGCACATATTCGCGCCCGTCCGCCAGGGTATAGGCCAGTTCCTGCACCAGGTTCGCGCCCGCTTCCTGCATGTGATAGCCGGAAATCGAGATCGAGTTGAACTTGGGCATCTCGTCGGACGTGTACTGGATGATATCCGAGATGATCCGCATCGAGGGTTCGGGCGGATAGATATAGGTGTTGCGGACCATGAACTCCTTGAGGATATCGTTCTGGATCGTGCCCGACAGCACCGCGCGGTCATGGCCCTGCTCTTCGCCCGTGACGATGAAACTGGCCAGGATCGGGATCACGGCGCCGTTCATCGTCATGGACACCGACACCTTGTCCAGCGGGATTCCATCGAACAGGATCTTCATGTCCTCGACGCTGTCGATGGCCACGCCCGCCTTGCCCACATCCCCCACGACCCGGGGGTGATCGCTGTCATAGCCGCGATGGGTGGCCAGGTCGAAGGCGACGGATACGCCCTGCTGACCGGCCGCCAGCGCCTTGCGGTAGAAAGCATTCGATTCCTCGGCCGTGGAAAACCCCGCATATTGGCGGATGGTCCAGGGCCGGCCCGCGTACATCGTGGCCTTGACGCCGCGGGTGAAGGGGGCAATTCCCGGCAGGCTTCCCAGGTGCGGCAGCGCCTTCACATCCTCTTCGGTATAGAGCGGCTGCACCTCGATCCCTTCAAGGGTCTTCCAGGTCAGATCCTCGATCGGCCTTGTACGCAGTTCCTTCTGCGCCAGGTCACGCCACGCGTCCTTCTTGCTGGTCATCGTCTTGTCCTCTTGTCAGTGGATCGCGCTGCGGGCTTGTGCCCGTCTGATCGCGCGTCTTTTCGGTCATCAGTTTCGCCAGGCCATCGGCGCCCGAGGCCAGCCAGAACAGATCGTCCTGATAGGTCTCGCGCAGCCGCGCCCTTTGTGTCGCGGTGAATGGCTCGTACCGCCCCTCGTCCGGGCCCAGACGCACCGGGTCCTCGCCGCGCAGGGCCAGGTACTTTCGCAACTGCGCCATGTCGGGGGCCTGGTTCAACCAGAGACGATGCTGCCGGGTCGGTGCGGCCCAGGTCGCCGCCGTCATGATTTCCAGCCGCCGTTCCGGCATGCCGCCATAGGTTTCGTGCGGCAGGACCAGCAGTTCGACACCCGGCATCGCGCAGGCCAGGTCGGTGATCACATCGCGCCAGCTGCGTTTCTGCTGCACGATAGCCTCCAGATGCGCGGCATCCGGCAGCTGATGGCCGCGACCGATGCCATAAGCCAGCGCCGATGACCAATAGCTGTCCAGACAACGGATCGACACCACGGCCCGCGTGATCCGCCCCCCGAAGGCCGCCGCATGTTGCGCCATCCTTACGCCGGCGCCACGATAGAGCGTGGTGTCGCGCAGGTTGCGCCGCGACGCACCGATGATGTTCTCGTCGGTGACGATCAACTGCCGCATCCCGTTCAGCCGGGCGCGTTCGAGCTGCAACCCGATCCGCCCCTTGGCCATGCGCGCCTGCCGTTCCAGCCGGGGCGATCCATTGACAGGCACGATCCCCGAAAACAGCCCGCCGCGCGTGCGCTTGGGCCCCCAGAAACAGACTGCCAGCTCCTCCAGCGCGTCTGCATTGGCCCGCAGATAGGCCTGGAAACTGGTCGATGCGGTACGATGTGCGCCGATATGAAGAACGATATCCATCAGACTGAAAACCCTGTGTGAACAGGCCATGACGAATGACCCGAAGAGAAAGAACCTCTCCGATCATCGTCCCGCACCCGTCACCAGGTCTTTAAGATCGAAAAACTTTCGCACCACCTGTCGAAAGCCATTCGCATTTGGCCTTGCACCGCCTATATCTGACAGGACAGGAGGCCACATGAAAACCATATTCGCCCTTGTAATCGCAGGATTATTAGCCTTTCCAGCAGGTGCGGCAGACACTGCGGAAGGACAGCCGACACTGCCCGTGGTAGAAGACAACGACGTAGATTTGAGTGAATTTTTATGGACAAAAAGGCCCATCGTCGTCTTTGCCGACACGCCCAATGACCCGCGCTTCATCGAGCAGATGAACTTTCTGAACGCGGACATCCCCGCGCTGCTTCTGCGTGACATCGTCGTGCTTACGGATACCGATCCCGCAGCGCGCTCCGATCTGCGCCGCAAGCTGCGCCCGCGCGGCTTCATGCTTGTGCTGATCGACAAGGATGGCGGTGTCAAACTGCGCAAGCCCGCCCCCTGGGACATGCGCGAGATCACCCGCAGCATCGACAAATGGCCCACCCGCCAGCAGGAAATCCGCGAGAACCTGGGCAAGGAATGACGCGCCTGCGCCGACGCCATGGCCCGACTATCCCCCGCCAAGGAGGATGTGGGCGCGGCATATGCGCAGGCGGCTGTCATGGGATCACTCGAACTCCATGATCACGGCATCCACGGCCAGGCTTTCGCCGGGCGCGGCGTTGATCTTGGAAACCGTGCCCTTGCGCTCGGCGCGCAGGATGTTCTCCATCTTCATCGCCTCGACCGTGCACAGCGCCTGACCATCCTGAACCACGTCGCCGACTTCGACATTGATCTTCACGATCAGGCCGGGCATCGGGCAAAGCAGCAGCTTGGACGTGTCGGGCGGCGTTTTCTCGATCATCAGACCGGCCAGTTCGGCCTGGCGTGGCGTGCGGACATGCACCTTCAGATCGGCACCCCGCGAGCGGATGCGGAACCCGCCCGAGATCTTGCCGACCTTCAGCACCAAAGGATCACCGCTGACGTCCAGCGTGGCCAGCTGATCGCCGGGCGTCCAGCCGCTGGTCACGCGCAGTTCGGATCCGTCATCGAAACAGACCGTGGAACCGCCATGATCGGCGCGGATCGTCACCGGATAGCTGTTGCCCTGCAATGAAACCACCCAATCGGTGCCGACCTTGCGCTCATGGTTGTCCATCCGTCCCGACACGCGCGACCGCCGGATTTCCGCCACCCGGTGCATCGCCGCGCAAGAGGCCGCGATTCGCCGCAGCACATCGTCCGGCAAGGCCACGCCGTTGAAACCATCGGGGAATTCTTCGGCGATGAAGGCTGTCGTGATGGTGCCCGCCACGAATTTGGGATGATCCATCACCGCGCTCAGGAAGGGCAGGTTGTGACCGATCCCTTCAACCTCGAACCCATCCAGCGCATTGCGCATCGCTTCGATCGCATCGGGTCGCGTCGGGCCCCATGTGCACAGCTTG
Organism: Seohaeicola saemankumensis; assembly: GCF_042678485.1. Taxonomy (NCBI): domain Bacteria; kingdom Pseudomonadati; phylum Pseudomonadota; class Alphaproteobacteria; order Rhodobacterales; family Roseobacteraceae; genus Seohaeicola; species Seohaeicola saemankumensis. Next base: position 231,665 of record NZ_JBHTKR010000001.1, on the reverse strand, counting down.
GCGATCATCGGGTCGTAATACATGCTGATCTCGCCGCCCTCATAGACGCCTGTGTCATTGCGCACGACGTGACCCGGCTCGGCCACTTCGACCGGCGGACGATAGCGTGTCAGCCGCCCGATCGAGGGCAGGAAGCCACGATAGGGATCTTCGGCATAAAGGCGGCTTTCCATCGCCCAGCCATTCAGTTTCACATCCGACTGCTTGAACTGCAGCGCCTCGCCGTAAGCCACGCGGATCATCTGCTCGACCAGATCGACGCCGGTGATCAGTTCGGTCACGGGATGTTCCACCTGAAGGCGGGTGTTCATTTCCAGGAAGTAGAAGTTGCGCTGCCCGTCGACGATGAATTCGACCGTGCCCGCCGAGGTATAGCCCACGGCCGCAGCCAGCGCGCAGGCCTGCTCGCCCATCGCCTTGCGGGTCGCCGCGTCAAGGAAGGGGCTTGGCGCCTCCTCGATGACCTTCTGGTTGCGGCGCTGGATCGAACATTCCCGCTCGCCCAGGTAGATCGTGTTGCCATGGCTGTCCGCCAGCACCTGGATCTCGATGTGGCGCGGCTGGGTCACGAATTTCTCGATGAAGATCCGGTCATCGCCAAAGGAACTGGCCGCCTCGTTCTTGGATGACTGGAAACCTTCGCGGGCCTCCTCGTCATTCCAGGCGATACGCATGCCCTTGCCGCCGCCACCGGCCGATGCCTTGATCATCACCGGATACCCGATCTCGCCCGAGATCTTCACGGCCTCGTCCGCATCGGCGATCAGGCCCATGTAACCGGGCACGGTCGACACGCCCGCCTCGGCCGCGATCTTCTTCGAGGTGATCTTGTCGCCCATCTTCTCGATCGCACCCACGGGCGGCCCGATGAAGGCAACGCCGGCGGCCGACAGCGCCTCGGCGAACTTGCTGTTCTCGGACAGGAAACCATAGCCGGGATGCACGGCTTCCGCGCCGGTCTGGCGGATCGCCTCCATGACCTTGTCGATCACGATATAGGACTGGTTCGCAGGTGCGGGCCCGATATGCACGGCCTCGTCGGCCATCTGCACATGCAGCGCCTGCCGGTCCGCATCCGAATAGATGGCGACCGTCTTGATCCCCATCTTGCGGGCGGTCTTGATGACGCGGCAGGCGATTTCGCCCCGGTTCGCGATCAGGATCTTCTTGAACATCTCAGGTCCCTTCTTGTTCTTGGCCGCAGGCACCGTGCGCCGCGGGAAACGGTTCTTCAGACAGCAAAAAAACCACCGGACCGCGTCAGGGTCCGGTGGTCTGTTTTCGATAGGGCCGGGGCGCGCGGGCGCAGCCGCGCGACACCATCAGCAGCGCGAGGGGTACTGCTTGCAGTAAAGCACGTTGGCCGCGCCGCCCACGATAGCGCCGGTAACCGGGTTGCCATCAAGAACGACGGCCGTGGCCGTGCCGGCGCCCGCGCCGATAAGACCCTGCTCAAGCGGCGTGTCGCCACAGCCGGCAAGCGCAAGGGCGCAAGCCGCGCCGGCGATCCATTTGGTGAACTGCATCTGTAGGTGCCTTCCTTGTTCAACGATAATGCTGGCACGCACGATGGCATGACCGGGAAAAAGATCAACGTCCGATTGAAGCGGCCAGAAATATTGGCGGGCCTCCGCCTATCGCGCGAAGCCACCCGTGCCGGCGGCAAAAACGCGGGTGGAGCGCCTGGGGGACGGGCACTCCACCCGAGAGGGGAAGGGTAACGGTGCAGGCTGCCAGGCCTGACCCGCAGGGAACGGGTAACCAGTACGCCGTGCAGACTGCCGCATGGCATGGGTCCCGCCAAGATGGATTCCGGCACCCTGAAATCTTGGGCATTTTCCCGCCCAAGTAGACCATTGAGATGCAGAAATCCGCCGATCATTCTTCGAATACCTCGGGGAAGGACTCGCGTGCCGCGGCCTCGTCGATCACCAGCAGGGCATCATAGCTGGCAGGATCGAAAGGGTCAGTTGCGGGAATGACTTCGCGGCCGAACAGCCAGCTCAGGCGGCCCGCATCCAGATTGCCCCGCTCGAAGGGCGCGTCACCGAAATGATCCCACAGTGCCGCCATGAAGACTGCATCCGCATGCCGGTCCACGGCCTTGCGATCGCGATAACGTTCGCGCCGTGTCAGCGGGGTCACGCCCTTGGGGTTCGCGCGACGGATGGTGAACTGGAAATCAGACCCCGGAAGCCGCCCCGGGAAGCCGCGATGCTTCAGCATGGGCGGACCCTCCCGCCGGTTGCCGTGATCGCCGCGCGCACCGCACCCGCGGCGCGGTTGGACGGGACCGGCGCGGACGTCAGACGTCCGGTGACCAGTCCCGATCCTGTTTTACTTGTATTTGCCGGTGTAGGCGGGCTCCATCGAGATGGGCTCGGGATCGACCACGACGAATTCTTCTTCCTTGGGCTGCGAGCAGGCCGCCACGAGGGCAACCATGCACAGAGCCAGCATGCTCGTGATGTTCTTTGACATCTGTTTCTCCTGTTACTTGTTCCTGACAGAACGCCCGAATTCCGGCCGGCCTGCCTCTTGCACGAGGTATCGGTCACTTGGGGTTGACCGCTGTCCATCATACCGGAACGCACAGGTGAAACATATCCGCCGGCGTGAAAGACGGCAGGCTGTGTCGCAAAAGACTCAGATTTGCAGAAACATGAAGTCTGACCCGCAAGATATTGTGGATACATCAAAACTCCTCCCAGATGCAGCGGCCTTCGCGGATCGCGAAAATCTCGAAATACTGCACGGAACCGCTGTCGGATTGACCGAATTCCAACGGCTTGTCCATCAGCGAGACGATGATTTGCGACACATCTTCGCCCGCATCGGACAGCATCGGCAGCGCCTGGGTCTCGCACAGGACAATGAAATCATCCTGCACCCTGTCGAAATCCCCGCCCTCTGCCAGGGCGGGCATGACATAGCGGAACCGCGCCCAGCGCGCCCCGTCCGGCTGCACCTCGACGAAGCCCTCCAGCAGCCCCGCCTCAAGGCCCGAGGGCAGGACAACACCGGTTCCGGCAAGGGCCAGGCCTGCAATCCCGGACAAGGCAAAGCCAAGCGCCGCAACGCTGACAACTGCGCCCGTCCGCATCATGACCGCGCCTCCGCATGGCGGATCCAGCGCGCGCGGCAGGCCGGATCGGCCAGCACCTCGGCCAGGGCGGCCTGCGCCCAGGACAGCGGCGCCGCGGCATCCAGCGCCCCCCCTGCGGTGACATGCACGCCCTCGGCCCCCTGCTCGATCCGCACCGCAGGCATGAAACCGCGCAGCCCCTGAAGCCTGCGCCAGACATCCTGACGGATCTGATGGGCCAGGCGCGCCCGGCCCACCCTGCGGCCACCAGTGGGCAGGACCGTGCTGGCCGACAGATCGAAGCGCGCGGGCAAACGCCGCGTCAGGGTCAGCACGCCGCCCTCTCGCAGAAGGTGCCAGCCATCCCGGCGTCCCCTTTCCTGATGTCCAGCAGCCCGTGTCATACGGCGCAGCCTCTCTTTCAACCTGTTGAACTCATCGTGTCGCACACAGACACGTTTCCCGACCCGTTTTCCGGACCTGCCCGCACGCCTCCTCGCGCGCGGGCAAGCCTCTCGTCCCGCCTTACAGCGGGATGTTGTCGTGTTTCTTCCAGGGGTTTGTCAGCTTCTTGTTGCGTAGCCCCGCAAAGGCCCGCGCGACGCGGCGGCGCGTGCTGTGCGGCTGGATCACCTCATCAATGAAGCCGCGTTCGGCGGCCACGAAGGGATTGGCGAAACGATCCTCGTAATCCTTGACGCGACCCGCGATCTTTTCGGGATCGTTCAGCTCGCTGCGATAAAGGATCTCGGTCGCGCCCCTGGCCCCCATCACGGCAATCTCGGACGTGGGCCAGGCATAGTTGATGTCACCCTGCAGATGCTTGGACGCCATCACCACATAGGCCCCGCCATAAGCCTTGCGCGTGATCACGGTGACCTTCGGCACCGTCGCCTCGCCATAGGCGAACAGCAGCTTCGCGCCATGCTTGATCACGCCGTTATATTCCTGCGTCGTGCCGGGCAGAAAGCCGGGCACATCCACGAGGGTCAGGATCGGGATCTCGAAGGCGTCGCAAAAGCGCACGAAACGCGCGGCCTTGCGGCTGCTGTCGATGTCCAGACAGCCGGCCAGCACCATCGGCTGGTTCGCGACCACGCCCACGCTTTGCCCCTCAAGGCGGATGAAGCCGGTGATGATGTTCTTGGCGAAATCCTCCTGGATCTCGTAGAAATCCCCCTCATCCGCGACCTTCAGGATCAGCTCCTTCATGTCATAGGGCATGTTCGGGTTGTCGGGCACCAGGGTGTCCAGGCTCATCTCGACGCGCGCCGGATCGTCGAAGAAGGGGCGCACGGGCGGTTTTTCACGGTTGTTCAGCGGCAGGAAATCGACAAGCCGGCGCACTTCGCTCAACGCCTCGACATCGTTCTCGAAGGCCCCATCGGCCACGCTGGATTTCTTCGTATGGGTCGAGGCGCCGCCCAATTCCTCGGCGCTGACGACCTCGTTGGTGACGGTCTTGACCACGTCCGGCCCGGTCACGAACATGTAGGAGCTGTCCTTCACCATGAAGATGAAATCCGTCATCGCCGGCGAATAGACGGCACCGCCCGCGCAGGGCCCCATGATCAGGCTGATCTGCGGCACCACGCCCGAGGCCAGGATGTTGCGCTTGAAGACCTCGCCATAGGCGGCCAGCGAGCTGACCCCCTCCTGGATCCGCGCACCGCCCGAATCGTTGATCCCGATCACCGGCGCACCGTTCTGAACCGCCATATCCATGATCTTGCAGATCTTGGCCGCATGGGTTTCCGACACCGATCCGCCCAGGACAGTGAAATCCTGGCTGAACACATAGACCATGCGGCCGTTGATCGTGCCCCAGCCGGTGACCACGCCATCGCCGCGCGGCTTGCTGGCCTCCATGCCGAAATCGGTGCAGCGATGGGTCACGAACATGTCGTATTCCTCAAAGCTGTCCTCATCCAGCAGCAGCTCGATCCGCTCGCGCGCGGTCAGCTTTCCCTTGGCATGTTGCGCGTCGATCCGTGCCTGACCACCACCCAGACGGGCCGTGCCGCGCCGTTCCTGAAGTTCCTGAAGGATATCTTTCATCGCCACTTCCCTGCTGCTGGACCTTCGCGCCAGGCGCGTGTCAGGCCTGTCTGTTCCCCTTGGCCGCCCGATCTTGCGGGCATGCCCTTTATGCTGCTGGTATAGGCGCAGCTGCGCCACGCGCAAAGCAGATTTCAGCAAATTTGCAAACTATTGGCAAGCTTATGACTGCTAATTGCAAATTAGCAAAATCCTGCATCTATGGAATGGACTTCCCCCCTGCTGCGCCCTACCCATTTGCCCATGCAAGACCCCAAAGTGGTCCGCTATCTGGACCGATCCACCGCACCGCATGTTTCGACGCTGATCCTGCTGGCAGGCATCTCGGCCATGGCGATGAATGTCTTTCTGCCCTCGCTTCCGGGCATGGCGGCCCATTTCGAGGTGGATTACAGCGTGATGCAACTGTCCGTCGCCACATATCTGGCGATGAATGCGGTGCTGCAGATCCTGATCGGGCCGGTATCGGACAAGATCGGACGCCGCCCGGTGATCCTGTGGGGTGTGATCCTGTTCTGCCTGGCGACAGTCGGTTGCCTGCTGGCGCCGAATGCCACGATCTTCCTTATGTTCCGGTCCTTCCAGGCGGTTGTGGCCGTCGCCATGGTCCTCAGCCGGGCGGTGGTGCGCGACATGTACAGCCAGGACCGGGCCGCCTCGATGATCGGCTATGTCACGATGGGCATGGCCGTGGTGCCCATGGTGGCCCCGGCGATCGGGGGTATCCTCGAAGACGCCTTTGGCTGGCGCGCGAATTTCCTGATGTTGCTGGGGTGCGGGCTTCTGGTGCTGGTCATCGCCTGGCGTGATCTGGGCGAAACCGGCGCCACCAGTGAAAATTCCCTGCTGCAGCAATTCCGCGAATATCCCGAACTGCTGACATCACAGCGCTTCTGGGGTTACTGCCTGGCATCGGCCTTCGGCTCGGGTGCCTTCTTCGCCTATCTGGGCGGCGCGCCCTTCGTGGGCACAGAGGTCTTCGGCCTGACACCCAGCCAGCTGGGCCTGTATTTCGCGGCCCCCTCGATCGGGTATTTCCTGGGCAACTGGGCGACCGGCCTGCTGGCCGCGCGCAAAGGCGTCAATACCATGGTGCTCTGGGGCACGTTGATCTCGACCCTGGGCATGGGACTGTCGCTGATGGTCAGCTATGCAGGCCATTCCAGCCCGCTTGTCTTCTTCGGCTTCATGAGCCTTGTGGGCGTCGGAAACGGCATGACCATCGCCAATGCCACCGCGGGGATGTTGTCGGTGCGCCCGCATCTGGCAGGAACGGCATCGGGCCTGGGCGGGGCCATCATGATCGGCGGCGGCGCGGGGCTGTCGGCCCTGGCCGGCGCGCTGCTGAAACCGGGGCGGGGCGAATTTCCACTGGTCTGGATCATGTTCGTCACCTCGATCCTGGCCGTTGCCGCCATCCTCTACGTGATCCGGCGGGAGCGTCAGCTGGGCCTGTGACGCAGCTTGCCCGCGCGGCTTTGCAAAGCTAGGCTGATCAGGCAGCGAAACTTTGCAAAGATACCCCATGGCCACGCAGAAACTCTATGCCGGTGCGAAACTGCGCGAAACGCGGCAGCGTCTTGGGCTGACCCAGAAGGAGTTTGCCGGCAAACTGGGCGTGTCCCTGCCCTATCTGAACCAGATGGAGAACAACAACCGCCCGGTCTCGACAGGGGTGGTGCTGGCGCTGGCGCAGGAATTCGGCTTTGACGTCACCGAACTCAGCACCGGCGACAGCGAACGCCTGGTTTCGGACATGCGCGAGGCGATGGCCGACCCGGTCTTTGCCGAAAATGCCCCCCCGTTGGCCGACCTGCGCCTGACCGCCTCGAATGCGCCCGCGCTGGCGCGCGCCTTCCTGGACCTGCACCGCGCCTATCGCCAGACCCACGAGCGTCTGGCCTCGCTGGACGAGGCCCTGGGCCGCGAGGATTCCCGCACCCAGCCCTCCCCCTGGGATGAGGTGCGCGACTTCTTTCACTATTGCGACAATTACATAGATGCCGTCGATCGTGCGGCCGAACGCTTCGCCAGCCAGGCCGCCGGCAACGGGATCCGCGCCCATGCCCAGACCACACTTGAAGACAGCGGCATAACTGTCTCATTCCAGGACATTCCAGCGATCCGTCACTTCGATCCGGTCAGCCGTCGCCTGACGCTGTCATCTCGCGCGCAACCGGAAACCCAGGGCTTTCAGCTTTTGCTGCAACTTGCCCTTATCAAGCAGGACGCCCTGATCGAAGCCACGCTTGACCTCGCGCGTTTCCAGTCGGACCAGGCGCGCGCCATTGCAAAGATCGGGCTTGCGAATTTCTTTGCCGGTGCGGCGATCATGCCCTACGGCGCCTTCCAGACGGCCGCCCATGACACCCGGCACGACCTTGAACTGTTGGGCCACCGCTTCGGCGCGTCGATCGAACAGGTGGCGCACCGCCTGTCCACCCTGCAACGCCCCGGCGCCAAGGGCATTCCCTTCTTTTTCGTGCGTGTCGATCAGGCGGGCACGATCACCAAGCGCCATTCGGCCACGCGCCTGCAATTCGCCCGTTTCGGCGGGGCCTGTCCGCTGTGGAATGTCCATCGCGCCTTTGAAACGCCGGGCCGGTTTCTGCGCCAACTGGCCGAAACCCCCGACGGCGTGCGCTATATCAGCCTGGCGCGGGACGTGTCGAAACCGGGTGGCAGTTTCGGCGCGCCGACCCGCCGCTTCGCCATCGCCCTGGGATGCGAGGTGCGCCATGCCGCAGACCTGGTCTATGCCGATGATCTGGACCTTGCCAATCCGCGCGCATTCGAGCCGATCGGGATTTCCTGCCGGATCTGCGAGCGCAAGGATTGCCACCAGCGCTCGGTTCCGCCACTGGAACGCCGCCTGAGCATCAATTCCGACGAACGCGGCGTGCTGCCCTACAGGGTTGACTGACAGGCAAAGGCGCGGAAGATCCCTTCCGCGCCTCAGGCCTTGTCGGATGATCGGTTCAGTCCTTGAGATAGCTGTAGATCTGGTCCTTCAGCGACGCGCGCGTCTTGCGCATCTCGACCTCTGCAAGCTCCTCGACCGGCTCGACATTTGTCTCGGCCCGGTGCACGGCGCGATTGATCTTGTGATACGCGTCCGCCAGCCGCGCGAAATGGCTGTCAGACAGCTTCAACGCGGCAATCCGTTCCGCGTGTTGGGGGAATTCTTCCTGCAGTTCATGGGGGGTATTGGACATCGCGCCTGTCTCCTTCTGGTTGCGTTGCCTGACCCTATCGCCCCTGCTGCCGCCGAACCTTGAGACAGATCAAACCGCACAAAGCCTTCAGGACATGTCGGCGCCGTATTCCAGCACGATTGGCACGATGATTTCTTCCTCATCCATCAGGTGCCGGTCCAGGAATGTCTTGAACCCCTCCTGCGCGGCCAGCAACCGGCCCGCCTCGTCCCGCGCCTTCTGGCCTTGCTGCAAGGCGCGCAAAACCTGGTTGGTGTGATCGGCAAGGCTGTTCAGGTGATGATCCAGCGCATGGTGATCCGCATCCAGAATGTCGAAGGCCTGTTCCAGCCTTTTGTCCATCGCCATGAACTGCGGGAAATAGTGCTGATCCTCGATCTGATGATGCCCATGCAGCTGGTCAAGGAAAAACCCGGTGTAACGGGACAGTTCCGGCCCGTAGCGCAGGGCTTTTCCATCAAGATGCGCCTGGGTGTCACCGATCACCTTGTCCAGCACCTGCCGGAACATCAGGTGCCGTTCCAGCCAGAAGGACGTCAAGTCATTGAAATTCATGTGCCCGCGCCATTCCGCACGCGGATAGCGGTCGGCCAGCACGCGCAGATGCTCGGGCAGACCCTTGCGGGTCTCGATGGAGAAAACATTGCTCATGGTGTCGAACCTATCGGATTTTTTCACAAGGCACAGCCCATATGCACGCATAATCACTGTGCACGAAATGACAGGATCCCGGGGGTTCTTCTTGCCGAAAATATCCTCGGGGGGCGTCCAACGCAGTTGGACGATGGGGGGCAGACAGCCCCCCGCCTGACTGACGGGCCTTATCGCCGCGCCGCGCGCCAGCCTGCGGCCACGGCTTCCGCCGCAGAGCAGAACCACCGCTCGCCCTGTGCGGTGTTGATCCGGGTGCGGTCGTAATGCTCCTGCCCCGGGCGGTGAAAGATCCGCTCGCCCTTGGCCGAGATGTTTCCCTTGATGTTGCAATCGCCCGCAACGCTTTGCCGCTGCGACGGGGCAACCGCCTGGCCATTCCGGCGATAGTCTGCGGGATTCTGGACATTCATCGCCCAGAGTCCGCGATCCGCCGCGGCCGCCTGCTTTTCGACAAGGTCGTAATCCATCGCATAGCGCCGATAGGCGAAGGCCAGGCCCTGCGCGACAAGGGTGGCGCCGATGTCCTCCCCGCCGACCATGCAGCGCGCCACGGTCCGGCCGTGACGATCCCGGTCCAGCGGTGTGCACACCGCCTTGCGCCCCTGGTAGCGCGCGCGCACCTCGCGACTGACCCAGGCGCCGCAATTCCACGACTTGCCCTGGTTGGTGGTACAGCTTTGGCTGGCCTCCGGCGCGTCGATACCGTGCAGGCGCACCCGCGTTCCCGCCACATCGATCGTGTCGCCATCTATCACGCGGATGGTGCCCGTCAGCGTTCCTGCCATCGCGTAGGACGCAACCAGCAGGCAAAGTGCAAATATCAGAAAGACAGCAATTCTCGACATGCAGCCGATATCAAACGGAAATTTCGCCAGCGCAACCCAAAGTTTAGTTTTTCGTTAACAAACATTAACCAACTGTGAAGCAGGTGACAGATGAAGGTGTATCTCGCCCTATCGCTGGACGGTCTGCCAGTCCGGATGAATCCAGGGCCGGTGGTTGTCAGCGGGCAGCGGATCGCGCCCCAGCAGGTGATCGCTGACCTTCTCGCCCACCATGATGGAGGGGGCATTCAGATTTCCATTGGTGATGCGCGGGAAGATGCTGCTGTCAGCCACGCGCAGGCCCTGCACACCGATCACGCGCGCCTGCGGGTCCACGACGGCCTCCGGATCATCGGCGCGCCCCATCTTGCAGGTCCCGCAGGGGTGATAGGCGCTTTCGGCATGTTCGCGGATGAAATCGTCCAGATCGGCATCGGTCTGCATCGCGGCGCCGGGTTGAATCTCGTGCTTTACGAAGGGCTTGAAGGCCTCTTGTGCAAAGATTTCGCGGGTCAGGCGGATACATTGGCGGAACTCCCACCAGTCCTGCGGATCGGACATGTAGTTGAAACGGATCAGGGGATCGGCAGCCGGATCGGCCGAGCGCAGCATGACCGCCCCGCGCGACAGGCTGCGCATCGGGCCGACATGCGCCTGGAAACCGTGCCCCTCGGCCGCGACCTTGCCGTCATAGCGCACGGCGATGGGCAGGAAATGGAACTGGATGTCGGGATAGTCGATGCCCGCGCGCGACCGGATGAAACCCGCACTCTCGAACTGGTTGCTGGCCCCCAGCCCGGTACCGGTGAACAGCCATTGCGCCCCCACCAGTGCCTTGCCCCAGAGATTCCAGTATTTGAACAGGCTGACGGGCTGGCTGGCCGCCATCTGGATATACAACTCCAGATGGTCCTGAAGATTGGCGCCGACACCGCGCCGGTCGGCCACCACGTCAATCCCATGTTCGCGCAGATGGGCGGCCGGACCGATGCCCGACAGCATCAAGAGCTTGGGCGAGTTGATCGAAGACGCCGCCAGCACCACCTCGCGGCGGGCACGTATGACGTCCGTGCGGCCGCCGCGTGTCACCTCGACACCCACGGCGCGGCCCTGATCGATGACGATGCGACGGGCAAAGGCGCGGATCAGGCTGCAATTGGGCCGTTTCAACGCCGGTTTCAGATAGGCATTCGCCGCCGACCAGCGCCGCCCGCGAAACACCGTCTGCTCCATCGGGCCGAAACCCTCCTGGCGTTCACCGTTGTAATCGTCGGTCACGCCATATCCGGCCTGACGGCCAGCCTCGACAAAGGCGTGAAACAGCGGGTTCTTGCGTGGCCCGCGCGTGACATGCAGCGGCCCGTCCGTGCCGCGCCATCCCGCCTGCCCGCCATGCGAATGCTCCATCCGCCGGAAATAGGGCAGAACATCCGCATAGGCCCATCCATCAGCGCCCTGATCGCGCCAATGGTCGAAATCGCGCGCATGGCCGCGCACATAGACCATGCCGTTGATGCTGCTGGACCCGCCGATCACCTTGCCGCGCGGCACGGCCAGACGACGGTTGTTCAGATGCGGCTCGGGTTCGGACTGATACCCCCAGTCATAGCGGCGCATGTTCATCGGATAGGACAACGCGGCCGGCATCTGGATGAAGGGGCCCGCATCGGTCCCGCCATGCTCGATCACCAGAACGGAAACCCCCGCTTCGGCCAGACGGTAGGCCATGGCGCAGCCCGCGCTGCCTGCCCCCACGATCACGAAATCCGCTTCCATCGTCACTGTCAGTTATCCTGTCTGTCTCAAAGAGCGGTCCGCCCCGACCCGCCCCGACCCGCCATGCCGGCGTGGGGTGGGCGGGTGGGAACGCCGGCATGGCGGCCCCGGTTGCCTGTCAGAACGGCGCCTCGACGCGGCCCATCCGCACGAAGACCGATTTAACCTGGCTGTAATGCGCGATCGCCGCTTTCGCGTTCTCGCGGCCCACACCCGACATCTTGACCCCGCCGAAGGGCACTTCGACCGGCGCATCGTTATAGGTGTTGATATAGCAGGTCCCTGCCTCCATCCGCGCCACGACACGATGCGCGCGGGTCAGGTCGCGGGTGAAAACCCCCGCCGACAGGCCGAATTCGGTATCGTTGGCGCGGGCGATGACATCGTCCTCATCCTCGAAATCCAGCACGCACATCACGGGGCCGAATATCTCTTCGCGCGCGATGGTCATGTCGTCGGTCACATCGGCGAAGACCGCAGGCGTGATCCAGAACCCGTCCTTGTCCAGCCGCTTGCCCCCGCAGACCAGCCGCGCGCCTTCCTCGACGCCCTTGGCGATATAGCGCTGCACGATGCCCAACTGCCCTTCGGACACCATCGGGCCGAAATTCGTGGCCTCGTCCAGCGGATCACCGATGACCGCATCGGCCAACCGTTCGGACAGCCGTGCCAGAAACGCCTCGCGAATGCCTTTCTGCACGAAAACGCGCGTCCCGTTCGAACAGACCTGCCCCGAGGAATAGAAATTCCCCAGGATCGCGCCGCCCACCGCATCCTCAAGATCGGCGTCGTCGAAGATGATCAGGGGCGATTTGCCGCCCAGTTCCATCGTCACATGTTTCATGCCGGCAGCGGCGGCGGCGTAAACCTTCTTGCCGGTGGGCACCGATCCGGTCAGCGACACCTTGTCCACCCGCGCATCCCCCACCAGTGCGGCCCCTACGGCGCCGCGCCCCTGGATCACGTTGTAAAGACCGGCAGGCAGACCCGCCTCATGCAGGATTTCCGCGATCTTCAGCGCGCAAAGCGGCGTGGTTTCCGACGGCTTGAAGATCATCGCATTGCCGCAAGCCAGCGCCGGGGCGCCTTTCCAGCAGGCGATCTGGGTGGGATAGTTCCAGGCCCCGATGCCCACACAGACACCCAGCGGCTCGCGCACGGTATAGGCCCAGTTCTCGCCCAGGGGGATATGTTCGCCCGTCAGGCTGGCGGCCAGACCACCGAAATATTCCAGCGCATCCGCGCCGCTGGTCGCATCCACGTAAAGCGTTTCCGACAGCGGCTTGCCGGTGTCATGGGTTTCCAGGATGCTGAGGTCGCGGTTGCGCGCCCGGATCATGTCGGCGGCGCGGCGCAGGATGCGGCCCCGCTGCACGCCGGGCAGTGCCGCCCATGCCTTTTGCGCGGCATCGGCGCTGGCGATCGCCTCTTCGATGATGGCGGCCGTCGCTTCATGCACGCGGGCGATCACCTGGCCGGTGGCGGGATAGATCACGTCGATCGGCGCGCCGGCCGTATCCTCGACATAGCGGCCGTTCACGAAATGGCTGGCGGTGGGTTGTGTGGCGACTTGGGTCATTTTGAGTATTTCCGGAACAGTGAAAGGGAATATGCGGCGCGGGTCATTCCCCGCGCGGGAAGCGTTTGCTTTCCTCAAGGATGTTCAGATCCATATGATTGCGCATGTAACGCTCGGAGGCCTTTTGCAGCGGCTGGAAATCCCAGGGGTAGTAGCCGCCCTGGCGCAGCGCCTCGTAGACCACCCAGCGGCGCGCCTGGCTGATCCGCACCTCGGCATCGTAACGGTCCAGGTCCCAGCGCGCCTCGGATTTGGCGCGCAGCGTCTGAAGCGTGCCCTGGTGGGCGGGATCGGCGGCCAGGTTGTGCAATTCGTGGGGATCGGCCTCGATGTCGAAAAGCATGTCGGGATCAAGCGCGCAGCGCGTGTATTTCCACCGCCCGTAGCGCAGGCAGACCAGTGGCGCCTCTGAGGCCTCGGCGGCGTATTCCATCGCCACCGGGCTGGTGCGGTCGAACCCCTGTGCAAGGGGCACCAGGCTTTCGCCCGTGGTCCAGGGCATCACCTCGTCCATGCTGGCGCCCGCCAGATCGCACAGCGTCGGGCAGACATCGATCGTGCTGACCGGCTGGTCGATACGCCCTGCGGGCAAGGACGGGGCCGCGATCATGAGGGGCACGCGGGCGGACCCCTCGTAAAAGCACATCTTGTACCACAGCCCACGCTCGCCCAGCATGTCGCCGTGATCGCTGACAAAGACCACGATCGCCTCCTGGCGCGTCGCGGCAAGCGTGTCCATGATCTGGCCGATCTTGTCGTCGAGATACGAGATATTCGCGAAATAGGCCCGCCGTGCGCGGGCCACCATCGCGTCGGTCAGGTCATAGGACCGCCAGTCATTGGCATCGAAGATCCGCTTGGAATGGGCATCCTGCTGGGCATAGGGGATCGGCCCGACCTCGGGCGCCAGATGGGTGCAATCGGCGTAGAGGTCCCAGTACTTCCGCCGCGCCACGTAAGGATCATGCGGATGGGTGAAGCTGACCGTCATGCACCAGGGCCGCGCATCGGCACCGCGCGACAGGTCATAGATCTTGGACATCGCCTGATGGGCGACATCGTCGTCATATTCCATCTGGTTGGTGATCTCGGCCACGCCGGCGCCAGTGACCGATCCCATGTTGTGATACCACCAGTCGATCCGCTCGCCCGGTTTGCGGTAATCCGGGGTCCATCCGAAATCAGCCGGGTAGATATCGGTGGTCAGGCGTTCTTCGAACCCGTGTAGCTGATCGGGGCCCACGAAATGCATCTTGCCGGACAGGCAGGTGTAATAGCCCGCGCGCCGCAGGTGATGTGCATAGGTCGGAATGCTCGAGGCGAATTCCGCGGCATTGTCATAGACCCGCGTCGCACTGGGCAATTGCCCCGACATGAAGCTGGCGCGCCCCGGCGCGCAGAGCGGCGAGGCCGTGTAGGCATTGGCAAAGCGCGCCGACCGCGCCGCCAATGCCTTGAGGTTGGGCGCGTGCAGCCAGTCCGCCGGGCCATCCGGAAAAAGCGTGCCGTTCAGCTGATCCACCATCACGATCAGGATATTGGGCCGCGTTCCGGCCTGAACATGTGCGTCTCTCATGCCATTCCCCTTTGGATTTCCAGATCGAGACAGTCCAGAACCGATCCTATGGCTTTCGTGGCATCGGGCTGCCCCAGCCCCAGGGACTGCCGCAGGTAGACACCATCGATCAGCGCCGCGATCCTGTCGGCGACGACCGGCGCGCGCGCGCCCACCAGCGGGCGCAGATCATGTGTCAGGGTGGATCGCAACCGCCGCTGATAGATCGACAGAAGCTGCCGCGCATCGGTGGAAACCTGCGCCAGCACGTAGAAATTCAGCCAGGCCGCCACCACGTCGCGGCGAAAGTTGTTGCCTGCGAAACTGGCGCCCACCACGGCCTCGAGCCGGGCGCGCGGCCCTGTGGCCTTGGCCAAGGCCGCGCGCACGCCCGCGGCATAGACGGTCAGCGTATGGCGCATGGCCGCCAGGAAAATCTGCTCCTTGCCACCGAAGTAATGATGCGCCAACGCCGAGGACATTCCGGCCCGCCGCGCGATCTGGGCCACGGTCACGTCCAGCGTGCCCGAGGTCCCGATCTCGGCAATTGTCGCTTCCACCAGGGCGGCGCGGCGTATAGGCTCCATCCCGAGCTTGGGCATGATACTCTCCAATGACCTTGCCCCGAGACGCTAAATGCTTTTTTATTGACTCGTCAATCAAGAACAACAAGGGAGACCGCGATGACCTTCAAACCCGCCCTGACGGCGATGGCCCTGTTGGCTGCCACACCTGCTTTCGCACAATGCGACAAGGTCACCTTCTCGGATGTCGGCTGGACCGACATCACCGCGACCACCGCCGCGACATCGGTCGTGCTGGACGCGCTGGGATACGAGACCGAAACCAAGATCCTGTCGGTGCCAGTCACCTACATCTCGCTGTCCAAGGGCGACATCGACGTTTTCCTGGGCAACTGGATGCCCACGATGGAGGCGGACATCGCCCCCTATCGTGACGCAGGCACCGTGGATACGATCCGCACGAACCTGACGGGCGCGAAATATACGCTGGCCGTGAACCGCGCCGCCGCCGACCTCGGGATCGCCAGCTTTGCCGATATCGCCACCCACAAGGACGCGCTTGAGGGCAAGATCTACGGGATCGAGGCCGGCAATGACGGCAACCGCCTGATCATGGACATGATCGCCGCCGATGCATTCGGCCTGTCGGGTTTCAGCGTGGCTGAAAGTTCCGAACAGGGGATGCTGGCGCAGGTCACCCGTGCCGACCGGCGCGGCGAGCCGATCGTCTTCCTGGGCTGGGAGCCGCATCCGATGAACGCCAATTTCGACATGAGCTATCTGGAAGGTGGCGATGACTGGTTCGGCCCGAACCTGGGCGGGGCCGAAGTCAACACCAACACCCGAGCGGGCTATGCCGCCGAATGCCCCAATCTCGGCACGTTCTTCGGCAATCTGGAATTCACCCTGGCCATGGAGAACGAGATCATGGGCGCCATCCTGAACGATGGCACCGATCCCGCCGAGGCTGCGAAAACCTGGCTGACCGCCAACCCCGATGTGCTGAACGGCTGGCTGGCCGGCGTCACCACCCGCGACGGCGCCGAGGCCCTGCCCGCCGCCCGCGCGGCGCTGGGATTGTGATAGCGGCCACCGTACCGGCCTGAAGACAACACCTTCCCCCGTGCCGGGGGAAGGGCATGCGCGGGCGCCTGAAGGGCCCGACGCCGCAAGAGGGGCATTTACCCGATGAACTGGCTGACCGACACAAAGATCCCCGTGGGCGATTATGCCGACAGCGCGTTCATCTGGCTGGAAACGCACGCCGCCTTTGTCTTCGACGGGATGTCGGACGGGCTTGAGGCGCTGATCGCCGCGATCCTGTGGATATTACAGACCCCGCATCCGCTGGTGGTGATCGCGGCCTTCGTCGGCTTGACCCTGGCCCTGCAGCGCAACTGGAAACCGGCCGCGGTTGTGGGGCTTGGGTTCCTGTTCATCGTCAATCAGGGCTACTGGACCCAGACCACGCAATCGCTGACGCTGGTGCTGGCCGCCTGCGTGGTCTGCATGGGACTGGGCGTGCCGATCGGCATCGCGGCGGCCCACAGGCCAAGACTGTTTCGCGCGCTGCGCCCGGTGCTGGACCTGATGCAGACGCTGCCCACATTTGTCTACCTGATCCCGGCCATCGTCTTTTTCGGCATCGGCATGGTGCCCGGCCTGATCGCCACGGTGATCTTCGTGCTGCCCGCGCCGATCCGTCTGACGCATCTGGGCATCACCGCAACCCCCACCGCCCTGCTGGAGGCGGCACAAGCCTTTGGCGCCACCCCGCGGCAAACCCTGCTGAAGGTGGAACTGCCCTATGCACTGCCGCAGATCATGGCGGGGCTGAACCAGACCATCATGCTGTCGCTGTCGATGGTGGTGATCGCGGCGCTGGTCGGCGCGGACGGTCTGGGGGTTCCGGTCCTTCAGGCGCTCAACCGCGTGAACCCGGCGCTGGGGTTCGAATCCGGGCTGGTGATCGTGGTGCTGGCCATCCTTCTTGACCGTATGCTGAGGATCGAACGCAAATGACCCGCATCAGCGCACCGAAGGACACCGCGGGCATCGCCGTCCGCTTCGACAATGTCTCGATCGTGTTCGGCGATCAGCCGGAACGCGCCCTGCCGCTGATGGACGAGGGGCGCAGCCGCGCGGAAATCCAGCAGGAGACGGGCCAGGTTCTGGGCGTGCATGATTGCAGTCTTGATGTGGCCGAGGGCGAGATCCTGGTGCTCATGGGCCTGTCCGGTTCGGGCAAATCCACCCTCCTGCGCGCGGTCAACGGGCTGAACCCGGTCTGCCGCGGTGCGGCGCATGTCTGTGATGGCAATGCGCTGGTGGATGTCACCCATGCCGATCCCGCCACCCTGCGCCGCATCCGGCTGCACCGCGTGGCCATGGTGTTCCAGCAATTCGGCCTGCTGCCCTGGCGCAGCGTGCGCGAAAACGTGGGCCTGGGGCTGGAGCTGGCAGGCATGAGCCGGGCCGAAAGACACGACCGCGTGGATGTGCAACTGGAACTGGTGAACCTCACGCAATGGGCCGAACGCCGTGTCGGCGAGCTGTCGGGCGGGATGCAACAGCGCGTCGGCCTTGCCCGCGCCTTTGCGACCGAGGCCCCGATCCTGCTGATGGACGAGCCTTTTTCAGCCCTCGACCCGCTGATCCGTGCAAAACTGCAGGACGAACTGCTCGAGGTGCAGGCCACGCTGAAACGCACCATCGTCTTTGTCAGCCATGATCTGGACGAGGCGTTCAAGCTGGGCAACAGGATCGCCATCATGGAAGGTGGCCGGATCGTGCAATGCGGCACCCCGCAAGAGATATTCACCACCCCTGCGACACCCTATGTGGCCGAATTCGTGGCGCATATGAACCCGCTCGCCGTGCTGCGGGCCGAAGATGTGATGCAGCCCACTGCCCAGGGGCTGGCAGGGCCGACCCTGCTGCCGTCCACACCGCTGCGCGATGTCATGCAGGCGCTGCAACAGGCCGGGGACGCGCCGCTTGGCGTGGTGGATGCGCGGGGCCACCCACTTGGCCGGATCACCCGCGCCGATGTGCTGGCAGGCTTGCTGGACCCGCGTGCCACATCTCATCGCCCGGACTGATCGGCGCTGCGGGCATCCTGAGTATTTGGGGAAAGATGAAGCAGGCCGCGCCGCGCGCCTCAGACCTTGGTGGCGGGCGCCGGGGGGGTGACAAGGCGGCGCTTCAGCATCGCCTCGCGCCAGGTGATGAAGGTGACCGAGCCCAGGATCACCCCGCCGCCCACGATCACCCAGATATCCACGCCTTCATCGAAGAACAGCGCGCCCAGCGCCACGGCCCAGACCAGTTGCAGGAAACTGACCGGCTGGGTCACCGTGACCGGGGCCACGGCAAAGGCCAGCGTCATCGTGTAATGCCCGGCCGTGGCCAAAAGCGCCACCAGCGTCAGGACCATCAGCGCCTTGGGGCTGGGGGGTACCCAGACGGCCATGGCCAGCGGCGCAAGGCCGATCGTTACCCAGATCGACAGCATGCCGACGACAATGGCGGCATTGGTCTCGTCGGTCAGCAGCTTGGCCAACAGGTAGGATGCGCCGAAGACGACCGCCGCCGCCAGCATCGCCAGGTGGCCCGAACCGATTTCACGAAAGCCCGGACGCAGGATGATGACTGCGCCGATCAGCGCGACCACCACGGCCACCACCCGGCGGGCGGCCAGTTTCTCGCCCAGGAAAACCGCAGCACCGATCGTGACATAGATCGGCGCCAGGTAATTCATCGCCGTGACATCCGCGATCGGAATGCGCGCCATGGCATAGAACCACAAAGCCACGCCCATGGAATGGGCCAGACCACGCGCAGTGAACAGCCCCCATTGCCGGCGCGTCAGGCGCGTGGCCAGGATGGGCCGGATCAGGGGGATCAGGAAAACCAGACCGATGGCGTAGCGCAGAAAGGCGGCCTCGGGCGCTGGCACGCCCGGTCCCAGATACTTGACCAATGCGGTGACGCCCACGAACAGAAGGCCCGTCACCAGCATCCAGAATACACCCACCACCGGGCGGGTCGGTCTTTGCTCTACGCTCATGACGTGTATCAAGTCACGAAGCCCCGCCGGCCGCAAGGGGCGCCGGGGGGAAAAGCCCCGCCAACCCCAAGGGCTTACGCCCCCCGGATCAGCGTGACGGCGATCGTCCACATCACAAGGCCGACCCCGGCATCCAGGGCCCGCCAGGCGCCCGGGCGCGCAAACAGCGGCGCCAGGCGGCGGGCGCCAAGGCCAAGACTGAAGAAGAAGACGAAACTGGCGGTCATCGCGCCCAGCGCAAAGGACAGCCGGTCTTCGTATTGCGCCGATACCGCCCCCAGCAGCACGACCGTATCAAGATAGACATGCGGGTTCAGCCATGTCAGCGCGAGGCAGGTCAGCAGAACCCCGCGCAACGCCTCGGTACCCTGCCCCGCTGTCTCCAGAGCGGCGCCGCCACGCCAGGCAGACAGAAAGGCCCGCGCGCCATAGACGATCAGGAAGGCCGCACCGCCCCAGCGCATCGCAGGTTCGATCCAGGGGGCGGCTTGCGTCAAGGTTCCGAAACCGGCCACCCCGGCCGCGATCAGCAGCGCATCACTGATCGCGCAGGTCAGACAGACCGCCAGCACATGCGACCGCCGGATACCCTGCCGCAGGACAAATGCGTTCTGCGCCCCGATGGCCAGGATCAGCGACAGACCAAGCCCGAAACCCGCAACCGCCGCCTGCATCTGTCACCTGTCCGCTCCGCACCGGTGGCGCGTATCGCGATGCCCGTTCAAGGTCAAGCATCCCCTTCCGGCTTTCTTCTTGCCGGAAATATCCCGGGGATGGTCGAACGCAGTTCGACCTACGGGGCAGCGCCCCGATCTTGCGCCGGTTCAGCCCGACGGCCCGCCGCGTCAAGCGAGGCCACCTCGCCCAGGGTCACGGGTTTCAGCGGCGGGCGGATGCGATAGGCCCCGACCTCGGCAGGGGGCATGGCCTGCGCCGCCGCAAGAAGGGCCGTCACGCTCAGCCCGCAATAGCGTCCCTGGCAGGGCCCCATGCCCACGCGACCAAAGGCCTTTGTCTGGTTCGGACCCGTGCAGCCCATCTTGGCCCAACCGCGCACCTGGCCTGCCGTCACCTCCTCGCAGCGGCAGATGATCGTGTCATCGGCCGGGGCAAGTACCTGAGCGGCGGGGGGATAGGCCGTATCCAAGAAAGGCCGCAACGCGCGTTCGGCCGCAAGCCGCCCCGCGGGCCCTTGCGCGCGGGCGTCGCGTTTGCCGGCGTCGATCCGGCCAAGCTGGTGGGCCACCTGAATAGCCGCCAGCCGCCCGGCCTCGGCTGCGGCCACGGCACCGGCGATGCCGGCCCCGTCACCGGCCACGAAAATCCCCGGATGCGATGTCTGGCCCCAGGCATCGGTACGCGGCGCAAAACTGTGCTGGGCGGCGATCCAGTCGTGATCGAGCCGCAACGCGCGGCTGGCCTGGGTATTGGGCACCACACCCTGGTGCAACAGGATGGTGTCGCAGGCGATGCGCTGCGTCCGCCCGCCAGAGTTGAAGCGCAGCGCCGTGGCCCTGTCCTGCCCCTCGACCGCCAGGTCGCGCGCGGCGGTGACGCGGCGGATACCGGCGCGGCGCAATTCGGCCAGCAATCCCAATCCCTTGAGCAGCGTCCGCCAGCCGCGCAGGCCCGCGACAAGCTGCGGCATGGCGCGGACCGTGTCGCCAAAAGACTGCGTCTCCACCAGAGCCAGAGGCGGTGTGCCCGCCCGCACCATCTGCGCCGCCAGCAGGTAGAGCAGCGGACCGGACCCCGCAAGCACCGCGCGTTGCGCCACGATCCCGGACGCCTTCAGCAGGATCTGCCCCGCCCCGGCGGTCATCACGCCCGGCAAGGTCCAGCCGGGGATCGGCACGGGCCGCTCCAGCGCGCCGGTGGCCAGGATCAGTCGGGCCGCACGCATCTGCGCGGCGCGCCCGTCCTGTGACCAGGTCACCGTGATCCCCTGATCGTCAGGTTCGATATTCCACACGACGGCCCCGGTCACATGGCGCGCACCGCTGGCCAGCATCGCCTGTGCCAGCCCGGCCCCGTCAAGGTAATCCTGCCCCAGTATCGCACCGCGCAGGGCACCGCCCTGTGTCACCGCGCGGTAGATCTGCCCGCCAGCCGCGGGCTGTTCGTCCAGCACGGTCACGGACAGGCCCAGGCCGGCCGCTTCGGCGGCCGCGGCCATCCCGGCGGGCCCCGCACCGATCACGATCAGATCGACCCCGGTCATTCGGCAACCTTTCCCATTGGGCGCGACAATGTCAGCCCTGCACCGACCTGCATCATGCAGGCCTGTCGGGTGACGCCATCAACCTCGATCAGGCAATCGAAACAGGCGCCCATCATGCAGAAGGGGCCGCGCGGCGCACCCGACACCGGCGTGGCGCGGAACGACCCGACACCGGCGGCCAGCAGGGCCGCAGCAAGGTTGGCACCGTCCGGCAGGTCCAGCGGCGCGCCATCCAGCGTCACGCGCACGCGCGGCGCATCCGGTGAAAGATCACGAAAGGGCAAAGCGGCGTTCACTGAAAACCTCCAGGTCAGGGGCATCTGCGTCACCCTCCAGCCAGAGCGGCAGGCGCAGCGCATGGGCCGCGGCAAGGGTCACGCCGGAATGGCAGGTCACAAGGCTGACGCCCGGCAGCGTTGGGCTGTGCTGATAGATCGGCAGCCCATCCGGTGACATGATCCGCAGCGCGCCCCAGCTACGCACCATCTGCGCCTTTTCCAGCCGGGGCATCACGGCCACGGCACGGGCCGCGATGGCGGCGACGGTCGGCGTGGTGACGCGGTCATCCAGCCCCACCTCTTCCTTGCTGTCGCCGATCTGCACGCCGCCCTCATCGACCTGGCGGATGATCCCCGAGGGGCGGTTCATCATCTTGGGCAGCTTTTCCGTGATCAGGACCTGCCCGCGCTGTGGCCGGACCGGGGCGTCAAAGCCCAGCTTGGCACCCAGGTCCATCGCGCCAAGACCGGCGGACAGCACGACGCGCCCCGCCTCGACCATATGGCCCGAGGCACAGGTCACCCGCAGCCCGCCCGCGGCGCTGTGCACATCGGTCACGGTCTGGCCTGTCAGCACCCGACCGCCCAGCCGGCGCACTTCGCCGGCAAGCGCGCGCAACAGGCGCAGCGGGTTCACATGCCCGTCCTGATGATGCAGGATCGCGCCCGCCACGCGGGGCCCGACCTCGGGTTCTTCGCGCTTCAGCGCGTTATGCCCCAGAACCTCGAACGGGTAGTCGCCGCCCAAAGCCTCGCGCAGCGCCGTATATTGGGCGACACGCGCCTCAAGCTCTGCCTCGTCGAGGTGAAAATCATATCCGCCCTCCTGGCGCAGCGACAGGTCAGTGCCTGCCCCCTCGCCCAGCTCGGCGGCAAAACCCTTCCAGAGCGCGGCGGAGTCCTGGCTCCAGCGGGCATAGGCGGGCTGGCTCAGCCCTTTGGACTGCACCCAGACAAGGCCGAAGTTGCCACGGCTGGCGCGAAAACTGCCATCGTCGCCATCCAGCACGATGACCCGGCGGCCCCGGCGCAGCAGGCCCCAGGCCACACTCAGCCCGACAATCCCGCCGCCTATGATCGCGTAATCCGCCTGCATCGGCCTCGTGCCCCGTTGAAAAGGGGCGCCCCGTGACAGGGCGCCCGCCGTAGCTTACTGCGCGACCGCGTCCAGGATCGCCTGGCCCCAATCCGCGCCTACATCCTCAAGGATCTGCGGCCAGACGGTCTCGCGCACCTTGGCGGCCATCGCCTCAAGCTCGGCATCCGACAGCGAGACGATCGTCGCGCCCAATCCGGCCAGCTTCTGCTCGTTCACGCCCTGATCCGCCTCGGCCACGGTCCAGCGTGTCGCTTCGAATGCTTCGGCCTGCGCGCGCAGGGTGGCCTGGTCTTCCTCGGACATATCCGACAGGGACTCGTTCGAGATGATCATGTACCAGACTTCGAAATGGGTGTTGGCAGGGATGTAGGTCTTGGTCACATCCCGGAAAGAGGCATAGTAGCCTTCCGCGCCCGATCCGATCACGCCGTCCACAACGCCGGTCTGCACGGCGGTGAAAGCTTCAGAGAAGGGGATCGGCGCGGGGATATAACCCAGCGCCTCGCCGGTCAGCTGGAAGCTCTTGATGCCGGGCACACGCACCTTGATGCCATTGGGATCGGTGCTGCCGGGCGTGACCGCCTCGCGGTTCAGGGCGATGCCGCCGAAATAGACCGGGTAGGCCGCCAGCATGGTGATGTCCTGTGCGGCGTAAAGCTCGACCATCGCCTCGCGCACGGCACCACCGGGGCCATAGACCGCGCGGGCCTGTTCCCAGTTCTCGGCTAGGAAGGGGAAGGACGAGATCTGCATCCGCCGATCCGCCGCCGTACCCGCCGGCTGCACCGCCATGTCGATCGCACCGACCGAGATGCGTTCCTGCACGGTGGTATAGTCGCCCAGCGCAGAGGCCGGGAAAACCTCGATCTTGACGCGGTCGCCGGTGGCGGCGGCAACGGCCCCGGCAAAGGCGCGCACCTCGACGTCGATGGTGGCGTCTTGCGGACGCACATGGCTCAGCTTCAGATCGCGCGCCTCGGCCATGGGGGCCAGGGCCATCAATGCGCCTGCGGCGGCTGTGAACAGGAATTTCTTCATTTTGGTTCCTCCGGTTGGATCAGGTTTCAAGGATTCGGATGCGTGGTTGCGGGGTGTCAGAGATAGCCGAACAGGCGCGGCAGCCAGAGCGACAGATCCGGCCAGAAGGCGGTCAGGATCACGACGGGCATGTAGCCGGTCAGGATCAGGAACATTGCGGGGCGTATCACCGATGTGACAGGCACATTGCCGATCCGCGCGCCCAGATAGAGGATCGAGGCATAGGGCGGCGTCACCCCGCCCATCGCGGTCGTCACCCCCATGATGGCGGCGAACTGGATCGGGCTGACTTCAATCGCCGTCATCAGCGGCAGCAGCAGCGGCGCGATCAGGATGATCGCGGTCACATCATTCACCACCATGCCCACCAGCAGAAGCATCACGATGATCATGATCAGCAGCAACGTCCTGTTCTGCGTGACCTCGAAGATTGCACTGACCAGTTTCTGGGGGATGCTTTCCATCACGAAGATCTGGCTGAGGATCATCGAGAACAGGATCATCAGCATGATCGCGCCCACGGCGGTCGACGCCTCCTTGCCGGCGGCCAGGAAATTGTCCCAGCGCAGCCCCTTGTAGATCAGGAAGCCCACCGGCACCGAATAGATCACCGCGACGGCGGCGGCCTCGGTCGGGGTCATGATACCGCCATAGATGCCGCCCAGGATGATCACGGGCATCAGGATCGCCGGAAAGGCATGGATGCCGCGCTTGGTGACTTCGGACGACAGTTCCGACAGCGACGGCTTGTCATCCAGCACCAGCGGGAATTTGCGCGCCAGCCACAGGTTCACCACCGAGAAATTTGTCATGATGATCAGCCCCGGCAGCAGCGTCGACAGGAAACAGGCCAGGATCGAGGTATCGGTGACCCAGCCATAGACGATCATCGTGACCGATGGCGGGATTAGCAGCCCCAGGATCGAGGAATTGGCAATCAGCGCCGTGGCATAGGCCCGCGGATAGCCGCGCTTTTCCATCTCGGGGATCAGCAGCGGACCGATGGCCGCGATGCCCGTCAGACCCGAGCCGGAAATCGCCCCGATCACCGCGCAGCTGACCGCCGCCACCACACCCAGCCCGCCCCTGACATGGCCCACAAAGGCATTGACGAAGCGCAACAGACTGGCCGCGATCCCGCTTTCGGACATGATCGTCCCTGCCAGCACGAACAGCGGGATCGCCAGCAGAACCGGATTGCCCAATTGCTGCACGCCCCACAGGATATTGCCCTTCATGATGACGTCGCCGACGAAATACATCACCATGATCGCGCCGCCGAAACACCAGGGCAGCGGCACGCCAAGGGTCAGCAGCAGAACCAGAAGGCCGACGGCCAGCATTGCGACCTCAACCATGGGCCTGCCCTCCGGCCAGGGCACGCAGATGGCGCATCAGGTGCAGCGCCGACCATGCCAGCATCAGGACCATCGCGACCAGAAGGGCGACATCGGCATAAAAGACCGGGATATAGAGGGTCGGGCTTTCGCGCCAGACCCGCCAGGAATAGCGCATGAAATCCCAGACCCAGGTCAGCAGCCACAGACCGATGATCAGGCTCAGCACCTCGCCCAGGCAGGCCAGCACGATCCGGGCGCGCTCTGTCTCCAGGAAAATCTCAAGGACATTGGCGCGGATATGGCTGTTCTCGCGCGAGGCGTTGACCGCCCCCAGCATGTAAAGCCAGAACATCGGATAGAGCATGGTCTCCTCCAGGCCCATCACTGGCGTCTGGAACACGTAGCGCGTGATCACCTGCACGAACTGGCCCAGCGCCACGGTGCAGATCAGACCGGTCAGCAGGATTTGCACAATCCTTTCCATTCAAGTCCCCCATCCGCAGGCGATCTGCCGGCGGTCACGTCACAGCGGGCGTTCTGCCCGGATGAAACAGGATTGACGCATGGCACCCCATAAGGTCAAATTTGAAATAACGATGATCCCATAGATTTGGCTTATACATGCCCCAAACCCAAGGACGCGATCGAACCGATGAACCTCAGCTTTCGCCAGCTTCAGACCTTCCGCGAGGTGATGCGTACCGGCTCGATCTCCGAGGCAAGCCGCGCCCTTGGCCGCACGCAACCCGCCGTCAGCGCCATGATCGCGGGACTGGAGCGCGAATTGCGCTATCCCTTGTTCCTGCGTGAACATGGCCGCCTGACCCCCCGCCCCGAAG
This sequence comes from Seohaeicola saemankumensis, assembly GCF_042678485.1. Taxonomy (NCBI): domain Bacteria; kingdom Pseudomonadati; phylum Pseudomonadota; class Alphaproteobacteria; order Rhodobacterales; family Roseobacteraceae; genus Seohaeicola; species Seohaeicola saemankumensis. Next base: position 205,511 of record NZ_JBHTKR010000001.1, on the reverse strand, counting down.
CCTACTATTTTCTCGAAGAGGCCGAGGCCGTGCTGGAACGGCTGGCCCAGTCCGCCCGCATCATGGACGAGATCGGCAAGCTGGATCATGGCCGCCTGCGGATCGCCTGCCACCCCGCGGCCTCGGGCTTTTTCATGCCCCGCGTCCTGGCGCGTTTCCTCGACGGTCGCCCCGGCGTCGAGGCGGCGCTCATGATGCGCTCCTCGGCCGTGGTCGAGGATCTGGTCGCAAGCCAGGAATATGACATCGGACTGGCCGAAACGCCCGGCGCACGCGGCGCAATCCGGACAGAGGATTTCGCCCTGCCCTGCCTGCTTGCCATCCCCCGGGCCAGCCCCCTTGCGGCGCGCGACAGGATCGGGCCGGCCGATCTGGACGGACACCCTCTGGCCACGCTTTTTGACGCGCATCACACCTGGCGCGCGACACGGGCAGCCTTCGAGCAGGCAGGCGCAAGGCTGAACCGGCGGTTCGTGCTGCAAACCTTCCTGCCGGCGCTTGAACTTGTGGCGGCGGGGCTGTGCTGCACGCTATGCGACAGGATCACGGCGGCCAGCCATGCAGGCGACCGGGTGGTGTTTCGCCCCTTTGATCCCGCGATCGTCAGCAGCGTGTCCATCCTGACCCCGGCACACCGCCCGCCATCCCTTCTGGCGCGCGCATTCGGCATCCACCTGCGAGACGCCTTGCAACAGATCGCCGCGTCATAGCGGCAAGGCGCCGATCAGCCCGGTCAGAGCTGCCAAAAGCAAAGAGGCGCCCCCTGCGGGACGCCCCTGGCGCATGTATCATCGGTCCGGATCAGATCAGAGCTGGCCCATCACGTCGTCGCTGGCCTCGAAATTCGTGGTCACACGCTGCACGTCGTCATCGTCTTCCAGCGCATCCACCAGTTTCATCAGCTTGGTCATGCTGTCCAGATCCATCTCGGTGGTGGTCATGGGCTTCCAGACCAGCTTGGTGCTGTCGGATTCGCCCAAGACACCCTCAAGCGCGGTGGCCACCTCGTTCAGGTCGGTATCGGCGCACCAGATGATATGGCCATCCTCGCTGCTTTCCACATCCTCGGCCCCCGCCTCGATCGCGGCCATCAGCACGGTGTCGGCATCGCCGACCGATACCGGGTAAGTGATCTCGCCCTTGCGGTCGAACATGAAGGCGACCGATCCGGTTTCGCCCAGGTTGCCGCCGTTCTTGGTGAAGGTCGAGCGCACGTTGGAGGCGGTACGGTTGCGGTTGTCGGTCATCGCCTCGACGATGATGGCAACGCCATTCGGGCCATACCCCTCATAGCGGATTTCCTCATAGGCCTCGCCTTCGCCGCCGATCGCCTTCTTGATCGCGCGTTCGATCACGTCCTTGGGGCAGGATTGCGATTTCGCTTCCTTCACCGCCAGGCGCAGGCGCGGGTTCTTCTCGGGGTCGGGATCGCCCATCTTGGCCGCCACGGTGATTTCCTTGGACAGCTTCGAGAACAGCTTTGCCCGCACCGAATCCTGGCGGTTCTTGCGATGCTGGATGTTTGCCCATTTTGAGTGGCCGGCCATGCGTGCCTCCGTCTGCGTATATATGACTGCGTGTCTGAATCTGCCGGTCTGGCGAATTGCGCCTCTATATGTCAGCAGCACGGCCCCTCGCAAGGCCGTCCGAGACATGGCGCGACGCGCGCGGAAAACAGGCTCAGCCCAGCGGGCCCGACGCCTCCAGCTTGCCGCCATGGCGCACGGCGCGGACGCGGGTGGCGCGCCCGGTCATGTCGTCGGTTTCGACATAAACGCCCGACAGGGTCGCCTCGCCCATCGCCGGGGTAAAGCGGCCCTTGGCCATGCCGGTGACAAAGCGGCGCATCGGTTCGTCCTTTTCCATGCCGATGACACTGTTGTAGTCACCGCACATGCCGGCATCGGTCAGATAGGCCGTGGCCCCGCCCAGGATCATCGCGTCCGAGGTCGGCACATGCGTATGCGTGCCAACCACAAGGCTGGCCCGGCCCGCACAGAAATGGCCCATGCCCATCTTCTCGCTGGTCGCCTCGCAATGCATGTCCACGATCGCGGCCTGCACCGCCCCGCCCAGCGGATGGGCAGACAGCACCTGATCCACGGCGGAAAACGGATCATCGAAGGCGCGCTTCATGAACACGTTGCCCAGCACTTGCGTCACCAGAACCTTGCGCCCCCGCGCATCCGAAAAGACACGGTGACCGCGCCCCGGCGCGCCCTTGGCGAAATTCAGCGGGCGCAGGATTCGCGGCTCGTTCTCGATGAACTGCAACATGTCCTTCTGGTCGAAGGCGTGATCGCCAAGCGTGATGCAATCCGCTCCGGCCGCCAGCAGCACCCGCGCATGATCCCCCGTCAGCCCGGCTCCGCTGGACGCGTTCTCGCCATTGACCACGACGAAATCCAGCTTCCATTCGGTCCTGAGACGCGGAAGGTTCTCGGATATTGCCTGCCGTCCGGCCCGGCCCATGACATCGCCAAGGAACAGAATTTTCATGCCCAAAGGCCTAGGGCCAATGCCCGGCTGCGGCAAGTGTGAAGGTTGTGCGACCGCTGAAAAACTGCAGGCCCCCGCTTCATCGTTCCATAAATACTCACGCGCCACCTCCGCCAGGGGCGATCACCTCGGCTTCGGTCACGATCAGGTCCAGCCACTGGTCGGTCGGCTCCAGCGGCAGCTCCGACGCCTCCTGCGCGCCGAACGCAAACCCGATCGCCAGCACCGGGCCCTGCGCGCGACGCTGCTCCAGCGTGCGATCGTAGAACCCGCCGCCATAGCCCAGCCGCCCACCCTGCCGGTCAAAGGCGACCAGGGGCACGATCAGAACATCGGGCACAAGCCAGTCCGGAACGGCGGGGATCTGTGCGCCGAATTCACCCGCCACCATGGCGCAATCCGGTGTCCAGCGCGCAAAGCGCAGGGGCATGCCGCTGCCCTGGATGACCGGCACGCCGACCGGTCCGGCCGCTGCCATGCGGCGCATCGCGGCCAGGGGGCTGATCTCGGTGCGCATCGGCATGTAGCCCGCGATCACCTTGCCCGCATGGGGGGCAAGCACATCCGAAAGCAGGTCGGCGTGATCCGGGCCAAGCGCATCGAAAGCGGCCTTGCGCCGGGCAAAGGCGGCGCGCCGCGCGGCGGCCTTGATCATGCCCAGGTCGGTATCATCCCCCATGCCCGCCCCTACATCAGCACGGCTGACGCCAGGCCGAGGAAGGCGAAAAAGCCCACGACATCGGTCACGGTGGTCACGAAGGGACCCGAGGCCAGCGCCGGGTCGATCTTTAGCCGCTCCAGCGCCATCGGGATCACGATCCCCCCCAGCGCCGCCGCCACCTGCGTCAGAAGCATCGCCACACCGATCACCGCGGCCAGCATCGGCACCCCGAACCAGACCCCGGCGACCAGCGCCATCAGCAGGCCGAACACCACGCCGTTCAGCGCCCCCACGGATACCTCGCGCCAGATCACCCGCATCGCGTTCTGCGCCGTCAGGTCGCGGGTCGCGATCGAGCGGACGGCCACGGTCATTGTCTGCGTGCCCGCGTTGCCCCCCATCGAGGCAACGATGGGCATCAGCACCGCCAATGCCACCATCTGGTTGATCGTCTCGGCGAAGGCGTCGATCACCAGCGAGGCAAGGATCGCCGTCAGAAGGTTCACGAACAGCCAGACCGCGCGCCCGCGCGCGGCCTCCAGGATCGTATCCGACAGGCTGGCATCTTCGCTGACACCGGCCATCCGCAGGATGTCCTCTTCGTGTTCCTCGTCCAGCACGGCCATGGCGTCATCAATGGTGATGACCCCCACAAGCCGGCCGTCCTCATCCACCACCGGCGCCGAGATCAGGTGATACTGGTTGAACGCATAGGCCACGTCGCCGTCATATTGCGTGACCGGGATCAGGTGAAACGCGTCTTCCGTGATATCGCGCAGCGCCACGTCCCGGCGCGAGCGCATGATCTTGCCCAGCGTCACATTGCCCACCGGATGCAGGCGCGGATCTACCAGCACCACATGGTAGAACTGATCCGGCAAGTCTTCGGAGTTACGTAGAAAATCAATAGCCTCGCCGACGCTCCAGTGTTCGGGGGCCATCACCACCTCGCGCTGCATCAGGCGACCGGCGGAATATTCCGGATAGGTCATGGCCTGCTGCACGGCGACGCGGTCCGCGTCTTCCAGCGCATCCAGAATCGCGTCTTGCTGCGGCGCTTCCAGATCCTCCAGAAGGTCCACAACATCGTCGCTGTCCAGCTCGCGCACGGCATCGGCCAGAACCTGCGGGTTCAAGACCGAAATCACGTCCTCGCGGATGCTTTCACCCAGTTCCGACAGGATGTCGCCGTCGAATTCCTTGCCGTAAAGCCGGATCAGCGCGCGGCGGTCGTCGCGGTCGATCTGCTCCAGAAGGTCGGCGATGTCGGCCGGGTGCAGCGGCTCCATCAACTGGGTCAGCAGGGTGGCGTCGCCACTCTCGACAGCGTCCAGAATCGCGGCGACGGTGCGCCGCTCCAGCCCGTATCTGCCACTGGATTGCGGCTCGTTGGGCGTGTCCGCGGAACGGTCGATCAGGTCTTCGTCTTCGGCCATGTCACCCTCCTGTCCGCGCTTGACCCTACTTAGCGGAAAGGGATGGGCGGAAACAATGCTTACCGGGGAAAACAGGGGTGATTTACCTTGCATCGCCCGATCCCTAGACTGCGGATGAAAGGAAATCCCGATGACCGCACAGACGCTTTTGCTGGGGCAGACCCTGCGCTTCGCCGCCGACCCTTTCGTCGTGGGGCCGGACGCCGCGATCCATGACAGCGCGGGGGGCGCCCTGATCGAAGGCGGCCATGTGACGGCGGTCGGCCATGGGGCGGATCTGCGCGCGGCACATCCGCAGGCGCGGGTGGTGGATCACGGCGATGCGCTGCTGATGGCGGGGTTCGTGGACGCCCATGTGCATTACCCGCAGACCGCGATCATCGCCAGCTGGGGCAAGCGCCTGATCGACTGGCTGAACCTCTACACCTTCCCCGAGGAGATGCGATTCGCCGATCCCGCCTATGCGGCGGATATCGCGGGCCGCTACCTTGACCTGACGCTGGCCAATGGCACCACGACCGTCTGCAGCTATGCCACGATCCACCCAGCCAGCGTGGATGCCTTCTTTGACGCAGCACGGGCGCGGGGACAGCGCGTGGTGGCCGGCAAGACCTGCATGGATCGCAACGCACCCGAAGGGCTGCGCGACACCGCGCAATCGGCCTATGACGACAGCCGCGCGCTGCTCGGGAAATGGCATGGCGTCGACCGGCTGTCCTATGCCATCACGCCGCGGTTTTCACCCACCTCGACCCCAGACCAGCTGGCGGCGCTGGGTGCGCTCTGGGCTGAACATCCCGACTGCCTGATGCAGACCCATCTGAGCGAACAGACGGACGAGATCGCCTGGGTGCGCGGCCTCTACCCGCAGGCGCGCGATTACCTTGACACCTACGAGAGCCACGGGCTGCTGGGCGCCAACGGCCTTTACGGTCATGCGATCCATCTGGAACCGCGCGAAAGGGACCGCCTGCTTGAGGTGGGGGCCGCACTGGTGCATTGCCCGACATCCAACACCTTCATCGGATCGGGCCTGTTCGACATGGCAGGGCTGGTGGCGGCAGGGCAACGCGTGGGCCTGGCCACCGATACCGGCGGCGGGTCCAGCTTTTCGATGCTGCGGACCATGGCCGCCGCCTATGAGGTGGGCCAGCTGCGCGGCACCGCCTTGCATCCCGCGCAGCTTTTATGGCTGGCGACGGTCGGATCGGCGCGGGCGCTGCGGCTGGACGGGCGCATCGGCAACCTCGCCCCGGGGATGGAGGCCGATATCGTGGCGATCGACCTGAACGCGACACCGGCGATCGCCCAGCGCAGCACAAGGGCGCAGGATATCTGGGAGGCGGTCTTTCCCACGATCATGATGGGCGACGACCGCGCGATCCGCGCGACATGGGTATCAGGACAAAGGCTGGTGTGAAAAATTGTACATCGGTCGCGCCCGGTTGGTCGCGCCCGGTTGCATCGCCTCAGCAGGGGCGGCCCATCACCAGGACCCAGCTGCGATCCACCGCGGCGAAACCGTAATGCGTGACCTTGCGCGACAAGGCATTGCGGCGGTGACCGGGCGAATTATACCAGCCCGTCATGACCTGGGCCGGATCACGAAACCCCATCGCGATATTCTCGTTCACGTAGCGATAGCAAAATCCCTGCCGCTCGACCCGCTGCGCCACGTTGGACCCGTCCGACCCGCGATGCGACATGAACCCGCCCCGCGCCATGTCACGGGCATGGGCCTGGGCCGCGGCCATCAGCAGCTTGTGCGGCTGGACCGCTTGCAGACCATGCGCGGCACGCTGGGCATTCAGTGTCTGCGCGACAAAGCTTTCCGTGCTGGCGAAGGCAGGTGTGACGGGCGAAATCGTCAGCGCCAGAATGACCAGGATAGTACGGATCATGATCCCTCGAAGATGGCCGTTTTCATATATCGCGTTTCTCGCATGGCACTTTGGTGAAATTATGGCGATTTGGCCAGACGCCTGTGCGGGCCTCGGCGAAAATCCACCGAATCGCCCGGATACCCTAGCTGGCCAGGCCAAGCGCAAGGCGGCGCTGCGCCTCCAGCAGGCGCGGCAGATCGATGGTGGCGATCTGCCCCTCGCGCACCACGCGCCGCCCCTCGACCAGCAGGTCGCGCACCCGCGCCGGCCCCGCCAGCACCAGCGCGGCCGGGTCCCAGCTGCCCGCACTTTCCACACCCGAGACATCCCAGATCGCGATATCGGCACGCTTGCCCACCGCCAGACGCCCCACATCGGGCCGTCCCAGCACATCGGCGCCGCCGCGCGTGGCGATCTCCAGCGCCTCGCGCGCGCTCATCTTGTCCGCGCCCAGCGTGACGCGCTGCAACAGCATGGCCTGGCGCGCCTCAAGCATCAGGTTGCCGCTGTCATTGCTGGCCGATCCGTCAACGCCCAGCCCCACCGGCACGCCCGCGTCGCGCATCGCCCGCACCGGGGCCACACCCGACCCCAGCCGACAGTTGGAACAGGGGCAATGCGCCACGCCGGTCCGGGTTCTGGCAAACAGATCAATCTCCTGGCCATCAAGCTTCACGCAATGCGCGTGCCAGACATCATCGCCCGTCCAGCCCAGATCCTCGGCATATTGGCCGGGACGACACCCGAACTGCGCCAGCGAATAGGCAATATCCTCGTCATTTTCGGCCAGATGGGTATGCAGCATCACACCCTTGTCGCGCGCCAGCAGGGCCGCGTCGCGCATCAGCTCGCGGCTGACCGAAAACGGCGAACAGGGGGCCACGCCCACGCGACACATCGCCCCCTCGGCGGGATCGTGAAACGCATCGATCACCCGGATGCAATCCTCAAGAATGGCGGCCTCATCCTCGACCAGGTCATCGGGCGGCAGGCCACCGGCGCTTTGCCCGATGCTCATCGCGCCGCGCGTGGGATGAAAGCGCAGCCCCAGGTCGGCGGCGGCGTGGATCGTATCCTCCAGCCGCGCGCCGTTGGGATAAAGATAGAGGTGATCCGACGACAGCGTACACCCCGACAGCGCCAGTTCGGCCAGCCCCGTCAGCGCGCTGATCCGCATCTCTTCGGGACCGAAGCGCGACCAGATCGGATAGAGCGTTTTCAGCCAGCCGAACAGCAGCGCATCCTGCCCGTCGGGCACTGCCCTGGTCAGGCTTTGGTAAAGATGGTGATGCGTATTCACCAGGCCCGGCGTCACGACGCATCCGGCGGCGCGCAGCACCTCGGCGGCGGGATGCAACCGCGCCAGATCGGGACCGATAGCGGCGATCACGCCGCCCCGGATCAGGATATCGGCCCCGCGCCATTCGCTGCGCGCGTCATCCATGGTCAGGATATGGTCCGCATCGCGGATCAGGATCTCGGATCGGGTCGAGGGGGTGAACGATGTCATGGGCGCCTCCGGTCAGACAGCGCCCCCTCATCCACGCGGCGCGCACCGGAAAGGGGCCAAGAGGCGCGCACGGATCAAGGATAGCCCCGTCAGACGGGGCGGATCAAGCCGGAACCTGGCGCAGGATCGCCAGTGCGGCCGCGTGCTGCTCTGCCCCGGCGGCGGCAAGGATACGTCCGCCATGATGGGCCGGGCCGCCCTGCCAGTCGGTGACGATGCCGCCCGCCGCCCGGATCACCGCGATCGGGGCCTGAACGTCATAGTCGCTCAGGCCGGCCTCGATCACCAGGTCGATCTGGCCGGCGGCCAGCAGCGCATAGGCGTAGCAATCCATCCCGTAGCGCACCAGTTGCACCTGTTCGGCAACGGCGCGAAACCCTGCCTCTTCGGCCTTGGTGCCGACTTCGGGGAACGTCGTGAACAGGATGCTGTCCCCCAGGGGGCGCGCGCCACGCACGCCCAGATCACCCTCGCCCATCGGGCCACGCATGGCGGACTGGCCAAAGCCACCCCAGAAGCGTTCGCCGATATAGGGCTGGTCGATCACCCCAAAGATCGGCCCCGCCTGGTCGGCCACGGCAATCAGCACGCCCCAGGTCGGCGCGCCAGACAGAAAGGCGCGGGTCCCGTCCACGGGATCGAGCACCCAGCGCAGGCCTGAGGTGCCTGCAAGATCGCCGAATTCCTCGCCGGTCACGCCGTCATGGGGGCGGCGGCGCGCCAGAACCGCGCGCATCGCCTCTTCGGCGGCGCGGTCGGCCTGGGTCACGGGATCGAAACCGCCCGCCTGCTTGTTGTCGGCGGACAGGCTGGCAGCGCGAAACCATGGCAGCACGGCGGCACGCGCCGCATCCGCCAGCTCATGCGCCGTGGCGATAAGGTCGGCGGCCACGGGATCGGATGCGGAAAGACTGGCCATGTTACCCCCAAGGCAGGTTGCCCCGACTGGGTAGCGCAGCCAGTCCCCGGGCTCAAGCCGCGTCCGACAGCACGCGCGCCAGGTCGAACAGGCGGCGGCGCTGGTTCTCGGGAATGGCGTAATAGGTCCGCACAAGGTCCATCGCCTCGCGGTCGCCCATCAGATCCTTCGACCCCGCGCCGTCAGCATCCGGCAGGATCGAGCGGGGCAGATGCGCGCCATGTGGCGTGACTGGCGCCAGCTCGCCCTGTGCATTGGCAAGACCTTCGAAAAAGAAACTGACAGGCACCCCAAGGCTGTCGGCGATATCCCACAACCGCGAGGCGCTGACACGGTTCGCGCCGGTCTCGTATTTCTGGATTTGCTGGAACTTGATGCCGACCTGTTCGGCCAACTGCTGCTGGGTCATGGCCAGCAACCAACGGCGATGCCGGATACGCTTTCCGACATGCACATCAACATGATGCGACATACTCTTACCTCTCTGTTTACACACACAACCAGCGGCTTGCGGGCCTTGGCCCAGCTTGCGCGCCACACTCTTAACAGCTCCTTTCTACACGAAAAGATCTCGTCAGAATACAGTTTTTTGCACGGCCCGGTTGATCACAGGCCAGCTGTCGCAGTTCTGCATGCCCGATTGCACGGTCCGGCGCTTTGCCGCGGCGCGATTCGCTGCCATAACCGGAACCGACCCGCCCAAGGAGGTTTCATGCGCGCCTATCACAAACCCGCCCCCGACGCGCCGGCCAGCGTGATGCAGATCGACCTGCCCCGGCCCGGCCCCGGACAGATCCGCCTGCGGATCGCGGCCTGCGGGCTGAACTTCGCCGATCTGCTGATGCTGAAAGGCCAGTATCAGGACACGCCCGCCGCCCCCTTCACCCTGGGCATGGAAGTGGCCGGAACGGTCGAAGCACTGGGCGAGGGTACCGAAGGTCCCGCCATCGGCACAAGGGTCGCGGTTTTCGGCGGCCAGGGCGGGCTGGCCGAATACGGCTGTTTCGACGCGCATCGCGCTGTCCCGCTGCCCGACGCCATGCCCATGACCGACGCGGCCGCGTTCCTGATTGCCTATGGCACATCACACCTTGCCCTTGGACACCGCGCGCGCCTGCAACCGGGCGAGCGTTTGCTGGTGCTGGGGGCTGCGGGCGGCGTGGGCCTGACGGCCGTCGAGGTGGGCAAGCTGATGGGCGCGACCGTGATCGCCTGCGCCCGCGGCAAGGACAAGCTGGAGGCCGCGCGGCGCGCCGGTGCCGATCACCTGATCGACGCAGGCACCGACGATATCCGCGCGATCGTGAAATCACTGGGCGGGGCGGATGTGGTCTATGATCCGGTCGGCGGTGAACAGTGGCAAGCCGCGTTCCGCGCCTGCAACCCCGAGGCGCGCCTGCTGCCCATCGGTTTTGCCAGCGGAGAGGTGCCGCAGATCCCGGCCAATCACCTGCTGGTCAAGAACCTGAGCGTGCTGGGCGTCTATTGGGGCGGTTACATGCGGTTCAACCCCAAGGCCCTGACAGACAGCCTGCGTGTGCTGCTGGACTGGTATGCCGCCGGACGCATCAAGCCCCATGTCAGCCACATCCTGCCGCTGGAACAGGTCGAGGACGGGCTGGAACTGCTGCGCAGCCGCGCCTCGACCGGCAAGGTCGTCATCACGATGTGACCGCGCCGGTCGTCAGAGGGTCTGATAGGCCTGCCGCAGCAGCCCGCCCAACTGGGCCAGCACCTCGCCGCGCGCCCGTTCGACGCCGTACATGTTGATCTTCTGCAGCGTCAATTCGGGCAGCGCGCCACCGTGATCGACCTGCTCCAGATGGCGCGGCTGCATGCCGTCGATCATCGCGTTCAGCCCCATGTCGGCGCTGACCGTGGCCTCGATCGTGCGGTCGGATTCCGTCTCGACCGCCAGTTCCCAGTCGATGCCCGCGGCCTCAAGCGCCGCGATGGCCCCCGCCCGAAAGATGCAGTGCCGCCCGAAGACCAGTCGCAGCGGCCGTTGCCGCCAGGCACTGCCGCCCGATGCGCCCACCCATTTCAGGGGCAGCGCGGTCAGGGTCTCGCCGCCAGGCTCAAGCCCCGTTTCGGTCGTCAGGATGATGTCGCATTCGCCGCGCTGGTACTTGGCCTTCAGATCGCGGGTGAAACTGGTGATCAGTTGCACCTTCATGCGCGGAAACATGGTGTTGAACCGTTGCAGCACATGGGGCACGGCGGGCAGCACGATGTCATGGGGCACGCCCAGCACGATTTCGCCCTCAAAGGTCTGGTCGGTCAGCCGGGCCATCACCTCGTCGTTCATGTCGACCATGCGCCGGGCATAGCCCAGCATCTGCTGCCCCGCCGCCGTCAGCGAGACACTGCGGTTCGATCGGTCCAGCAGGTTGAGGCCCAGCACCTCTTCCAGCCGCTTGAGCTGCATGGACACAGCCGATTGCGTCAGATGCAGGTGGCCCGCGGCGCGGGTCACGCCGCCCAGATCGGCCACAGCCACGAAAGACCGCAGGGTCGTGATATCAAGATTCCGCATTCATCTGCTTTCGTGATTGATAACGTCATGAACATTCATTTTTCTTATGCTTCTGCGGCAGATACATATCACCAGAAATGATCTGTGCCGCCGCATGGATCACAAACAGGAAAGCATCTGAAATGTCCACACGCCCCCTTGCCCGGTTTGCCGGATTCGCCCTTCCCGCCCGCCTGACCCCATCGGCCCTGCTGCGCCGCGTGACGCTGATGCGCGCGGCCCATCGGCAGCGGGCGGCGCTGGCGCGACTGGATGCCGCAGCCCTGACCGATATCGGGATCACGCAGGACGAGGCCCGCGCCGAGGCCGGCCGCCCCGCATGGGATTTACCGCATCGGTGGTAAACGGGGCAAGTCGGCGCCCCTTGCCTTGTCCGCAAAACAGGTGGCGAAAAAATATGTTTCCAGTCCGGAAAACCTTGAAAAGCGAACCGTGGTTGCCAATATTCGACCCAATACGTCCATGAAGGGCGTGCGTGTCATTTTTTCGGAGGCATCAATGGCTGAGTACAACACTTTCCGGACGGCAACGGCGGGCATTCGCACCGCCCAGATCGACGAGGGTCTTCGCACCCACATGAACAAGGTCTACGGGACGATGTCCGTGGGCATGCTGATCACATTCGCAGTGGCATGGGCCGTCGGCACCAGCCCCGCGCTTCTGAGCATTTTCCGCGATCCGGTGACCCTGAGCCCGAACATCCTGGGCTGGATCATCATGTTCGCCCCGCTGGCGATGGTTTTCGGCTTCTCGGCCATGATCAACCGTTTCTCGGCCGCAGCCGCGCAGACCTTCTTCTATGCCTTCGCGGCCGTGATGGGCCTGTCGCTGTCCTGGATCTTCGTGGCCTTCACCGGCTTCTCGATCGCGCAGGTCTTCCTGGTTACATCCATCGCCTTCGCGGGCCTGTCGCTTTATGGCTATACCACCAAGAAAGACATCTCGGGTTGGGGCGCGTTCCTGATCATGGGCGTGATCGGCCTGGTCGTGGCGTCGATCGTCAACATCTTCCTGGGCTCGCCCGCGATCATGTTCGCGATCTCGGTACTGGGCGTGCTGATCTTCGCCGGTCTGACCGCATATGACACCCAGAACATCAAGACGACCTACATCCAGCACGCCGCGCATGGCGATGCGGAATGGATCGCGAAGTCGGGTATCATGGGCGCGCTGAGCCTGTACCTGAACTTCATCAACATGTTCATGATGCTGCTGCAGCTGTTCGGCAATCGCGAATAAGCGCAGATTCCTCCGACATGACGAAAGGGCCGGTCACCAGACCGGCCCTTTTTCATTGCCACCTGCGGGATGTCCCGAACTGGATTACCCCGGAGTGATGGCCCTTGTTGCATTGCCCCAGTGGTGCCGTTTCAGACATGCACCCCGAACATGCGCCCCACGGTCGATGTCACCAGCATGGCAAGACTGCCCCAGAAGACCACGCGCAGGATCGACGGGCGGATCGGCGCCCCGCCCAGCCGCGCGCCGGTGCCCCCAAGGATCACCAGCGCCAGCAAGGCCACCGCGGCCACGACGCCCACGGTCAGCCCCTGTGGCGCCACCACGGCCCCCAGCAGCGGCATGGACGCGCCCAAGGCGAAACTGAGGGACGAGGCCCAGGCGGCCTGCAGCGCATTGGCGTCACCCGCCAGCCCGTGCATGCCCAGCTCCTCGCGCGCATGGGCGTCAAGCGCATCGTGATCGGTCATCTGTTGCGCCACCTTCAGCGCCAGGCCTGACGCGACGCCGCGCGCCTCAAGCCCTTCGGCCAGTTCCGACAGTTCGTAATCGGGATCGTCCTCAAGCGCCGCGCGTTCGCGTTCAAGATCGGCCGCCTCGATATCCTGCTGGGTCGAGACCGAAACATATTCCCCCGCCGCCATCGACAGCGCCCCCGCGCTCAGACCCGCCAGCCCTGCCAGCAAGATCCCGCTGCGGTCCATCCCCGCAGAGGCGACACCCACCAGAAGGCTGGCCGTGGACACGATGCCGTCATTGGCCCCAAGAACCGAGGCGCGCAGCCAGTTGCTGCGGTTGATGAAATGTCCCTCTTTCGGCATCCACTTGGTCCTGAAACTCATTTGCAAAAGGGGTGAAACGAAAAAGGCCACGCGCGCGGCGTGGCCCTGTCCGAAACGGATGGCGGATCAATTACTTGATCTTGCCTTCCTTGTACTCCACGTGCTTGCGCACGACGGGGTCGTATTTCTTGATCACCATCTTCTCGGTCATGGTGCGGGCATTTTTCTTGGTCACGTAAAAATGGCCCGTGCCCGCGGTCGAGTTCAGACGGATCTTGATGGTCGTCGGCTTCGCCATTGCTATTCTCCTACGCCGGACGACGCAGCCGCCCGTGAAATTCCTTGAACCCCGGCTTTTACCCGCGCGCGCACCAGAGTCAACAGACAAAGCCGCCGATCCGCGCGGATTTTCACAGGCATCGCCCCTCTGGCCCGGATTGGCCGGCCGGGTTCAACCGGCCGGGATCGGACCGTCGGGATCAGCCGAGCGGGTTCACACCGTCGGGCGCCCCATCGCGGAATGCAGCCCGTCGCGTTCGGCATCCGACAGACCCAATGCCTTGGCCAGGGATCGCAGATAGGTCCGCTCGGCCTGGGTATCGACCTGCACAGCCATCAGGGCCGCGGAATAGACCTGATCACGCATCTGTGCCCCGGTATCGCGGGCCAGCGCCGCCACATCGACGGGTGCGGCCAGCTCGGCCTCGACAAAGGCGATCTCCTCCTCCGAGGCGTCGCCAAGGTGATCAAGGATCGTCGCGCGCTCTTCCGGGCTGATGGTTCCATCTGCCTTGGCCGACTGGATCATGGCCCGGATCATCAACTTGGCGTTTTCCTCCGAGACCTTGCCAAGCGCCGTGCCCTCGGTCACGGCAGACATCATGCCGCCCAGACCCGCAGCACCCGCGCTGGCCATGCCGGTCATCGCCCCCATCAGGCTGCCCAGGCCGCTTTCGGTGGCATCCGTCATCTCGGCAGCACCTTTGCCGAAACGGTCGAACAGGCCGCGCAGCTGCTCCTGCTGCACGGGCAGGCCCATCTTCTGCGCCATCGCGCCGATCTCGTCGGCCATGCCACCCGGCTCACCGGCCTTGCGCAAGGCATCCTTGACGCCAGCCGTGCCGCCCATCTCCTTGACCTTCTGCATGCCCTTTGCCGCGGCGAAACCCACAGCCAGGGTGGCTAATGTCTTGACGAAACTCATCGGTTACTCCTTCCCTTCACAGATTGCGGCCAGCATAGCGCAAACTCTGTCACAGGCGTGCAAAATCTTGCCTCCACCCGGCGGCGGCCGTGGTGATTGAGTATTTTTGGAAAGATGAATTGCGCGGAGGGCCTGTAAGCCGGATTCTGTCCAAGGGGTTGCCCCCTCTGGATGATCATTCATCTTGGGGACGTGTTACCGCGCCCCCTCTAGCTGCCAACCCGGACCTCTGGGTCAAAGCCTGCCCTGCGGTGATATCGGCGAACCGATCAACCCGCGCGAGGTCCCTATTCGGCATTGCTCCTGGTGGGGCTTGCCGTGCCGGTCCTGTTGCCAGTCCCGCGGTGGGCTCTTACCCCACCGTTTCACCCTGACCGCGCCGAAACGCGGCGGTCTGTTCTCTGTGGCGCTTTCCCTTGGGTTTCCCCAGCCGGGCGTTACCCGGCACCATTGCCTTGTGGAGTCCGGACTTTCCTCGGATCGATAGACCCCGACCCGCGATCATCCAGCCCTCCGCGCAAGGTGTCACTTAAGCACTGCGGGGCCTGCGGTCAACGGGGAAGCGGGCCGCCAGGTCGGCAGCAACGGCACGGTCTGCGGTATCCAGCGGCCCGGATGCCTGCGGGCGAAAGCGCAGCCGCAGCGCGGTCAGAACCGCCAGTTCAGGATCGGCGCAGCCGACGGGCGGATGCCAGCCCGCGCGCGCGGCATCGGTCAGAAAATCCCCCGGCGCCGCGGCCGGCACGGGATCGGGCCAGATCGAAAGCCCCAGCCGCGCCAGCCTGCGCCAGTCGAACCGCCGCCCCGGGTCGGATTTGCGCAGCGGCGCCATGTCGGAATGGCCGATCACCCGCGCAGGCGGAATTGACCAGCGGTCCATCACGCCAGCCAGCAGGTGTTCCAGCGCCGCCATCTGGGCCGCGCTGAACGGATGATCTCCGCGATTGGCCAGTTCGATCCCGATGGACCGGGAATTGACGTCGGTCACATCGCCCCACCGGCCCGCGCCCGCGTGCCAGGCGCGCTGATCCTCGTCCACCAGTCGCCAGACGCGGCCCTGTTCGCAGATGAGGTAATGGGCCGAGACCTCGGCCAGGGGGTCGCACAGCCGGTCAAGGGCTGCGCGCGCATCCTGCATTGCGGTGTAATGGATCACCACCATGTCGGGGCGCGCCCCATCGCGGCGCGGCCCGTGGTTTGGCGAGGGGCAGGACAGGATCGTCATGCCCCTGCCCCGGTGTCAGTTGCGCACGGCAGCGCGGAACGAACGCGGATCCCAGTCGCAGGCAAAGCCATCGCCATCGGGATCCAGCGCCAGGCGGTCGCGCTGCGGACCGCCGCGCGACAGGAATTCGATCTGGGCCTGGTCCGCCGACGCATATTGCGCGCAATTGCGTTCATGGTTCTGCAAGCTCAGCGCGCTGCGCCGATAGAGCGACACACCCTTAGGGTTCGTGGTGCGCAGCGCATATTCCACGATATTGGGCCCACCATCGCCACTGCGGCGCGGCAATTCGGTCGGCTGGATCACAACATATTGCGCCCGGTTGCGGGCAATCGCGGCGGCATCGCTTTCGATGCTGCGCAATTCAGACACCTGTTCGAAGTTGTTTTCCTGGCTGATCCCTGCGGCATTCACCGCAACGGGCGCGGGGTTCGAAGGGCTCGCCTCGAGCGGTGTCCGCCCGGAATTCAGCGCGGCTGCGGTTTCGGCGGCCAGACGCTCGGCGCTGTCGGGATCATCCGGCAGCGCAGACAAAGGCGCGCTGGAGACCGTTGCCGGCGCAGGCAGGCCACTGCCGCCAAGCTGCTGGTCCCGCTGATCCTGCCGGGCCTGATAATCGGAATAGGAATTGAAACCGACCCCCGCGCCACTATCGGGGACCTTGGGCGCGCAAGCCGCAAGCGCGCTCAGCGCCACCAGCGAAAGGATCGAAGTTCCGTATCTGACAGTCATCATATCCGCATCATATCCGTTACGTCCCGATCACACGACCGGGAGATTGCGCCGCCCGATTACCACCATTTGCCGGGTTTGGCCACAAAACCGGCGGCCTGTTCCAGCGCATAGGCGGTGTTCAGCAGATCACCCTCTTCCCAGGGGCGACCGATCAGTTGCAGACCCAGTGGCAGCCCCTGCGCGTCCATCCCTGCCGGAACCGCGATACCGGGCAGACCGGCCAGGTTGACCGTGACGGTGAAGACATCGTTCAGATACATCTGTACCGGATCGGCATCCTGCATCTCGCCGAGGCCAAAGGCGGCGGATGGCGTGGCGGGCGTCAGGATCGCGTCGATCCCGGCATCGAACACCTGATCGAAGTCACGCTTGATCAGGGCACGCACCTTGCGGGCACGGTTGTAATAGGCGTCGTAGAAACCGGCCGACAACACATAGGTGCCCACCATGACGCGGCGCTGTACCTCGTGACCGAACCCTTCGGCGCGGGTTTTTTCATACATCTCGGTGATGCCGTCGCCCTGTGCCAGCTTGGCGCGATGGCCATAGCGCACCCCGTCGTAGCGCGCCAGGTTCGAGGACGCCTCGGCAGGCGCGATCACGTAATAGGCGGGCAGCGCGTATTTCGTATGCGGCAGGCTGATCTCGCGGATCTCGGCGCCCGCGGCCTTGAGCATGGCAGTACCATCGGCCCACAGCTTTTCGATCTCGGCCGGCATGCCGTCCATGCGGTATTCGCGGGGAATGCCAATGACCTTGCCGCGGATGTCGCCAGTCAGCATCGCCTCGAAATCCGGCACGGGCAGGTCGGCGCTGGTGCTGTCCTTCGGGTCATGGCCGCACATCGCGCCCAGCATGATCGCCGCATCGCGCACCGTCTTGGTCATCGGACCCGCCTGATCGAGAGAGGAGGCGAAAGCGACCACCCCCCAGCGCGAGCAGCGCCCGTAGGTCGGCTTTATCCCGACGATGCCGGTGAAGGCGGCCGGCTGGCGGATCGAGCCGCCCGTATCGGTCCCGGTCGCGGCCAGGCACAGATCGGCCGCCACGGCGGCGGCTGACCCGCCAGAGGATCCGCCCGGCGTCAGAGCGGTGTCGTCATTGCCGCGCCGCCAGGGGTTCACGACATTGCCGTAGCACGAGGTTTCGTTGGACGAACCCATCGCGAATTCATCCATGTTCAGCTTGCCCAGCATGACCGCGCCCGCATCGAAAAGCTGGCTGGTGACGGTGGATTCGTATTCGGGCAGAAACCCCTGCAGGATCCGGCTGGCCGCCTGGGACGGCACGCCCTTGGTGCAGAAAAGATCCTTGACCCCGATTGGCAGACCGCACATGGCGGGGGCATCGCCTGCCGCAAGGCGCGCATCCGCGGCGCGGGCCTGATCGCGGGCAATCTCGGGCGTGTGATGCACAAAGGCGTTCAGCGCACCCGCGCCCTCGATCGCGGAAAGACAGGCCTCGGTCAGCTCCAGGCTGGAGACATCACGCGCGCGCAGCTTGTCGCGCGCCTCGGCCAGGGTCAGTTTGGTCAGTTCGCTCATCATTCGACTACCTTCGGCACCGCAAAAAAGCCCTCGCGCGCATCGGGCGCGTTCTTCAGGATCTGCGCCTGACGATCACCGTCGGTCACCACGTCGTCGCGCCGCTTCAGGCGCATCGGCGTGACCGAGGTCATCGGCTCGATCCCGTCCACATCGACTTCGTTCAGCTGCTCGATGAAGCCCAGGATCGTGTTGAACTCGGCCGCAAGCGCGGGCAGCGCCTCGGGTTCGACCTTGATACGGGCCAGCTTGGCCACACGGGCGGCGGTTTCGGGTGCGATCGACATCTCGTGATCTCCGGTCTGCGGTCAGGTTGCCTCAGCGTTTAGCGCCCGCAGCCCCTGCCCGCAAGCAGATGACGCGGCAATTCCGGTCACATCACGGGTAGCCGCCTTCCCTTTCATCGTTCTGCAAATACTCATGCGACGCGGCCTGCACCCTTTGCGGCCTCTGGTCATCGCGCCGCGCCGTGCTACGCTTGCCCCCGGACTTCAAGGGAGGATTCATCATGAAGATCATCTGGCTCGGCCACGGCTCGTTCCGGTTCGAGATCGCGGGCAAGGTTCTGCTGCTTGATCCCTGGCTGTCGGGCAACCCGATGCTGGCCGCGGATCAGCACGACAGCGCCACGGCGGGCGCAACCCATATCCTGCTGACGCATGGTCATTTCGACCACGTGGTCGATGTGCTGCCACTGGCGCGCAAACTGAAGGCGCCGGTGGTCGGGCAATATGACCTGATGAGCCACTGGGCCGAGGCCGAAAAGATCGAGACGGTGGGCTTCAACAAGGGCGGCACGGTCGATCTGGGCGGCGTCAGGGTCACGATGGTCAACGCCGTGCATTCATCCACCTTTGCCAGCCCCGACGGCCCGCGCATCGCGGGCACCGAATGCGGCTTCATCATCGAGGGTGATGGCCACACCATCTATGCCTCGGGCGACAGCGATGTGATGGCGGACATGAAGATCTTCCATGACCTGCACAAGCCGGACATCGGGATCCTGTCGGCGGGGGGCCATTTCACCATGGACATGCGCCGCGCCGCCTACGCCGCGAAAACCTTCTTCGACTTCAAGACGGTGATCCCCTGCCACTACCGCACGTTCCCGCTGCTGGAACAATCGGCCAAGGTGCTGGCCGATGCCCTGCCCGGCGTGGATGTGATCGAACCGCAAGTGATGCAGCCGATCGAGATCTGAACGAAAAACCCCGGCGGATCGCGCCGCCGGGGTCTGTTTTCGGTTACCTGTCCGCGGGATCAGGGCCGCAGGTAGGCGTAGCCCTGCGACTGCAATTCCATCAGCCGCACCGCACCCGATGGGACGACCGTCGCCTCGCTCAGCAGCGGCACGTCCTTTTGCGATTTCTTCTTCATGCCGTTGATCGTATTCTCGCAGGCCGAAAAGCTGATGTTTGTCATCTCCAGCGCTATTGCAGAAATGCGGTCCGCCACCGGCGAGGTATCGGCGCGCAGCATGTGCAGCCCCGGCCCGTAGGTGACGATCTCGATCGTGACCTCTTCGCCTTTCGCGGCGTAATAGGATGCAATATTCTGTGCGTTGTTCAACGCCATGTTCATGACGGCGGGGTCTTGTTCGTCCACATGGATCGCCACCTTGTGAGCCGGGTTGGCCAGTGCAAGCTGCGCGCCCAGCACCAGAACGGCCAGTATCGCCAGCAACTGCTGCGCGGCCTTTATCGGGTTCAGTGTCATCATGTCATCCTCCCTGAGACAGTCTGTCACGCCAGCCAGACAAAGCCCCGTCCGCAAGGCAACAAATATATATCAAGTCTTGAATAAAACCTGGCCGTGCGATCAGCCGCGCCGCCCAGCGAAGAATTCCCGCAGCAGCGCCGCGGCCGAATCCGCCGCGATCCCATCGTAAACCTCGGGAATATGGTGGCATTGCGGATGGGTGAAGATACGCGGCCCCTGTTCCACGCCGCCGCTTTTCGGATCCGCCGCACCGTAATAGAGCCGGGCGATTCGCGCGGCCGATATGGCCTGCGCGCACATCGGGCAGGGTTCCAGCGTCACGTAAAGATCGCATCCGGTCAGCCGCTCCGACCCCAGCAGGCGGCACCCTTCGCGGATCACCAGCATTTCGGCATGGGCGGTGGGATCGGCCAGTTCGCGTGTGCGATTGCCCGCCCGCGCCAGCACCCGTCCATCCGGGTCGACCAGCACGGCGCCCACCGGCACCTCGCCGCGATCGGCGGCGGCGCGCGCCTGCTCCAGCGCGTCGGACATGTGGCTGCGGAATGTCATTCACCTTTCCTGCCGCGCGATCTGCGCTTTCGCAAGACCCGATTCTGGGCTAACCCCTGCACATGAACAAGACGCCAAAACCCGCCGCCGCCCCCAAAACGCCCTCAGCCGAAGGGGAGCGTATCGCCAAGGTGATCGCCCGCGCCGGTGTCGCCAGCCGTCGCGAAGCCGAAAAACTGATCGAAACCGGCCGCGTGACCGTCAACGGCGAGGTGATCACCCGCGCCGCGCTGAACGTGACGCCCGCCGACAAGATCGTGGTGAACGGCAAGGCGCTGGACGCGCCCGAACCCGCGCGACTGTGGCTTTACCACAAACCCACCGGGCTTGTGACCACGACGCGCGACGAACAGGGCCGCCCCACGATCTATGACGACCTGCCCGAAGAATTGCCGCGCGTGATGTCCGTGGGCCGTCTTGACCTGAATTCCGAGGGTCTTTTGCTGCTGACCAATGACGGGACGGTCAAGCGGCAGCTTGAACTGCCCTCGACCGGATGGCTGCGGAAATACCGCGTGCGCGTCAACGGCCGCGTGACCGAACCGATGCTGGAGCCGCTGCGCCAGGGCATCAAGGCGGATGGAGAGGATTTCCAGCCGATGATCGTCACGCTTGACCGCCAGCAAGGCGCCAATGCCTGGCTGACCGTGGGCCTGCGCGAAGGCAAGAACCGCGAGATCCGCCGCGCGATGGAGGCCGTCGGCCTGACCGTGAACCGGCTGATCCGGACATCCTATGGTCCTTTCCAGTTGGGCCAGTTGAAACCCGGCGAGGTCGAGGAAGTGCGACGCCGCGTGTTGCGCGATCAGCTGGGCCTGGACACGAAAGATGACGAAGAAGCGGTTTCTGACACAACAAAACCGCGAAAAGTTGTCGTTCGACGCAACAAGTCACGCGAAACGCCCAGCGAGGCCGATCTGTTTGGCGACCGTCCCGGCAGCAAGCCCGGCCGCAGTGGCAAGTCTGACCCCCGCGCGGGAAAAGGCGCCACGGGAAGGACACCGACGACAGCCGGAAAACCCGCCGCCGGAAAACCTGCGGCCGGAAAACCCGCGGCAGGCAAAGCCTTCGCTGGCAAAGGGTTCGCTGGCAAATCATTCCCAGGCAAACCCGATGCAGGCAAACCTGTCGCAGGAAAACCCGCAGCGGACCGGGCCAAGGCCGCTGACAAACCGCCGCGCACCCTGCGCCCCGCCAAACCGCGCCCCAAACCGACGCGCGGCTGATCCGGGCGGCCGGATTGGCATCCCTTGCGGCCTTGACGCCCGATATCAAGCAGACGGATGCGGCCTGAGGGCCATGTTCCCCCTAGTAACCCCTGCGCGCATCACATAACTTTCGGTCAGGGTCACGTCGTACGAGGTTTCACATGTCCGAGACAGGGTTGCAGAAACTGTCTTTTGTCTTGCTGATCGCATTGATCCTGATCGTGTCGATCGCGGGGGGTCTGTGATGGCACAGCGCTTTGGCGGCAAATTCAGCCCCGGCGGCGCGGGCGGCCCGGACGGCAAGCCCCCGGCACCCGCGCCCAAAGGCCCGTTTGAAGGCGCGCGCCGCACCCGCGCCGGTGGCCGTGTCAATCTTCTGTTTCTGGCCCCGCTTCCCTTGGTCTGGGCTGCGTTCACGACAGGCCCGACCGGCCTGATCCTGAACCTCGGGGCGCTTGGCACCCTGTTGCTGGCAGCCTGGCTGACACGCGAAGGGCTGATCGCGCAGGAGGCTTATGAAGCGCGCAAGGTCGCGCGACGCCCTGCCTTTCCGCGCAAGATCGCGGGCAGTGTTCTGACCGGGATCGGACTTGCCGTGGCGGGCCTTGCCTCTGCCGGTGGCGACATGCTGGCCCCTGTCGCCTATGGCATCGTGGGCACGATCCTTCATTTTCTGGCGTTTGGCCCCGATCCGTTGCACGACAAGGGCGCGGAAGGCATCGACACGTTCCAGACAGACCGCGTGGCGCGCGCCGTGGATGAGGCCGAGAAACATCTGGCCGCCATGACCGACGCCATGCTGCGCGCCAATGACCGACAGCTGATGGCCCGGCTGGAGCGTTTTCAGGCGGTGGCGCGCGATCTTTTCCGCACGGTCGAAAACGACCCCCGCGATCTGACGGCCGCGCGCAAGTACCTGGGCGTCTATCTGCTGGGTGCGCGCGATGCGACGATCAAGTTCGCCGAGATCTGGACCCGCAGCCGCGACACCCAGGCTCGCGCCGATTACGAGGCGCTATTGACCGATCTTGAGCAGAATTTCGCCGCGCGGACGCAAAAACTGTTGCTTGACGACCGCAGCGACCTGACCGTGGAAATCGAGGTGCTGCGCGAAAGGCTGGACCGCGAAGGGGTGCACCCTCAGGAGTGAACAGTAAAGTCCCGGCCGGGGCACCGGCCGGTTATTGATTTGGTACCCCCGTGCGCGCCACGGGGAGAATGCAAGAAAAGGGAACCGCAATGTCAGACACCACCCGCCGCAAAGCCCAGGAAACCCTCGCCATGGTCGAGGAAGTGACAGGGACCATCCTGCCCGATCCGAACCCCGCGACGGCCATCGTGCCGCTGGATCAGGCCGATGCGGGCCTGGGCGCGGAAATCACGCGCCGCATGGCCGAACTGGACATGA
The DNA here is from genome assembly GCF_042678485.1 of Seohaeicola saemankumensis. NCBI lineage: Bacteria > Pseudomonadati > Pseudomonadota > Alphaproteobacteria > Rhodobacterales > Roseobacteraceae > Seohaeicola > Seohaeicola saemankumensis. The sequence goes on along the minus strand of NZ_JBHTKR010000001.1, from coordinate 182,451 downwards.
GCGATACCAACTCGATCGTGTCCTTCGGCTCGCGCGCGCAGGCCGAATTGCAGACGATCAGCCAGGCGATGCTGACGGATGTCCGCAACAAGGATGTCGGCCCCGCGGGTGACAGCCTGCGCAACATCGTCTCCACGATCCGGGGCTTCTCGGTCTCGGAACTGGATGTGCGCCGCGAACGCAGCTGGTGGGAAAAACTGCTGGGCCGTGCCGCACCTTTTGCACAGTTCACCGCGCGTTTCGAAAAGGTGCAGTCCCAGATCGACAAGGTGACCGAGGATCTTCTGGGCCACGAGCACAAGCTTCTCAAGGACATCAAGTCGCTGGACATGCTCTATGACAAGACGCTGGCCTTCTATGATGAACTGGCGCTCTATATCGCGGCGGGCGAGGCGAAGATCGCGGAGCTGGACAGCACCACCATCCCCGCCAAGGAAGCCCAGGTGCAGGCCGCACCCGAAAATGACCAGGTCATCAAGGCGCAGGAACTGCGCGACCTCCGCGCCGCGCGGGACGATCTGGAGCGCCGTGTGCATGACCTCAAGCTGACCCGCCAGGTCACGATGCAATCGCTGCCGTCGATCCGCCTGGTGCAGGAAAACGACAAGAGCCTGGTGACCAAGATCAATTCGACACTCGTGAACACCGTGCCGCTGTGGGAAACCCAACTGGCGCAGGCCGTCACCATCCAGCGGTCCGCCGAAGCCGCACGCGCCGTGCGTGATGCCAATGACCTGACCAATGAACTGCTGACCGCGAATGCCAAGAACCTGCGCGACAGCAACAAGATCATCCGCGAAGAAATGGAACGCGGCGTGTTCGACATCGAAGCGGTCAAGCAGGCCAATGCCGACCTGATCGCCACGATCAACGAAAGCCTGCAGATCGCGGATGAAGGCAAGGCGCGCCGCGCCGCTGCCGAGGCCGAGCTGAAGAAGATGGAAGCCGAATTGCGCGATACGCTGGCTTCGGCCAAGGCGCGCAAGACGGGTCTGGGCGATACGGCCGGCACCGCGGTTCCCAGGGCCTGAGACTGAATGCGGAGGGTCCTTGGCGTAAAGGTGGCAGGTTTTCTGGCAGGCATCGCCCTGCTGGCAGGCTGTGACATGGCTACCCCTCCGGGGGCGGGCGGGCCGGCGGCGTCGCCTCGCCCGCCCCTGTCGGACCCGGACACCGACGGCACTTCCCCGTCGGCCGCAAGTCTGGCGCTGGCGGCCTATTACGGCAAGCTTCAGGCCGATCTTCTGTCACAGGGTCTTCTGCGGACGGATGGCGGCGGGCGCGATGCGCCTTTTGGCGCACGCGATCTGGCCCGCAACTTCGAACAGATCACGTTCTTCGACGAATACGAACGCGGCGCCGGATTGCGCGCCTCGTCCGGGCGGCCCGTTCCGCTGCGCCGCTGGGCGGACCCCGTCAGGGTCAACGTGGAATTCGGCCCCTCGGTGCCCGAAGACCGGCAACGCGCGGACCGCAGCGCGGTCAGCGCCTTTGCCGCCCGCCTGACCGGCGCCAGCGGCCATCCGGTCACCATGGACAGCGCCCGCCCCAACATGCATGTGCTGATCTACAGCGAGGATGATCGCGCCCTTCTGCCGCAACGCGCGCGCGCACTGGCCCCCGGCATCAGCCCCGGCGCGCTGTCGGTGTTCCGGTCCCTGCCCCGCCAGATCCATTGTTTCGTGATGGCATTTTCCGGCAGCGGTCGGCAGATGCACACCTATACCCAGGCCATCATCGTGATCCGCGCCGAGCATCCCGATCTCCTGCGCGACTCCTGCGTGCACGAAGAAATGGCCCAGGGCCTGGGCCTGGCGAATGACAGCCCGCGCGCGCGCCCCTCGATCTTCAATGATGACGATGAATTCGCCCATCTGACACGCCATGATGCCTTGCTGCTGAAAATGCTTTATGATCGGCGCCTGACGCCCGGCATGACGCTGGATCAGGCCCGCCCGATCATCGCGCAGATGGCCGAGGAATTGATGGGCGGTCCCTCGTGATCCCCCAGCCCCGAAACCGACTGTTTTAATCCCAGGGAGCAGCCCATGCCGATTTTCGATTTCCTCCGCGGACAGTTCATCGATGTCATCCACTGGACCGATGACACCCGCGACACGATGGTCTGGCGGTTCGAACGCGAAGGCCACGAGATCAAATATGGCGCCAAGCTGACGGTGCGCGAAGGACAGGCGGCTGTTTTCATCCATGAAGGCCAGCTGGCCGATGTGTTCACCCCCGGCCTTTACATGCTGGAAACCAACAACATGCCGATCCTGACCAGTCTGAACCACTGGGATCACGGCTTCCGCTCGCCCTTCAAATCCGAGATCTATTTCGTCAACACCACCCGCTTCAACGATCTGAAATGGGGCACCAAGAACCCGATCATCGCGCGCGATCCGGAATTCGGCCCGGTGCGCCTGCGCGCCTTCGGCACCTATTCCGTGCGCGTCACCGATCCGGCCCGCTTCATGTCCGAGATCGTGGGCACCGATGGCGAATTCACCGCCGACGAGATCACCTTCCAGATCCGCAACGTGATCGTGCAGGAGGTCAGCCGCGTCCTGGCCTCCTCGGGCATCCCGGTGCTGGACATGGCCGCGAATACCGCCGAACTGGGCAAGCTGGTCGCGGCGCAGATCTCGGCCACGGTCGCCTCTTACGGGCTGACGATCCCGGAACTCTACATCGAGAACATCTCGCTGCCCCCGGCGGTCGAAGCCGCTCTGGACAAGCGCACATCCATGGGTATCGCGGGCGATCTGGGCCGTTTCACCCAGTATTCCGCAGCCGAGGCGATGACCGCGGCCGCAGCCAATCCCGCAGGCGGGGGTGGCATGGGCGCCGGTCTTGGCATGGGCATGGGCATGGCCATGGCGAACCAGATGGCGCAGCCCGGCCCATGGGGTGCCGCCCCGGCCCCGGCTGCCGTCGCACCGCCCCCGGTCGAGCATGTCTGGCACATCGCCGAGAATGGCGCGACCAAGGGTCCCTTTTCCAAGGCGTCGATGGGCCGGATGGCCGCCGATGGCGCGCTGACCCGCGACAGCATGGTCTGGACCCCCGGTCAGGACGGCTGGATGCGGGCCGAGGATGTGGCCGAACTGGCGCAGCTTTTCACCATTCTGCCCCCGCCCCCGCCCCCGGCGGCCTGATCCGCGCCGCCTGCTGTCCTCGCGCGCCGTCCCGCAGCCGGGCGCTGAAAGATCCGTTGACGCATGACTGATGCCCCCGCCTCTACCCCGGTTCAGGAACATCGCTTTCCTTGCGAACACTGCGGCGCGGATTATCGCTTTGCCCCGGGCGAAGGGGCGCTGGTCTGCGATCATTGCGGCCATCGTCAGCAGATCGCGGCGCCGGGCCCCTGGTCCGGCGCGCTGAAAGAGCTGGATTTCAACGCCGCCCTGTCACACAGCCTGCCCGGTTCCGAGATCGAGGAGACGCGGATCTCGACCTGCGGTAACTGCGGCGCGCAGGTCGAATTCGACCCGGCGGTACATGCGCTGGAATGCCCCTTCTGCGCCACGCCGCTGGTTGCGGATACCGGCACGCATCGCCATATCAAGCCGCGCGCCGTGCTGCCCTTCGCGCTGGACGAACGCGCGGCGCGAAAGGCCATGACCGACTGGCTGGGCAAGCTGTGGTTTGCGCCCAACGGCCTGCAGGACTATGCCCGCAAGGGTCGTGCCATGGCGGGGATCTACGTGCCCTACTGGACCTTCGACGCCTATACGCAAAGCCGCTATTCCGGCCAGCGCGGCACGGTCTATTATGAAACCATAACCGTGATCCGTGACGGCAAGCCCGCGCGCCAGCAGGTGCCGCGCATCCGCTGGACACCGGTATCGGGCCGGGTGAAACGCTGGTTCGATGATGTGCTCGTCCTCGCCGCGACCTCGCTGCCGCGCCGCTATACCGAAGGGCTGGAACCCTGGGACCTGTCAGCCTTGCAACCCTATCGCCCCGAATACCTGGCCGGGTTCCGGGCCGAGGGCTATACCGTTGACCTGGAACAGGGTTTCGGCCTTGCCCGCGAAAAGATGGACCGCGTGATCGAACGCGACATCCGCTTCGACATCGGCGGCGATCAGCAGCGCATCAGCCATGTCGATACCCAGATCAGCGAGGTGACCTTCAAGCATGTTCTGCTGCCGGTCTGGCTGGCCGCCTACAAATACCGTGGTCAGACCTATCGTTTCGTGGTCAATGGGTCCACGGGTCGGGTGCAGGGCGAACGGCCCTGGTCGGCCTGGAAGATTGCTGTCGCGGTCATCCTGGGCGCGTTGGTGGCAGGCGCCATCGGGTATGGCCTCGCGTTGAACGAAGGATTGATGCAATGACGCAAGACCCCGCTGCAACCCTTGATGCGCTGCTTGTGGCGCGCCACAGCTGCCGCGCCTTTCGCCCTGATCCGCTGCCCGATGACCTGATCGGCGCAATCGTGACAACTGCGGCCCGCGTGCCGTCCTGGTGCAATGCCCAGCCCTGGCATGTGATCGTGACCCGCGCGCCCGAAACAGACCGCTTTCGCGACGCGCTCCATGCCGCCGCCACGAATACGCCACCGAAACCCGATCTGGAATGGCCACGCCAATACACCGGCCTCTACCGTGACCGCCGCCGCACCTGCGGCTTCCAGCTCTACGACAGCCTCGGCATCCCCAAGGAAGACCGCGCCGCAACCCAGGCGCAGATGATGGAAAACTATCGCCTTTTCGGCGCGCCCCATGTGGCCATCGTCACGACCGAGGCCGATCTTGGCCCCTACGGCGCCATGGACACCGGCGGCTTTGTCGCGCTGTTCACGCTGGCCGCCCAGGCGCGGGGCGTCGCCTCGATCCCGCAGGCGGCCGTGGCCGCACAGGCCCCGTTCCTGCGCGACTGGTTCGGCATCCCCGCACACCGCCACATCCTGTGCGCGATTTCCTTCGGACTGGAAGACACCGACCATCCCGCCAACGCCTTTCGCACCGAACGCGCGCCCCTGTCCGAAGTGCTGGACCTGCGCGGCTGACTGCCTGCTTCTTCTTGCGTCAAATATCCTCGGGGGGAGGGCCCGCAGGGACCGGGGGGCAGACAGCCCCCCGCCCTTTTCTGGCGTCACCCCTTCCGGATCGGAACCTTGGCGTTTGACGCCGCCTCCGGGCCCTTCTTCGGAATGCTGATGGTCAGAACGCCATCCTTGAGATGCGCATCGACCTTTTCGGCCTGGGCATCCGCGGGCACCCGGAATGTGCGGCTGAAGGACCCGTATTGCCGTTCACTGAAGAACCAGGTGTCGCCCTTGTCCTCCCGGCTCGAGGATTTCTCGCCCTTGACGGTGATCATGCCCTCATGCACGGACACGTCGATATCCTTCTCCTCGACGCCCGGCAGCTCCATCGTGATGCGATAGGCCTCACCATCGGTCGAGGCGTCAGAGGCCGGCGCCAGCCAGTCGGCCATGCGGGTTCCGAAATTGCGGAAAGGCTCGGCAAGGGAAGGCCACAAGCCTGCGGGATATGTCTTTTCGACCATTGCGCTTCTCCTTTTTGGAGTGTTTCGACACTACCGGCAGTCTACGTCAAGGCGACCCCGCCAGCCTTGATCCGGATCAATCCCGCGCGTAGTCAGTCAGCACCTGAACAGCCGGAGAAACGACATCATGCGCGCACTTATCCAGCGGGTCACCCGCGCCAGTGTCAGCGTCGAAGGGCAGCAGATCGGACAATGCGGGCCGGGCCTGATGATCCTGGTCTGCGCCATGCAGGGCGACACCGAGGCACAGGCCGACCAGATGGCCGCCCGCATCGCCAAGCTGCGGATCTTCCGGGATGAGGAAGGCCGGATGAACCGCTCGATCCTGGACCGTGGCGGCTCGGCCCTGGTGATCAGCCAGTTCACGCTGGCCGCCGATACATCACGCGGCAACCGGCCCGGTTTTTCAACCGCCGCACCGCCGGACGAGGGTCGCAGGCTTTACGAGCATTTCGCGCAAAGCCTTGCAGCACTGGGGATCGCGACAGAAACCGGCCGTTTCGGCGCGGATATGGCGGTGGAGCTGATCAATGACGGCCCGGTGACCATCTGGCTTGAAACCTGAGGCCGTCGGTTACGGTTCGCGAAACGCCTCGCGCGACTTGTAAAGCGGCTTGAGCAGATATTGCAGCACCGTCTTGCGCCCGGTGTGCAATTCGACCGAGGCCTGCATGCCCGGCCGGATCTGGACCGAGGCCTGCCGTTCGGTCAGGTTCTCCATATCCACCCGCAGCGTGACCCGGTAATGCGCCGCCGCATCCGGGTTGCGCGCACGTTCGTCCTTGAACGTATCGGCCGAAATCACATCGACCCGCCCCTTGAGCGTGCCGAAGATCGTATAGTCATAGGCCGTCAGCTTGATCGTCGCCTCCTGGCCGGGCCGGATATTGGCAATGTTCTCGGGGCGTACGCGCGCCTCGACGAACAGTTCCTCGTCCAGCGGGATGATCTGCAGGATCTCCTCGCCGGGGCGCACCACCCCGCCGATGGTCGAGACCGACACCGCCTTGACGATGCCGCGCAGCGGGCTGACCAGCACGGTCCGCGTCAGCTGGTCCTGGCTGGACTTGAGGTTCTGGCGCAGCGTGGCCAGTTCGCGCAGGGTCGTGGCATAGGCGTCGGCGCGTTCCAGCTCGGCCCCGGTGACGATCTCGTCATGGCGGATGCGGGCATCGGCATGGGCCTTGCGGGCGCGTGTCACCTCGATCAGGGACACGATCTTGCGATCCAGCATCGTCTCCATCATCTGCATTTCCTGCCGGGCCTGTTCCATCACGCGACGCGCCCCGGCGGCCCGACTGTCAAAATCGGTCTGACGCGCCTGCAACAGAACCTGTTCGGAGGCCACCATCGCGGGATTGCGCGCGGCCAGATCGGCCGGCACGCCAAAGGCGGGCTGACCCGCCAGTTCCGCCTCAAGTCGCAGGCGGCGGATTTCCAGCGCCGCGATCTGGTCCAGCAGATCATCGACCGAGGCGCGGAACTGCGTGCCTTGCAACCGCGCCAGCACATCGCCGCGCTGCACCATGTCGCCTTCACGCACGGCCAGTTCGGCCAGGATACCGCCTTCCAGGTTCTGGATGATCTGCGGCCGCGAGGCCGAGATCATCTCGCCCTCGGCGCGCACGATCTCGTCGACCCAGGCCATGCTGGCCCAGATGATGAACAGCCACACGGTGCCCGCGCATAGCCAGATCGTCAGGCTGGGGCCGCGCAACCGCGCGTTCATCTGCGCGGCCAGTGTCAGTGCTGGATGCGCCATCCTTACAGTCCTCCGCCCGCGGGGGTTGCCAGATGCGCCAGCACCTGTTCGCGCGGCCCATCGACCGCCATGCGCCCGTTTTGCAGCACCATCACCCGATCTGTCAGCGACAGGATCGGCATGCGATGGGTTGCGATCACGACCGTGCGCCCCTCAAGCCAGCCCTCGAGGCGGCTGATCAGCGTCGCCTCAAGCCGCTGATCCAGCGCGGCGGTGGGCTCATCCAGCAGGCAGACCGAGGGGTTCTGAAGCCACAGCCGCGCCCAGCCAAGCGACTGGCGCTGCCCTACGGACAGCCCCGCGCCGGCATCGCCCAGTTGCAGGTCCAGCCCGCGCGGATGCGCCTTGACGAAAGGACCCAGCCCCGCGAAATCCAGCGCCTGCATCAGGCGATCATCATCGCGCTCCAGAAGGCTGAAGGTCAGGTTGTCGCGCAGGCCGCCGGCGAACAGGCGGACATCCTGCCCAAGGTATCCGATGGCGCGGCGCAGGTCGCGCGGTTCGATCTGGCCCATCTCCGTCCCGTCCACCAGGATGCGCCCCCGCGAGGGGGCATGCAGCCCGGACAGCAGCCGCAGCAGCGTGGATTTGCCCGACCCGTTGGCGCCCAGGACCGCGACACGCTGGCCCGGCAGGATAGCAAGGGCCGGAACATCAAGCACGGTTGCCGCATCGTCGCTGTAGCGGAACTGGATCTCGCGCAGCGCATAGTGACCGTCAAGACCGTCGCGGCGCAGATAGCTGCGCCCCGTTTCATGATCCTGCGGCGCATGGGCGATGTCATCCAGCGCGTCCAGCGCCGTACGCACATTGCCCCAGCGCGCCATGGTGCTGGCCAGTTGCGACAGCGGCGCCAGCGTCCGGCCTGTCAGGATCCCGACGGCGATGATCGACCCCACGGTGAACTGTCCAGCAAAGACCAGATAGGCCCCCACCACGACCGCCACCACATAGGTGGCCTGCTGCACACCCTGCGCCCAGATCGTCAGCGCCGAGGCCAGCTTGCGCTGCTCGGATGACGTCACGGCCGACAGTGTCGTCAGCTCGGACCAGAGCCGGCGCATCCGGTCCTCGCCGCGCAGGGTCTTGACCGTCTCATGCTCGTAGATGACTTCCTGCAGAAGCCGCGCCGCCCGGACCGAGGCGCCTTGCCCCTCTTCGGTCAGGCGCATCATGCGGCGCTGCATCAGGAAACCGGGCAGGACCATCAGCAGCCCGCCCAGCACCAGAACCCAGACCACGTTGCCCCCGATCGAGGCGACCAGCAGCAGGAACACGAAGACAAAGGGAATATCCGCCAGCGTGCCGACCGTCGCGGTGGTGAAGAATTCCCGCACCGAGCCGAAATCGCGCATCGCGCTGAATATCTGCGAGGGGCTGCGCCCCGAGATGTCGGACCTTGCCCCCAGGATGCGATCCATCAGCCGCATCTGGACGGCCAGTTCGATCTGCCGGCCCGCCCCGTCCATCAGCTGCGCCCTTGCCGCCTTCAGCGCCGCCTCCATCAGAAGCGCCAGCACCGCGCCGCCGGCCAGCACCCATAATGTCGCCTGCGACTGGTGCGGGATGACCCGATCATAGACCTGAAGCGAGAACAGCGCGACCGCCACCGCCAGCAGGTTGGCCACGAAAGAGCCCAGCATCACATCCGCGAAGGGCCGCCGCAGGGCAGCGAACTCGCCCCAGAACCAATGCGCCGCCGCCGGGGGCGCCACATGAACCTGCGCCAGCCCCGCAACCGGCGCTTCGGCCTGGACGATGATCCCGGCAAAATGCGGCAGGACCTCTGACACAGACACCTCAAGGCGCTTGTCCGGGCTGGTCGCGTCGTAGATCGTGATCGCGCCCTGCGCGCCATCGCCCGCCTGATCCAGTACCAGAACCCATTGCCCGCCCCGCATCCGCGCCAGCGCGGGCCACAGATCGGGCGTCAGGACCGTCACGCGACGTTCCTGCGCGGCCAGACCGCAGATCGCGTAGCAAGGGCCAAAGGCATCGGGCTGACCCGCTGCGGCATCTGCGGCATCTGCGGCCATCAGCGCCTCGATCGCATCGCGGCGCGGCAGGCTGCGTCCCAGAACACCCGCATGCGCCACAATAAGGCTTGCCAGTTCCCTGATCTGCGGATCGATCATTGCCATGGTCGGATCGACAGCGGTCGGGCGCGGATCAGGCACGGTTTGCAGGCGCGCGCGCGGCGCCCCCGCCTGCCCGGCAGGTTCAGCCTGGGCTGCCGGATCGGGCTGCCGGGGTTTCGTGGCCCCGCTCACAGCTTGTCCCCGTCAGCAAGAAGGCCCAGTTCGGCCGCGATCTGCAACTCGGCCTGCATGGCGCGATAGACCAGCGCTGCCGCCTCCTGCTGCTGTCGCGCAAACTGCTCGTAGAGGCCGACCACATCCATGACCTGCCGCTGGCCTGCATCGTATTGCGCCTGGAAAAGATCGAGATTGGCCTTGGCCCGGCTGGTCAGTTCCGCACCTTCCTGCGCCTGCCGCGCCAGTGCCCCGCGTTCCTGTTGCAAGCGGCGCAGCCGCCGTTCCGTCTCTTCGCGGGCCTGGGCCACCTTGCGCCGCTCGCCTTCGGTCGCGGCCTCGATGGCGCGCATGTCGTCGCCAGTGCCGAACCCCAGCGGGCGCGCTGTGCGGATATCCAGCGTGGGGTCGGGCGCGCCGCGCCCCAGCGCTGCATTGGCGCTGAGCGTGGGCAGAAATCCGGCCCTGTCGATCCTGGCGCGCGCCATGGCGCGTTCCTGTTCGGCCTCGGCCATCCGCACAGGCAGCGGCACCGGGGCAGGATCGGGCAGACGCAGCGACGCAAGACCGCCGCGCGACATGGCGGCGCCGTCCAGCAGGGCCGGATCAACCCCCATGGCTGAAAGTTCCGCCAGGGCCGCGCCCGCGGCCTCGTCTTCGCGCTGCACGGTCGACCGGATCTCGGCCAGCTTCTGGCGCAGCACCTGCAGGTCGGACTGATCCGAGATGCCGCCAGCCACGCGTTCGGACATGATCCATTCGAAATGCGCCATGTCCCGTTCCGCAGCCCGCGCCAGCGCGGCCTTGTCGCGCGCCTCACGCGCCGCCAGATAAAGCGTCAGCGCGGCCAGAACGCGCGCATTGCTGTCCTGCACCAATGTCACGGCGGCAACTTCGACATCTGCCTTGGCGAAATCGCGTTCCGCCTTCTTGCGCCCATTGTCGAAGATGACCTGTTCCACCACCAGCATGGCCACGACGGAGCCAAGGCTGCTGAGGCTGACCTGCGGCCCGATACTGGGCAGCCAGTTGCGCGACTGGGCCCGCGCGCGCAATCTTGCGCTGCGCAAGGCCGCGGCGGCCGGACGGCTGTCTGCGGCAAGAACCGCCCCCGCCACGCTGTCCATCACCGACCCGTCGGGCAGAGCGCTGCGCCGCCCCATCAGATCGTTCAGCAGCTCCGACGCCTCTGCCCCCGCCTGCCCCGTGTCACCCGGATCAAGCCCTTCGGCCACAACGGAGGTGTCCGGCATCAGCATGCGGCTGACCCCGGTCCCGTCCATGCCTGGCAGGCATCCTGGCAGAACCAACAGGGCCGCGCAGGCCAGATAGGGCCCGGCCTTGCGGCCTGAACTGCATTTTCGATCGCCCTGCCTCATGCCAGCCCCTTGTTGCGGTGCCTGTTCTGTTGGCGCGGCCATCCTGTGCACGGCCGCGCGCCTGTCCGTCCCTGTGACCTTTCTCAGAAGATCCTCACATCCTCGTCCACGATCACGCGCGCCTCACCCATGGAATAGACCGCGTAATTGCGCCCTTCGACAACCTCGGTTCCATCGCGCAGCGCGCCTGTCAGCGTGACGCTGTCATCGCTTCCGCCATGGATGGTCAGGCTGCGCTGATCCGGCGAGAGCGCAAGGATCTGCGCCTCGGTCAGGGTCAGGGTGCTATCCTCGGCAAAGGTCAGATCGATCGCGTCAATGCGCGAGCCGGCCGCAATCGGCCCCGAAAGGTCGATGACGGATGTGGACAAGGCGTCAAAGGCAAGGAACGTGCCGCTGGCATTGCCCGCCGTGTCGGTCGCGGTGATCAGAAGGTTCGAGCCGTCAGGCAGGTGATCGCCGACAAAGCCGCCACCCGGCGCGACATGTCCGAAACTGTGCAGCGTTTCACCCAAGGGCGCGATTGCCATCGCCACGTTTTCCACCGGGGTCATGTCACCATCGGCCTCGATTTCGGTCAGGGTGATCTGGTCCCCCGTCAACTCGATCGACACGCTGCGTATCCCGGCGGCATCGCGGGTATACGAGGCCACGATCGGGTTCGTGGGCATGTCCGTGTCGATGGTCAGCACTTGCGTCAGGCGGCCCTCGTTGCCGGCCGCATCGCGTGCATGCACGACCATGTCCAGCACGTGATTGCCCTGCGGCACGTCCGCGCCGGGAATGAAGGCACGCCAGTTGCCCGCGGCATCGACGCTGGCCTGGTAGAATTGCCCCTGGAATTCGACCTGAACCGTGGACCGCTGGGTAACCCCCGGCAATGCCTCGACCCGTCCGGTGACGGCAAAACCGTCCCGCGCCTCGTCGAAATTGATGGTGTTGTCCCCGGTTACGGGCCCGGCCAGTTCCAGAAGGTTCAGCCTTGTGTCAACCCTGACGGATTGCCGGATCTCGTCGACGTTCTGGGCGCGGTCCGTGGCAACGGCGCGCAATTCGGTGACATATTCGCCGCTGCGGATCTCCGAGGGGCTGAAACGCACACTCCAGCGGCCATCGCCAAGCACGCGGGCCTCGTGTTCGACCCCGTCCAGCGTAACCATGACACGCGATCCCGGCTCGACCTGGCCCGTGACGAACAGACCATCACCCGCATCATCGCCATTGATCACGCCATCAGCCGCCACACCCGTCGAGGTCCAGTTGAAATCGCGCACCTCGGTGTCCAGCGTGACGGTACGGTTGGCGCTGTTGCTGTTGCGCGCGGCATCCGTCGCCGTGGCCGACACCGCAAGACTCCCCTGTCCTTCAGGCAGGTCGGCCGTCTCGAAGCGCACGCGCCACAGGCCCGCGCCATCCACCTCGGCCTGTTTTGTGACATCGCCGACCTTTACCCAGACCTCGGCGCCCGGATCGGTGGTGCCGGTAATCCGCACGCCTGCCTGGCGCACGGCATCGTTGATCAGACCGTCGCGCCCGATCCCGTCGTCGATGGTCACATCGACAACCGTATCGACCCGCACGGTCCGGCTTGCCATATCCACGTTGCCGGCCGCGTCGCGTGCCGTGACGTTGAAGGTCGCATCATATTCGTCGCGGGCGAAATCACTGCCCGCAAAACGCGCCGACCATGTGCCATCATCCGCCACAACGGCCTGGCGCGTGATCGACCCGAACCGGACCTCGACCCGAGAGCCGGGCTGCGTGGTGCCGCGCAACATCACGCCGGCGTCGGCCGCATCGGCATTGATCACATTGTTCGTGCCAAGCGGGGCGGCGTCGATCGTCAGGTGATGCAGCGTATCCACGCGGATCGCCGCCGTCGCCCGCCCGATATTGCCCGCATGATCCGACGTGGTGGCGGTCAGGGTCGCTTCATGCTCGCCCGATCCGGCCGGATAGGTAACCCGCCATGTCCCGTCGCCTTGCACGGGCACGCTGCGCGTGATCGTCGAGGTGCCGTTGAACAGCGCCAGGGTCAGCGTGTTTCCGGGTGTCGATGTGCCGGTCACGATCAGATCGCCCGCCGCCTCGGCGCGGTTGACCACGCCATCGCCCGCGACAAGCCAGGACTGGATCACGATCGGATCGGGGATCGTATCGACCCTGACCGTATCGCGGAAACTTGCACTGTTGCCGTAGCCATCCGTCGCGGTGACAGTCACATCCCGGGTATAGTCGCCCTCGGGCAATTCCGCAGGCGTGAAGCGGACAGACCATTGCCCCTGTCCATTGGCCGTCTCCTCATGGGTCACATTGCCGATCGTTACCGCGATCCGGGCATCTGCTTCGCTTGTCCCCGAAATTTCCACCCCGTCGCGGTGATTGTCGGCATTCACGACATGCCCGGCAGACACCGTGCCTTCGGTAAAGCGCAGCTCCGGCGGGGTGGTGTCGATGACGACCGAGGGGCCCGTCAGGTCGATCTTGCCGCCACCGGGTTGCGTGACCTCGACGTCGACAGGATAGGTGCCGTCGCGGGGAAAGTTGTCACCCTCAAAGACCACCTGCCAGTTTCCATTCTGATCAGGGCGGGTGACGACGACCTTGTCGCCAATCGTGACCTCGACCTGGGCGGCGGGATCGGCGGTGCCGCTGATGCCGATGCTCGGAGTGTCGGCGCCGCCCCGGACGATCGGATCACGCTCATTGACCGTGGGCAGACGCGGGCCGGAGGGTATCTGCTCCACCGGCACATCCGGCTGGGCCGGTACGGGTCGCGGCCCGGGTTGCGGCGCATCGCCATTGCCAAGCAGTGCCCCTGCGGCAACGGATCCCGCCGCCAGCGCGGCCACGCCACCTGCCGCACCAAGACCGCCACCGCCCAGCAGCAGCCCGGCCCCAAGCATGCTGACCTCGTTGTCGCCACCCTCGTCATCAACACCCAACGGCGCCAGGATCTCGTCGTCGTTCAGAAACACCAGATCCTCATGCGGGCTCCATTTGCCCCAGGCTTCCGTGGGCCCGTATTGTGCATAAAGCACACCGTCCGCCCCCTCGCGCAGGATGACCTCGCTCAGGTAGCCGTCGGCGCTGATGAACAGGCGCGCCACAGCGCTCTCGTCCTCGCCGAAATAACCCTTGAGGACGATCACCCGGCCATCAGCCAGCGAGACATGCAGATCCGATCCGACCTTGTCATAGGCCTTGAGCTCGAACTGCCTGATGTTGAAAGAAACCTCTGCGCCTGCCGATACGTCTATCACCGATGTGGTGGAGTCCGCATCCAATCTGCCGCGCCGCGTTGCGCCCATGGCCGGACGCACGACAAAATCCATTGCCTTCATGATATCACCGCTCTACTCGTTAACCGCCGGTTGACCCGGCTTTGAACTTACTTACCCTTCAGCATAGGCGTTTCGGCACCTTCTTGCTAGAGTCTTTTTCCGCACAAGCCCCAAATCGGCTGCACGGCCCCAGATATTGTGGCGCCACGGTGTGGTACCGCCACGGCAGGGCGCAGGATCATTCCTGCCCTTCAGCCCTCAAGAAAGGGCGCCGCGCGCATCGTGGCCGGGATCGGCGCGCCAAGGCGCGACAGGATCGTCGGCGCCAGTTGCAGCTGGTCCAGCACGGTATCGGGCGCAGGCCCCCGCGCCGGGCCGAAATAGTAAAGCGCCACATCCCGTTGCAAGTCGCTGTTGCCCCCATGATGGCCGCGTTCGTCCTGCCCGTGATCGGCGGTCACGATCACCTCATAGCCCATGGCCAGCCATTTCGGGATGAAGGGGGCCAGCATCTCGTCCATGACCGCGCAGGCGTGATCCATCTCCTGGCAGTCGTGGTAGAAGCGGTGCCCCATGCTGTCCAGCGTGCAGGTATGCAGGATGCCATAGTTCAGATCGTAGCGCCCGCACAGCATGCTGAGCGTGGCGAAAAGATCCACATCCGAGGGTGTCATCTGGTTGATCAGCCCATAGCCCGTCATCGTGTGAAAGCGGCCGTGGTTGATCGTGGCGCTGTCGGGCTCGTCATATTCGATATCGCGCACCAGATCGAAAGGCGCACGGTTGAAGAACTCGGACCAGAAGGAATGGGTCACCGCCCCCGTGACACCGCCACCGGCGCGCACCTGGGAAAACACGTCCGGATGTGACAGCCGGAACACGTTGCCATTGCCGGTGCAGCCATGATCCTGCGGGGTCACGCCCGTATGGATCGAGGCATAGCAACTGGCCGAAATCGAGGGCAGCACCGACCGCATGACCCAGGTCTGCGCCTGCCCGGCTTCGACCCAACCTTCAAGATTGCCGAAAAGCCGGCGCCAGTTCCGCAGCGGCACGCCATCGAGAATGATCAAAAGCAGCTTGTTGTTCATGGGATTTTCTCTTGCAGGCCGCGCGGCGGCGGCGGGTGTTGAGGCCTCCGGCGGGGATATTTCGGGCAAGAAGAACGCAACACCCCGTTTCTTCTTGCCGCAAATATCCCCGCCGGAGGCGGAATTCTAATGTCCCGCGCTTTCCATCTTGCGATGCGCGATGACCTTCTCAAGCCAGCCCAGTTCCATTTCCGGCACCGAAGACAGCAGAAGATCCGTGTAATCGTCGAAAGGTGGCGCCAGGACCTGGCTTTTCGGGCCATAGCGGACGACGCGGCCGCGATACATCACGGCGATGCTGTCGGCGATGGCGCGCACGGTGGCCAGGTCATGGGTAATGAAAAGATAGGCCACGTCTTTGGATTTCTGCAGCTCCAGCAGCAGCTTGAGGATACCATCCGCCACCAGCGGATCCAGCGCCGATGTCACCTCGTCGCAGATGATCAGCCGCGGGTTGGCGGCCAGCGCGCGGGCGATGCAGACACGCTGCTTCTGGCCGCCCGACAGCTCCGCCGGGTAGCGGTCGATGAACCCCTTGCCCATCTCGATCGCATCCAGCAGTTCCGCCACGCGGGCCTGTTTTTCAGCACCTTTCAGGCCGAAATAGAACTCCAGCGGGCGCCCGATGATGGTGCCGACCGTCTGGCGCGGGTTCATCGCCACATCCGCCATCTGGTAGATCATCTGCACCTCGCGCAGATCCTCGCGCGACCGGCCCGCAAGCGCGGCCGAAAGCGGGCGGTCGGCGAAGGTGATCTGCCCTTCGGACGGCGGCAGCAGCCCGGTGATGACGCGCGCCAGCGTCGATTTTCCCGATCCGCTTTCGCCCACCACGGCCAGGGTCTGGCCGCGATGCACCTCGACATTCACATCGTGCAGCACATCGAAATCCGTGCCCCGATAGCGCGCCGTCACATGCTCCACCCGCAGCACCGGATCGTCCGACGGCTGCTTTTCCTCGTGCTCGATCGAACGGACCGATACCAGCGCGCGGGTATAATCCTCGCGCGGGGCGGTGATGATCTGCTCTGTCGTGCCGTATTCGACCATATGCCCGCCCTTGAGCACCATGATATCGTCGCTGACCTGCGCCACCACGGCCAGGTCATGGGTGATGTAGAGCGCGGCGACCCCGGTTTCGCGGATCGCATCCTTGATCGCGGCCAGCACGTCGATCTGCGTGGTCACATCCAGCGCTGTGGTCGGCTCGTCGAAGATCACAAGGTCCGGCTGCGGGCAAAGCGCCAGCGCCGTCATCGCGCGCTGCAACTGCCCGCCCGAGACCTGGTGCGGGTAGCGATTGCCGAAGGTCTCGGGATCGGGCAGGCCCAGCGTTGCGAACAGCCTGACGGCGCGTGCCTCGGCCTCGGACCGGCCGGCGCGGCCATGTTCCAGCGTCGCCTCGATCACCTGTTCCATGATGCGCTTGGCCGGGTTGAAGGCGGCGGCGGCGGATTGCGCCACATATGTCACCTCGGCCCCGCGCAGGGCCCGCAGGCCCCGCACGCCCAGTTGCAGGATATCGCGGCCGTTCACCTGGACCTGGCCACCGGTGATCCGCACACCGCCGCGCCCGTAGGCCATGGCCGACAGACCGATGGTGGACTTGCCCGCGCCGCTTTCACCGATCAGGCCCAGCACGCGCCCCTTGTCCAGCGCGAAGGATACGCCGTCAACGATGGTGATGTCCTGGGGCGGTTCACCGGGTGGATAGGCTGTCGCCTCGATCCTGAGATCCGTGACCTTGAGCAATGGATCAGCCACCACGCCCCCCTTTCAGACTTGTCGTCCGGTTGAGAACCCAATCCGCCACAAGGTTGACCGAAATCGCCAGCGTGGCGATGGCAAAGGCAGGCACGAGGGCCGCGGGGATGCCATAGACGATGCCTTCCTTGTTCTCCTTCACGATCCCGCCCCAGTCGGCATTGGGCGGCTGCACCCCCAACCCCAGGAACGAGAGCGTCGAGACAAAAAGCACCATGAAGATGAACCGCAGGCCCATTTCGGCCACCAGCGGCGACAGGGCATTGGGCAGGATCTCGCGGAAGATGATCCAGGCACGCCCCTCGCCGCGCAGGCGCGCGGCCTCGACATAGTCCATCACGTTGATATCCACGGCCACGGCGCGGGCCAGGCGGTAAACGCGGGTCGAATCCAGCAAGCCCATGACCATGATCAGCACGGGGATCGTGACGGGCATGACCGACAGAACCACCAGCGCGAAAATCAGCGAGGGGATCGCCATCATCAGATCGACGAAGCGCGACAGCGCCTGATCGATCCAGCCGCCGATCACGGCGGCCAGGAACCCCAGCACGGCCCCCGTCGTGAAGGACAGCAGCGTTGCCATCGTCGCGATGAAGATCGTGGTGCGGCCACCATAGATCATGCGCGTCAGCAGGTCGCGCCCGATGCTGTCGGTCCCCAGCAGATGCGTGCGCGACATCGGCTCCCACACGTCGCCCACGGCTTCGGCCATGCCATAGGGCGCGATGAACGGGGCAAAAAGCGCCACGAAGAAATAGGCGCCGGTGAAGATCAGCCCGATCAGGGCGGAAAACGGGATCCGGGTCATTTCGGATGCCTCAGTCTGGGGTTGGACAGGATCGCCACGATATCGGCCACCATGTTGAGGCCGATATAGACCGCCGCAAAGACAAGCCCGCAGGCCTGCACGACCGGCACATCCCGCTTGGACACGTGATCGACCAGGTATTGCCCCATGCCGGGATAGACGAACACCACCTCGACCACGACGACGCCCACGACAAGATAGGCCAGGTTCAGCATCACCACGTTGACGATGGGGGCGATGGCATTGGGAAAGGCATGGCGGAAGATCACGTTGAAGCCCGACAGGCCCTTGAGTTCGGCGGTCTCGATATAGGCCGATTGCATCACGTTCAGGATCGCGGCGCGTGTCATCCGCATCATATGCGCCAGCACCACCAGCACCAGAACGGCAACCGGCAAGGCAATCGCGCTGAGCTTGTCACCCAGGCTCATGCTGTCGTTGATCATCGACACCGATGAGAAAAGGCCCAGCTTCACGGCCACGAAATAGACCAGCAGGTAACCGATCAGGAATTCGGGGATCGAGATCGAGGCCAGCGTGACGCCCGAAATCAGCTTGTCCGGCCAGCGATTGCGGTAACGCACGGCCAGCAGGCCAAGGAATATGGCAAGCGGCACCGCGACGATCGCGGCGCAGAAGGCCAGGAACAGCGTGTTTTCAAGCCTGCGACCCAGCGAGGACGCGATGTCCTGACCATTGGTCAGCGCCGTGCCCAGATCGCCCTGCATCGCGCCGAAGAGCCAGGCAAAATACCGCGTCACGGGCGGATCGTTCAACCCCAGCTCGGCGCGCAGGTTGGCCAGCGCCTCGGGTGTGGCGGACTGGCCAAGGATGGATTGCGCCACATCGCCCGGCAGGATCATCGTGCCCGCGAAGATCAGCACCGAGGCCGCGAAAAGCAGCAGGAGGCCCAGCGCAATGCGCTGGGACACCAGTATCAGGATCGGGTGCATTCAGCAGGCCCCGCTCAGGCCGACAACCAGACCCGGTGCGAGGCGATGCCCGACATCAGCTCGCCGGTGGGGTCGGACACCCAGCCCTGCACCTTGTCGCTGACGCCTTCGACGAAGTCGTTGAACATCGGGCAGATCAGGCCACCCTCGTCGCGGACCATCATGCCCATCTCGCTGTAAAGCGCCTTGCGCTTGGCAAGGTCCAGCTCGCCGCGCGCCTGAAGCAGCTTGGCGTCGAAATCCTCGCGCTTGAAGCGGGTGTCGTTCCAGTCCGCGCTCGACATATAGGCCGTCGAATACATCTGGTCCTGCACCGGACGCCCGCCCCAGTAGGAGGCGCAGAAGGGCTGCACGTTCCACACTTCGGACCAGTAGCCATCGCCCGGCTCGCGCTTCAGCTCCAGCGGAATGCCGGCCGCATTGGCCGTCTGCTGGAACAGCTGCGCCGCCTCGACCGCGCCGGGGAAGGCCACGTCGGACACGCGCAGCACGATCGGGCTGCCGTCATGGCCGGACTTGGCGTAATGCTCGGCCGCCTTTTCGGGATCGTATTCACGCTGCGGGATGGACTCGTCGAACAGCGGGTAGGCCCCGTTGATCGGCATGTCATTGCCCACCGACCCGTAGCCGCGCAGCACCTTGTCCACGATATCCTTGCGGTCGATCGCGTATTTCAGCGCCAGGCGCAGGTCATTGTTGGCGAAGGGCTCGGTATCGCAATGCATGATGAAGACGTAATGGCCGGGGCCACCCACGTTCTTGACCGACAGGCCCGGCGCACGGTCCAGCAGGGCCGCGACCTTGGGATCGACCCGGTTTACGATATGCACCTGGCCGGATTGCAGCGCGCCCATCCGCGCGGTGGTGTCGTTGATCACAAGGATCTCGACCTCATCCACATGGCCGCGGCTGCTGTCCCAGTAGTTGGGGTTCTTCTTGAACAGGTGACGCACGCCCGGCTCGTCCGCCTCAAGCATGTAGGGGCCGGTGCCGATGCCAGCGGCCGGATTGTCGAAACCGCCGTCAGGCTGGATCATCAGGTGATAATCCGACATCAGATAGGGAAGGTCGGCGTTCGGCGTATCCAGACCCACGATGAACATGTCGCCTTCGACCTTCATCGAGGTGATGCCGCGCATGATGCCCAGCGCGCCCGATTTGCTGTCCTCGTTCGAGTGACGTTCCATCGTGCGCATCACGTCTTCTGCGGTCAGCGGCTTGCCATTGTGGAATTCGACGCCCGAACGGATCTTGAACATCCAGGTCTTCGCATCGGCCGAGGCTTCCACCGATTCCGCAAGGCGCATGTCGAGGGCGCCATTCTCGTCAACGTTCACCAGCGATTCACCGAACTGGTTGAGGTTGTGATAGGGGACCTGGCTGGCCGCGACCGCCGGATCAAGCGAGTTGGTGCTTTCGCCGCCAACGGACCCGATGCGCAGCGTGCCGCCCTTGACCGGGCCTGCCGCATGCACGGCCTCTGCGTAGAATGTCCCGGCCATGGCCGCGCTGACACCCAATGCGCCCATGCGGCCCATGAACTCGCGCCGCGACATGCGGCCAAGACCCGCGCGCAGCTTGAGGTAATCAATATGGTTCTTGTCGATCTTCCCGGTCATTTCCATCTCCCTGTTGGCATCCGGTCGCTTGACGCGATCCTTTTTGACCTTGCTATTCCCGCAGCAGACTTGCGTCTGCGACGGACCCCTTCATTCGACCATGTCGCCCTGCGACGCGTCCGGCCTGCTCCGGGTTGTTGACTCACGAGTCAACTTTGCCCATCGCGCCCCAGTGTTCAACCAAAAAAGCGTCTGACTGCGACATATGCATGACAGAGGCGACATCCACGGCGACAAAGGGACAGAAATCCGCAATCCGATATGCCCAGTCTAACCACTTATGCATGATCCCTGTCGATAGTTTCATGCAGATCACGTGCATGGATCAGCCGGACCTGTGCACCCTCGCCTTCCCAGGCCTCGATCCGCGCGCTCAGATGGAATTGCCGCGCATCCGACCACATCTCGGCATGGGTTTCGGTGCGGGTCACCATACCGTCTCGCGCGGTCTCCATCGTCCAGTGGGTGCGGCCGCGTGCCGACAGCGGGTCATCGGGATGGATGTCCCACCATTCCCGTGCAATCCCGCCGGACACAAGGCCATGGCCCAGATCGCGCCGCTTGCCGAAATCGTCCAGTATCCGCAGGCTGACCACCCCGGTCGTCAGATCGGTCGAGGTTTCACGTTCATGATGTTCGGCGCGCAGGACCTCGACCGCAAGCGGTGCGGCCGCCTCGGGGGGTGGAAAATCCCAGCCTTCCCCATCGGGATCGGGATGAACCGGCAGGTCCAGATGCCCCGCGGTCAGCGTCAGCGCCGCCGCCTCGGGTGCGGGCCAGATCATGGGCCAGTAGCTGGACGATACCGCCAGCCGCAGCCTGTGGCCGGCCGGCACGCGATAGGCGATGTGATCCAGATCCAGCGTCACGCTGACAGGCTGGCCCGCCACAAGCGGCGCGGGATCGGCATGGCTGTCGCGATGCGAAAGGTTCAGCACGCCCCATGTGATCCGGGTCGAGGCGCCATCGGGGTGCACATGACACAGCCTGACCGCGATTTGCGCCTGCGGCCGGTCGGCGGACAGCGTCAGGGTCACGCGCGGCGCCCCGGTGACGGCCGTATCTTGAACCAGGGGCGCGGTATCGAAACAGGCTGAGAACGCATCATCGGCACGCTGGTCGCCGGGCTGTTCCGGCCCCAGCCAGATCGCGCAGAATTCGCCGCCCGCCATGCCACAGTGTTGCGGGCTTGCGATCAGGCTTTGCAGGGGTGTGGGTGCATCGCCCAATGCCCCCTGCCCCAGATGCAGCCGCCACAGCGGCGCGGGCGCCCCATCGCCCGCCAGCCAGCGACCGGGCCGATCGGCATACCAGGTGGCCGGGCGCACCCCGTCCATCAGGTACTGGCGATAGGCGGGATCATCCTCGGCCCCGTTGGCGATGCCCTTGAGCCAGCGATCCCACCAGCGCTGCGCCTCTTGCAGAAAACCGATCCGGGGTTCTGGCACGGCGAAATGCGGGTATTTGTGCACCCAGGGGCCAACGATCCCCTTGACCGGGGCGCCGAGATTGCCAACCAGCGCCGGCACCGCGTTCTTGTAGCTGTCGCCCCAGCCCCCCACGGCCAGCGTGGCCGCCGTGATGGCGGCAAAATCCTCGCAGACCGACCCGTGACGCCAATAGGCATCGCGCCGCTGATGGCGCAGCCAGAGCGCGGGCAGGAACGGCTCGGCCTCCAGCCGTCGCAGCCACAGATCACGCCAGTCTGGCCGCAGCGCAGGATCGGGCGGGCGCGAGGAATAGGCCCACATCGTGGCGCCCCAGCCCAGATTCTCGTTCAGCAGGCAGCCGCCCTTGTAGTGGATGTCATCGGCATACCGGTCCACGGTGGAACAAAGCGTGACGATCGCCTTCAGAGGCGCGGGCTGCAGGGCCGCCACCTGCAAGGCGTTGAAACCGCCCCAGCTGATCCCCATCATGCCCACCGAACCGGAACACCAGGGCTGCGCCGCCAGCCAGTGGATCACCTCGACGGCGTCTGACAGCTCTTGCGGCGAATATTCATCCTCCATCAGCCCGTCGCTGTCGCCACTGCCGCGCATGTCCACGCGGGTGCAGGCATAGCCGCGCGCCGCCATCCAGGGGTGGGTCAGCGCATCGCGCGCAGCCGTGCCGTCGCGCTTGCGATAGGGCAGGAATTCCAGAACCGCAGGCACCGGCATGGCCGCGGCATCCTGGGGCATCCAGACACGGGCAGACAGGGCGCAGCCATCGGCCAACGTGATCCGCATGTCGGGGGTTTCGATGATCGGGCGCAGCGCGTGTTCCATCCGCGCAGCGTCATCGCGAGAGGGGCTGCCTGTCAAGCCATCACGCATCGCGCGGCACGGCGAAGGTGACGGCCAGGGTGGATGGATATTTGGGGCAAGAAGAAACCGGCGGCGCGCGGTTTTCGCAAAGCTGCGCGGCAGGGCCGGACGCAATGCGCCGCTTGCACGGCAAGCCGTTTTGAAAAATAGTCATCCGGCACGAGGAGGCACCGCCATGAGCCAGACATTTCGACATCCCGACATCCTCGAAATCGCGCGAACCGAGGGCAAGGTCACGGTCGAAGGGCTGGCCGAACGCTTTGGCGTGACGGTGCAGACGATCCGGCGTGACCTGACCGAACTGGCCGAAGCGGGCAAGCTGGAACGGGTCCATGGCGGGGCCATCCTGCCATCCGGTGTCACCAATATCGGCTATGACGAACGCCGCCGCCTGAATGCCGAGGCCAAGGCCGCCATCGCGCGGGCCTGCGCGCAGGACATCCCCGAAGGTGCATCGGTCTTTCTGAACATCGGCACCACGACCGAAGCGGTGGCGCGCGAACTGCTGCATCACAGGAACCTGATGGTCGTGACGAACAACATGAACGTGGCCAATATCCTGGTCGCCAACCCCGAGGCCGAGATCATCCTGGCCGGCGGCGTACTGCGCCGTGCCGATGGCGGGCTTGTCGGGCCGCTGACCGCCAGCGTGATCGAACAGTTCAAGGTCGATCTGGCCGTGATCGGCTGTTCGGCCATGGATATCGAAGGGGATCTGCTGGATTTCGACGTGCAGGAGGTCAGCGTCAGCCAGTCGATCATCCGCCAGGCGCGGCGCACCTGCCTTGTGGTCGACTATTCCAAGCTGCACCGGGCTGCCCCCGCGCGGATCGGGTCGCTGCGCCAGATCGACCGCGTCTATACCGATCAGCCTTTCCCACCGGATCTGGCACGGGCCTGCGCGGATTGGGGCACGGAAATCACCGTTTGCCGATCCCGCCAGACATAATATGCACAATAAACAGGCACACGCCCATGAATTGCGCGCCATATCAGGGCGCTTTTGCGATTTTCGTTTGGCGATCAGTCATTTGACAGGCCACCTTTGCAAAGCGCGTTCCCTCCTTTAACGTGGTCCCATGGATAAGCAGAGCCGTTTCTTTGACGAGATGTTCGACAGCGCCGGTGAGGCCCGGATGCCCTATTCGCGCTATCATGATTGGTTCAAGACCGAGGATATCCGCCACCTGCGGCGCAAGTCGGAAGAGGCCGAGGCCTTTTTCCGCCGCATCGGGATCACCTTCAATGTCTATGGGCAGCAGGAAGCCGACGAGCGGCTGATCCCCTTCGATGTCGTGCCGCGCATCATCTCGGCGCGCGAATGGGCGCGGCTGGAGGAAGGCATCGCGCAACGCGTGCGCGCCATCAACGCTTTCCTGCATGACATCTATCACCGCCAGGAAATCCTGCGGGCGGGTCGCGTGCCCGTCGACCTGATCGCCCGGAACGAGGCCTTTCTGCCGCAGATGATCGGGGTGAACCCGCCCGGCGGCGTCTATACCCATATCGTCGGTACCGACCTCGTGCGTACCGGCGAGAACGAATTCTACGTGCTGGAGGACAATGCCCGCACGCCATCCGGTGTCAGCTACATGCTGGAAAACCGCGAGACGATGCTGCAGATGTTCCCGGAACTTTTCACGCGGCTGAAGGTGCGGCCGGTGTCCAGCTATCCGCAGAACCTGCGCCGGTCCCTGTCCGATTGCGCGCCCCCCGCCTTTGACGGCGACAAGCCCGAGGTGGCGGTGCTGACACCGGGCATCCACAACTCGGCCTATTTCGAACACGCCTTCCTTGCCGACCAGATGGGCGCCGAACTGGTCGAAAGCCATGACCTGCGGATCGAGGGCGGTCGCGTCTGCATGCGGACCACCCGCGGCTACAAGCCGATCGATGTGCTTTATCGCCGGATCGACGAT
This sequence comes from Seohaeicola saemankumensis, assembly GCF_042678485.1. Taxonomy (NCBI): domain Bacteria; kingdom Pseudomonadati; phylum Pseudomonadota; class Alphaproteobacteria; order Rhodobacterales; family Roseobacteraceae; genus Seohaeicola; species Seohaeicola saemankumensis. Next base: position 157,788 of record NZ_JBHTKR010000001.1, on the reverse strand, counting down.
GATTATCTCGATCCGCTGAACTTCAATCCCAACTCTCTTCTGGGGGTGCCGGGGATCATGGATGTCTACCGGGCGGGCGGCATCACGCTGGCCAATGCGCCGGGCACGGGCATCGCCGATGACAAGGCGCTTTACAGCTACATGCCCGACATCGTGGAATTCTATACGGGCGAGAAATCGATCCTGCAGAACGTGCCGACATGGCGCTGCGCCGACGCCGATAGCCTGAAATACGTGCTGGACCACCTGTCGGAACTGGTGGTCAAGGAGGTGCACGGCTCGGGCGGTTACGGCATGCTGGTCGGCCCGGCCGCCAGCAAGCGCGAACTGGCGCGGTTTGAAAAGAAGCTGCGCGCCCGGCCCGGCAACTACATCGCCCAGCCGACGCTGGCGCTGTCGACCGTGCCGATCATGACCAAGCGCGGACTTGCCCCGCGCCACGTGGACCTGCGGCCCTTCGTGCTTGTCTCGCCCAACAAGGTGCAGATCACGCCGGGCGGGCTGACGCGCGTGGCCCTCAAGGAGGGTTCGCTGGTGGTCAATTCGTCCCAGGGGGGCGGGACCAAGGATACATGGGTTCTGGGGGACTGACGCAATGCTGGGAAAAACCGCAGGCGGGCTGTTCTGGATGTTCCGCTACCTTGAACGCGCCGAAAACATCGCCCGACTGGTCGAAGCGGGCTGGCGCATCGCGCTGACGCGCGCGGGCGATGCCGAGAACGAGTGGGAATCGGTCGTGACGACCGCCGGCATGCGCGCCTCCTACCGCGAGAAATTCGACGATTTCGAAGCGACACATGTGATCAACTACCTGCTGCGCGACCCGGACAACGCATCAAGCGTGATGTCGGCGATGAACGCGGCACGTTCCAACGCGAGGCTGGTCCGGACCGCGCTGTCCTCGGAGGTCTGGGAAGCGGTCAACGAATGCTGGATGTCGGTGAAGGCGGTGCTGGGCCGGCCGGTGACCGAACGCACGCTGGCCGAAGTGCTGTCCACGATCCGCACCCGCAGCGCCGTCGTGCGCGGGGCGCTGCACGGCACGATGCTGCGGAACGAGATCTACAACTTCTGCCGGATGGGCACGTTCCTGGAACGATCGGACAACACCGCGCGCATCCTGGATGTGAAATACTATGTGCTGCTGCCTTCGGCCTCTTTCGTGGGGTCCAGCATGGACAACGCGCAATGGGAAAACATCCTGCGCTCGGTCTCGGCAGAGCGATCCTTCAGCTGGCTGCATGGCGGCGAGACGACACCGCAGGGCATCGCGCAATTCCTGATCCTGGACCGCCGGGTGCCACGTTCAATGGCCTTTTGCTGTTCGAAAACCCGCGAGCAACTGGCCCATCTGGAGGGGGAATACGGCGTCAGGCAACCATCGCAGGACATGGCCGACCGGATGTGTCAGCGCTTCAATCAGCCCATCACCGCCATCTTCGATGAGGGCCTGCACGAATTCCTGGATGCGTCGATCCGCGACACCGCCGCGCTGGCCAACCAGATCGAGCGGGATTTCAGTTTTTACAGGTAGGAGGACGCCATGCGCCTGAAGATCAGCCACGTCACCACCTATAGCTACGGCACGCCCGATCACTATGCGCTGCTGCAACTTCGCATGACCCCACGCAACGGATGCGGGCAGAAGGTGATCGACTGGACCACGACAATCACCGGGGGACAGAAGGAACTGGGGTTCACGGATCAACACGGCAACCACGTCGATCTGGTGCTGGTGGACAGTGATGCCGTGACGGTCGAGATCCGCTGCGAAGGCACCGTTGAAACCGAGGACCGCGCCGGTGTGATCGGGCCCGACACGGCGATGGCGCCGGTCTGGCTGTACGAGACGCCCACCCCTTCGACCACGCCGGGGCCGCTGCTGCGCAAGCTGGTGACCCAGGCCCGCCGGCTGGAGGCCGAGAACGATCTGGACCGGATGCACCGCCTGTCGGCGCTGATCCTGCAGACGGTTCCCTGGCGAACCGGCAGCACGAATGCATCGACCACGGCCGAAGCCGCGCTGGAGGCGGGTGAAGGCGTGTGCCAGGATCATACCCATATCATGATCGCGGCCGCCCGCGCGATGGGCTACCCCGCGCGTTATGTGTCAGGCTACCTGCTGATGGATGGTCAGACCGAGCAGGAGGCAAGCCACGCCTGGTGCGAGATCTGCCTTGATTCGCTGGGCTGGGTCGGGTTCGACATATCCAACGGCATTTCGCCCGATGACCGCTATGTCCGGGTCGCCCTGGGGCTGGATTATGTCGATGCCGCACCGATTCACGGTCACCGCATGGGCAGCGGGACCGAGGCGATGAATGTCCACTTGCAAGTGGCGCGGCAGACTGATCAAAGACAGGTCCAGTCGGGCCAGGCCCAACAACAGTCATCATCATGAGGCGCGCGCGCCCTTTCCGGACCGTCATCCATGACCTATTGCGTCGGATTTACCCTCAATAAGGGCATCGTCTTCATCTCGGACACCCGCACGAATTCGGGCGTCGACAATATCTCGACCTTTAGGAAGATGGCGATCTGGGAAGAACCCGACGACCGCTGCATCACGCTTTTGTCGGCCGGCAACCTTGCCACGACGCAGGCCGTTGTCAGCCTGCTGGAAGAGCGGTCCAAAAGCCCGCAAGACCGTGCCCCCAGCATCATGGCCGCCGACAGCATGTTCCAGGTGGCGACAATGATCGGCAACACCCTGCGCGAGGTGATATCGACCCATGCGATGACCGGGCAGCGGGCCGATGCGACATTCAACGCGACGCTTCTGCTGGGCGGCCAGGTCAAGAACGGCAAGCAACGCCTGTTCCTGATCTATCCCGAGGGGAATTTCATCGAAGCCAGCGACGATACACCCTTCTTCCAGATCGGCGAGACAAAATACGGCCGCCCCATCCTGCTGCGCGCCTATGACCCCGACATGACCTTCGAAGAGGCGGTGAAGCTGCTGCTCGTGTCCTTTGACAGCACGATCAAGGCCAACCTCTCGGTCAGCCCCCCGCTGGATATCCACATCTACGAAAAGGACAGCCTGAAACAGGGGCGCACCCTCAGGATCGAGGCGGACGACCCCTATTTCCAGGACATCTCAAGCGGCTGGGGCGTCGCCCTGCGCGAGGCGTTTTCCAAACTGCCCGCCTACAGTTTCGACCCGAACTGACGGGTTGGCGCGAAAAAGCGCGGCAAGACGCGACTTGGGGGCGATTGGGGGCAACTGGGGGCGTCAAGGCGCGACCGCGCGCGGCGCATCGGTTTCCTTTTCTGGTCGAAAACAGCATCCGCGGCTGAAAAAATACCCCTTAAGTTGACTATTATCAATCAACAGGAGATCACGGCCCGACAGAGCCGGGATGCGGGATCACGGCTGTCGCCTCGATCTCGACCAGGGCTTCGTCCTCGACCAGACCGGCCACCACGACCATGGTCATTGCCGGAAAATGCCGCCCCAGCACCCTGCGATAGGCCTGCCCCACCTCGGCCTGTCGGGCGAGATATTCGCGCTTGTCGGTCACATACCAGGTCAGGCGCACAAGATGTTCGGCCTTGCCGCCTGCCGCCTCGACCACGGCCATGATATTGCGAAGCGCCTGTTCCATCTGTCCGATGAAATCATGGGTGCGGAATACCTGATCTGCATCCCAGCCGATCTGCCCGCCGACATAAAGCGTGCCATCCTCGCCCAGCACCCCGTTGGCATAGCCTTTCGCCGCGGCCCAACCTTGGGGTTGAATGATCCGATGCGCCATCAATCCGTTCCTTTTATCTGATATTCCAACGCTTTGCGTAATTCGCCCGTCCATGGCACCGGGCGTCCGTCCGGCCCCACATGCACCAGGGTCGAGGCCGCCCGCAGCCGCGGTTCATCCCCGCAACGCACGGCAAAGGCCAGATCAAGGCTGCTCCGGCCCAGCCGGATGCAGGTCAGCGTGATATCCAGCCAATCCCCCAGCCGGCTTGGCGCGGTGAAAACCGTGTCGATCCGCGCGGTAGGCACCGCATGATCCTGATGCAGCCTCTCGAAAGGGCAGCCCAGCACCTCGTCGAAGAAACATTCGACGGTGTCGTTCAGCATTTCGAAATAGCGCGGGTAGAAAACGATCCGCGCGGGGTCGCAATCCTTGAACATGACCTTGCGGCGAAGGGTATAGGGCATCTGTCAGACCCCCAGGTAGCGGTCGGCAAGATCGGCTGTCAGATCGGCGGGCCGCCCTGTCCAGACCGATTGCCCCCGCGCGATGATCACCGCGCGGTCTGCGATCTTGTTCAGCTCTTTCAACGCCTTGTCGACCACAACTATGGCGAGTCCGCTGTCGCGTTTCAACGTGGCGATCGCGGCCCAGATTTCCTGCCGCACCACCGGGGCCAGACCTTCCGTCGCCTCGTCCAGCAGCAGAAGGCGCGGGTTGGTCATCAGCGCGCGGGCAATCGCCAGCATCTGCTGCTCGCCACCCGACAGCGAGGCCGCCTTCTGGTCGCGCCGTTCCTCCAGCCTTGGGAAAAGCCGCGCGATGCGGGCCAGGTCCCAGTGACCGGGGCGCGCGCTGGCGATCAGGTTTTCCTCGACCGTCAGGGGGGCGAAGCAACGCCGCCCTTCGGGCACCAAGCCCAACCCAAGCCGCGCCGCGCGAAAGGATGGCAGGCGCAGCAGGTCCTGCCCGTCAAAGGTGATCGCCCCGGACATGGCGGGCACCATGCGGCAGATGGCATGGATCGTGGTGGTTTTGCCCATGCCGTTGCGCCCCATCAGGGCCACGACCTCGCCCGGGGCCACGTCGAAGGACACACCGAACAGCGCCTGCGAGGACCCGTATTGCATGGCCAGATCATCCACCGACAACAGGGTCATGCCGTGTCCTCCTCGCCCAGGTAGGCGCGACGCACCTCTGCATTGCCGCGAATGTCGGCAGCGGTGCCTGTTGCGATGATCTGGCCGTAGACCAGAACCGATATCCGGTCCGCCAGCGCAAAGACCGCATCCATGTCATGTTCCACCAGCAGGATCGGCGCCTCGGCCCGCAGCCCGTCCAGAAACCCGGTCAGGCGTTTCGACCCGCCCGCGCCCAGGCCCGCCATCGGCTCGTCCATCAGGAAGGCCCTGGGGCGCAGCGTCAGCGCCACGGCCACCTCAAGCTGGCGCCGCTGGCCGTGGGACAGCTCTGCCGTGCGCGTCGTGGCGTGATCCTGCAGGCCCACCCGTTCCAGCGCCTCTTGCGCGCGCTCCAGCAACGCCCGGTCCTTCATCACCGGACGGAAAAAGCGCATGACATCACCGCGCGCGCCCAAGGCCCCCAGCACCGCGTTCTGCAGCACGGTAAATTCCATCGCCAGGGCCGAGATCTGGAACGTCCGCCCCAGCCCCAGGCGCGCCCGCGCGACGGTGTCAAGGGCGGTCACATCCCGCCCCAGGAAATGCACGGTGCCGCTATCGGGGCGAAGATTGCCCGCGATCTGCTTGATCAGCGTGGATTTTCCCGCGCCATTCGGGCCGATCAGAGCATGAATCTCGCCCGGTCGCAGATCAAGGCTGACATCGCTTGAGGCTTTCAGCGCGCCGAAAGATTTGCTGATGGCACGCGTCTGCAGAAGTGGCTCACCCATGCGCCACCTCCCGCCCTGCCAGGGTCCCGATCAGACCGCCGCGCGCGAACAGCACGACCGCCAGCAAAAGCGCGCCCAGAAAGATTTTCCAGTATTCGCTGACACCACCCAGAAGATGCTCGAGCAGAATGAAAAGGGCCGCCCCGGCAACCGGCCCGAATAGCCGCCCCACCCCGCCCAGGATCACGAAGATCATGATTTCGCCGCTGGTGTGCCAGCTGAACATGGTCGGGCTGATGAAGCGGTTGAGATCGGCAAAAAGCGCGCCCGCCAGCCCCGTGATCGCCCCCGAAATGACGAAAGCCACCAGCCGCAGCCGATAAGGTGCGATGCCCACGGTTTCCACACGGTCCGCGTTCTGCCGCGCCGCCGTCAGCGCCAGCCCGAAGGGCGCTCGTGACAGCCGCGCCGAAAACAGCAGGGCAAGGCCAAGGATCCCGTAGGCCAGGATCAGGAACTGCACCGGCACCAGCGTGTTCATCCCCGGAAAGCTGTTTCGCAGATAGATCGACAGGCCGTCCTCGCCGCCATAGGCAGGCCAGCCGATCGTGAAGTAGTAAAGCATCTGCCCGAAAGCCAGCGTGATCATGATGAAATAGACGCCCGATGTCCGCAGGCTCAGCGCCCCGATCAGAAGGGCCGCCAGCGCCGAGGACACCATCGCGACCAGCCAGATCACCGGCATGGATTTCGTGCCTTCGATCAGGATCGGCCATTCCATGATCGGATCGAATGTCTGTGCATGGCTGGCCAGGATGCCCATCGCATAGCCGCCGATCCCGAAAAACGCCGCATGACCGAAACTGACCAGCCCGCCAAGACCCAGCGCGATGTTCAGCCCCACGCCCGCCAGCGCCAGGATCGCGACCTTGGTGCACAGCGTCAGGATATAGGCCTGCCCGGTGGACCAGGCCCAGAACGGCACCAGCACCAGCACGAAGGTCAGGCCTGCGTTGATATATGTCTCGCGCGTCATCTCAGGCGCTCCCGTACAGGCCCGAGGGGCGCACGATCAGCACGGCCGCCATCAGGATATAGATCAGCATCGAGCCCAGCGAGGCGCCGATGGTCGTGGCGGCGGAGGGATCCATGAACAGCGCAAAGAAGCGCGGCAGCAGCACGCCGCCCATCGTATCGGTCATGCCCACCAGCAGCGCACCCACCAGCGCGCCCTTGATGGATCCGATCCCGCCGATCACGATGACCACGAAGGCCAGGATCAGCACCGGCTCGCCCATGCCGACCTGCACCGACTGGATCGCGCCCACCAGCGCGCCCGCCAGCCCGGCCAGCGCCGCGCCCAGCGCAAAGACCAGCGTGTAAAGCCTTGATATGTCGATCCCCAACGCTGCGATCATCTCGCGGTCCGCCTCGCCGGCACGGATCTGGATGCCGATGCGGGTGCGCGCGATCAGCGCGAACAGCCCCCCCGCCACAAGCAATCCGGCCAGGATGATCGCCAGCCGGTAAAGCGGATACTGGATCCCGCCCGGCAGCGTGACCGGACCGGACAGATAGCTTGGCACGTCAAGGTAAAGCGGGAAGGACCCGAAAACCCAGCGCGTTCCTTCCGACAGGATCAGGATCAGCGCGAAGGTGGCAAGCACCTGGTCAAGATGGTCGCGCTTGTACAATCGCCGGATCACCGTCAACTCGATCAGCGCGCCCGCCGCCGCCGCCGCCGCAAGGCTGGCCATCAGCGCCAGCACGAACGATCCCGTCGCACCAGCGACCGCCGCCGCCGCAAAGGCCCCGATCATGTAAAGCGATCCATGCGCCAGGTTGATCAGGCCCATGACCCCGAACACCAGCGTCAGGCCCGCCGCCATCAGGAACAGCATGATCCCGAATTGCAGCCCGTTCAGCATCTGTTCGGCAAAAAGCAGAAAGGTCATGTTTTCCGTCCGCTTGGGGTGAAGTTATCCCGTCCGCGCGCGATCGGCGCGGCAACGCAACAGGCAGGTTGGTCCCGGCGCCTGCGCGCCGGAACCGGATCAGTGATTACATCTTGCACTCGACCGCATAGGCATCGACGTGATCTTCCAGCGCCACACCGATGATCTTGTTGGTGAAGATGTCACCTTCCTGGATCACCTCGCGGACATAGATGTCCTGAACGGGATGGTTGTTGGTGCCGAATTTGAAATCGCCACGCGTGCTGGCGAAATCGGCCTCTTTCAACGCGGCGCGGAACGCCGCCTTGTCGCCGATATCGGCCTTGCCGACAGCGGACAGCAGCAGGTTCGCCGTGTCATAGCCCTGCGACGCATAAAGCGACGGCAGGCGGCCGTATTCCTGCTGGAAGGCCGCAACGAAGGTCTTGTTCGCCTCATTGTCCAGATCCTTGCCCCACTGCGAGGTGTTCACCACGCCCAGCGCAGCCGCGCCCACGGCCTGAAGGATGCCCTGATCAAAGCTGAAGGCAGGCCCCACCACGGGCAGGCCCACGCCGCTGTCGGCATATTGCTTCATGAAGGAAATCCCCATCCCGCCCGGCAGGAAGAAGAACACCGAATCCGCCCCCGAGGCGCGGATCTGCGCGATCTCGGCCGCATAATCGGTCTGGCCCAGCGTGGTATAGATCTCGCCGGCCAGATCGCCCTTGTAGAACCGCTTGAACCCGGTCAGCGCATCGGTACCCGCCGGATAGTTGGGCGCCAGGATGAAGGTGTTGCCATAGCCCGCCTTGGTGGCATAGGCGCCCGCCGCCTCATGCAGGTTGTCGTTCTGCCAGGCCACGTTGAAATAGTTCGGATGGCAGCCCTTGCCCGCCAGCGCCGAAGGACCTGCGTTCACCGACAGGTAGATCTTGTCCTGCGCGACGGCGGACGGCACGACGGCCATGGCCAGGTTCGACCAGATGATGCCGGTCAGCACATCGACATTCTCGGCCTGGATCATCTTGTCGGCCAGTTGCACGGCGATCTCGGGTTTTTGCTGATCGTCCTCGATCACCACCTCGACCGCGTCGCTGCCCGACAGTTTCAGCGCCAGCATGAAGCCGTCGCGCGCGTCGATCCCAAGGCCCGCGCCACCGCCCGACAGCGTGGTGATCATCCCTACCTTGACCTTGCCTTCCGCCATCGCGGCGCCCGCCGCAAGCATGGCTGTCGTGGCCAGCATCGCCAGTTTCGTCAGTTTCATGGTATCTTTCCTCCGTGTTGACCCGTTCGGGCTTGTGATTTTGGTTGTTCAGAACGCCTTGAATGTCGGCGTGGTCAGGGTGCGTTCGATGCCCGGTATGTCGAGCAGGTGATCGTTGATATATTTGCCCACATCGGCCCCTTCAGGAATATACAGCTTCATCAGAAGGTCAAACGCCCCGGATGTCGAGTAAAGCTCGGAATGAATCTCGCGCAGGACGATCTGTTCCGCGACCCGGTAGGTCGTGCCGGGTTTGCAGCGGATCTGGACAAAGACGCAGGTCATGGCCGCATATCCTTCAGGCGGAAGCGCTGGATCTTGCCGCTTTCGGTCTTGGGCAAACCCTCGCAGAACACGATACGGCGCGGATACTTGTAGGGCGCGATCTGCGCCTTGACGTGATCCTGCAGCGCCTGCGCCGTGGCCGGCGATGCCGCGATACCGGCGCGCAACACCACATGGGCCTGCACGATGGACCCGCGTTCCGCATCCGGCACGCCGATCACCGCGCATTCGGCCACATGGGCATGTGACAGCAGCGCGGCCTCCACCTCGGGCCCTGCGATGTTGTAGCCCGACGAGATGATCATGTCGTCATTGCGCGCAGCGAAATGCAGGTATCCGTCTTCGTCCATGACAAAGGCGTCCCCGGTCACGTTCCAGCCGTCGCGCACGTATCCCTCCTGGCGGTCGTCAGCCAGGTAGCGGCAGCCCGTGGGCCCGCGCACGGCCAGGCGGCCCACCGTGCCGCGGGGCACCTCGGCCCCGTCTTCGCCGATCACCTTCGCCTCGTAGCCCCTGACCGGCTTGCCGGTGCAGGCCGGGCGATGATCGTCAAAGCGGTTCGTGATGAAGATATGCAGCAGTTCCGTCGCCCCGATCCCGTCCAGCATCGGCTTGCCGGTCTTGGCGATCCATTCCTGGTAGACGGGCGCGGGCAGGGTTTCGCCCGCTGACACCGCCGCGCGCAGGGATGACAGATCCGCGCCCTGGTCCATCGCCGCCAGCATCGCACGGTAAGCCGTGGGCGCGGTAAAGCACACGGTCGCGCGGTATTTCTGGATGATCTCGATCATGTTCGGGGGCGAGGCGTTCTCCAGCAGGGTCGCAGCCGCGCCAAAGCGCAAGGGGAACACCGCAAGCCCGCCCAACCCGAAGGTGAAGGCCAAAGGCGGAGAGCCGACAAAGACATCCTCGGGCGTCACGCCCAGAACCTCGCGCGCATAGCCATCCGCGATGATCAGAAGATCGCGGTGAAAATGCATCGTCGCCTTGGGCGCACCGGTGGTGCCCGAGGTGAAGCCCAGAAGTGCCACGTCATCGCGCCCCGTCGGCACGGCCTCGAACTGCACGGGCTTTTCCAGCGCCAGCCGGTCCAGTTCCGCATCATGGTTCGACGTGCCGTCAAACCCCGTCACCCGCGTCAGAAACCGCGATCCTGCCGCACAGGCCTCCATCTCGTCCATCAGCCTTGTGTCGCACAGGGCATGGCTGATCTCGGCCTTGTCCACGATCTTGGTCAGCTCGCCCGCCCGCAGCATCGGCATGGTGTTCACCACGACCGCCCCTGCCTTGGTGGCAGCCAGCCAGCAAGCCACCATCGCGGGGTTGTTCGCAGACCGGATCAGCACCCGGTTGCCCGGTTTCACGCCCAGATCATCCACCAGCGCATGGGCCAGACGGTTGGTCCAGTCGGCCAGTTCCTTGTAGGTCCGCCGCCGCCCGTTCCCGATCAGGGCCGTGCGGTCGCCAAAGCCGCGCGCCACCATCGCGTCGGTCAGTTCCACCGCGGCATTCAGCCGTTCGGGATATTCGAAGCCCTCCAGCAGGAAATCGGGCCATTGATCGGGGGGCGGCAGGTTGTCCCGCGTGAAGGTATCCACATGCGCGCTTGGTCCCAGCATCTGCATCACTCCCCCTGAAAGGCCCCCATCGCCTGCCGCGCGATCACCACGCGCTGCACGTCGGACGCACCCTCGTAAATCCTGAGCGCGCGGATCTCGCGATATAACCGCTCCACCACCGCGCCCGATCGCACGCCATCGCCGCCATGCAATTGCACGGCCATGTCGATCACCTTCTGCGCCTCGTCGGTGGCATATAGCTTGGCCATCGCGGCCTCGCGCGTGACGCGCGGCGCGCCGGCATCCTTGACCCAGGCCGCGCGGTACACCAGCAACGCCGCCGCATCGACCCGCAGCGCCATATCCGCGACATGCCCCTGCACCATCTGCAAATCAAAAAGCGGCGCGCCCTGTACGCGACGGTCCTGCACGCGGGCCAAAGCCTCGTCCAGCGCCCGCCGCGCAAAGCCCAAGCCCGCCGCCGCCACGGTGGACCGGAACACATCCAGCACCGACATGGCGATACGGAACCCCTGCCCCCGTTGCCCGATCAGCGCCGATCCCGGAACCCGCACCCCGTCAAACCGCAACCGCGCCAGCGGATGCGGCGCGATCGTCTCCAGGCGCTCGACCACATCGAACCCCGGCAGACCCGCGGGCACGACAAAGGCCGACAGGCCCCGCGCGCCCGGCCCCTCGCCCGTGCGGGCAAAGACGGTATAGACATCGGCTATCCCGCCGTTGGAAATCCAGGTCTTTTCGCCGTTCAGCACGAACCCGTCGCCATCGGCGTCCGCCGTCATGGTGGAATTGGCCACATCCGATCCCGATTGCGGCTCGGTCAGCGCGAAGGCCGAAATCGCCCGCCCCTCGCGCGTCCGCGCCAGCCATTCGGCCTTCTGATGTGCGGTGCCGAACAGCGACAGCGCCCCTGTGCCAAGCCCCTGCATGGCAAAGGCGAAATCCGCCAGCCCGTCGTGGCGCGCCAGCGTCTCGCGGATCAGGCACAGCGTACGCACATCCAGCGCCCCCTCCACCGCGCCCGAGTGTTTCAGCCAGCCCCCCTGCCCCAGCATCGACACGAGCGACCGGCAGGCCGCATCGGTATCGGCATGATCCACTGCCCCCAGATGCACGCCGCACCACTGATCCAGCGCGCCGGCCAGTTCGCGATGCCGCGCATCGAAAAACGGCCAATCCAGAAAAGACCGATCAGCCATCATGTACCTTCCGTTGCTTCACCGTTCCGAAAATACTCAAATCCATCGCTCAATCCCCCACGAAGACGGGTTTTTCCTTCGCGACGAAAGCCTCGTAGGCCCGCACGAAATCCTGGGTCTGCATGCAGATCGCCTGCGCCTGCGCCTCGGCCTCGATGGCCTGGTCGATGGACATCGACCATTCCTGCGCCAGCATGGTCTTGGTCATCATATGCCCGAAATTCGGCCCCGCCGCGATGCGCGCGGCCATCTCCTGCGCGGCTGCTGCGAGTTCACCCCCCGGCACCAGCCGGTTGAAGAAGCCCCAGCGCTCGGCCTCCTCGGCGGTCATCACGCGCCCGGTGTAAAGCAGCTCCGCCGCGCGGCCCTGCCCGATGATCCGCGGCAGGATCGCGCAGGCCCCCATGTCGCACCCCGCCAGCCCCACGCGGGTGAACAGGAACGCGGTCTTGGCCTCTGGCGTGCCGATCCGCAGGTCCGAGGCCATGGCGATGATCGCGCCCGCCCCGACACAGATCCCGTCGATCGCCGCAATCACCGGCTTGCCGCAGTTCACGATGGCCTTGACCAGATCGCCGGTCATGCGGGTGAAGGCCAGAAGCTCCTTCATGTTCATCCTGGTCAGCGGGCCGATGATGTCATGCACATCCCCGCCCGAGCTGAAATTGCCGCCATTCGAGGCAAAGACCACGGCCTTGACGTCATCGGCATAGACCAGATCGCGGAACCAGTCGCGCAATTCGGCGTAGCTTTGAAACGTCAACGGGTTCTTCCGCTCGGGCCGGTCCAGCGCGATCGTGGCGATGCCGCCCTCGATCCTGCACAGGAAATGTTTCACATCGCTCCGCATCGTCATTCCATCGCTCCCTTGTCGTCCAGTTTTTGCGCCAGCGTCCGCAGCCGCGCGGCATAGCTGCGTGCCTCCTCGGGGCTCAACTCGGCCAGCATGGCGTCGATCCAGGCCTCATGCTCGGCGGCTTGCCGGGCAAAGACCTCGGCGCCCCTTGCGGTCAGCCGCACCAGCGTTGCGCGCCGGTCGCCCGCCACGGGGACGCGCATGACCAGCCCGTCCTCGGCCAGCCGGTCCACGATGCCCGTGACATTGCCGTTCGACACCCGCAGCACGCCCGAAAGCGCACTCATCCGCAGGCCCTGGTCGTGCCGGCTCAGCGCCGCCATCACGTCGAAACGCGGCAGGGTGCTGTCGAATTCGGTGCGCATCCGTTCCCGCAGTTCGGCCTCGATCTTGCGGGTCACGGCCAGCAGCCGCAACCACAGGCGCAGGCGCTGCTTGGATCCCTGTTCGGCCAGCCGCAGCTCTGGTTGCGTATTCATATTTCACCCCCCGACACGGACAGCGCGTGCCCGTTCACCATGGATGCCCCGGGAGAGGCCAGGAACGTCACCGCCGCGACCACCTCGTCTGGTGCAATCAACCGGCCCATCGGGTTGTCGCTGACCACCTCGGCCAGGGCCGCCGCGCGGGTCAGGTCGAACCGTTTCTGCACCGCGCTGATCGCCGCCTCGGCCAGATCGGTATCGACGAAACCGGGGCAGACCGCGTTGCAGGTGATGCCCTTGCCCGCCACATCCAGCGCGACCGACCGCACCAGCCCCAGCACGCCATGTTTCGCCGCCGCATAGGCCGGAACCGTCGCGCCCCCCTTCAGGCTGGCGGTCGAGGCCATGGCGATCAGCCGCCCCCCCGTCCCCATCCCGCGCAGCGCCTCGCGGAACAGCAGGAACGTGCCCGTCATGTTCACCGCCAGCGTGGCATTCCAATCGGCCAGGCTGACACCGCGCAGCTTGCCCGCCACCCCGCCGCCCGCATTGGCGATCACCACGTGATAAGGCGCATCGAAAAGCGCCTGCACCTGCGCCTCGTCGGTCACATCGGCGGCGCGACAGGCCATATCGAAGCCCTCTGCCGTCTCCTCAAGCGCGGCCAGCCGCCGCCCGGTGATCGTCACCCGGTCGCCCGCCGCCGCAAAGGCGCGCGCCACCGCCCGCCCGATGCCCGATCCGCCACCCGTGACCAGAACGCGCCGCGTCATACCTTGCCCACCTGTTCGGCATCACGCTCGGCCAATCGCCAGGCCTGATCGCGCCCGGCCAGATAGGGCAGCGGCCACTGCGCGTGACGATCACCGATGGCCGTGCCCGCGTGCAGCGTCCAGTAGGGATCGGCCAGATGCGGGCGGGCCAGGCATACCAGATCGGCGCGGCCCGCCATCAGGATCGAATTGACGTGATCAGCCTCGTAGATATTGCCCACCGCCATTGTCGCCAGCCCCGCCTCGTTGCGGATGCGGTCGCTGAAGGGCGTCTGGAACATCCGCCCATAGACAGGCCGCGCCTGCGTGGATGTCTGGCCCGCCGACACATCGATGATATCCGCCCCCGCAGCATGGAACATGCGCGCGATCTCGACTGCTTCCGCTGGCGTCACACCATCATCGCCCGCCCAGTCATTCGCGGAAATCCTGACCGCCATCGGCTTGCCCCCGGGCCATGCGGCGCGCATCGCGGTGAATACCTCAAGCGGCCAGCGCATCCGGTTGTCCAGGCTGCCGCCGTATTCATCGGTCCGTGCATTCGACAAGGGCGAGATGAAGGACGACACCAGATACCCGTGCGCGGCATGCAGTTCGATCATGTCGAACCCGGCGCGATCCGCCATCTGCGCGGCCGCCACGAATTCCGCCGTCACCCTGTCCATGTCGGCGCGGGTCATCTCGCGCGGGGTGGCATTGTCCTTTGACCATGGAATGGCCGAGGCCGAAATGATCTCCCAATTCCCCGCCGCAAGCGGCGCGTCCATCTTTTCCCAGCCAAGCTGCGTCGACCCCTTGCGCCCGGAATGGCCGATCTGGCAGCAGATCTTCGCTTGCGTCTCGGCATGGGTGAAATCCACCAGCCGCCGCCACGCCGCCTCATGCTGCGGCGCGTAAAGCCCCGGACAGCCCGGCGTGATCCGTCCCTCGGGCGAGACGCAGGTCATTTCCGTATAGACCAGCCCCGCGCCACCCTTGGCCCGCTCGGCGTAATGCACGAAATGCCAATCGGTCGGGCAGCCATCCACCGCCTTGTATTGCGCCATGGGCGACACCACGATCCGGTTGGCCAGCGCCATGTCTCGCAGGCGGAACGGCGCGAACATCGGCGCGCGCAGCGGCGCATCGGCAGGCACGCCCGCTTGTGTCTGGAACCAGCGTTCGGCCGAGGCCAGCCATTCCGGATCGCGCAGCCGCAGGTTTTCATGGCTGATCCGCTGGCTGCGCGTCAGCAGCGAATAGTTGAACTGCACTGGATCAAGGTCCAGATAGCGCTCGACCTCCTCGAACCACTCCAGCGAATTGCGCGCCGCCGATTGCAGGCGCAGCACGTCCAGACGCCGCTCGTCCTGATACTTGACGAAAGCCTGTTCCAGCGTGGGTTCGGTATCCAGATAGGTCGCCAGCGCAATCGCACTGTCCAGCGCCAGCCGCGAGCCCGACCCGATGGAAAAATGCGCCGTCGCCGCCGCATCGCCCATCAGCACCACGTTCTGATGGTGCCAATGTTCGCAATTCACGCGGGGAAAGTTGATCCACACCGCCGAGCCGCGCAGATGATTGGCGTTCGACATCAGCTTGTGCCCGCCCAGATGCCCCGCGAATATCTGGCGGCAGGTTTCAACCGTTTCGTCCTTTGACATCCCGGCAAAGCCCCAGGCGTCCCAGGTGGCTTGCGTGCATTCCACGATGAAGGTCGCGGTATTGTCATCGAACTGATAGGCATGGGCCCAGACCCAGCCATGCGAAGTTTTTTCGAAAATGAAGGTGAAGGCGTCGTCGAATTTCTGGTGCGTTCCCAGCCAGATGAACTTGCACAGGCGCGTGTCCACATCCGGCTTGAAATGTTCGGCCCATTGGCTGCGTACGCGCGAGTTCAGCCCATCTGCCGCCACGACCAGATCATAGGTGGCGGCGTAATCCTCGACCGGGCCCACCTCGGTTTCAAACCGCAGATCCACGCCCAATTCGCGGGCGCGGTCCTGCATGATCGTCAGCAGCTTCATCCGCCCGATACCGGCAAAGCCATGCCCGCCCGACACCGTCCGGTGCCCGTCATGGACCACGGCGATATCATCCCAATAGGCAAAGTTCTCGCGGATCCTGGCCGCGCTGACCGGATCGTTCGCTTCAAGGTTCTCAAGCGCATCGTCCGACAGGACCACACCCCAGCCGAACGTATCGTTCGGGCGATTGCGCTCGAACACGGTGACCTGTGTCTCGGGCTGGCGCAGCTTCATCGAGATGGCGAAATAGAGCCCCGCCGGGCCGCCCCCCAGACATGCAATCTTCATGCCGCGCCTCCTCTGATGACATCACAGTGAAAGCGTATCCGGGTTACATTATATTTCAAGCCTAAATGTTTTAAGTGTGAAATAAATTACCGACATCGTATTTTTCAACCCAAATCATGGTATTACACACAGAAACCCCCTTACGGATATGCAGGGATGCAAGCGCCACGGCGTGACAGGCAGGCGGCACGCGCGCCCTTTCCGGCAAGCTCGACAGGTTCGGCCCGGCGGCAACAGCCATGGCCTGCTCGATTCGATCCGCATACGGGTCGTGGCACAAGCAGCCTTGTCGCACCCGGCCTGTCCCGGTCCTGCCGCCACAGGCTGACGCTGCGTCAAGCATGCAACAACCCTCCTAAAATCGGCCGCGCGGCTATTGTTTGCGGGGGCAATACGCCCAAATAAGGCCCAGCGCGCATTCGATGCCAGTTTTTGAGTGAATTCGCCGGTTTGGGGGGCTCCCTGTACCGGCCAAGGCGAAACCGTGTTGCACACAGGGTTTCAACCTCTTTAAAACGGCGCAACCGCATTGCCGCCAACGGTATGACAGGTCGACCAGGGAGCCCAACACGTGTCTTTGATCCTCATCGCTGCCCTTCCGTTCCTCGGCGCGCTTCTGCCCGGTCTGATGATCCGTTCGGGACGGACCGCCTGCGCCTGGGCCACGGCCTCTGTCACGCTGGCGGCGCTGATCGGCCTGCTGGTCCACGCCCCCGCCGTGATGCGCGGCGAGGTGATCCAGTACCAGCTGGAATGGATGCCGATGCTGGGGCTGAACGTGAATTTCTTCCTGGACGGGCTGGGTCTGCTGTTCGCGGGGCTGATCCTGGGGATCGGGCTTCTGATCATCATCTACGCGCGCTTCTACCTTTCGCGAAACGATCCGATGGGCCAGTTCTACACCTATCTGCTGCTGTTCCAGGGCGCGATGGTGGGCATCGTGCTGTCGGACAACGTGCTGCTGATGCTGATCTTCTGGGAACTGACCTCGTTGTCGTCCTTCCTGCTGATCGGCTACTGGAAACACCTGCCCGAAGGGCGGCAGGGGGCGCGCATGGCGCTGGCCGTGACCGGCATGGGTGGTCTGGCGCTGATCGGGGGCATGCTGATCCTGGGCAATATCGTGGGCAGCTATGACCTGACCGTGATCCTCCAGAACAAGGACCTGATCCAGGCAAGCCCGCTCTACCTGCCCGCGCTGATCCTGATCCTGCTGGGCTGCTTCACGAAATCCGCGCAATTCCCCTTCCATTTCTGGCTTCCGCACGCAATGGCCGCGCCCACCCCGGTGTCGGCCTATCTGCATTCGGCCACGATGGTGAAGGCGGGGCTTTTCCTGATGGCGCGGCTCTGGCCTGTGCTGGCGGGCACGCCCGAATGGTTCTACATCGTTGCCACCACGGGCCTGATCACGATGGTGCTGGGCGCGGTGATCGCGCTGTTCAAGGATGATCTGAAGGCGCTGCTGGCGTTTTCGACCGTGTCGCACCTGGGCCTGATCACGATGCTTCTGGGCTTCGGCACGCCCTTTGCCGCCGTGGTCGCGGTGTTTCACATCATCAACCATGCCACCTTCAAGGCCGCACTGTTCATGAGCGCGGGCATCGTCGATCACGAGACGCATACCCGCGACATCAAACGCCTTGGCGGGCTGCGCCACCTGATGCCCGTGACCTTCACCATCGTCATGGTGGCCGGTCTGTCGATGGCGGGCATTCCGCTGTTCAACGGCTTCCTGTCCAAGGAAATGATGCTGGATGTCGCCACCGAAGCGCCATGGAACGGCAACCACTGGATTGTTCCCGCCCTGGCGACGCTGGGCGCGCTGTTCTCGGTCGCCTATTCGTTCCGCCTGATCGTGCACACGTTCCTGGGCCCCAAACGCGACGATTACCCGGCCAAACCGCATGATCCCGGTTTCGGCATGTGGGCCCCGCCCGCGCTGCTGGCCGTGCTGGTCGTGCTGATCGGCATCATGCCCGCGCTGATGGTGGGCCCGCTGGTCGCCACCGCATCCGGTGCGGTGATCGGGGGCGAGTTGCCTTATTACTCGCTCAAGATCTGGCATGGCGTGAACGCGGCGCTGTTCATGTCCATCGCCGCCGTGGCGGGCGGGCTGGTCCTGCTGGCCATGCACCGTCCGCTGGACGCGGCCTGGATCCGCGCGCGCCGCCCCGAGGCCAAGGCGATCTTCGACGCGCTGATGGGCACCGTGACCGGGGCCGCCAAGGCGCTGACCGACGGGCTGCACAATGGCGCGATGACCCGCTATGCCTCTGTCTTCACGCTGGCCGTGATCCTGGCCGGCAGCGCCGCATGGTTCGGCGGCACGGCCCCCGCCCCCGTGCGCGAGGTGATGGCCATAGGGCCGGTGCCGCTGATCGGATGGATCCTGCTGATCGTGGCCACGGGCTGCATGGCGGCCTTCCACCGCAACCGCCTGCTGTCGCTGGTCCTGATGGGGATCGTGGGGCTGATCGTCTCGGTCGCCTTTGCCTATATGTCCGCCCCCGACCTGGCACTGACCCAGATCTCGGTCGAGGTGGTGACGATCATCCTGCTGCTGCTCGCGCTGAACTTCCTGCCGAAACACACCCCCGTGGAAAGCAGCAATGCGCGACGGTTCCGTGATGGCACCATCGCGGTGCTGGGCGGTCTGGCGGTCGGCGGGCTGACGCTGGCGATGCTGCTGTCCGACTTTTCGCAGGAAAGCATCTCGGCGTTCCACCTGGCCAACTCCAAGCCCGGCGGCGGCGGTACCAATGTGGTCAACGTGATCCTTGTAGACTTCCGCGGCTTCGATACCTTCGGTGAAATCATCGTGCTGGGCATCGCCGCCCTGGTGATCTTCGCGATGACGGAATCGGTTCTGGGCAGCCCCGTCGGCGCCTGGCTGAAACAACGCCCGATCAATCCGAACGAGGCCGGTGACCGCCACCCGCTGATGATGGTCGTGGCGACCCGGGTGATGATGCCGATTGCCCTGATGGTCGGTGTCTTCATCTTCCTGCGCGGCCATAACGAACCGGGCGGCGGTTTCATCGCCGGCCTGATCGTGGCGATCGCGATTGTGATGCAATACATGGCCAGCGGCTTTGACTGGGCGGCGGCGCGCCAGCGTTATCCCTATCACATGATCATCGCGCTGGGTGTCTTCGCCGCAGCCCTGACCGGGATCGGCTCCTGGTTCGCGGGTCGCCCCTTCCTGACCAGCAACTACGGCTATTTCCAGATCCCGCCCATGGGCGAGTTCGAACTGGCGACCGCCATGGCCTTTGACGTGGGCGTGTTCCTCTGCGTGGTGGGTGCGGTGATGCTGGCGCTGGAAAGCCTGTCGCGCTTTGCCCACCGGGCCGGTGACAGGCCAAGCCCCTACCCCATGGATATCGACCCCTCGCGGGATCTGCCGCAGGAGGCGAAGGACGCGTAATGGAATACCTGCTTGCAACTGCCATCGGCGCCATGACCGCTGCCGGAATCTACCTGCTGCTGCGGCAGCGCACCTTTCCGGTGATCCTGGGAATCTCGATGCTGACCTATGCGGTGAACCTGTTCCTGTTCGCCTCGGGTCGGATCGCGATCAACCTGCCTCCGGTGCTGCTGAACAAGACGCCCACCTATACGGACCCGCTGCCGCAGGCGCTGGTGCTGACCGCGATCGTGATCTCTTTCGGGATGACCGCCGTGGTGGTGCTGATGGGGCTTGGCGCCTATCTGTCCGCGCGCACCGACCACGTGAACCTGAATGAAGGCCAGGACGACAGCGCGGAGGCCGGCAAATGAACCACTGGATCGTAGCCCCCATCCTGCTGCCCGCCGTGATGGCGGCCTTCATCATCCTGGCCGCGCGCTACCAGGTTGCCTTGCAGCGCGTCTTTTCCGTAGCCTCCACCGTGGCGCTGCTGGGCATCGCCATTGGCCTGCTGGTCAAAAGCATGAGCGGCGACATCGGCGTCTACGAGCTGGGCAACTGGCCCGCGCCCTTCGGGATCGTGCTGGTGCTGGACAGGCTGTCGGCCACGATGGTGACACTTACCGCAGCCCTGGCCGTGGCGGTGGTGCTTTATGCCATCGGATCGGGCTGGGACAAGCGCGGCCATCATTTCCACGCCCTGTTCCAGTTCCAGCTGATGGGCATTTTCGGCGCCTTCCTGACCGGCGACGCCTTCAACCTGTTCGTCTTCTTCGAAGTGCTTCTGATCGCCTCCTACGGCCTGATGATCCATGGCGGCGGCGCGGTGCGCCTGCGGGCGGGCGTGCAATACGTGCTTTACAACCTGCTCGGCTCGACCCTGTTCCTGTTCGCCCTGGGCACGATCTATGCGGTGACTGGCACGCTGAACATGGCGGACCTCGCGCAGCGGGTGGCAGAGCTGCCTGCCGATGACACCGCGATGATCCGGGTGGCCGCGATCCTGTTGCTGTTGGTCTTTGCCGTGAAGGCCGCCCTGATCCCGCTGCATTTCTGGCTGCCCGCCACCTATGCCGAGGCGCCGGCCCCCATCGCCGCGCTGTTCGCGGTAATGACCAAGATCGGCGCCTATGCGATCATCCGCATGTACACGCTGGTCTTCGGCCCCGATGTGGCGGCAACGGCCGATATCGTCGGGCCCTGGCTGATGCCCGCGGCCGTCGTGACGCTGATCATCGGCATGATCGGGGTGCTGGGCGCAAGCCATATGGGCCGACTTGCCGCCTTTGCGGCTGTAGGCTCGATGGGCACGCTTCTGATCGCGGTGGCCCTGTTCACGCCACAGGCAACCACGGCGGCGCTTTATTACATGATCCATTCGACCCTGGCCGGTGCGGCGCTGTTCCTTGTGGTCGACATGGTCCGCGCCCGTCGAACCGCCGAGGATGACATCATCGCCTCGCGTCCCGCGATTGCACAGAACGGGTTGATCGCCGCCTATTTCTTTGCCGCCGCCATCGCCATGGCGGGGATGCCGCCGCTGTCGGGCTTTCTGGGCAAGCTGCTGGTGCTGGACGCGGTGCGGGCGCATGACATGGTCTGGGTCATCTGGGCCGCGATCCTGGTCGGATCGCTGATCGCGGTGGTGGGCTTTGCCCGCGCGGGCAGCATGGTGTTCTGGAAGGTCGAAACCCCGCCCGAGGGCGAAGCGTCCGAGGCTGAACCAAGCCCGTCCGCCGCCGCCCTGCCCTTCGTGGCAACCGGTGGTCTGATGGCAGGGATCGTCGCGCTGACCGTCTTTGCCGGGCCTGTGACGGCCTTCCTGTCGGATACCTCGGCGCAGATCTTCGACCGCGACGCCTATATCGCTGCGGTTCTGGAAACCCCCCGCGCCATCGAAGCCGAAAGCCTGCCTCATGAGGGGACGAAGAAATGATCGCACGCATCCTTCCTCATCCTTTGCTGACCCTGACGCTGGTCGTGGTCTGGCAGATGCTGGTGAATTACGTATCGCTGGGCACGCTGGTCTTCGGCCTGATCCTGGGCATCGTGATCCCGCTGATCACCGCGCCCTACTGGCCGGATCGCCCGCGCCTGAAGAACCCCGTGATGATCGTCGAATTCATCCTGGTCGTGCTATACGACATCGTGGTGGCCAATATCGTCGTGGCCAAGACGATCCTGTTCACCCGCAACACCGCGATGCACCCCGCATGGGTCAGCATCCCGCTGGACCTCCGCACCCCCGAGGCGATCACCGTGCTGGCAGGGACCATCACCATGACCCCCGGCACCGTCAGCAGCGATGTCGCCGCCGATGGCCGCAGCCTGCTGGTCCATTGCCTTGACGCGCCGGACCCGGACGCTGTGCGCGACGAGATCAAGCAGCGCTACGAGCGTCGCCTGAAGGAGATTTTCGAATGATCCTGAGCTATGCCCTGATCTTCACCACCGGCTGCTTTGCCCTGGCCCTGCTGATGAACCTCTGGCGTGTTGTCAGCGCGCCGGGCGTGCCGGACCGCATTCTGGCGCTGGACACGATGGTGATCAATTTCATCG
Source organism: Seohaeicola saemankumensis (assembly GCF_042678485.1). Lineage (NCBI taxonomy): Bacteria > Pseudomonadati > Pseudomonadota > Alphaproteobacteria > Rhodobacterales > Roseobacteraceae > Seohaeicola > Seohaeicola saemankumensis. Next base: position 135,651 of record NZ_JBHTKR010000001.1, on the reverse strand, counting down.
CGATTCTGGTGCTTTACGGCATCATCGAAGGCACCGCCGTGTATTTCGAGGCCTCGATCCTGATTGCGATGGTCGGCTTCATCTCGACCGTGGCCTATGCGCGCTTCATGCTGCGCGGCAACATCATCGAATGACGGGGGATCGGACATGAACGCGGACATGGCACTCTGGCAGGAAATCACCGTTGCGGCCTTTCTGGTGATCGCGGGGGTTTTCGGATTGGTCGGATCCTTCGGGCTGATCAAGCTTCCCGATCCGATGACACGGCTGCATGCGCCGACCAAGGCCACCACGCTGGGCGTCGGCGGCGTGCTGATCGCCTCGATGCTGTATTTCTTCTTTGCCAAGGGGCATCTGAGCTTTCATGAGCTGATGATCACGCTGTTTCTGTTCCTGACCGCGCCGATCACCGCGCATTTCCTGGCAAAGGCGAACCTGCACACAGACGTCAAGCGTGACGAGGTGCCGCCCCCCGCCGGTGATCGCCCCTGGGCCGGCTTTGAAAGCGACGCGGCCCGGCAGATCGCGGAAGACAAGGGCACACAGGGCTGATGGCAACCGCCCAAGGCCAGCCCCCGCGCGATGCGGTGATCGTGGCGCATGGCGCCCCGGCCGAACCTGCGCCGCAAGAACTGGTCCTCAAGGCGCTGGCCGCCGCCACGGCGCCGCACCTGCCGCAAGGCTGGCGGGTGCGCGGGGCGACCATGGCGGCAGACGGCGCGCTTGAATGCGCGCTGGCGGGGCTGTCGAACCCGCTGATCTATCCGTTCTTCATGGCCGAGGGGTTCTTTACCGGCACCCTTCTGCCCCGCCGTCTGGCCGAGGCCGGGATCACCGGCGCGGTGCAGACCGCCCCTTTCGGTGTGGACCCCGCCCTGCCCGGCCTGATGGCCCGCGTCGCGCTGGAGGCCGCCCTTGCATCCGGGATCACACCCGCCGACAGCGCGCTGCTGGTCGCGGCCCATGGCAGCAAGGTGTCGCGCACCTCAGCCGACAGCACCCATGCGATGGTCGCAGCCCTTGGCCCGCTGACGGGTTTCGGGCGCATCCTTGCGGGCTTCGTCGAAGAGGCGCCATTCCTTGCCGATCAGGCGCGCGCCCTGGGCCGGGGCATCTGCCTGCCCTTTTTCGCCCTGGAAGCCGGCCATGTGGTGGGTGACATCCCCGAAGCGATGGCAGAGGCCGGGTTTGACGGCCCGATCCTGCCCCCCATCGGTCAACACCCGGATGTGCCGGCCCTGATCGCCGCAGCCCTGATCAGGGCGGCGGCGGGTCATCCCGCCGCCTGAACCGTTTCAGGTGAACAGCGTGCCGAACTGGCCGCGCAATTCGTTCTTCTGCACCTTGCCCATCGTGTTGCGCGGCAGCGCATCGACGATCTTCAGCGCCTTGGGCTGCTTGAACCGCGCAAGGCTCGCGCGTAGCACCTTGTCGATCGCCTCCAGATCGGGGGTCTGGCCCGGCTCGGCCACGATCACGCCCAGCACCGCCTCGCCGAAGTCGGGATGCGGCACGCCCACGACGGCGCTTTCCATTACACCGGGCTGATCGTCCAGGATCAGCTCGACCTCCTTGGGATAGACGTTGAAACCGCCGGTGATGATCAGATCCTTCTGCCGCCCGACGATGGAGAGGTAACCATCCTCGTCGAACCGGCCCAGGTCGCCGGTGATGAAAAAGCCGTTGTCGCGCAGTTCCTCGCGGGTTTTTTCCGGCATCTGCCAGTAGCCCTTGAACACATTCGGCCCGCGCACCTCGATCATGCCGACCTCGCCCTGGGGTAGCACGGCGCCGCTGGTCGGATCGGTCACGACAACCTCGACCCCCGGCAGCGGAAAGCCCACGGTGCCTGCGCGCCTGTCACCCTCATAGGGGTTCGAGGTATTCATGTTGGTTTCCGTCATCCCGTAGCGTTCCAGGATGCGGTGACCGGTGCGTTCTTCGAATTGCACATGGGTTTCCGCCAGCAGCGGGGCCGACCCCGACACGAACAGCCGCATATGCGCGGTCAGATCGGCGGTGAAGCGCGGATCGTCCAGCAGGCGGGTGTAGAATGTCGGCACACCCATCATGGTGGTGGCGCGGGGCATCAGGCGGATCATGTCGTCCATGTTCAGCCCCGGCAGAAAGATCATCGCCCCCCCGGCCATCAGCGATACGTTGGTGGCCACGAACAGGCCGTGCGTGTGAAAGATCGGCAAGGCGTGCAGCAGCACATCCGCATCGGTAAAGCGCCATTCGCGGGTCAGCACCTGGGCGTTGGACAGCAGGTTGCCATGGGTCAGCATCGCACCCTTGGACCGCCCCGTGGTGCCCGAGGTGTAAAGAAAGGCCGCCAGATCGTCCGCGCCACGCTCGACCGGCGTGAAGCTATCGGATTGCGCGTTGACCAGATCGGCAAAGCTGCCGGAACCATCGCCGTTCAGCACCATCAGCGTGGCGCCATGCGCCTGTGCGACGGGGGTCAGCCCCTCGGCCTTCGCGCCATCGGCCAGCAACAGCTTCGGCGTGGCGTTGGCGACGAAATAGTCGATCTCGGGCGCGGTATAGGCCGTATTCAGCGGCAGGAAAATCGCACCCGCCGCGACCGCCCCGCCATAGACGGCCAGCGCCATGGGTGACTTGTTGATCTGCACCGCGATACGATCGCCGGGTTTCACGCCGTTCGCGACAAGAGCGTTCGCCACACGGTTGACCATGGCCAGAAAGGTCGCGCCGCTGATCTCGGTCCCGTCGGGCAGGATCAGAAACGGGCGCGTGCGCCCCGCCTGCGGCGCAAAGAAAGCATCGAAAAGCAGGTTAGCCATTGGTCTTCAGTCCTTTTTCCTTCCGGTCCTTCGCCGGTCCGGTCAGCGCCTTGACACCTCGCGCGGCGGCGACTGTCTGATGGGTGGCGAATGCCTCGTGGTTTTGTTCCACCCGCGCCGGATCGTAAAGGTAATTCACCATCGCACCGCAGGATTGCTGCCGCCCCTTGGGCGACAGGTCCGCAGCGGCGTGGATCTCGTGCACCTCGGCCCCGTTGCCAAGGTGGAACCGCGCGACGGGGTCCAATGGCTGACGGTCCTCGGCCTTGGCCTCAAGCAGGTAATGCGCGGCCATGCGGCGCAACGCCTCGGGATCGAGCTTGGCGGGATCCGCCGCAAGCATCGCCTTTGCCGCATCGTCCTGCGTGCCCATCCAGCGCGAAAGGCCCGGGATCGGGGACAGCGTCACGAAGGTCTTCAGCCCCGCCACCTCGCGGCCCAGCACATCAACCACCTGCTTGATCAGCGAATTGCCGAAGGAAATCCCCCGCAGCCCCGCCTGGCAGTTCGAGATCGAATAGAACACCGCCGTATCGACCTGGGACGGCGACAGCGCGCGCCGATCCTCGGCCAGCAGCGGGCCGATGGCGCCGGGGATGCCGCGTGTCAGCGCCACCTCGACGAAGATCAGCGGATCGTCCGGCATGGCCGGATGAAAGAAGGCAAAGCAGCGCCGGTCAGGCGGCTCCAACCGGCGGCGCAGATCATCCCAGCTGTGAATCTCGTGCACGGCCTCATAGGCGATGATCTTTTCCAGGATATTGGCGGGGCTTTCCCATCCGATCCGGCGCAGCACCAGAAAGCCCCGGTTGAACCAGGACGCGAAGAGATGCCGGAAATCCAGATCGACGCGCGCCAGATCAGGCTCGGCCTTGGCCTGCGCCATCAGATCGACGCGCATCGCCACCAGTTCGGCGGTTCCGCCCGGCGCCTGGTTCAGGCGGCGCAGCAATTCCTGCCGGGGCGGTTCCGCCACCGCCAGCAGCGCCGAGAGGTGCCGCGCATCGGGTGTGTCGGCATAGGCCTGCGCGGCCAGGGTCACGGCGGCGGGATCAAGATCCATCTCATCGGCCAGGAAGCGGAAGAACGCCGCCTTTTCCGCGGCATCCGCCTGCCGGTAGCGCAACAGCACTTCGGCGGCCCGCTTCATCGCCGATACTTCGCCCTGCCCGGTCAGCAGCGCCCGGCACAGCTCCGGCAGCGGTTTGCCGCTGGCCGTCACGTCGCCGGCGCGCTTGCGCTCGAACAGGGTCGATAGCAGATCACCCAGCGCCCAGCCGCCCAGATCCCAGCCCCGTGTCATCACACCGGCCCCATGATCATGTCAGGCAGCCAGGTGACGATGCCGGGGAAGAAGCACAGGATCACGATAGCCAGCACCATGCAGCCCACATAAGGCAGCGAGCCGCGCAGGATGGTCTTGAGCGGAATATCCGGCGCGATCGAGTTGATCACATAGAGGTTCAGACCCACCGGTGGCGATATCAACCCGATCTCCATGTTGATGGTCAGGATCACGGCGAACCAGTAGGGGTCAAATTCGGCCGCCAGGATGATCGGCAGCAGGATGGGCGCCGCCATCAGGATCACCGCCACGGGCGGCAGGAAGAAGCCCGCAACAAGCAGGAAGACGTTGACGATCCCCATCAGCACCCAGCGGTTGACATCCAGATCGGAAATCCAGGCCGCGATGGACTGCGTGATGTAGAGCGATGACAGCATGTAGGAAAACACGCCCGCCGCCCCGATGATGAACAGGATCATCACGGATTCGCGCGTGCTGTCGGACAGGATGGTCCATAGCGCCTTGGGCGACCACAGCCGGTAGATGATCATCGCGATCACAAGGCACAGCAGCGCGCCGACGGCAGCGGTTTCAGACGGCGTGGCGATGCCGCCATACATCGCGTAAAGCACGCCGACGATGATCAGGATGAAGGGAATGACCCGCGGCAGGATTTCCAGCTTCTGCTTCAGCGTATAGCTGCGCTGCGCCAGCACCTCGGCCGAGCCGTTGCGCCAGGTGTCATAGATCGACCAGGCCATGAACAGGCCCACCAGCAGCAGCCCCGGCACCACGCCCGCCAGGAACAGACGCCCGATCGAGGTTTCGGTCGCGATGCCATAGACGATCATGGTGACCGACGGCGGGATCAGGATACCCAGTGTTCCGCCCGCCGCGATCGAGCCTGCCGCAACCTCGTCCGGATAGCCGCGCTTGCGCATCTCGGGGATGCCCATCTTGCCGATGGCGGCACAGGTCGCGGGGCTTGACCCGGACATGGCCGAGAACAGCGCACAGGCGCCAAGGTTCGACATTACCAGACCGCCCGGCACACGGGTCAGCCACCGCTCCAGCGCCTCATAGAGATCGGCGCCCGCGCGGGTCGATGAAATCGCGGCCCCCATGATGATGAACATCGGGATCGACAGCAGCGCGAAGGAATTCAGTTTGCCAAAGAAGATCTCGGGCATCAGTTCAAGCGACCGCATCCCGTCGAAGACCAGCAGGAAACCGGCGGAAACGATCAGCAGCCCCGAGGCGACAGATACCCCCGAGAACAGCACGACAATGGTCATCAGGGCGACCAGAAGGCCAAGTGACAAGGGATCCATCATCAATCCTCCAGGCCGAAGGGGCGATCGACGCCCAGCACCAGCGCCACGAAATCCGCCAGCAATTGCAACAGGTAAAGGCCGAAGCCCAGCGGCAGGGCAAGGTAGGGGATCCACAACTTCGGCGCCCAGACCGTTTCAGACCGCCAGCCCCGCTCCCATGCGAAATGCCAGTTCTCATAGGCGTAGAACAGGATCACGCTGACCACGGCCATGGTCATCAGCAACACCAGCCCGGCCAGCATCTTGCGCGCGCGTCCCTTCACCAGGATAGGGATCAGGTCGACATTCACATGCCCCCGCAGGCTTTGCACATAGGGCAGCCCCAGCAGCGTGGCGCCGATCATCAGATAGATGACCGCCTCGGTCTGCCATATCGTGGATTGGCCCATCACGAAGCGGACAAAGATCATCTGGCATGTGATCAGGACCGAGGCCAGGATCATCACCGCGGAGATCCACCCGCAGACAGTCGAAAGGCCCTTTATCAGGCGCAGGATCAGGTAGCCGCCAGTGCTGGCGGCACGGGCAGAAGGCAGGGTTGCCATGGGACAGGCTCCGATGCTTGGGGGGTGTCGCTTGGGTCCGGGCGGATTGCGAACCGCCCGGACAGTCTTGTGTCAGGATACTGCGATCACTCGACCGCGAGGGCGAGGTCCAGCAACGCCTGGCCGTTCGGCACGCTGTCGACGAAGGACTTGTAAGAGCTCTGCTTGGCCAGGTCGAGCCAGGCGTTGAAATCGTCCTGCGTCATCTCGGCAATGGTCACGCCGGCCGCCTTGAACACCTCGACCGAGGCCGCGTCTTCCGCCTTGGCCTGCTCCAGATACCAGGCTTCGGCCTTTTCGGCTGCCGCCAGAAGCGCGGTCTTCTGCGCGTCGCTCAGACCCTCGAAGGTGGATTTGTTCATCATCACCGGCTGGTACATGAACCACAGCGCCACATCACCGGCAGGCGTGTAGCATTTGACCTGCTCTTGCAGACGGAAGGATGCGAAGGACGAAGACGAGGTGTTGACCGCCTGAAGCACGCCGGTCTGCATCGCGTTGTAAACCTCGGACGAGGCCATGGACGAGATCGAGGCACCGGCAGCCGCCAGCATCTCCTCGAACGACTTGCCGGCCGCGCGGGTGCTCAGACCGTTCACATGCTCGGGACGGGTGATGCAATCGCCGACGCTGGCGAAACCGCCCGCCAGGTAGCCATGGACCAGGATCATGATGTCATCCTCGGCCATGATCTTTTCGATCTCTTCCATGAACGGGCTTTCATTCAGGCGCGCTGCATGGTCGTGGTTCTTCACCAGGCCCGGCATCAGGGTCAGGTTATATTCGGGGCGCTGACCGCCCGAGTAGGACAAGGGATAGACGATCATGTCTACCTGCCCGCGCGACAGCGGGTTGTATTGCTCGCGCGCTTTCAGCAGCGATTCGGACGGGAAGATCTTGATCTCCAGGTCGACATTCGCCGCAGCAACATCGGTCGCGATCATCTCGGCGACCTTGTGGCGCACGTCGCCTGTAGACCACTGATGCGAAAGGCGCAGTTCGGTCGCGTTGGCGGCCGAAAGGCCCATGCCGAAAACCGCAAGTGCCGCAGCAGCGGCGAAAGTTCTGATGGTCATTCTATCCTCCCAGATGGATGTGCTGCGGGCTCCCTCCCGCAATCGCGACGATCCTGCGCGGCTGTGCATCCAATGTCAAACTTTTTGTATACAAGAATTCGATTGCCCAATACCAGGACGCGGGATACGATTGCACACATGAACACACGCATGGCCGACAATGTGCGCGAAGCACTGGAACAGATGATCGTCACCGGCGAATTCGCCGATGGCGAACGGCTGGATGAAATCCGTCTGGCCGAACGGTTCCATGTCTCGCGCACCCCGCTGCGCGAGGCGTTCCAGATGCTGGCCGCCTCGGGCCTGGTCGAGTTGCTGCCACGCCGTGGCGCCTTCGTGCGCCACCCCGCCTTTCACGAAATGATCGAGATGTTCGAGGTCATGGCCGAGCTTGAGGCCGTCTGCGGCCGCCTGGCCGCCCGGCGCATCACGCCAGAGGTGCTTGCCGCGATCCGCGCCACCGTCCTGGCCTGCGAAGCGGCGGTCGAGGCCGGCGACAGCGACGGCTATTACCGCGAGAACGAGCATTTCCATCAGCTGATCTATACCGCCTCGGGCAATGACTTCCTGGCCCAGGAGGCGCAGCGCCTGCACAAGCGGCTGCAACCCTTTCGGCGGATGCAACTGCGTGTGCGCGGGCGGATGATCCAGTCACTGACAGAGCATCGCCAGATCCTTACGGCGCTGGAAACCGGCGACAGCGAAACCGCCGAGGCGGTGCTGCGTGATCACGTGGCGGTTCAGGGTGGCAAGTTCAACGACCTGATGGCCAGCTACAAGCAATCCAACCTGCGCGCCAACCCCCAGCCCATGGCGATGCGGGTCTGACCCGGTGGGCGTCCCGTCGCGGGGCATCGTTGCGGGCCTATCATGCCGACGCGTCGGGGTGTGGCGTTCCGGACATCCTGACATCTTGACCGCCCGGGCGCGCTTTGGACCCTGTGCAAACCATGACATGCTGTGATCCGTGACATATCGGGAGATGGCAAATTTCAAACAATGACCCCTTCAAGTCGATCACGCTGCGCCATCTGCGGGTGATCGCGGCCTTGGCTGATCTGAAACTGGTGGCACGGGTGTCCGAGGCGCTCAACGTCACGCAACCCGCTGTTTCGAAACAAATCGCCGAGCTTGAAAAGATCGTCGGCGTGCCGGTGGTCACACGCGAACGCAACCGGCTTTACCTGACACCGATCGGGCGCAGGCTTGCCGAACATGCGCGCCAGGCCCTGAATCAGCTGGACCGCGCGGCCTTTGACATCGAGGCCATGGCCAGCGGCCTGTCGGGATCGGTGTCGATCGGTGTCGTAAGCTCTGTCGCGCCGACCCTGTTGCCGGGCACGCTGGCACTGTTCAAACGCAGCGCGCCACAGGCAAGCATATCCATTCAGGAAGGGCATTTCGTTGAGCTGTTGCCGGAACTCGAGGCCGGGGCCATCGATGTCCTGATCGCGCGGATCTGGCAACCGCAGGAAATGCCCGGCATCGACCAGATGGCACTGTTTTCAGAACCCGTTCTTGTTGTCGCCGGGCGCGATCATCCCTTGGAGAAAAAGCCGGGGCTGACATGGGCGGACACGGCCGCATTCCCATGGATTGTCCCGCAAGCGAACTCTGTCGCGCGTCAGGCGATTGATGCCCTGTTCGCGGCAAACGGGCTGGCACCGCCCAGCAATACGATTGCGTCCTTGTCGATGACGCTGAACCTGGAAATCCTGCGGGTCATGCCGGCATTGGGTTTCATGCCCAAACGCCTGGCGCAGACCCATGCCGCACGCGGGGACATAGTGATGCTGCCGCTGAACACACAAGGCCTGCTGTCCGAGGCGCGCTGTTTCTGGCGGCGGGACAAGGCCGCCCAGAACGGCACCCTGTCGCTGTTTCTGAAGTGTCTTCAGCAAGCGACGGATGACCTCAAGACCATTCCATTTGGTTAATGTATTATACCATATTTGGCTCTATTTTTAAGCATTTCATAAGCATACCTTATTCAAACACTCGGTTTGGGAGGGCGCGTGTGATGATTCTGACCCGGCTTGCGCCCATGGCTTGCCCATGTCCGTGACGGCAATGACAGCATGCGATGTCCTGGCGGGATTCCGGTCCGGGACCCTGTCACCGGTCGATTACCTTTCGGCCTGCCTGGATCGCATCGCAACAGTAAATCCCAAGATCAACGCCCTGGCCGCCATGGATGTCGCGCGCGCCCGCGCACAGGCGCAATCGGCCACGGCGCGGTGGCAGGCGGGGCAGCCGAAAGGTCCGCTGGACGGGCTGCCCATCGGGGTCAAGGATCTTCAGGACACCAAGGGCCTTCTGACGACCCATGGCAGCATAGCCGCGCGCGGAAACGTGCCGGACCGGGACCTGCCGATGGTCGCGCGCCTGCGCGCGGCGGGGGCCATTGTCCTGGCCAAGACCAATGTTCCGGAACTGGGCGCGGGCGGCAACAGCCGCAACCCGGTCTGGGGGGCAACGGGCAATCCGTTCGACCCGAACCTGATTGCCGGCGGCTCCTCGGGCGGGTCCGCCGCGGCGCTTGCGGCAGAACTTTTGCCGCTTTGCACCGGATCGGACACGGGCGGATCGCTGCGGATACCCGCGGCACTCTGCGGGATCGTGGGCTATCGCCCCTCCGTGGACGTCATCGCGCATCCGACGCGGCCGCTTGGCTGGTCCGGGATTTCGGTGCTGGGACCAATGGCGCGCACGATGGATGACCTGATCCTGATGCTGGGGATCTGCCAGGGGTATGACCCCGACGACCCGCTATCGGTGGCGGGCGCCCCGGACCGGTTTGCCGCCCTGCCGGATATCCGCCTCAGGGATCTGCGGATCGGCTACAGCCCCGATTTCGGCAGCGCTGCCATTGCGCCCGAGATCCGGCAGACCTTCCTGGAGCGGATCGACCTGATCCGTCCGCATGTGCGCGATTGCCGCCCCGCGGACCTGGCCCTGGGCGACATGGATCGCTGCTTTGACATCCTGCGCGCGGAAAGCTTTCTGTCGGCCTTCGCAGAGGCGCTGGACCGGACACCCGCGGCCTATGGCCCGCATATCGCGGCCAATGTCGCCCTGGGGCGCAGCATGACCCTGGCTGACCGGGCCTGGGCGCATGCCGAACAAACGCGCATCCTGCGCCGCTTCAACGCCTTGATGCAGAGATTCGATGTCATCCTGTTGCCGACCGCGCCCGTATCACCCTTCCCCTGGACCCAGTCCCACGCGCAGGTCATCGACGGGCAGGAGATGGACATCTATTACCGCTGGCTTGCGCTGGCCTATCGCGGGTCGCTTGCCGGGGGGCCGGCGATCACCCTGCCCTGCGGACGGGATCCCGGCGGAATGCCTTTCGGGATGCAGATCCTGGGCGCGGCACGGGGCGATCAGGCCCTGCTGGCCAGCGCGCGGGCATTCGAGCGGCTGTTCGCCCAATCCCCGACAACCGCCCGCCCCAGGCCCGATCTTGCGGCGATCGCGCCGTCCCGGATCGACCTGCGGTCGATCGTGACGCATCCGCCCCATCTGGATGGGCAGGGCCCGCGCGATGCGCCGCGCGTAAAGACGGCGGTATAGGCGATGTTCTATGTCCCCCTCGTCTTCATCGTTCTGCTGATCACCGGCACGGCATTTGCCTATCTGATGGGTGCGGTGTCGATCGTGACATTCATCGCCACCGACAAGGCGCAATTCCTGTCGGTCCTGCCACAACGGATCTTCGCGCAACTTGATGTCTTCGCCTTCATGGCGATGCCGATGTTCATTCTGACCGCCGAGATCATGAGCCGCGCCGGTGCCACGCGCAGCCTGATCGACTTTGCGATGTCCCTCGTGGGCCGGTTCAAGGGTGGCCTGGGTCATGTGAATATCCTGACCAGCGTCTTTTTCGCCGGCATCTCGGGGTCCGCCGTCGCGGATAGCGCGGCCCTGTCACGCACCTTCGTGCCGGAAATGACCGCGCGCGGCTACACCCCCTATTACGCCGGTGCGATCACCGCCGCATCGTCGATGATCGGGCCGATCATCCCGCCGTCGATCATCATGATCATCTACGGCGGCCTGACCGGCACATCGGTCGCGGCCCTGTTCATCGCGGGCGTGGTCCCCGGCTTGCTGCTGGCGGCCAGCCTGATGGCGCTGAACGCCGGGATCGCCGTCGCCCAGGATCATCCGGGCGGCAAATCCGAGACTTTGCCACGCTTCCTGCCCAGCCTGATCAATGCGGCCCCCGCGTTGTGCCTGCCTGTCATCATCCTGGGCTCGCTGGTGTTCGGGTTGGCCACGCCGACCGAGGGGTCGGCCATCGCCGTGCTGTTCGCGCTTATGGCGGGGCAGTTCTACAAGGGGCTGGACTGGCGCATGATCTTCGACGCGGTCGAGGCGACCGCAAAGATGACGGGCACGATCTTCATCATCCTCGCCGCGATTTCGGTGCTGGGATACCTGGCCGGGCAATTGGGCTGGTCGCAGGCGCTGGCGGGATGGGTCGACAGCTTTGGCCTGACCGGGACGAAATACCTGTTCTTTCTGATGGCGGTCTTCCTGGTCGCGGGCATGTTCATGGACACGCCCGTGGCGCTGACCCTGCTGATCCCGCTCTTTGCCCCGCAGGCCCTGGAACAGGGGATCAGCCCCATCCACCTGGGCATCGTGCTGTGCTTCAACCTCTGCGTCGGCCTGATCACGCCGCCACTGGGCAAATGCCTGGTCGTCGTCGCGGCGCTGACCAATCTGAACTACTGGCGGCTGGCATATACCGCGCTGCCATTCATTGCCGTGCAGGTGCTTGTGTTGCTGGCGCTGGTCTACTGGCCAAGCCTCAGCCTCGCATTGCCGCGCCTGTTCGGATTTTCCGTGAACTGACGACAAACTGGGAACTGGGAACTGGGAGGTACCTCATGACACTCAAGGCACTCACACTGGCGGCACTGCTGGCCATGTCCACCACGGCTACGGCCGAGGTCAAGATCGCGCTGGATGGCAAACCCGACATGGAACAATCGGGGTCCTACAACTGGGCCTTCGCCTTCGGCAACGCGCTGAAAGCCGGCGGAATGGAGACACGCGAAATGCCCGCCGGCTCTGTCGGCAACGAGGCCGAGAAATTCGACCAGGTCTCGACCGGGCTGCTGGAGGTGTCGCTGTCGGATGTGCGGTCCATCGCGCAGGTCGACCCCTTCATCTATGGCGTGCGCCTGCCCTATATCTTCGACGACGCCGCCCATATGGACCGCGCCGTTGCCGCCGGAAATGTGTTCGAACGCTTGAACAACAGCCTCGCGGCGCAGGATGTACGGGTTGCGGCCCTTGTTCCGATCGGCCCGTCCTCGGGGATCATCACCACCACGCAGGCCGTGCGTAACCCTGCCGACATGTCCAGCCTGCGGATGCGGGCGCTGGATGACGCGCAGATCGCGATGTACCAGGCCTGGGGGTCCAGCGGCACCATCGTGCCATGGGGCGAAGTGCCCGCAGGTCTGCAGACCGGCGTGATCGACGGCTACCTGAACTCGCCCTTCGTGCCGGTGATGTTCGGGCAGACGGATTTCGTGCGTCATTTCTCGGATGCGGGCGTGATCATCCCGATGCGCGCCGTGCTGATGTCCAAGGCATGGTATGACGGGCTGACCGACGCCGAGCGCGCCACCGTCGATGCCGCCGTTGTCGCCGCCGATGCGGCCAATCGTGAATGGCTGGCCAAAGCCTCGGAATCCGGTCTGACCGCGCTTGAGGAGAAAAGCGTCACAGTCCAGCGCCTGACCGCGGAGGAACGCGCCGTTTTCCGCGAGGCATCCAAGGCCGTTTATGAATCCGACCTGATGCCCAGCGCCGACGTCAAGATCTGGACCGATCTGTCCGACGCCAATCGCTAAGCCGGACAGGCGGGCCACGATCCCGGCCCGCCTGTCCCTTCCGACCGGAGAACGACGATGCGCAAGATGATCATCGACCTCAGCGACGGCTTGCACAAGGCTGTGCGCCACATCGCGGTCCTGGCGGTCTGCCTGATGTTTTTCACCGTGATGATCCAGATCGTCGCGCGCTACGTGTTTTCCGCGCCCCCCGTCTGGACCGAGGATGTGGCCCGCTACGCAATGGTCTGGACAGGGCTTTTGGGGGCGACCCTGTCGTTCAAGACCCGCGCGGATGCAGTCCTGATGGAAAGCGTGTTTCCCCCGCGTCCGCATCTTCTGGGGCACCTGGCCGAAGCGATCCAGTCCGCGGCGGTGCTGACCTTCGTGCTGCCGGTCGTCTATTTCTGCTTCATGGGCCTGAAGGGCGGATTTGCCAAAGGCTACCTGGCGCGTCAATCCGGGCTGACGGCCGACACGCTTGGCATACCGATGGTCTGGATCTCGGTTTCCGTTCCGCTGTCCATGATCATCATCCTGTTGCACCTTGCGGCACGATGGGCGGGTGACAGCCCACGCGGCGCGCCCCCGTCGCAACTGGATTGATATCTGACAGCCATTGCCACGCGACATTGCAGACAGCTTGCCGCCCGGCAAGCCCGCGCGGCATCACCACGCCACGCCCGCGTTCAGACCGACAGATAGGCATCCCTGATCTCGGGGTGGGCGTTCAACTCGGCCAAGGAGCCGTGGAACTTCTGCGCGCCGCCTTCGATGATGATGGCCACATCGGCCACGGCACGGGCGAAATGCAGGTTCTGTTCCGACAATAGGACCGTCAAACCTTCGGATTTCAGTTGCAGGATCACGCGGGCCATCTGTTCGACAATGACCGGGGCGATGCCTTCACTGGGTTCGTCCAGCAGCACGAAGCTGGGGTTGCCCATCAGCGTACGCGCGATGGTCAGCATCTGCTGCTCGCCACCCGACATTTCCTTGCCCCGGTTGTTGCGCCGTTCGGCCAGGTTGGGAAAGAGATCGAAGAGCATGTCGCGGGTCCATGTGACCGTGCCTTCGCGCGGGGGCTGGCGGCCCACCTCAAGGTTTTCCAGCACCGTGAGGTCGGTGAAGATGCGCCGATCCTCTGGCACATAGCCAAGGCCCATCTTGGCGACCCGGTGCGGCGCAAGGCCGACAAGATCCTTCCCCATGAAGCGGACCTGCCCGCTGCGCGGCGCAACCAGCTGCATGATGGATTTCATCGTGGTGGACTTGCCCGCCCCGTTGCGCCCCAGCAGGGCCGCGACCTGCCCGCGCTGGACCGAAAAGCTGAGATCGCTGAGAACATGGGCCTTGCCGTAGAAGCTGTTGACGGATGCGATCTCAAGCATGCTGGCCCTCCTCGGCGGCGTGGAACAGGGTGCCACCACCCAGGTACACCTCTTGCACGCGCGGATCGTTGCGGATCTGATCGACCGTGCCATCCGCGATCAGCTGGCCCCGGTTCAGCACCATGACCCGGTGTGCATGGGCAAAGACCACATCCATGTCATGTTCGGTAAACAGCACGCTGACGCCGCGATCGCGCACGATATCGGCGGTCAGTTGCATCAGGGCGATCCGTTCACGCGGGGCCATCCCGGCGGTGGGTTCATCCATCAGCAGCAGGCTGGGTTCATGCGCCAGCGCAATCGCCAGTTCCAGCCGCTTCAGATCGCCGTAAGCCAGTACCGCGCAATGCCGGTCCGCCTGATCGGCCATGCCCACCAGGTTCAGCAGGTCCAGCGCCCGGTCACGATAAAGCCTGTGCGCATAGGGCAGAATCGAAAAGACCCGGCGATGATGCGAGATCAGCGCCATCTGCACGTTTTCCGCCACCGTCATCGACGCATATGTGCCGGTGATCTGGAACGTCCGCCCCACCCCCATGCGCCAGATCTGGCGGGGGCCCAGTCCCGCCAGGTCCTGACCGTTCAGCCAGACGGTGCCGGCCGTGGGTTTCAACTGACCCATCAGCATGTTGAAACAGGTGCTCTTGCCCGCGCCATTGGGGCCGATCATCGCCAGCAGTTCGCCCTTGTGCAGGGCAAAGGACACGTCCGACACGGCCTTGATCGCGCCGAAGGATTTCGACAGGCCCTGGGTTTCCAGAACGATGCTCATTTGCTGTCCTCCGTGCCGCGCAACAGGCCCCAGCGTTCGCCCAGCTTGCGCGCGGTGCCGACCAGCCCGTCAGGCGCCAGGATCACCACCACGATGATCAGGATGCCCAGCGCCAGACGCCAGTATTCAAAGCGGGTCAGGATATCCTTGACCCCTTCCAGCGCGGCGCCGCCGACGACACCGCCCGCCAGCGTCTTGACCCCACCCAGGAAGACCACGATCAGCGCATCGAAGCTGCGCGCGATCTCAAGCTCGTTGGGAAAGACGCTGCCCTTGGAAAAGACGAACAGCCCCCCCGCGACACCGGCCATGGCACCGGCCAGCGCGAAGGCCGCCCATTGCACGCGCTTGGTGTTGATCCCCGTCGCCTCGGCCTGGCGGGCGCTGTCGCGGGCGGCGCGCAGCGCATAGCCGAAAGGCGCATGGGCTGCGTGGCGCAGAAACAGGATTCCGCCCGTACAGATCACCAGCGTCAGGTAGAAATAGACCGTGGTGCCAGAGGCCCAGGCCGAGGGCCAGATATTCACCAGCCCGTCATCGCCGCGCGTCACCTCGCCCCACTGGAACACAAGGCTCCACAGCAGCTGCGAAAACGCCAGCGTGAGCATGGCGAAATAGACGCCCGTCAACCGCAGGCAGACCCAGCCGATGATGATGGCGGCCATGCCCGCGCCCAGCGGCGCCAGCAGCAGGGCCAGTTCCATCGGCGTCTCGGCATAGGTGACCAGCAGGGCCGCGACATAGGCCCCACCTCCGAAAAACGCGGCATGGCCGAAACTGACCAGCCCGCCAAGGCCAAGGATGAAATGCAGGCTGGCGGCGAAGAGGCAGAAGATCAGGATATCGGTGGCCAGCACCAGCGCGAAACTTGACCCGTAGACCGGCATCAGCGCCAGCAGCGCCAGCCCCGCGGCCACGATCATGCGCGCGCGCGGCCCGGCAGGTTTGATCGGGCGCTCGGGCTCGCCGACCTGGCCATGTTCGCCCGCCACTTCGGGGCGGCCGAACAGGCCATAGGGGCGGATCATCAAGACCAGCACCATGATCACGAACATCAGCACCAGCGTGCTTTGCGGCATATAGGTGACGCCGAAAACGCCAAGCACCGAGATCAGCACCGCCGCCAGATAGGCGCCAGGCAGCGACCCCATGCCGCCGATCACCACGACGACGAAAACCGCCGTCAGGATGTTGAAATCCATCAGCAGGTCGGCCCCGCCCTTGGGCAGTTGCAGCGCCCCGCCCAGGCCCGCCAGCGCGCAGCCCAGAAAGAAGACGCCGGTGAACAGCCAGGACTGGTTGACGCCCAGCGCGCCCACCATCTCGCGGTCCTGGGTGGCAGCGCGCACCAGCACGCCGACCCGCGTACGCGTGATCAGATACCACAGGGCCAGCGCCACGAAGGGCGTGATCACCAGCAGCGCAAGATCGTATTTCGGCACCGGCTCGCCCATGATCCGCACCACGCCGGTCAGGCCGGGGGCACGCGGACCCAGCACATCCTCGGCGCCCCAGGTCATCAGGGTCAGGTCCTGGATCACCAGGATCACGCCGAAGGTGGCGACCAGCTGAAACAGTTCAGGCGCGCGGTAGACCGGGCGCAGCACACAGATTTCCACGATGACGCCAATCAGCCCCACGATCACGCCCGCCAGCAGGATCGAGGTCCAGAACCCCACCGCCCCCGGCAGCACCTGCATCAGGCTGTAGCCGACATAGGCGCCCAGCATGTAGAACGATCCATGCGCGAAATTCACGATCCGGGTGACGCCGAAGATCAGCGACAGCCCCGAGGCGACCATGAACAGCGCGCCTGCATTGGCAAGCCCCGTCAGAAGCTGTGCGATGAAGAAACCCATATGCGCGGCCCCGGTTGTTCTGGAGAAAGCTCAGGCCAGCGCCGGGCGCGCCCGAAAGGCGCGGCACGGCTGACCAAGAGGTGCGGGCGGCAGACCAGCCGCCGCCCGCAATCGTGGCGCGCAGGCTCAGTTCGCCGGGCGCAGCTTTGCGACCTCTTCGTCGCTGGGCAGGTAATCGGCGCCGTTCTTGTAGGTCCAGTCGACCATGACGCCCTTGCCGTCCTTCATCGCGATGGTGCCGACGAAAGCCCCCATGGTCGCCTGATGGTCAATCGCGCGATAGGTGATCGGCCCGACGGGTGTATCCAGTTCAAGCCCCTTGAAGGCCATCTTCAGCGCCTCGGTCTCGGTGCTGCCGGCCTTTTCCAGCGCCGCCGCGATGGATTGCACGGTCATGTAGCCCACCAGCGATCCGATGCGGGGATAGTCGCTGTAACGTGCCTGATAGGCATCGACGAAAGCCTTGTTGGAGGCGTCCGTCACGTCATACCAGGGATAGCCGGTGACGACCCAGCCGACGGGCGCCTCGTCCGCCAGCGGATCGAGGTACTCCGGCTCGCCCGTCAGCATCCCGTAAACCGTGCGCCCGTCAAACAGGCCCCGCGTCGTGCCTTCGCGGACGAATTTCGCAAGGTCGGTGCCGAAGGTCACGTTGAAGACGGCATCGGGCTTGGCGCGTTCCAGCGCCTGAACCTCGGCCCCCGCGTCGATCTTGAACAGCGCGGGCCACTGCTCGGTCACGAATTCCACATCCGGTTTCAACTGGGTCAGCACGGTCTTGAAGGCCGCGACCGCTTCCTTGCCATAGGCATAGTTGGGCGCGATCGTCGCATAGCGGACCGCATCGGATTTCGCGGCCTCTTCGGCCAGCATCGCCGCCTGCATGTAGGTCGAGGTCCGCAGCCGGAAGGTATAATCGTTGCCGCTGGCCCAGACGATGGAATCCGCCAGCGGTTCGGACGCGAGATAGAGGTATTTCTTTTCCGCCGCGAGCGAGGAAATCGCCAGGCCCACGTTGCTGAGGATGGTGCCGGTCAGCATGACCGCGCCGTCGCGCGTCATCAGCTCCTCGGCGATCTTGATCGCCTCGCCGGGATCGCCCTGATCGTCGCGGAAGATGAATTCCAGCGGCTTGCCCAGCACGCCGCCTGCGCCGTTCACCTCTTCCAGCGCCAGCTCGATCCCCATCTTGTAGGGTTCGGCGAAGGCGGCCATGCGCTTGTAATGGTTGATCTCTCCGATCTTGATCGTGTCCTGCGCCAGGGCGGGAAGCCCCGCCATGGCAAGTGCGGCCGCACCTGCCAGTCCTTTCAGAAACGTCTTGCGATGCATTGGGATATCCTCTCTGTTGGGTGTCCTCAGTCGTGCTGGACGAAAGTTGGTCTTACAGGGTCTCCAAGGTCTTCGGTCGCCTCGGTTTCGATCAGGTCGCGTATCCTTTTACGGTATACGTTCGGGCCTTTGTCTATGGCAATGCGGATGGGCTTGCGCTTTTGCGGGCGCTGTTCCTCGATATGGATCGCCTCCAGGATCTCCTTGTCCTCGGCGAAGGCCACGCGGAACATCGCGTCCATCTGCGCCGAGGCCGCATCATCGCCCACCGCCGCGTTGCGGATATGCATCCAGTGGTCGATCGTGTAATCCTCGGTCACCGGGGTCACGAAATGCAGCGCGAAGATACGCACACCTTTCTGGCGCTCGTCCTCGGGCAGGTTCAGCGCCGCATCGGCGCTGCCGAAATCGATCACCGCGGTGCTGGGCAGATGCAGATGGTAGTAGTGCCAGCGGTCGACATTGCCGGTAAAGCCGCCGAACTTCTGGAAAAACCCCACAGGCGGCGCATCGCGGATCCAGCGCCAGGCGGTAATGACCTTGCCGCGTGTGCTGACATGGACAGGGACATTCTCGGATGCGGAACTGCCCAGCGTCGTGGGATGCACAAAGCTGACATGCGCGGGGTCCACCAGGTTTTCCGCCACGTTCAGGTAATTCGCATGCAGATGCAGCGCGTCGCCATGATGCACATGCCAGGCCGGATCGCTGAATTCGGGCATGTCGAAGATCAAGGCAGGATCGGCGCGGTCAGGCTCCCCCGTCCAGACCCAGACGATGCCATGGCGTTCCTCGACCGGGAAGGCATCGACATAGGCGCTGGCGGGCAGGTTCTCCTGCCCCGGCACGCGGACGCAGGCGCCGGTGCGATCAAAGGTCATCCCGTGATAGCCGCACTGGATCGTATCGCCGATCCGCTTGCCCCTGGACAGCGGCAACTGCCGGTGCGGGCAGCGATCCTCCAGCGCAACAAGCGCACCGTCACTGGCGCGGAACATCACCATGGTTTCATTCACGATGGTCAGGGCGCGCATCTCGGCGCCGAAATCATGCGACCATCCGGCCACATACCAGGCGTTCCTGACGAAAGACATCGTCCTACCCTCCTGTTGCGCCGCCCGCCAGGCGGACGATCCTTGCCGATCACGCGATGCCCGGCGCGCAACACGCCGCCGTCGTCCTGCTTGACCTTTCCCCCATTCCGCACCAAAAACTTGTTAGCTGTCAAACAAATTTTTCTGGCGTAATCAGGAAATGGACCCCGCCCCGCTTTCGTGAAACACTACTGCACGGATCACGGGCAAGACAACGGCGCGCAAGGCACGCAGCCCCCGGAGGAAAGACGGCGGATGGACATCGAGAACCGGGAAAGGTCGACCTATCGGCTGGAGGACCAGATCGGCTTCAAACTGCGGCTGGCCAACCAGAAACACCTCGAGGTTTTCGCCCGGATGATGCCGGATGTGACGCCCACGCAATTTGCCGTGCTGGCCAAGCTGATGGACGAGGATACGATCTCGCAGAATCAGCTGGGTCGGCTGGTGGGCATGGATGCGGCCACGACCAAGGGCGTGGTCGACCGGCTTCGCGCCAAGGGGCTGGTACGACGCAGCAAAAGCACCTCTGACATGCGCCGGCTGGATATTTCCCTGACCCCGGAGGGGCGCAACTTCGCCGCCCAGGCCATAGAAACGGCGCACCGGATCTCCGAGGTGACCGCCGCGAACCTGACCCGCCGCGAGATGGAGCGGCTTCTGGAACTGCTGGACAAGCTCTGACAGAGGAAGGGCGCGCAGGTCGCCCCCCTTCATCGTTCTTCAAATACTCAAAATCCGACGCATCCCGCAGGATCAGCGCAGCCCGTCCTTGCCTTCGGCCTCGGCATGGGTCAGCCCGCCGACACGCGGCAAGGGGCGGCCGCTGTCGGTCACGGCGACAGCCACCATGATCTCGCCTGCCCGTGGCGCATCGTTCAGCCGCACCTCGATCCCGTCGAAATGGCTGCGCACGTAAGCCGCGTCCTTGTGGCCCAGCGGCACGTCCAGCACCTGACCCGGCCCGCCCATCTTTTTCGACGACGGTACCAGGGCCGCGCCCTTTTCCACCGCCGCGCGCAGGGGGGCGCCCAGTTTGGGATGCAGGATGGCGGCGGCATGTTCCAGTTCTCCGCCCTCGCCGACCATGGCGGCCTTGCCATAGCTTTGCGCCTGGCCCGGCGCGATCCCAAGGGCCGCGACGCAGCGCGCCCCCAGCAGCCCGCCCAGTTCGGCGCCGATCTCGATCAGCGCGGACAGATCATCGGCGTAGCGCCCGGCATAGGGGTTCGCGATGACCGCCACCGCCACGGCCTTGCGGGTGGCGGGGGTGATGGTTTTGCCCATCTCGGTATGGGTTTCCTCGACCCAGACGGCCAGTTTGCGGATATCGGCGCTCATCTCAGCCCGTCCTTTCCTGTGATCTTGTCGGCGGCAAGGCCACCGGCGCGGTTATGAACACGCGGGCCGGTCGTCATGACCAGCATCAGCGCCATTTCATCGGCGCGCGGCGCGTCGTTCAGGCCCAGTTCCATCGCGTCGAAATGGCTGCGCACATAAGATGCGTTGATATGGGTGATCGGCACGTCGAGCCGGGTGCCCGGCCCGCCGACCTTCTTGGTGGAGGGCACGATCGCCATGGCGTCGCCCAGCACCTCGCGCATGGCATAGCCACCCGGCGCATGCCACAGCGCGCCATGTTCCAGCTCGCCTGCCGCGCCGACGATGGCGCCTTTGCCATAGCCTTCGACGATTGCAGGGTCACCGCCCAGCAGCTCCACCAGCCGGTTCGCCATCATCAGGCCCAGCGGCTTGAGGTCTTCCATGAAGGGCTGGATATCCTCGACATAAGCGCCCGCGAAGGGATTGCGGATCACCGCGATCACGGCGGCGCGGCGCAGCGGCGTGGTGGCGCGGGGCCCGCCTTCGTGGAAGACCTCTTCCACGACACTGGCGAATTTGCGTATCTCGACCTCAGGCATATGAGAGGCTCCTTTCCTTGAGGGCCGTGGCCCCGTCTTCGAAATCTCCGACCGTAACGCCCTGACCTTGCAGGACCAGTGCTGCGGCGGCAATGGCGCCGGTGTCGATCATCGCCTGCGCGCGGGTGACGCCATGTGACAGGGCGCGGGCGATATCTGCGGGGGGCAGCGGGGCGACATGGGTCACGACCGGGCGCGCGCCCAGATCGGTGTCGGGCCAGACATCGCAGGCGGGTTGCCGCGTGATCGCCGGATGCCCCGGCAGATCGACCGCGTTGGCAATCAGCGTGGCGGCGGCATCCGCCGTGGCGGCATCGCGCGCCAGCACCGTCACCGCCCCCGCAATACCCAGGCTGAGGCTGCGCCCGCCCTGCCCCGAAGTGGCAATGCCGCCAACGCCGTCTGTGGCGCGCAGCGTGATCTGGCCCGCCAGTTGCCCGTCCAGCCCGGCGATGGCGGCGCGGTATTCCGCGCCCGGCGCCAGATGCAGCGCGATATCGCCGCCGTTGTTCACATGGGCGCGGATCAGCGGCGTCGCGGCCAGCATGGCGGACAGCACCGTATCCGCGACCGAGCCTGCCACGGCGGCCATGGGAGTGACGAAATCGCCCTGCGCCACGGTTCCGCAGGCGCGGTGCATCCGACGGGCGATCTGGCCCTGAGGTGCCGCGCCAAGGGGTGCGCGCAACAGGGGCAGTTCCGGCACCAGTTCATCCAGCACGGTGGCAAAGCGGTCGCGCGCCGCGCGATAGGCGATGCGGCAGGTCGCGTCATCCGGCGCCTCGACCCCGATGATCAGGTCGATGGGGCCATGTTGCAGGTGCAACCGCCCGTCATCCAGCAAGGCAGAAACCGGCCCTGTCATCCGCGCCGCCCCTTTCGATCAGGCCGCCAGCGGTAATTCTGCGGATCATGCGGATCAGGCTGGCTGATGTTCGGCAGCACCTTGCGGATCGCGGGTGTCAGCACTGTCTCGACGGGCCGCACGTGATCCACATGCCCGCCCAAGGCCGCGTAATCGGCCAGCCGCAGGGTGAATTCGATCGGGGCGACCAGCGCCGGGGTCGGCACATAGCCGAAGGAATTGGTGGGCATGTCCATCACATCGGCCATCACGGTGATACCGCCACCGGGCCAGACATAAGCCTCGGCCCCGCCGCAGGAGACGTAGGTGAGCGCGTCCTTGACCGAGCGGGTCAAACGCACGGGGTTTTCGGTGACGCCCGCGCGCAAGCTGCCGCCCGCACCGCCCATGAACAGCACCGAGCAGAGCGAAGGTTCGCAGTTTTCCGCGATCCGCTCGGCGGTGGCCAGCAGCGGCGGCGTGATGTCGGCCGGTTGCGGGACAAAGTTTTCATCAAGGATGTAATAGGCCCATTGCTCGCCCGTGGTGGAGATCATCAGCAGGCGCAGGCCCGGCCATGCCAGTTTCGGATCGGCGGGCTTGAGGATGGTCAGCGGGTCTTCGACATTGGTGCCGCCCCAGCCGGTGCCGGGATCGGCCACCTGGAAATAGCGCCCCGGCGTGGATTTGCGGCCCTTCACCTTGATGCCCGACAGGCGCATGTCGAGGCCCTTGCCCGCCTCATGCTCGCTGAGTACGCCGGTGATATGGTCATCGACCACGACCACCTCATCGACATGGCCGTACCATTGCTTGGCGAACATCCCGATCGTGGCCGAGCCGCAACCCACGCGCATCAGCTTTTCCGGAGTGCCGTTGATGATCGGCGCATGGCCCGCCTGCACCACGATGGTCACGCCATCGTCGATCTGCATCTCGACCGGTTCGCGGTTGCACAGGCGCATCAGCGCGTCGCAGGTCACGCGGCCTTCCTTCTTGGACCCGCCGGTCAGATGTTCCACCCCGCCCAGCGACAGCATCTTGGAGCCGTATTCGGCGGTCATCACATGGCCGATCGCCTCGCCCTCCACCCGCACGATGGCGCGTTCGTGGCCGATGTGGCGGTCTGTGTCGATCTTCACCTTGACGCCGCAATAGCTGAAGATGCCTTCGGTCACGACGGTGACCATGTCCACGCCCTCGACCTGCTGGGAGACGATGAAGGGGGCGGGTTTGTAATCGGGATAGGTGGTGCCCGCGCCCACGGCGGTCACGAAGGTGCGGTTGCCCTGGATGACATCGCCATCCCAGTCCTGCGCGTTCTCACCCTGATCCAGAAAAGCCACGGCCTGCGCGCCGCCCTGGATCACCGTCAGCGGATCGAGGCGGACCAGCGTGCCGCCATGATTGGCATAGCGGTCACAGGCACCCGCCTTGCCATCGGCGATGTAGCACATCACCGGACAGGCATCGCAGCGAATCTTTTCGGACGTGGGGTTCGGGGCATTGTCGTCAGGCATGTCCGACCTCCTTCAGCGCGGCGCGCACCCGCGCGGGGGTGGCGGGCACGCGGGTGATCCGCGCGCCGGTGGCGTGTTTGATGGCATTGAGGATCGCAGGCGCCGTGGGGATCAGCACATGTTCCCCCAGCCCCTTGGCGCCGTAGGGCCCGTGGGCATCCGGCACCGCGACGATCAGCGTCTCGATCGGGGGCACATCCCCGATGGTGGGGATCAGGTAGTCATGCAGGTTTTCGGTGCGATGGGGGATATATTCCTCCATCAGCGCCATGCCCATGCCCTGGGCGATGCCGCCCTGCACCTGACCCTCAACCAGCAGCGGGTTGATCGCCTGCCCCACGTCATGGGCGGCGACAAAGCGCAGCGGGCGGACACGGCCAAGGGCGATGTCCACATCGACCACCACCAGATGCGCGGCATAGCCGTATTGGGCATAGGGTTCGCCCTGGCCGTTCTTGTCCAGCGGTTTGGTGGGGGGATCGTAGGTCTCGTTCACCTCAAGCACATAGCCTGCGGGGTTGGGCGTCAGCCGCGCCAGATCGAGGGTGAAGCTTTGCGCCCCGTCGGTGACGGTGACGCCCGACGGATCAAGCGTGATCACCGCATCGGGGCTGGCATTGACCTGCGACAGCACCGCCGCGCGCAGCGCCTCGCCCGCGAGACGCGCCGCATTGCCGGTCACGAAGGTCTGGCGGCTGGCCGAGGTTTTGCCCGCGTCCGGCGTCAGGTCGGTATCGGCGCCGATCAGCGCGACCCGGTGCACCGGCACACCGAAGGCGCGGGCGAAGATCTGCGGGATCACCGTGTTCGACCCCTGCCCGATATCCATCGCCCCCTGATGCAGCACGACCGTGCCATCGGCGCGCAGCCCCGCCCGGATGGTCGAGGGGTTTGGCATCGAGGTATTGCCGCAGCCATACCAGCCCGCCGCCAGCCCGACCCCGCGTTTATGGGTGGTGTTGCTGGCGTTGAACGTGTCGCATTCGGCCTTTGCCGCCGCCCATGCGGGGCGCAAGGCCTCAAGGCAGGGCTTGATCCCGACACCCTGTGCAAAGACCTGCCCGCAGACCGTGGGCAGGTTGTTATCAAGCGCGTTGAGGATGCGTAACTCCAGCGGGTCCAAGCCCAGCTTGCCCGCCAGATCATCGAACAGGCTTTCCTGCGCGATGGCTGATTGCGGCACGCCGAAACCGCGGAATGCACCAGCGGGGACGCAATGGGTATTCACCGCCCGCGATGTCGCCCGGTAATCCGCCACGCGGTAGGGCCCCGAGGCATGGACCGGCACCCGGTTCGCCACGGTCGGCCCCCATGAGGCATAGGCCCCGGTGTTGAAATCCCCGTCGAAGGTCATGCCCGACAGACGCCCGTCACGACCGGCCCCGATCCGCATGGTGATCTGCGCGGGGTGGCGTTTGGTGGTGGATTGCATCGTCTCGACCCGGTCATAGGTCATCCGCACCGCCCGCCCCGTCCTGATCGCGGCAATCGCCAGGAAGGGTTGCAAAGACACGTCGATCTTGGAGCCGAAGCCGCCGCCCACCGCCGTGGGCACGATGCGGATGCGATCGCGCGGCAGGCCAAGGATCTGCATCAGCGCCTCCTGATCCATCACCGGGGCCTGGGTGCAGGCATGGACCACGACACGGTCACCGTCCATTTCGGCAAAACCGGCCTCGGGTTCGATATAGGCATGTTCGACGAAGGCTGTGGTGAACTGCCCCTCGATCGTCACATCCGCGCGGGACAGCGCGGCCTCGGCATCGCCACAGGCGACATGGCCGCCGCACATGATGTTGCGGTCGCGGCCCGGATGCAGTTGCGGCGCGCCGGGGGCAAGGGCGGCGTCAACCTCCATCACCGCGTCGCGCACCTGCCATGTGACGGGGAAATCAGCAAGATCGAAGCGGGCCATCGCCTCGGCGTCACCCACAACGGCGGCGACGGCATCGCCCCGGAAAAGCACGTGATCGACCGCGAAGACCGGCTGGTCGATGAAACCTGGGATCACGCCAAAGGCGTTCAGCCCCGGCACATCGGCGGCGGTCAGCACGGCAACGATGCCGGGATGGGCCGCGCGAAAGGCATCAAGATCGCCGAAGGTGAACCCCGCATGGGCATGGGGGGATCGGATGACGCGCAACACCAGCGCACCGGCGGGGGCCACGTCATCGCCGAAAGCCTCGGTGCCGGTGACCTTGGGCAGCCCGTCCAGACGGCGGATCGTGGTGCCGACATCGCCCGAGCCTTCGGCGGCGGGGGCCACGCCCGCGCCGGCATCGACCACCGCGTCGATGATCTTGCGATAGCCGGTGCAACGGCACAGCACCCCGCCCAGCGCATCCTGCACCTGTGCGGCGTCAGGCGTGGGCCTGTCGCGCAAAAGCGCCACGGCGGACACCATCATGCCCGGCGTGCAGATCCCGCATTGCGCGGCCTGATGGGCCTGAAAGCTGTCCACCAGCCTTGTGGCATGAGGATCGGCCTTGACCAGACCCGCCAGCGTCTCGACGCGCGTGCCCGCCGCCTGCTGCACCGGCATCAGGCAGGCGCAGACCGGCGCGCCATCGACCAGCACCGTGCAAGCGCCGCAATCGCCCGCGTTGCAGCCGATCTTGACGTCGCGCGCGCCCAGCCTTTCGCGCAAGCTGTGGGACAGGCGCTCGCCGGGCATCGCAGCCACCTCGACCACCTGGCCGTTCAGGTGAAAGGCCGTCAGATCCGGTGCCGTGCGCTTATCCATGGGACTGTTCCCCCTGCTCTATCGCCATGGCCAGCGCACGGGCGCAGAGCGTGCCCGCCGCCTCAAGCCGGTATTCCGCACTGCCGCGCACATCTGCGATGGGTGACAGCGGCGCAAGGTGACGGGATGCGATGATCCCTGCCCCCGCGTCCAGCACATCTTGCGCGCGGCGCCCCGCCAGATCGCCCTCAAGCGCCGGCAGCCGTTGCGCCGTGGCGGAGCAGGACCCGACAGCCACCGCTGCCTGCACGATCCGGCCCTGATCCAGCGTCACGACCACGGCCACCATGGCGATGGATATCACCAGATATTCCCGCGCGCCCAGTTTCAGAAAGGCCCCTTGCGCGGCCTCGGGCAGGTCCGGCACATGCAGGGCGGTCAGCACCTCGCCCGGCATACGCGCGGTCTGGCGTGGCCCCTTGAGGAAATCCGAAAGCGCCATGCGCCGTGTACCCGCGGTCGAGGCCAGCTCGACCACCGCGCCCAGCGTCAGCAGGGGCGGCACCCCATCAGCGGCGGGGGAGGCGTTGCACAGATTGCCCGCGATGGTGCCCGCGTTCTGGATCTGGATCGAACCCACCTCGCGCGCGGCTGCCTTCAGCCCGTCGAAAGCGGGCGGCAGATCGGCGCGGATCACATCGGTCCATGTCGTGGCCCCGCCGATGCGCCAGCCGCCCTTGTCGCCTGTGTCCCGCGAGATCCCGCGCAGTTCAGGGACGCGGGTGATATCGACCAGATCGCCCTTGAGCGGCCGCTGGCCCTGCGCCGGAAACCAGTCGGTCCCGCCCGCGATCACGGCGGCATCCTGCCGGCCCAGCGCCTCCAGCGCCTCGGACAATGATGCGGCAACAAGATATCCCATCGCAGCTTCCCCGTTGTCGACCACCTCTGGCGGGCGGCCTTGATTTTGTTTGCACACGAATAAGAAATCGGGCCATGCCCGGCTGTCAAATCAAATGTGACGATCAGCCCACGAAAGCACGCTCGACCACGAAGGTTGCGGGCATGCTGTTTGATCCTTCCACAAGTCCGAAACCCTCCAGCGCGGCCTTGGTATCGCGCAGCATCGCCATCGAGCCGCAGATCATCCCGCGATCACTGGCAGGGTCGATCGGCGGCAGGCCAAGTTCCGCAAACATCCGCCCAGAGGCCATGAGGTCGGTCTGCCGCCCCATCCTGCCCGTCGCCTCGCGGGTGGTGGTGGCGTAGTGGATCAGCCCGCCGGCCACCTCGCCCACCAGAGGATCGGCGCGCAGGTCGCGGACCAGATCATGCCCATAGGTCAGTTCCGCCGCGTCGCGGCAGGTGTGGCACAGGATGACCTGTTCGAATTTCTCGTAAGTCTCGGGATCGCGGATCAGGCTGGCGAAAGGGGCAATGCCGGTGCCGGTGGCGAACATGTAGACGCGTTTGCCGGGCAAGAGCGCATCCAGAACCAGCGTGCCGGTGGGTTTCTTCTTCATCAGAACGGTATCGCCCGGCTGGATTCTTTGCAGATGTTCGGTCAGCGGGCCGCCGGGAACCTTGATCGAATAGAATTCGATCTCCTCGCCCCAGGACGGCGAGGCGATGGAATAGGCGCGCATCACGGGCTTCGCCGCATTGGGCAGGCCGATCATCACGAATTCACCCGACCGGAACCGGAAGGACGCAGGCCGCGTGATGCGGAAGCGGAACAGCCTGTCGGTGTAATGCTGCACCTCGGTCACGGTTTCGGCGAACATGCCCTCGGGCACGGGAAAGGTTTCGGCCTGGGAAAATGCGGTGTCGGGCATGGACCCTCCTGCGGGACTGGATCATCAATTCATTATTGTTAGTATGCAAACAATTTATCTGTCAATATCCTTGCTGCAACCAAGTGCAACCTGCCCCTTGATCGGTGCAAGGTTTCTGTTAGCGTTCTAACAAGTCACAGGAGAGAACCCATGGCAGACGCAGCCCCCCAGACGCTTGACGCAACCCATAAGCTTGTCATCCGCAACATCGGCCTGATGCTGTCAGGCAAGATCGAACAGCCCATCTATGACGCCGATTGCCTGATCGCGGTGGGCGGCAAGATCACCGCCTGGGGGCGTGAAAAGGACATGGATACCGAAGGTGCGGACACGCTGATCGACGCGAATGGCAGCACGCTTTGCCCCGGCCTGATCGACAGCCATGTGCACCCGGTGGTGGGCGATTACACCCCGCGCCAGCAACAGCTGCACTGGATTGATTCAACGCTGCATGGCGGGGTGACCACGCTGATCTCGGCCGGTGAGGTGCATATGCCGGGACGGCCAAAGGATATCGTGGGGCTGAAGGCGATGGCGATTGCATCGCAGCGCTGGTACGAGAATTTCCGCCCCTCGGGCGTCAAGGTGCACGCGGGCGCGCCGGTGATCGAGCATGGCATGGTCGAGGAAGATTTCGCCGATCTGGCGAAAGCGGGCGTCAAGCTGCTGGGCGAGGTGGGGCTGGGCACCGTCAAGGACGGCAAGACCGCGCGGCAGATGGTGGACTGGGCGCGCAAATACGGCATCCAGAGCACGATCCACACGGGCGGGCCGTCGATCCCCGGATCGGGGCTGATCGACGCCGACATGGTTCTGGAGACGGGCACGGATGTGGTGGGCCATATCAACGGTGGGCATTCCGCCCTGCCCGACGACCAGATCATCTGCCTGTGCGAGGGCTGCAAGGCCGGGCTTGAGATCGTGCATAACGGCAACGAACGGGCCGCCCTGCTGACGCTGAACACCACGCGCGAGCTGGGCAAGCTGGATCAGGTGATTCTGGGCACGGATGGGCCTGCGGGATCAGGGGTGCAGCCTTTGGGCATCCTGCGGATGATCGCCATGCTGTCGAGCCTTGGCAATGTGCCCGCCGAGGTCGCCTTTTGCTTTGGCACGGGCAACACCACGCGCCAGCGCGAGCTGGATACCGGCATGATCGAGGTCGGGCTTTGCGCCGATTTCGTTCTGATGGATCAGGCGCAGCACGCACCGGGCAAGACGATCCTGGAATCGGTGCAACTGGGCAACCTGCCGGGCGTGGGCATGACCATCATTGATGGCCGCGTGACCAGCCAGCGCAGCCGCAACACGCCCCCCGCAGGGCGGATTCCCGAGATCGTGAAAGCCTGAGTCGCGGCGCCGCGCGCGCGCGCTTCGCAGGACCGAAACGGAGCGTCGTTTTCGGCGGCTGATCCCGGACCGATGCGGGCTATTCTGGGCCGCATGGAAACCGGGGATCCGCCATGCAGGACAGGGCAAAAACACATACGTCGAAAAATCCGACACTACTGTCGTTTTTGTCGGTGACGGAACCGCGGCCATCGGACAGGATCGCGGCTGAATCGCGCGTCGTGCGTGGTGCAACCCCCTGTCCACTCCGGAGCCCCCGATGACCCAGACCGCCACCAAGGACCCCTTGCTGCAACCCTACCAGCTGGGCCATCTGACCCTGAAGAACCGGATCATGACCACCAGTCACGAACCGGCCTATCCCGAGGACGGGATGCCCAAGGACCGCTATCGCGCCTATCACGAGACACGGGCAAAGGCGGGTGTCGCGCTGACCATGACGGCGGGATCGGCGGCGGTGTCGCGCAACTCTCCGCCCGTCTTCAACAACGTGCTGGCCTACAAGGACGAGGTGGTGCCATGGATGCGCAACATCGCCGATGCCTGCCACAGCCATGGCTGCGCCGTGATGATCCAGCTGACCCATCTGGGGCGGCGCACCCATTGGGCCAAGGGCGACTGGCTGCCCGTGGTGGCCCCCGGCCCCTTCCGTGAACCCGCGCATCGCGCCTTTCCCAAGGTGATCGAGGATCACGAGATCGACCGCATCATCCAGGATTACGCCGATGCCGCCGAACGGATGCAGGCGGCGGGCCTGGATGGGGTGGAGTTCGAATGCTACGGCCATCTGATGGATCAGTTCATGTCGCCCCTGACCAATGCGCTGGATGCGCCCTGGGGTGGCGGGCTGGAGAACCGCGCGCGGTTCGCGCTTGAGGTGTATCGCGCCTGCCGCAAGCGGGTGGGCAACCGATTCCTGCTGGGCATGCGCTATGTCGCGGATGAGGCGGCCGAGGGCGGCATTCCCGTCGAGGAGGGCATTGCCATCGGACATATGTTCAAGCAGGCGGGTGTCGATTTCCTGAACGTGATCAAGGGTCAGATCCATACCGATGCGGCGCTGACCGATGTGATCCCGGTGCAGGGGATGCGATCCGCGCCGCATCTGGATTTCGCGGGCCGCATCCGGGCCGAGGTGGGCCTGCCCACGTTCCACGCCGCGCGCATTCCGGATGTGGCGACGGCGCGCCATGCCGTGGCCTCGGGCCAGCTGGACATGGTGGGGATGACCCGCGCGCATATGGCCGACCCGCTGATCGTGACCAAGATCATCGAAGGGCGCGAGGATGACATCCGGCCCTGCGTCGGCGCGAACTACTGCCTTGACCGGATCTACCAGGCGGGGGATGCGCTGTGCACCCATAACGCCGCTACCGGGCGCGAGTTGACGATGCCGCAAGACGACATGATCGCGCCCGCGCCTGTGCAAAAACGCGTGGTCGTGGTGGGTGCGGGTCCTGCGGGGCTGGAGGCCGCGCGCGTCGCCGCCATGCGCGGGCATCATGTGACCGTGTTCGAGGCGGCCCCCGATGCAGGCGGGCAATTGCGCCTTGCCGCGCAATCGCATCGGCGGCGCGAGATGATCGGGATCATCGACTGGCGCATGGCGCAATGTGCGGCGCGCGATGTGACCTTCCACTTCAACACCTATGCCGAAGCCGCTGACATCATGGCACAAAACCCCGATGTGGTGATCGTGGCCACGGGCGGCATGCCGCATACGGATGTGCTGGAGGACGGCAATGATCTGGTGGTATCAAGCTGGGATATCATCGCGGGCGATGTGAAACCCGGCGCCCGCGTCCTGATCTACGACGACGCGGGCGATCACCCGGCCTTGCAGGCCGCCGAAGTGATTGCGGGCAGCGGTGCCCATGTCGAGGTGATGACCCCCGACCGCAGCTTTGCCCCCGATGTGATGGCGATGAACCTGGTGCCCTATATGCGCGCGCTTCAGGACAAGGATGTCCGCTTTACAGTGACTTACAGGCTGAAATCGGTACTGAAGAACGGCAATCAGCTCAGCGCGGTCATCGGCACGGATTATTCCGGCCATCGCGAAACGCGGGACTTCGACCAGATCGTGGTCAATCACGGGACGCTGCCGCTGGACGAGCTTTATTTCGATCTGAAACCGCAATCCGCCAACAAGGGCGCTGTGGATCAGGACGCACTGATCGCCGGGCGCGCCCAGCCCTGGCAGGCCGCAGCAGATCAGTTCGTGCTGTATCGCATCGGCGATGCTGTAGCGGCCCGCAACACCCATGCCGCGATCTATGATGCGCTGCGTCTGGTCAAGGATATCTGACCATGCAAGGTAGAAATTTCTTGTCTTCGATCAACCATAACCCTTCATCATCCGCACAGGATCACTGTCATGCTTGACGATTCCGAACTTCAGTCGCTTCTGGACCAGCGCAAGCCGGCCCATTCCCTGCCCCGCCCCTTCTATACCGATCCCGATCTCTTTCAGGCGGATATGGACCGGATCTGGTATCGTGACTGGCTGTTTGCCATCGCGGCGGCCGAAGTGCCCAAGACCGGGTCTTACGTCACGCTGCAGATCGGGGCCTATTCGATCATCATCGTGCGCGGCGCGGATGGCACGATCCGGTCCTTCCACAATTCCTGTCGGCATCGCGGCAGCCGGATCTGTGCGGCGGACAAGGGTGCCGCGCCCAAGCTGGTCTGCCCCTATCATCAGTGGACCTATGAGCTGGACGGCAAGCTGCTTTATGCGCGTGACATGGGGCCGGATTTCAAGCCGCAGGATCACGGGCTGCGCGGCGTGCATTGCGCCGAGGCCGCGGGCATGGTCTTTGTCTGCCTGGCCGATGCGGCGCCGGATTTCGCGCCCGTGGCGGCGCAGATGGCCCGCTACATCACGCCTCATGATCCCGCGCAGCTGAAGGTCGCGCATCAAAGCACGATCGTCGAACAGGCCAACTGGAAGCTGGTTCTGGAAAACAACCGCGAATGCTATCACTGCTCGGGGTCGCACCCCTCGCTGTGCCGGACGTTCAACGATGATCCCGATCTGGTGGGCGCGGATGACAGCATCTCGTCCCCCGCCGGTCTGGCGCATGTGGAGCGGTGCGAGGCGGCGGGCCTGCCCTCGCGCTATGTGGCCGATCCTGACGACCAGTGGCGTCTGGTGCGGATCCCTTTCCTGGGGGCGGCGGTCAGCTATACGATGGATGGCAAGGCGGCGGTGGCGCGGCGCGTGGGCAATGTGCCCTTCGACAATGCGGGATCCTGCCTGTTCTTCCACTATCCGAACACCTGGAACCATTTCCTGTCCGACCAGGTCCTGCTGTTCCGCGTGATCCCCGTATCCGTCACCGAAACCCAGGTGACAACCACATGGCTGGTGCACAAGGACGCGGTGGAAGGAGTGGATTACGATCTGAACCGCCTGACCGAGGTCTGGATCCACACCAACGATGAAGATCGCCGGATTGTCGAGGAAAACCAGAAAGGTATCGCTTCGCCTGCCTATCTGCCGGGGCCCTATTCCCAAAAGCAGGAAAGCGGCGTGATCCAGTTCGTCGACTGGTATGCGAACACGATGCAGAAACGGCTGACCGGGCCGGCGCGCCCTGCCTCCAATATCGCGGCGGAGTGACCCGATGATCCCGATGCCCCGCGCCGATACACCCGTCTGGCAGGATAGCGAGCCGCTGGAATGCGTGGCCGTGGTGCCCGAAACCCCCGGCGTGCGGACCTTCGTGTTCCGCCCGCCTTCCGGGGCGACATTCGTCTATCGCGCGGGGCAGTTTCTGACGCTGGAATTGCCGCTGCCGGGCGGGACAGTTCAGCGGACCTACACGATTTCCAGCAGCCCGGTGGTGAACGCCTATGTTTCGGTCACGATCAAGCCGGGGCCGGACAGCGTGGCGGGCCGCTGGATGATGGAGAACCTCAAACCGGGGATGCGCCTGCGCGCCTTCGGGCCTGCGGGCCTTTTCCATCTGCCCCCACAACCCGAGGGGAAATACCTGTTCATCTCGGCCGGGTCCGGCGTGACGCCGGTGATGTCGATGGCCGCGACCCTGTTCGAGCGCGGCGAAGACCCCGACATGACCTTCATCCAATGCGCGCGGCGGCCGTCGGACCTGATCTTTCGCAAGCGGCTGGAATACATGGCCAGCCGCGTGCAGGGGCTGAAGCTGCATTTCGTGGTCAGCCAGGAAGACCCCTATGAGGTCTGGACCGGCTATCGCGGGCGCTTCAACCAGTTGATGCTGGGCCTCATGGCGCCGGATTACCTGGAGCGGGATGTCTATTGCTGCGGGCCGGACAGCTTCATGCAGGCGGTGCGGGACATGTTGAACGGGCTGGGCTTCGACATGACGCGCTATCATCAGGAAAGTTTCCACGCGCCTGCCGAGACCATGGCCGAATTGACCGAATTCGACGATGTGATCCCGCAAGAGGATGTCGGCGCCGAGGTGATCTTTGCCGCCGCGGGCCTGTCGGCGCGCTGTTCGCAGGCCGATACCGTGCTGAACGTGGCGCGGGGGGCGGGGCTGAACATCCCGTCGGGGTGCCAGTTCGGCATCTGCGGCACCTGCAAGATCCGCAAGATTTCGGGCGATGTGCATATGGTACATAACGGCGGCATCAGCGAGGATGACGTGGCCGAAGGCTATATCCTGGCCTGCTGCTCGCACCCTATCGGCAAGGTCGAGGTCGAGGCCTGATCAGTCCCCGCCCCGCCTGCGGCGCGCCTGACCGGCAGGCGGCAGGTGCCGGGCGCGGAAGCGTTCCACCTCGGATGCGGTGGGGCTGCGCCCGGTGAACACCTCGATATAGTTGGGCATCCGGTCGACACGCACCTGCGTGTCTTCCTGCACCATCATCGACACATAGCCGACCTGCGTATAGTAGATCGTGAAGGCGCGGATGCGCGCATCCTCGGCCGTATAGCCGAACCGTTCGAACATGGCGGCGATTGCGTCGATCCTGTCGGCGTCGTTACCCTCCAGTATGGCGCGCAGGGCCGGGTCGCCCAAAGCCCAGTTGCGGATCGCATGATCCAGCCGCGCGTCGAAAAGATCGGGGCGCAGCCAGCAATCGAAGATGTTGAACACCGCTTCGGTGATGGTTTCGGCATAGGCGCGGGTCTGGCCGATCAGGTTGCCGGTGTTCTTGTCCCGCCAGCGCGTGACCAGCGCGGCCAGCAGCGCCTCGCGGCTGTCGAAATGGCCGTAGAAACTTGTGCGCGACAGGCCAAGCGTCTGGGCCAGCGGCAAAACCTTGACCGCATCCACCCCCTTTTCGATCAGCAGATCATAGGCCGCGTTCAGCCACAGATCCTCGGACCCGCGCCAGCCGCTTTTCTTCTCGGGGGATTGTTCGTTCATGGGACATGTCTAGCAAGGGTGCGGCGGTGTCGCAATTGTCATCGCGGGACCGCTCTGCGCGCCCCTGTGGCAGCGCGCAGGCGTTTCCTGTCAAGCAGCCGCTATTGCAACCGCATCAGCAGCGCCGCCGTCAGCTTGGCGCGTTCGGGCAGGCTGGACACTTCGATATGTTCGCCCAGCGTATGCAGGCCCTTGCCGCGCACGCCGATGGAATCCAGCGTGGGAATGCCCATGAAGCCGGTGAAGTTGCCGTCCGATCCGCCGCCCGAACTGGCGCCGGTCAGGTCGAACCCCAGCTCGGCGCAGATCTCCTTGGCGATGTCGAACATGGCCATGGTGCCGGGCTGGTTGGGTTCCCACACGGGCCGGGTCACGCCGCGCGTCACCTCGAAGCTGACGCCGTTTTCCTCGCCCTGAAGCGCCATCATGGCCGCCACACCGCGATCAAGGTCTTGCTGCGTCTTGGCCATGGTGAGGGCCTGCGCCTCGCAGGTTGATGACACGCAGTTCACCCATTGCCCGGCGTGGATGACGCCGACCGAAAAGGTGCAGTCATCGCTGGTCATCGCCTCGATCTCGAGGATCTTCTTGGCCATGGCGGCAATCGCCGACCGGCCTTCGGACAGCGCCCATCCGGCATGGCTGGGCCGGCCCACCGTCCGCAGGTTGAAACGCGCGATGGCATAGCGGCCGATCACGGCGCCGCCGTCCTGCTTGGCGGGTTCGGGGACAAGGACATACTTGTTCTTGGCCGCTTCCGCCTCGATCAGGTCGCGGGTCGAAGGCGTGCCCACCTCCTCATCCGGGGTAAACAGAACCGTCACCGGCAAGGGCGTCTGCATGCCTGCGGCGGCCAGCGCCTTGATCGCCTCGAGGCTTATGAAATTGCCGCCTTTCATGTCCATGATGCCGGGGCCGTAGCAGATGCCGCCTTCGCGCTTGAAGGGCAGCTTTTCAAGCGTGCCGATGGGATGGACCGTGTCCATATGGCCCGCGATCAGGATACCCGGCTTGCCGAAATCGGGATGCGGAAAGCGCGCGCGAACCGAACCGCCAAAGCCCATGCGGCCGGGGATGCGTTCCACCACCGCGCCCGCGACCGTCAGGTCATAGGCGGCAAGGTCCATCATCCGGTTGACGGCATCGGCATCATAGGTCGGGCTTTCGCATTCGATCCACGGCCTGAGCCGCGCCACCATGTCATCGGCGTCGAATGGCAGATCGAGCGGGTTCATCCAGCGGCCTCCGCCACATTGTCACCCAGGGACAGGCGGCGTTCCACCACCCGCGCCATGATGGATGCGCCCACCGGCAGCAATTCAGCGCCAAGCACGAAGCCAGGATTGTGCAGCGGCACGGTGCCCGTGTGACCCACGCGGCAATAGGCGCCGGGCACGACCTTGAGCATGTCGGCGAAATCCTCGGACCCGGTTGCAGGTTCGTCGGTGCGGCTGATCATCTCCTCGCCCACGATGTCGCGGGCGGCATCCATATAGGCATCCGACAGGTCGCCGTCGTTCATCAGCACGTCGAAGACATTGCGCAGATCAACCTTGATCTCCGCCCCGAAGGCGGCACCGAAACCGGCGCAGATTTCCTTCATCCGGGTTTCGGCGATCTCGTAGACGGAGTCCTTGAAGTAGCGGATCGTGCCGCAGATTTGGGCGGTTTCGGGGATCACGTTATAGGCGCTGCCCGCGTGGATCTGGGTGACGGAGAGCACGCAGGTATCCAAGGGCGCAACGTTGCGGGCCACGATGGTCTGCAACTGGCCCACAAGGGCCGAGGCGGTGACCAGCGCGTCGCGCGATTGCTGCGGCATGGCGGCATGGCTGCCCTTGCCGGTCACGGTGATGTCGAAGAAAGCAGCCCCTGCCATGGCGGCACCCTTGCAGATACCCACCGTGCCCGGCTGACCATTGGGCGAGTTGTGCATCCCGTAAATCTCGTCACAGGGGAAGCGGTCGAAAAGGCCATCGGCCAGCATGCCGCGCGCGCCGCCCAGACCTTCCTCGGCGGGCTGGAAGATCATGATGGCCGTGCCATCGAAATTGCGCGTGGCGGCCAGATGCTTGGCGGCCCCCAGCAGCATGGTCGTGTGGCTGTCATGGCCGCAGGCATGCATCTTGCCGGGGTTTTTCGAAGAATAGGGCAGGTTCGTCTGCTCGTGGATCGGCAACGCGTCCATATCGGCGCGCAGACCCACGCGCTTGCCGCCCGCATCCTTGCCGCCGCGCCCGTAGATGATGCCGACGACGCCGGTGATGCCGATGCCGGTATGCACCTCATCGACGCCATAGCCGCGCAGCTTCTCGGCCACGATGGCGCTGGTGCGCTGCTCTTCCAGGCCGATTTCCGGGTGGGCGTGCAGGTCCTTGAAGATCTCGGTCAACTCGGCGGTGCTTTCCGCGATCACGGGCAGGATGTTCATGTCTCTCTCCTCGGTATTGTCATGCGAAAGGATCAGGCGGCGCCCAATTCCCGGAAATTGGCGAAATCCCAGGCGCGGCCGGGGGCGGCCTCGATCAGGGATTTCGTGTATTCATGCTGCGGGTCGGCCAGAACGGCGGCGGCGGGGCCCTGTTCGACGACCACGCCGCGCTGCATCACCAGCACGTCGTCACAGATCTGCGCGGCAACGCGCAGGTCGTGGGTGATGAAGACGATGGTGATGCCAAGGCTTTCCTGAAGATCATTGAGCAGATCCAGCACCTGCGCCTGAACCGATACGTCAAGGGCCGAGACGGCCTCGTCCGCGACAAGAACGTCGGGCTGCATCATCACTGCGCGCGCAATGGCGATACGCTGGCGCTGCCCGCCCGAGAACTGGTGCGGATAACGGTCAAGGCTGTCGCGGGGCAGGCCCACGATCTCCATCAGCTCGGCCGCGCGGGCCATGGCGTCGCGGGGTGACGTGCCATAGTTGACCGGCCCTTCGATCAGGCTGCGCCCGACCGTCCAGCGCGGGTTGAGCGAGCGGAACGGATCCTGGAACACCACCTGCAAATGCTGCCGGTGGGGTTTCAGCTGCGCCCGGTTGAGGTGGGCAATGTCAGTGTCGCGCAGGCGGATCGACCCTGCGGTGGGCGCGATCAGCCGCATGATGCAGCGCGCCACGGTGGATTTGCCGGAGCCGGATTCCCCCACGATCCCCAAGGTACGGCCACGGGCCACGGTGAATGTCACCTCTTTCGCGGCATGGGTGCCGGGACGTTTGACGAAGAAGCCGCCACCGCCATAGATCATGTCCAGCTTGTCCACCTTGAGGACCGGATCGCCACCAGGGGCCGCGCGGGGTGCGCGCGGGATCAGGCTGGGCACGGCGCGCAGCAGGTTCTGGGTGTAATCCTGCTTGGGCGCGCGCAGCAGCGTCTCGATCGGCGCATGTTCCACCAGATCGCCGGATTTCATCACATAGACGGTATCGGCGATTTCGGCCACGACGCCCATGTCATGGGTGATGAACAGCACGGCGGTGCCATGCTTTTCCTGAAGTTCCGCGATCAGCGACAGGATCTGCTGTTGCGTGGTCACATCGAGCGCGGTGGTGGGTTCGTCCGCGATCAGCAGTTCAGGCTCCAGCACCAGCGCCATGGCGATCATGATCCGCTGGCGCTGTCCGCCGGACAACTGGTGCGGATAGCTGCGGTGGATGCGTTCCACATCGGGCAGGTGCACCTGTTCCATGATGTCGATGACGCGCGCGCGGCGTTCGTCGGCCGACAGGTTGGTATGGCTTTCCAGCACCTCTTCGATCTGGTCGCCCACGCGCATCACGGGGTTCAGCGCGGTCATCGGTTCCTGAAAGATCATCGCCACGCGACGCGCGCGGATGTCCTGCATGGCCGAGGGCGACTGTTCCAGCAGATCAGTATCCGACAGGGTGATCTTGCCGCCCGTCACGAACAGCGCGTCCTTGGGCAGAAGCCCCATGATCGCCAGCGAGGTGACGGATTTGCCCGAACCGGATTCCCCCACGAGGCACACGGTTTCCCCCTGCCGGATCGTCAGGCTGATCCGGTTCAGCACCGGCGGGGCCTTGGCGGCGGGGGGCAGGCTGACGGTCAGGTCACTGACCGTCAGGACGGTTTTCGCATCGTCGAAATTGCGCGTCTTGAACAGCATCGGCTTATTCCCCCCGTTTCTTCAGGCGCGGGTCCAGCATGTCGCGCGCGGTATCGCCCAGCAGGTTGATCGACA
The DNA here is from genome assembly GCF_042678485.1 of Seohaeicola saemankumensis. Taxonomy (NCBI): domain Bacteria; kingdom Pseudomonadati; phylum Pseudomonadota; class Alphaproteobacteria; order Rhodobacterales; family Roseobacteraceae; genus Seohaeicola; species Seohaeicola saemankumensis. Next base: position 96,584 of record NZ_JBHTKR010000001.1, on the reverse strand, counting down.
GGATGCACAGCGACAGCATCAGGCCGGGCCACAGGATCAGTTCAGGCTTCACGCGGAAATATTGCCGCCCTTCGGCCATGATGTTCCCCCAGGTCGGGATCTCGGTCGAGACACCCGCACCCAGGAAGGACAGGATCGCCTCGGTCAGGATGGCCGAGGCCAGGATATAGGTGCCCTGCACGATCAGCGGCGCCATCGTGTTGGGCATCAGGTGCTGGAACAGGATCTTGGGCATGGAAGAGCCCAGGGCGATCGCCGCCTCGACATAGGGTTCTTCACGCGCGGTCAGCACGACCGAGCGGACAAGCCGCACCACGCGGGGGATTTCCGGGATCGTGATCGCCATGATCACCGAGGTGATCGACGGGCCGTTCAAGGCCACCAGCGCGATGGCCAGCAGGATCGACGGGATCGCCATCAGACTGTCCATGATCCGCATGATGATCGTATCGGCCAGCCGGAAAAACCCGGCCACCAGACCGATGATCAGACCGATGAAGACCGACACGATGGCGGCGCCGATCCCGATCAGCAACGACACCCGCCCGCCGATCAGCACGCGCGAATAGATGTCGCGTCCGAAAGGGTCGGTGCCCAGCATATTGGCGTCGCTTGGCCCTTGCAGGCGGTTCATCGGGTTCATTTCCAGCGGATCGAACGGGGCCAGCCAGGGCGACAGCAACGTGACGATCACGATCATCACCAGAACGGCGGCGGCGATCATCGGGCCGGCACCCAGTTTGGCCAGCGACGGGATCGAGAAAAGCCGCAGCACCGATTGCAAGGCCGAGGACGGGGGCGCGTAATGGGACATCAGTAACGGATCCTCGGGTCAAAGACGGTATAGGAGATGTCGATGATCAGGTTGACCACGACATAGGTGGCACTGGTGATCAGGATCATCGCCTGGATCACCGGATAGTCGCGCGCCAGGATCGCATCGACGGTCAGGCGGCCGATACCGGGGATGTTGAACACGCTTTCGGTCACCACCACGCCCGAAATCAGCAGCGCGAAACCGGTGCCGATCACGGTCAGGATCGGAACGGCGGCATTGCGTAGCGCATGGCGGAACAGCACGCGGCTTTCCTTGACGCCCTTGGCGCGAGCGGTGCGGATATAATCCTCGCCAAGCACTTCGAGCATCGAGGCGCGCGTCATCCGCGCAATCAGCGCGATATAGATCGTGGCAAGCGTCAGCGATGGCAGGATCGCGCGATACAGAAACTCGGCAAAACCCTTCTCGGTCGGCGAGGCATAGCCCTGCACCGGCAGCCAGCCCAGCGAGATCGAAAAGACCAGGATGAACAGGTAGCCGATCACGAAGACCGGCACCGAAAAGCCCATCACCGAAAAGCTCATGACCGCATAATCGACCCAGGACCGGTGCCGCCATGCCGCCAGCACGCCCATCGGGACGGCGATGGCGACCGCGATCACGATGGTCAGCAGCGCCATGTTGATCGTCGGAAAGATACGCTGCCCGATCATCGTGGTGACCGGCGTCCCCGAGATCAGCGATGTCCCAAGATCGCCCTGCAACAGGCTGCCCATCCAGGTGAAGAACTGCGTCAGCAAGGGCTTGTTCAGGCCCATGGCCTCGCGGATGCGTTCAAGCTGCTCGGGCGTGGCCATGTCGCCCGCGATGATCGCGGCCGGATCGCCAGGCGTCAGGCGCAGCAGAAGGAAAACGAAGATCGCGACGATCAGCATGACGGGAATGATCGCCAGGATGCGTCGGAGGATGTAACCCAGCATCGGGGGGGAACCCTTTCGGCGGATAAGAGACAGGTCAGTTTCGCAGGACCCGGATGTGCAGAGCCTGCGGGCAGAAGAACCCGGCGCGCGCGTGGCGCGCCGGGTTTGGTCAGACCGGGAAGGTCACTCTTTCTTGACGTTCCAGAACACCGGCACCGGCGAGGGCAGCATGTCGGTGATGGTGGCGCGACGCGCCTGCGGCAGGGCGTACTGACCAACCGGCACATAGAGAACCTGCTCCATGTTGTGCATCTGGATCTTCTTGGCCACGGCCTGCTGTTCTTCCAGCGTCTTGGCGGCGATGAAGTCGGCCTTCAGACCTTCGACAACCGCATCGTCCGGCCAGCCGAACCAGGCCGAGTCGCCACGGCCGTTCAGCATCGGCGACACCAGCGGGCTGGAGATTTCCGGCACCAGCCAGTTGGTGAAGAAGATGTTCCAGCCACCATCGGCGGGTGCGTTCTGGCTGGCGCGGCGGGTCACCAGCGTCTGCCAGTCCATCGGCTGCATGTCGACGTTGAAGCCTGCATTACGCAGCGCCTGGGATGCCACGACCGGCTGTGCCGCCAGCGCCACCACGTCGGTCGGCGCCATCAGGACGATCGGCGTGCCATCGTAACCGGCCTCGGCCAGCAGGGCCTTGGCCGCTTCCAGATCGCCACCCGAGGTCAGGCTTTCCGACCCGCTCGTGTCGGCCAGCGGGGTGCCGCAACCGAAGATCGCGCCGCAGATCGAATAGTAATCGGGGTTACCCACCAGCGCGGCCAGGATCGCCTGCTGATCCAGCGCCTTCATGGCGGCCTGGCGGACCTTGACGTTGTCGAAGGGCGGATGCTTGAAGTTCATCCGGCCGATGGTCTGATAGCCCAGCGGTTCGCGCTTTTCAAAGACCACGTCGGGATCGCCTTCCAGCAGCGGCAGCAGGTCGACCTGCACGGATTCGATGTAGTCGATCTCGTTCCCCAGAAGCGCGTTGATCGCGGTCGAGGCGTCGGGCATCGTCGACCAGACGACCTTGTCCACGTTCACGACCTTGCCGCCGGCCATGTTGTCGGCAGGCTCGGCGCGGGGAACGTAATCCTCGTTCTTGATGTAGGTAACGCTGACGCCGGGCTGGAATTCGGCCTCGACGAAGCGGAAGGGGCCAGAGCCCACATGCTCGGTGATCGCGGTATCGGCCGGGGTGGCTGCCACGCGCGCGGGCATGATGAAGGGCGGCAGCGCCGATTGCTTGCCCAGCGTGTCCAGCAGCGGGGCGAAGGGTTCGTTCAGGGTCCAGACCAGCGTCTTGTCATCGGTCGCGGTCAGGCTGGCGGTCTTGTCCATGATGATCTGGCCGCCGGAATCCTTGGTCGCCCAACGCTTGAGCGAGGCTTCGGCATCGGCCATCGTCACCGGTGTGCCGTCATGGAACTTCAGGCCGTCGCGCAGGGTGAACGTATAGACCAGCCCGTCATCGGACACGGTCCAGTCGGCCATCTGCGGCTGCGGCTTGAATTCGCCGTCAACGGCCACCAGTACGTCATAGATCATATAGGCATGGTTGCGGGTGATATGCGCGGTGGTGATCACCGGATCCAGCACGCGCAGGCCGGAATGCATCACGGCCGTGATCGTGGTCTCGGCCCAGGCGGCGCCGGCACCGGCCAGCGCGGTCGAGGCCATCAGCGCCCCTGCCATCAGGCTGCGGACGCGGGTGGCGCCCTTTGAACGGAAACTTTGAAGTGTCATTTTTTTCTCTCTCTGTTGCAGTTCGGGTGGTGGTCATGTGCCCCTGTTTCTGTGACGGGTACACAAGGGTGAAATCGTTGCTCAGCTCTCCTCAAGGCTTGGTTCGGGGGTCGGGGTCGCACACCAGCGCGCCCCAAGCGGCTCCAGCTTCATGCCCGGCGCCAGACGCGTCCACGGCAGGCTGGCCGGGCTGATCGGCATGGGGCCGGGCGCTGTGCACACCAGTATCGTTTCGGCGATCGGCTGGAAATCCGCGCGGAAGTGAACCGAGCTCTTGTTGACCAGGATTGCCTGTTTGGTAGGCTCTATGCCCACGAAACGGTACATCTGTTGATCAGCCATCTGCGCCTTGTAGGTGGATACGACCACGCGCACGTCACCGATCCGCAGGCAGGCCGAGGGCCCCAGATCCAGCTGCGCGCCGCCATAATAGGGACCGGAGGCGATGAATTTGCCATCCGACAGGGTTTCGACGGTGAAAAGCGCCTGAAACGGGCTGTCACCGGGAATACCCGAAAATCCGCCCAGCGCGATGTCGATCTGCGCCCCCTGCCCCGCGGCATGGGCGGCAGCGGCGGCGGCCGGATCGACGATGATGCCGGTCGCGGCGCGCTTGGCGCCGGCGCGCACGAGGGCGCGCAACATGCCGGTTGTGTTGCTGTCGCCACCCGCGCCGGGATTGTCCTGCGTATCGGCGATCACGACGGGTTTCGTGGCGGTGGCGGCGATGCGAATTGCCGCGGCCACGCCCGCGTCGGGATCGAAGGCTTGGCCTGCAAAGGCAGGCTCGGCCCGGTTCACATCGGCCGCAACGGCATCCGCCGCAGCATCTGCGGCCGCCTGCGTCGCACCATAGGCCACGACCGTCGGCCCGCATTCGGGGAAATCCGCGGCCGGAAAGCCGGGGAAAAAGGACACTGTCGCGACATCGCCACCTTCAAGCGCGGCCATGCGGGCATAGATGCCGGCCGCGGGTTCCATCACCGTGCTCTGCCATGCGATCGGGATCAGGAAATCCATGCGCCGGAACGCCTTGGCAAAGGGCTTGCCGCGCGCCATCAGCGCATCCAGCTGCATCGCGGCCCGGCGCCCCGTCTCGGCCATGTCCACATGCGGATAGGTGCGAAACCCCACCAGCGCATCGGCGGCCTCGACCATTTTCGCGGTGATGTTGCCATGCAGGTCCAGCGCCGCGACGATCGGCACATCGGGGCCCACGACATCCCGCACCCTTGCGATCAGCGCGCCTTCGCCGTCATCCTCATGTTCGGCCACCATCGCCCCGTGCAGATCCAGAAACACGCCGTCCAGCGGCCCTGCCGCACGGATGCCATCGACGATTTCGGCCGTGATCCGGTCATAGGCGTCACGCGTGACATGCGCCGAGGGGATCGCACCGCACCACAGGATCGGCACCATGCCCCATCCCGCAGCCTCGCCATGTGCAACGGCGCCGCCGATCCCCAGATTGATGTCACGCCCCGCCGTCATCAGCGCAGGACCACGCGCCATCGGCATATAGCCACCGCCCTGCACAAAGCAGGCCATGTCTGCAGGACTGGGCGCGAATGTGTTGGTTTCGTGCAGGAAACCCGCCAGCGCCACACGTCTTGTCATCTGTCCAGGGTCCCCCGTCGTTCCATGGCGATCCATCGCGCCCCACCTGCCAAGGCCCTGCCCGACAAGAAACGTAAAGCAGTTAGTGTATTGCCAGGCGATATGCTTGCATCGTAAATTGAGCGTAGAACCGTGCTTGCCCCGAAGTCAACCGGAGTCGCTGACAAGATGACACGAAACACGCTCCGCGCCGAATCCGGTGTTCGATATTTAAGCGACGAACAGCGCGCGGACCCGTTATTTACCAATTCGATCGCGCGCGCGATGCAGGTTCTGGCGGCATTCCACCACGCCGACCGGCCCCTGTCGCTGGCCGAAATCGCAAGCCGCGCCGGGGTGGATCGCAGCGCCGCACAGCGAATCGTCCACACCCTGCGCAGCCTTGGCTATATCCGCCGCGACGATGAGGATCGCGGCTTTCTGCCCGGCATCCGCCTGCTGGATCACACGCTGGATTTTCTGCGGCTTAACCCGCTGATCCAGCGCGCCACGCCTGTGCTGCTGGAGTTGCGGCGCAACGTGCGCGAAAGGGTCGACCTGTCGCTTTTTGACGGGCAGCGCGTGGTCTATGCGGCACGGATGCAAAGCAAACGCGAGACATTCTATGCCACGCTGGTGGGCCATAGCGTGCCGACCTTCTGCTCGTCCGGCGGCTGGGCCATCATGGCCCGCCTGCCCGAACCAGAGGCGCGCGAGATCATCGAGGCGTCGGATCGTACGCCCTTCACGCCGCGCACCCTGACCGATCCCGACGCGATCATCACCGAGATCGGCGAGACACGCGCGCGCGGCTACAGCATCGCGGTCGAGCAGATATTGCTGGGCGAAGTGGCCATCGGCGTTGCGGTCACAGGTCCCCAGGGGCGCCCCGTCGCCGCGATCCATGTGGCCGGGTCACTGGCCGAATGGACGCCAGAGGATTTCAGCACCCGCGTTGCCCCCCTTGCGCTGGAAGCGGCGCGCGCCATCAGCCAGATCTGACCAGACGACCGGAGCCCCAGAACATGACCACATACCACCTGCCCGGCCTTGCCGCCGCCGCCACGCTGAAGATCGACCGCTGGGGTCTGGCCCATATCCGCGCCGAAGGGCTGCATGACCTGTTCTTTGCCCAGGGCTTCAACGCGGCGCGCGACCGGCTGTGGCAGATCGACCTGTGGCGCAAGCGCGGGCTGGGGCTGCTGGCGGCGGATTTCGGCCCCGGCTACCTGATGCAGGATCGCGCGGCGCGACTGTTTCTGTATCGCGGTGACATGGCGCCGGAATGGGCCGCCTATGGCGATGACGCGCAGATGATCTGCACGGCCTTCGCGGCGGGCATCAATGCCTGCGTCGATCAGATCCTGGCGGGCAAGATGCCGCTGCCCGCGGAATTCGCGGCCCTTGGCACCCAGCCCGCGCATTGGGCGGCCGATGATGTGGTACGCATCCGCACCCATTGCCTGACGCGCAACGCGGCCTCGGAACTGGCGCGCGCGCAGGTGCTGGCGCTGGCCGATCCTGACACGGACCTGTTGCGCGTGCCGCTGAACCCAGCCGTTCCAGCGTCCGAATGGGCGGTGAATGCGGGCGCGGGCCTTCCCGCCCATGCGCTGGCGGTGTTTGAACTGGCGACCGCGCCGGTGACCTTTTCGCCCGACCGTCTGGCCGCAGGTCTGGATCAGGCCGCGCGCTGGTCCCGCGTCGATCCGCGCAAGACCGTGGTGCAGGCCCCCAGCATGGAAGGGTCGAACAACTGGGTCGTATCGGGCGCGCGCACCGCATCGGGGCGGGCGATCATGGCCAGCGACCCGCACCGGGCGCATGCGGCGCCAAGCTTGCGCTACATGGTGCATCTGACAGCCCCCGGCATCGACATCATCGGCGCGGGAGAGCCGTCAACCCCGGGCATCATGGCGGGGCATAACGGGCATGCGGCCTTCAGCCTGACCATCTTCTGCGCGGATCAGGAAGATGTCATGGTCTATGACACCGCCCCCGATGCGCCCACCCGCTATCGCCATTGCGATGGGTGGGAGAAGATGCAGACCGTGACCGAGGTTTTCGCGGTCAGGGGCCACCCCGACCAACGGCTTGATCTGCGCTTTACCCGCCATGGCCCTGTCGTGTGGGAAGAACCGGGCCGCGCGCTGGCGTTGCGGACCGTTTTCACCGAGCCGGGCACCGCCCCCTATATGGCCAGCCTCAAGTCCATGCGCGCGACCACATGGGAAGGGTTCAAGACTGCGGTGGACACATGGGGCGCGCCTTCGGTCAATCTGGTCTATGCCGATGTGACCGGCGATTTCGGCTGGCAGGCGGCGGGCTATGTACCGATCCGCGATGGCTGGCGCGGCCTGGTGCCCGTGGCCGGTGACGGGCGGTTCGAATGGCAGGGGTTCCTGACCGCCAGCACCCTGCCCCGGCTGGACAATCCCGCGCAGGGTTTCGTGCATTCCGCCAACGAGATGAACCTGCCACCTGCCGCGCAGGCCGGCCCCGCCATCGGGCATGAATGGTTCATGGATCAGCGCGCCGCAAGGATCGCCGCCGCCCTGGGCGCGCGGGACGATCACGACCTGGCATCGTCAACCGCACTTCAGACCGACACAGGATCACCCTTTGCCGCGCGGCTGATCGCGCTTTTGCCGCAGGACGCGCCGGGGCGCGATCTGCTGGCGCTCTGGGATGGACGGTCAGAGGTGGAATCGGCCCCTGCCCTGCTTTACGAGGTCTGGCTATCCTCGCATCTGCGTCCCGCCCTGCTGGACCGGGTCGCGCCCGATCCCGATCTGCGGCGCTTTCTTGTGCCGGGTAACGTCCCGGTGGTGACCGAATTGCTGGAAGGCAAGCATCCCGCGCTGGCGGCCCGCGCGGGGCTGGATGCGCCCGGTGCGCAGGACGCGCTGCTGCGCGACACGCTGACGTCGGCACTGGCCGATGTGACAGGGCGCTTCGGCACGGATCCCACGGCCTGGCGCTGGGGCGATCTGCATCATGGCTGGTTCGATCATGCGCTGACGCCGCTGGGGACCAGCTTCGACCTTGGTCCCTGGCCAAAGGGCGGCGGCAATACCTCGATCATGCTGGCGCATCACGAGGCGTCGGACTACCGGGTCCGCATCGGGGCCAGCGTGCGGATGGTGATCGACCTGGGCGACTGGGACGCAAGTGTCTGGATCAATGCGCCGGGGCAATCAGGGATGCAGGACAGCCCGCATTTGGCCGATCTTGCGCCGCTCTGGGCGGCGGGCGAATACGTCCCGCTGGCCTATTCCGCAGCGGCGGTGGAGGCCGTCACGGTCGAGACGATCACCCTTTTGCCCGGCTGACCGGACGCTTTGCGGACTTAGCGGCGCAACCGCGCCACGATCTGCCCGGCCAGCTGGTCGATCGCCTGGCCCTGCGCCGCGGCGATCGCGGCGGGCCCCTGGGCGGTCAGGGGCACGCGGATGTCGAAACGTTCTAGCACCTCGCGGGCGCGGCCATCAAAGCTGGCCACGGCATATTGTCCGGCAATCTGGAAGGTCCCGTCGGCACGGGCGACCATCGCGTCGATCCGCACATCGAGACGGCCCGCAGCCGGTTCGGACAGCGGCCAGGGTTCCGCCGCCACCGATGCCGTGGTTTGCAGATCAAGGCTGCGCGCCAGGGCTGCCGTGACCGCACGGGCCGAACTGTCGGCCCATTCCGAACCGGCCACCGGGCGCAGCGCGCCATCCTGTTCCTGCTGCAGGATCTCGCTGCCCTCGGCATAGGCGGGCAGGACCACATCGCGCAGCTCAAGGCTGGCCAGACGCAGCGGGACGGGTTCCGCAACGGGTGCGGGTTCCACCAGGTAACGCGCGGCGGTATCGCCACAGGCGGCCAGCGCCAGGGTCAGGGTCAATGCGATGGGAAGGGAAAAACGGCTTTTCATGGTTAACGTCCGATCAGAAGGGAATTCGGGTTGCGTTCGATGGCGCGGGCCAGCTGCGTGACCGCGCGGGCCGTGTCGCGGAACTCGCGCATCACCTGCATGGCCTCGGTGTTGAAATCGGACCTTGCGCCATAGGCCGCAATCAGCCCGTCCGCCTGCGCGACCAGCCGCTCCAGCCGTTGCGACAGTTCCGGCAGGCTTTGCATCGCCTGGGCCACGGATTCGGCGGCGGACCGGGTCGAGGCCAACGTGCGGTTCACGTTCTCGACCGCCTCGCCTTCGCGCAGGGCCGCAAGGACCTGGCTGACCTCGGCCAGGGCACTGGCAAGCGCGGGCGGCAGCGCGCGCATCTCGTCGGAACCGATCAGCCGGTCCGTGCTTTCGACCAGGCGGGTCGCGGCGGCAGCCAGCGTCTCGATCTCGACACCGCTTGCGCGCGCGACAAGCCCCCTGATATCCGCGACCAGCGCCGGGATCTCACCCGAGGCGGTGGCGGTATTCGCGGCAATCGTGTCGGCGCTTTCCAGCACCGTCACCAGCTTGTCGATCGCGCCGCGCAGGCGCAATTCCTCGACCATGCCGCGCACTTCGGCCAGACCGCCGCGCAGCTCGCCCGGCAGCGCCTGGGTATCTTCGCCACCCACAAGGGCGCGGATATCCTCGATCAGCGCCAGCGCCGCATCCGGGGCCTGCCGCGTCCCGTCCGAGGACACGACCGCCTCGATCGAAGCCATAAGCGTGATCGCCTGGTTCATCAGATCCTCGACCGGCAGCGCATTGATCCGCTCCAGCACGCCTTCGGCCGTTGCAGTGAAATCCGGCAGTTCCGATTTGACCGAAGGCAGGACGATCATGCCATCCTCGCGCTGCTCGAGCGTGGCGGGCGTGGCGTCAGGCAGTTCGGCCAGTTCGATCACCAGGGACGCCGTGAACAGGCTTGATGTCGCAAGCTGCGCGCGCAGCCCCTGATCCACCGCCTCGCGCAGGAACGCGACCGTGGCCTCTGGACCGGCCTCGGCCGGCAGGCCCAGGGCCTGCGGGTCCAGCGCGATCGTGGTGCGCAGGCGCACCCCGCGCGGGCTGCCCCGATCAACCAGCACCGCGCCGATCGCCCGCACCTCGCCCACGCGCAGGCCACGGAAACGGACGGGCGATCCGACGGCCAGACCGTTCACCGATCCGTCAAACTCGATCACCATCTCGACCGCGTTGGCGCCGACCCCGGTGAACAGGCTCTGGCGGGCTGCGGTCTCGTCCGGGAAGAGGTCAAAGATATAACCGGGGTTCAACGGCGCTCCGCCCGAAAAGATCGTATCGAAGGCAATGCCCCCCGTGACCAGCGCCGCCAGGTTGCCCACGTCCAGCGACAGCCCGCCCGTCCCCAGCGACACCGTGAAACCCGATGTATCCCAGAACCGCGTCGCCGTGGTCAGGCGGCGATCATGGGGCGCCATGATGAAGGCGTCGAACACCACGCTGTCACTCGACAGGATCAGGCGCGGGGTCTCGATATGGCCGACTTCGATTCCGTGAAACAGGATCGGCGCACCCGCGGAGATCCTGTTGGCATCCCGGGTACGCAGGGTGATCCGCGTACCTTTCTGGCCCTCGCGGATCAAGGGCGCGCTGTCCATGCCGGTAAAGACGCGGGCCTCAACGTCGGCCACGGGCGTGAAGGAGGTTTCGATATAGACGCCTGACAGCACCGTCGACAGCCCCGTGATACCGCGGGCGCTGACCTCGGGCTGCACTACCCAGAACTGTGCATCGTCTGGCAGCGTATCGGCCACCTCGCGGTCGACCGAGGCCGTGACCAGCACCCGTGCCAGATCAGGGGTAAAGCGCACCTCCTCGACCGTGCCGATTACCACGTCGCGATAGCGGATCGTGGTCTCTCCGGGCCTGACCCCCGAGGCGTTGAGAAAGGAAATCTCGATCGACACGCCGCGCGCGGCATAGGTCTGCCACGCGATGCCCAGCGACACCACCAGAGCCAGGATCGGCACCAGCCAGATCAGCGACAGGTTGCGCCAGAACGACCGTTTCGGCGGATCGATCCGCATCTGGCCCGGTGTCTGGCCCGGTGTCTGGCCCGATGTCGGGGTGGTATTGTCGGTACTCATGAAATCTTGTCCTGTTCTGCGTCCCAGATAAGACGGGGATCGAAACTCAAGGCCGCCAGCATGGTGAAGGCGACAGACAGCGAGAAACTGACAGCCGCAATTCCGGGGTTGATTGTTGCTGCGAAGTCCAGTTGCACCAATGCGGAGAGAATGGCCACCACGAAGACGTCGATCATCGACCAGCGCCCGATGAATTCGACAACCTCGAACAGGTGCTGGCGCCTGTGCAGATCCTGCCCCTGGCGCAGGCGGCCGCCAAGACGGCTGCGGGGATCCACGACCAGCGCAAGATAGCCGATGGCCAGGAATTTGCCGACCGGGATCAGCACGCTGGCCACGAACACGATCAGCGCCACGCCGTAAGACCCGTAATGCATCAGTTCCACAACACCGCCGATGATCGTGTTTTCCGTCGTGCGGCCAAAACTGGTGGTCAGCAGCATCGGGTAGATATTGGCGGGTACGTAGACGACCATACCGGCAAAAAGCCAGGCCCAGACCTTTTGCAGGCTGCCCGGCATGCGACTGTGCAATGGCGCGCCACAGCGACCGCAACGGGCCGTGCCCATCGGATGCACGCGTCCGCAGCTGTGGCATCCCACAAGCCCGGCCTGCCGCGCGGTCAGGATCTGCGCGCCATCGTTGCTGTGCGGGGGTGTCATGGGCGCCGCCGCTCCTCGAGGGTTTTCCAGACGGTCAGGCGGCACATGTAGTTGTCGTTCAGCACCGTCACCAGAACAAGGGCCGCAAAGGTCCAGAAGGCCGGGCCAATGCCCAGGCGTGCCAGCCCGGCCACCTTGACCAGCGCCACCGCCACACCGACGATGAAGATCTCGGCCATCGCCCAGGGGCGCAGCGCCTGCGCCAACCGAAAGGCGGCAACGCCATGCCGCGCCCTGTGCCAGCCCAGTGCCATCGGCGCCAGCGCGTAAAGGATGCTGGCCAGGCGCACCACGGGCAGCACGATGATCAAGGCCGCCACCACGAAGGTCAGCGGCAACAGCAGCCCGGACGAGAAGGCCAGAACCGCATCCAGCAGCGACGACTGGCGCACCATTCCGCCGGCACTGAGTTCGAGAAACGGAAAGAACACCGCCGCCACCATCAGAACCAGCGCCGTTGCGGCCAGCATCACGATCCGCGTCATGGCCCCCTCGCGCGGCGCCATCAAGATCGTGCCGCACCGATGACAGCGCGCCCGCACACCCGCCGGAACGGGGCGATCGACCTGCAACGCGTCGCAGGTCGGGCAGGCAATCAGCTGCGACGGATCCAGCCCGGCAAGGCTGTCCCGACGATCGGTGGTGCTCATCTGCTCTGTGGCGTGCGTCATCACCATATCTTCTAGGTCGCGCGCGACAGATGCAAGGCGGCACTGACGCGAATGTGACGGGGCGGTGGTTCTAGGGGCGGGGGTTTAAAGGGCGGGGGATTTGCGCGCCAGGCCGCCTGCGGGCCCTCTCGCGGGGTGTTGCGAACACGATCGGGGGTTTTCACGGGCGGCTGCGGCAGGCAGACTGCACCGATCCACCTGACAGGACCGCCATGCCACTCATTGACCCCGCCCGATCCGCATTGCTGGTGATTGATGTTCAGGCCCGCCTGATGCCAGCCATCGACCAGGCCGCGATCCGCATCGGAAACACCGCACGGCTGATCAAGGCGGCGCAGATGCTTGGCCTGCCCCGCCATGTGACCGAACAGAACCCCGCGCGCTTGGGGGCCACGATCCCCGAGCTGGAGATCGCGCCGGGCGAGGCGCTGCCCAAGATGACCTTTGACAGCCTGCGCGATCCGGCCATTGCCACCCGGCTGGGCGGTGATGTCGCACTGGTGGTCTGCGGCTGCGAGGCCCATGTCTGCGTGCTGCAAACGGTCCTTGCCCTGCGTGCAGCGGGGCGCACGGTGCATGTTGTGGCCGACGCCACCGGATCACGCACCGAGGCCAACCGCACCGCCGGACTGGACCGGATGCGCGCACACGGGGCCGATATCGTGACGACCGAGATGGTCCTTTTCGAATGGCTGGGCAGCGCCGCGAATCCCGCCTTCAAGGCTTTGATGCCCCTGATCAAATAATCGCGTGACGCGGCCTGCCGGGGCAGGGCACCATGCAAGGACCGGCGGAAAGCAGCCAGCCCTCGCGATTTCGGCGGGAAACAGCCGCTTCTGGCCGCGAACCGCTGTATACACAGCCTTGTGACGCAATCCATCTTCCGTTTGCCGCGTTTCATGATCACATCATCCATGATCGGCAACGCGTTGATGCGGACCGACGCCCGCAACCGGGCCAGTACAAGGGCAAGCACATGACACGCAGAGCACTGAAAACCACCACAGCCAGCATACTGGCGATCTCGCTCATACAGCCTTACCCAGCAATGTCGCAGATACGTGCGCCAGAGGCGAGTTTTGCACAACAAAAATCCGATTTTTGGGCAAAAGAGCGCATTTATCTTGCACAAACGGCAGCGCCAACCTGCTTTACCGCAGGTGCGGTCGATACCGCGCGCTGCGACATCGGCATGATGCGCGCAGAGCTTGAAGCGCTTTTGCAGAACGGTCTGGCCGAGGCCGCGGACCGGCCCGCCGAGGACGCTGAAACAGCGGCCTTGACGCTGGAAGACCGGATCGGACTGCTGAGCGCGGCCATCGAAACCGCCGAACGCGAAGCGGCTGAGGCTGAGGCGGCGCGTGTGGCGCAAGCGGAAGCCGAAGCTGCCGCGCAGGCAGAGGCCGAAGCCGCTGCGCAAGCCGAAGCTGCCGCACAGGCAGAGGCCGACAAGGCAGCGCAAGCCGAAGCCGAAGCCGCAGCACAGGCAGAGGCCGACAAGACCGCACAAGCCGAAGCCGAAGCCGCAGCACAGGCAGAGGCCGACAAGGCCGCGCAGGCGGAAGCCGAAGCTGCCGCACAGGCAGAGGCCGACAAGACCGCGCAGGCGGAAGCCGAAGCCACAGCACAGGCAGAGGCCGACAAGGCCGCGCAGGCGGAAGCCGAAGCCGCAGCACAGGCAGAGGCCGACAAGGCCGCGCAGGCGGAAGCCGAAGCCGCAGCACAGGCAGAGGCCGACAAGGCCGCACAAGCCGAAGCAGAAGCCGCAGCACAGGCAGAGGCCGACAAGACCGCGCAAGCCGAAGCAGAAGCTGCCGCACAGGCAGAGGCCGACAAGGCCGCACAAGCCGAAGCAGAAGCTGCCGCACAGGCAGAGGCACTGGCAACAGAGGCGCAAGAGGCCGAAGCCTCTGCCCTCAAGGATGCCGAGATCATTGCCGAACAGACCGAAACGCAGGAACTTGCGGCTGTAACGGCCACGACAGACAGCGAAACGCAGGCCCCTGCCGGCGAAGTCAGCACCGAAGTGGTGACCGCCGAAGAGACCCGCAGCAGCGATCAGGAATTCGCAGCCCCCGTCAACCGCAGCGCCGAGGCGCCGCGCGCTGAAAGCAACGGGCTGTCGAACCTTGAAAAGGCCGGGCTGCTGGCACTTGGCGCGCTGGCCGTGGGCGCCATCATGAAGAACGGCCAGCGTGTTGCCGCGACGTCCGGCGACCGCGTGATCGTCGAGGATAATTCGGGCCGCTTCCAGGTCCTAAAGGACGATGATGCGCTGATCCGGCAGCCGGGCTCGACGGTCGAGACTCGACGCTTCGATGACGGGTCCAGCACCACTAGCGTCACCCGCGACGATGGCTCGCGCGTGGTCACCATCCGCGATGCGTCCGGCCGCGTGCTGCGCCGGTCTGTTGTCGATACGCTGGGCCGGGAGACCCTGCTGATCGACGACATCACGCAGGTGGCGCCGGTCAATACCGCCATCCTGCCGCCGGCGCCGCAACGCCAGTTGACAGTCGGCGACCGGACCGACAGCGATGCCCTTCGCGCCGCCCTGCGCGCCGCCGAGGCGCGCGATCTTGGCCGCAACTTCAGCCTGCGCCAGGTGCGCGAGATCGTCGAGGTCCGCGAACTGGCTCCGGAAATCAGCCTTGAGGATATCACCTTCCGCTCGGGCTCGGCGGCGATCCAGCCAACCGAGGCCGAACAGTTGCGCGAAATCGGCCTGCTGATGCGCCAGATGATCCGCGACAACCCGCGCGAGATCTTCCTGGTCGAGGGCTATACCGATGCGGTGGGCAGTGCGGCGATGAACCTGCTGCTGTCGGACCGTCGCGCCGAAAGCGTGGCGCTGGCACTGACGGAATATTTCGACGTGCCGCCCGAGAACATGGTGGTGCAGGGCTATGGCGAAAGGTTCCTGAAGATCCCGACGCTGGAGGCGGAACGGCTGAACCGTCGCGTCGCCGTGCGCCGGATCACCAGCCTGATCGCCCCGCGCTGAAGCGTCCCGCCGATCGGTCAAACAATGAAAGACCCGTCCGCAGTGGCGGGTCTTTTGACGTCTGCCAAGGCTCAGGCCACGCCAAACGATCCGAGGAAACGGTCCACCGCATGGGCAATCGCCTCGGACGGGTCGTCGGGCGTGGGCACCTGGTAGATATGGCGGCGGATGCCGATATAGACGATGCCGCCATGCAGGTTCCAGATATCCTCCATCTGCGGATCGACGGGGCTGGGGGCGGCGGCGCGGATCTCGTCCAGCAGCGGATGCAGGATGACCGTGCCCATGTGATGCAGATAACGCCGGTTCAGCTCGGCCCCGGCCAGACCGGAGAACATGAAGATCCGCATCCATTCATATTCGAAGATCAACTGGCTGTATTCAGTATAGAATGTCAGCAGCCGGTCGCGCAGCGGCACCGACCGATCGGTCAGGCGGCGCGGCCAGTCATCGGACAGACGGTCCAGATAGACATGCGCGTAAACCGCCTCGATGATTTCGGCCTTGTTGGCGAAATAGTTGAACAACAGCGATTGCGTGATCCCCAGCCGCTTGGCCAGATCACGGGTTTTCCCCTCAAGCCCCACATCGGCAAAGAACGTCACCGCGCCTTCGACGATCTGGCGACGACGCTCTTCGGGCGGAAGGCGGCGGCGCTCGACCGGCTCTGCGGCGGTGATATCGGAAGAGGTCTGATCCATCAAACAGCCTTACTCTCAAAGCGCGCGAAGATTCCACTTGCAAAACTATGCGATTTATAGATCATTCGATCAATAGGGTTGATCAACTGATCAACAAGCCCGGAGGAGCGGGCGCCTGGAGGGAGGATTCAGCATGAAGGCTTTGGCGGGCGGCTATGCCCGGGCAAGGGATGTTGCGCACGCGCTGGACCTGTTGGCCGAGGCTGACGGGATGGGCCGCGTGCTGGCGGGCGGGCAAAGCCTGATCGCGGCGATGAACATGCGGCTGAGCACCGGCGACATGCTGGTGGACATCTCTCGGATCGAGGCCCTGCGCGGGGTGACCACCGAGGGGGACAGCCTGCGGATCGGCGCCCTGACCCGTCATGCGGAAATCGGCACTGATCCTTTGGTGGCCCGGCACGCGCCCTTGCTGGTGCAGGCGGTGCATCACATCGCACACGCCGCCATTCGCAACCGTGGCACGATCGGCGGCTCTCTGGCCCATGCCGACCCCGCCGCCGAATTTCCCGCCTGTGTGCTGGCGCTTGGCGGCACGATGCATCTGCAAGGCCCCGATGGCGCACGCAGCGTCGCAGCCGATGATTTCTTTGTCGATATCTTCGAAACCGCGATCGCGCCGGGCGAGATCCTGACAGCCATCACCCTGCCCCTGGCCGAAGCTGGCGAACGCCATGTGCTGATCGAAACCGCGCGGCGGTCGGGCGATTACGCGCTGGCGGGGCTGTGCCTTGTCAAACGCGCCGCAGGCCACCGCCTGTCGGCCTTTAGCGTCGGGCCGCGCCCGGTTCTGGCGGTGGCTGCGATGTCGCGGCTGGATGCCGGCGATCACGCCGGGGCCGTGCAGGCGCTGCGCGACGAACTCGATCCACCCAGCGACACCCAGGCCAGCGCCGCCTATCGCCGCCATCTGGCCGGTGTGCTGCTGCCCCGCGCCCTGCACCAGCTAGAGGGAGAGACCGCATGACCGAGGCGTTTCGCGACCGTATCGACATCGCCCTGACCGTGAACGGTGAACCGGTCGAGGCGCGCGTGCCCGCGGGCCGCCACCTTGTCGATTTCCTGCGTCTTGATCTGGGGCTGACCGGCACCCATGCGGGGTGCGAACATGGCGTTTGTGGCGCCTGCACGATCCAGGTTGACGGCCAGGCCGTGCGCGGCTGCCTGATGCTGGCCGCACAAGCCGACGGGGCCGAGGTCTGGACCCTCGAAGGGCTGACCGAACAGGGCGTGATCCGAGACCTGCAAGAGGCTTTCGTGGCGCGCAACGCGCTGCAATGCGGCTATTGCACGCCGGGGATGCTGGCCTCGATCAAGGAATTGCTGGACATAGGTGGCGTGCCGGACCGGGCCACGATCCGCGAGCATCTATCGGGCAATTACTGCCGCTGCACCGGCTATGAGGCGATCATCGACGCGGTCGAGACCGTGGCGCAGGCACGTGCCGGAAAGGGGGCAGCATGACCATTTCCTTTGGCAATCCGGACCGCCCCAACAGCTATATCGGCAAGACCGTGCCGCGCCCCAACGCGCCGCGCCTGGTGCAGGGCCGTGGCAAATATGTGGACGATATCGTGCTGCCGCGCATGGCGCATGTGGTCTTTGTCCGTAGCCCCCATGCCCATGCGAGGATCGGCGCCATCGACACGGCCGAGGCGGCCGCGGTGAAGGGTGTACTTCGCATCTTCACGGGCGCACAGATCGCAGAGGTCTGCACGCCATGGGTCGCTGTTCTGGCGCATCTCAAAGGGCTGAAATCGCCGCCGCAGCACGCTTTGGCGGTGGACCGCGCCTGCTGGGTGGGCGAGCCTGTAGTGGCCGTCGTCGCGACATCCCGCGCGGCAGCCGAAGAGGCCGCGGCGCTGGTCGAGGTGGATTACGATCCCCTGCCCGCCGTGACCGACATGATGACAGCGCTGGACGCCGCAACCCCTGTTCTGCATCCCGACATGGGCGACAACCTGGCCTTCCGCCGCCTGCATGAGGAAGGCGACGTAGAGGCGGCTTTCGCCAGCGCCCACAAGGTCGTCGAGGCGCGTTTCAAGACCGCGCGCCATACCGGCGTGACGCTCGAGCCGCGCTCGATCCTGGTGGACTGGAACCCCGCCGAGGGGCAGATGACCGCATGGCACGCCACGCAGGCCCCGCATATGATGCAGACGGTCTTCGCCAAGCATCTGGACCTGCCCGAAGGCCGTGTGCGGGTGATCTGCGACGATGTGGGCGGATCCTATGGCATCAAGGTGCATGTCTACCCCGACGAGGTGGCGACGGCGGCGATTGCCAGGATCATGGCGCGCCCGATCAAGTTCGTGGCGGACCGGCTGGAAAGTTTCACCACCGACATTCACGCCCGCGACCACGAGATCGGGGGCCGGATCGCTGTGGACAAGGACGGCAAGATCCTTGCCATGGATATCGATGACTGGACCGCGATCGGCGCCTATTCGGTCTATCCGCGCACATCCGCGATCGAGGGTAATCAGGTCGTGAACCTGTGCGGCGGGCCCTATGATTTCGCCAATTACCGCGCGCAAACCTCGGTCGTGTTCCAGAACAAGACACCGACCTGCCAGTATCGCGCGGTGGGCCATCCCATCGCCGTGGCAGTTACCGAAGGGCTGGTGGACATGGCCGCCGCCGCCATCGGCATGGACCCGGTCGAGATCCGGCGCCGCAATCTTTATGCCGATGACGCCTATCCCGTCACATCCCCCGCCAAGATGCGGTTCGAAGGGCTGTCGCATCACGCCAGCCTGAACAAGCTGCTGGAGCTGATGGATTACGACGCACTGCGCGCCGAACAGGCGGAATTGCGTAAAAAGGGCATTCACCGCGGCATCGGGATCGCCAGTTTCATCGAACTGACCAACCCGTCCCCGTTCATGTACGGAATCGGCGGTGCGCGGATCTCGGCGCAGGATGGCTGCACCGTGCGGATGGACCCGGACGGGTCCATCGTGGCGCTGTCGGGTGTGACCGAACAGGGCCAGGGGACCGAGGCGATGCTGGCGCAGATCGTGGCCGAAGGCGTGGGCGTGGCCCCTGCCCGCGTGCGCGTGATCACCGGCGACACGCAGGTGACCCCCTATGGCGGCGGCACCTGGGCGTCACGCGGGGCGGGCATCGGCGGCGAGGCGGCGCTGCAATCGGCGCTGGCGCTGAAGGCGTCGATCCTCGAGGTGGCGGGCGCGATGCTGCAATCGCCTGCTGACGCGCTGGACATTCGGGACGGTCAGGTGGTGGACAGCACGACCGGCGAGGCGCGGATGCCATTGGCGGAACTGGGCCGTATCGTCTATTTCCGGGGCGACACCCTGCCCAAGGGCCTGCCGCGCGAACTTGTGCAGACCCGGCATTTCATCACCTCGGACTATCCTTTTGCCTTCACCAACGGGGTGCAGGCCAGTTACCTTGAGGTTGATACCGGCACCGGCGAGGTGAAGCTGCTGAAACACTGGTGCGTCGAGGATTGCGGGCGCATCATCAACCCGCAACTGGTCGACGAACAGATCCGGGGTGGCATCGTCCAGGGTCTGGGTGGCGCGCTTTACGAGGAAATCCACTATGATGCGGATGGCCAGCTTCTGAACGGGTCGATGGCCGACTACCTTGTGCCGATGGCGGCCGAGATGCCCGACATGATCGTGGGCCATGTGGAAACCCCCACGATGGAAAGCACCCTTGGCGCCAAGGGCGCAGGCGAGGCGGGCACCGCCGGTGCCCCCGCCGCCGTGATGAACGCGATCAACGACGCGCTGCGCCCGATGGGGGCGCAGGTCACCGCCATGCCCTTTACCCCGGAGCGCATCCTGCGCGCGATGGGACATATCGAAGACTGACGAAACCGCGCACCGCAGAGGAGGCGGGGCGCAAATGGGAGGGAAAGACATGAAATTCTCGACACTTACGGCAGCAACGGCGCTGGCGGTCCTTGCAGGCGGCTGGGCTTCGGCGCAGCAGACCATCACGGTCAACATCGGCTCCAGCCACCCGGAGGCAAATATCTGGGTCTATGCGATGAAGAACACCTTCCAGCCCGAGGTGGATCGCATCCTGGCCGAAGGCGGCGCCTACAAGATCAACTGGTCCGAGGCCTATGGCGGCACGCTTTACAAGTTCACCGACACCCGCGAGGCGGTGATGGACGGGATCGTGGATGTGGGCATGGTCGGCACCGTCTGGGAAGGTGCGACGATGCCGCTTCAGAACGTGACCTATTTCACGCCCTTCGCCACGCCCGACCACAAGATGATCATCGAGATCTTCGACGAGCTGAGCGAAAGCCTGCCCGAACTGCGCGACAGCTGGTCGGACAACAACATGGTGCACCTGTCCTCGCTGATCACCGACAGCTATGACATCTACGCCAACTTCCCCGTGAACAGCATGGCGGACCTTCAGAACCGCAAGCTGAACGCGCCCGGCACCTCGGCCAACTGGTTGCAGGGCACGGGGGCCACGCCCGTCGATGGGGCGCTGACCACCTATTACACCAATATCCAGACCGGTGTGACCGAAGGGGCGCTGTCCTTTGCATCGGGCATCCTGCCGACGCGCGTCTACGAAGTGGCGCCCGAACTGACCCGCGTGGGCATCGGGTCGATGTATTTCGGCGGCATCGCGGCCAACAAGGACTTCTTTGCAGGTCTGCCCGAACCCGTGCAGGCCGCGTTCCGCGATGCGGCCAAGGCCACATCCGTGGCGCATGGCGACTATGTGCAGCAACTGGCCGACCGCGCCATGACCGAGATGCAGGCCGCCGGTCTGACCGTGCATGAACTGCCCGCCGATCAGAAGGCGGCATGGGTTGAAAACCTGCCCAATATCGTCGCACCCTGGCTGGAACAGACCGGCGAGGCCGGCAAGACCGTCCTCAAGGCCTATTTCAGCGCCCTGCGCGAGCGTGGCGCGACCCCCTTGCGCAACTGGGACGAAGGTCTCTGACAGGCGCATCCTGACATGAACACCCCCCGTCCGGGCACGACCCGGGCGGGAGACCAACAGCCTGGCATGGGCGCAGAAAGGCAGCAGATGGCAACGCAGGAGCCGACAGACAGAACAGCGGGCCCGCGCTTTTCCGAAGCCCCTGTCGGCGCGACACTGGGACTTGCGGCGGCACTTCTGTCCAGTATCGGAACAGTCTGGATCGGCGGGCTGATGCTGCTTGTCGTGGCCGACGTGATCGGCCGGAATTTCATGAATGCCCCCATCACCGGCGTATCCGAGATTGCCGCCCGCTCGGTCGTGGCCATCGTGTTCCTGCAAGTCTCGCACGCGATCCTGCAGGGCCGTCTGACGCGGGCCGATTTCCTGATCCGGCGCATCGGCACCCATCTTCCCCTGGCGCGCCGCAGTCTTGAGGTCGCCTTTGCCCTGGCCGGCGCCATCGTCTTTGCGCTGATTGTCTGGTCCTCCTGGGGCAAGACGGCCAGCAGCTGGACCACGGCCGAATTCTTCGGCGTGCAGGGGGTCTTCACCATCCCGACATTCCCGTTTCGCGCCATCACGATCATCGGCGCCTTGCTGGCCTGCCTGTGCTGTCTCTATCGGGCTGCCAACATGACCGAGCAGCCTGAAAGCGCCGAGACATGACCACACTTGCCATCGGGTTCCTGCTGATCGCGCTTCTGGTGGCGCTGGTGCTGCTGGGCATGCAGATCGCCTATGCGCTGTTCGGCGTGGCCTTCCTGGGTATCTGGATCATCCGCGAGAATATCACCCTGGCCTTCCGCATGCTGGAACTGACGGCCTATAGCGGGATCGCGGATTACCTGTTCGCCACCATCCCGCTGTTCGTGCTGATGGGCTTGCTGGTCAGCGTCTCGAACGTGGGCCGCGACACCTTCGAAGTGGCCGAGGAATTGCTGCGCCGGATGCTCTGCGGGCTGGGCGTGGCCACGGTCGCCGCGAACACGGTGTTTGCCGCCGTGACCGGCGTGTCCATCGCATCGGCCGCCGTGTTCACGCAGGTGGCCGTGCCCGAGATGACGCGCCATGGTTACAGGCCGGCCTTTGCCGCCGGCACGGTGGCGGGCAGTTCCGTTCTGGGCATGATGATCCCGCCAAGCCTGCTGCTGATCATCTATGGCGTGCTGGCCGAAGTCTCCATCGGGGGCATGTTCATCGCGGGCATCGTGCCCGGCATGCTGATGGCCTTCGGCTTCGTGATCATGCTGATGCTGATGGCGCTGCTGATGCCCCGCTTTGTCTTCACCGATCCCGAGGCCGCCCGTACCCGTCGCCTTGACCAGAACGGGCCAAAAATGCCGCTGCGCGTGATGCTGTCCAAGATGATCCCCATCGTGGCGCTGGTGCTGCTGGTGCTGGGCGGGCTTTACAGTGGCTTTTTCACACCGACCGAAGCCGGCGGCGTGGGCGCCTTCGGCGCGCTGATCATCGCGCTGGCCCGGCGCAGCCTGACAAGGGGCAAGCTGTGGGAGGTGATGAAGCAGACCGGCGCGATTTCGGTGTCGATCCTGTTGCTGCTGATCGCGGCCAGTTTCTACTCGCGCATGCTGTCCATCGCGGGCCTGCCCGCCGCCATCGCGGATCTGGTGCAATCGGGCGGGTTCACGCCGCTGGGCTTTCTGGTGCTCTACGCGGTGATCATCCTTCTGATGGGCATGATCCTGGACAGCACCTCGATCCTGCTGATCATGGTCCCGATCGCCGCCCCCATCGCGCAGAGCCTGGGGATCGACCTGATGCAATTCGGGATCATCACCGTGATCGCGGTCGAGATCGGGTTGCTGACGCCCCCTTTCGGGATCTCGGTCTTCACGGTGCACAACACCCTGGACCGCAGCGATGTGACGGTGGAACAGATCTTCACCGCCACCCTGCCTTTCATTCTGGTGATGCTGGCAGTTCTGGTTCTGGTGGCGCTGGTGCCGGCAACCGCCACGGTTTTCCTGTAACGCGATCAGGCCGCATGCTGCGGCGATGTTTCCCCTTGCCGCATTGCACAGCACAGGATTACGCTGTGTCTGCGGTTGCGTCTTTAGCTGTACTGACCCCGTTTTCCCATGTCCCGCGCGCATGTTTTCAAACCTGTGACCGCTTGGAAACCGAGAAAAGGGAAACATCATGAAACGCAACGTTCTGAGCCTAGTATCCATCGCCTGCCTGGCGGTCGCCGGCTGCGAGACAATGACACGGGAAGAACAGATGGTCGTGGGCGGTCTGACCGGGGCCACCGTTGGCCTGGTGACCGCCAATGCCTTTGACGCCAATACCAACTGGAAGATCATCGCCGTACTGGCCGGTGCTGCCGCGGGAACCCTGGTCGCACGCAACAACGCGACGGCGCAATGCGCCTACGCCGTGGGTAACGGCACCTACCGCATTCTGCCCTGCCCGTAAGGCCCTGCCCTTGCACATGACGGTTCGGGTCTGCGATTTCCCGGACCGCCCGACCGCCAGGGCGAGACGAATCGTGCATGGCGGCGATGTCAGCATCCACCCGCATCACGGCCGGAAACATCGACTTGCCCGAAGGCCGGACGGGGTTTGACGGGGTTTGAACGGGTCTTGAACGGGGCAAATGATTTGGCGCGACAGAATATTGCCAGATATCGCGCCCAAAGCCACCATTTGACCGCGTCAACCTCTTGCTATCAAAATTTGGTAAGCTAAAATTACCAAATGCGCTGAATGGCGGCCACTCAGGTCATGACATGACGGGGAGATGAGGGGCCTTCGGACAAATCCTGGCGCAAATGGGAGGAGTATCATGACTGAAAAAACCAATATGAACCGCCGTTCGTTCCTCAAGCGCACCGCGCTTGGCGGCGGCGCAGTGGCAGGCACGCTTGCCGCTCCGGCCGTTCTGGCGCAGGCGCCGATCGTGCTGAAGATGCAGACGTCCTGGGGCGCTGGCAACATCTGGCAGGAAATGGCGCAGGACTATGCCGACCGTGTCGACCAGATGTCGGGCGGCCGCCTGAAGATCGACCTGCTGCCGGCTGGCGCAGTCGTGGGCGCCTTCCAGGTGCTGGATGCGGTGAACGATGGCGTTCTGGACGCGGCCCATTCGGTGCCGGTCTACTGGTACGGCAAGAACAAGGCCGCATCGCTGTTCGGCACCGGCCCGGTGTTCGGCGGCTCGGCCACCACGATGCTGTCGTGGTTCTACGAGGGCGGCGGCAAGGCGCTTTATGACGAACTGACCCGTGACATCATGGGCCTGGACGTCGATGGCTACATGGGTTTCCCGATGTTCGCCCAGCCCTTCGGCTGGTTCAAGCAAGAGGTGAACACCGTTGCCGACCTGCAGGGCTTCAAGTACCGCACCGTGGGCCTGGCCGCAGACCTTCTGCAGTCGATGGGCATGGCTGTCGCACAGCTTCCGGGTGGCGAAATCGTCCCCGCGATGGAGCGTGGCGTGATCGACGCGTTCGAATTCAACAACCCTTCGTCGGACAAGGATTTCGGCGCCCATGACGTGGCGAAGAACTACTACCTGTCCTCCTATCACCAGGCGTCGGAAAGCTTTGAATTCCTGTTCAACAAGCTGACCATGGAAGACCTGCCGGACGATCTGCGCGCCATCGTGAAATATGGCGTCGAGGCCGTGTCGACCGCGAACACCGCCAAGGCGATGCGCCGCTATTCGGCCGACCTGAAGTGGCTTCAGGAAGAGGCCGGCGTCACCGTGCGCCGCACCTCGAAAGAGATTCTGGCCGCGCAGATCCAGGCCTGGGACAAGCTGATTCCGGTTCTGGAAGAAGATCCGTTCATGAAGAAGTGCCTCGACAGCCAGCGCGCCTGGGTGGAACAGGTCACCTATTACGAGATCATGAACGCGCCGGATTATGCCCTGGCCTATGACCACTATTTCCCCGGCAAGCTGGCACTCTGAGCCCTTGACCGTTCGGAACTGACACGACCCCGGCGGCACGGTCGCCGGGGTCATTCGCAACACATGCATGAGGTGACAGCGTGATCAGCTTCATCCGTTTTGCCGACAACCTGTCGGCCTGGTTCGGCAAGGCTTTTGCCTGGCTGATCATCATGATGGCCGCGGGCACCGGCTACGAGGTCTTCGTGCGCTACGTGCTGAACGACCCGACAGCATGGGCGCTTGACGTGTCCTTCATCATGTATGGCACATTGTTCATGATGGGCGGGGCCTATACCCTGTCGCGCGGTGGGCACGTGCGGGGCGATTTCCTCTATCGCCTCTGGCAACCGAAGACCCAGGCCAAGGTGGACCTTGTCCTCTACATCATCTTTTTCTTCCCCGGCATTCTGGCCCTGGTCTTTGCAGGCTGGAAATACGCGGCCCGCTCCTGGCAATATGCCGAGGTGTCGGTGAACAGCCCCGCCGGTATCCCGATCTATCAGTTCAAGACAGTCCTCGTCGCCGCAGGCCTTCTGCTTCTGGTGCAAGGCGTGGCCCAGGTGATGCGCTGCATCCTGGCCATCCGCACCAATGAATGGCTCGCCGCCGAAGAAGATGTCTTCGAGACCGAAGACCTCCTGATGCAAAAGGCCGCTGCGGCCGAGAAGGACGCGCATCCATGACCGATCCTCAAATCGCCCTGATGATGTTGGGGCTGTTCATTGTCTTTGTCTTCCTCGGCTTCCCGATTGCCTTCACACTAATGGCGATGGGCATCGGCTTTGGCTACTATGCCTATTTCGACGAAGGTCGGATGTGGCGCTCGTTCAACCGCCTGACCGAAGATGCCGGCTGGTGGGACCAGACATCGCTCTGGGTGGAAGGGTTCTTCAACAACCGGATTTTCGACCTCTTCGTGAACCAGACATATACCGTCATGTCCAACGAAGTGCTGACGGCCGTGCCGCTGTTCCTGTTCATGGGCTACATCGTGGAACGCGCCAATATCGTCGATCGGCTGTTTTCCACCCTCAACATCGCGTCGCGCAACGTGCCCGGCTCGATGGGTGTGGCCGCGCTGGTCACCTGCGCGCTGTTCGCGACAGCCACGGGCATCGTGGGCGCCGTGGTGACGCTGATGGGTCTGCTGGCCCTGCCGGCGATGCTCAAGGCGCGCTACGACCCGTCCTTCGCCTCGGGCATCATCTGCGCGGGCGGCACGCTGGGCATCCTCATTCCGCCCTCGATCATGCTGATCGTCTATGCGGCCGCATCGAACGTGTCGATCGTGCGGCTTTATGCGGCGGCCCTGTTGCCGGGCCTGACGCTGGTGGGCCTCTATCTGGTCTATATCATTGGCCGGTCGATCCTGCAGCCGTCGGTCGCGCCCAAGCCCACCAAGGAAGACATTCCCGATGTTGCCTTCGGCAAGCTCATGGGGATGGTCCTGACCTCGTTCCTGCCGCTCGCCTTCCTGATCCTGGCCGTGCTCGGCTCGATCCTGCTGGGCCTGGCCACCCCGACCGAGGCCGCCTCGATCGGGGCCCTGGGCGGCATCCTGCTGGCCTTCATCTACCGGGCGATGACATGGCAGCGGATGCGCGAATCCGTCTATCTGACGGTGCGCACGACGGCGATGGTCTGCTGGCTGTTCGTGGGCTCCTACACTTTCTCGGCTGTATTCTCCTACCTGGGTGGCGAGCATATCATCTCGGAATTCGTGCAAAGCCTCAGCCTTGAGCCCTGGCAGTTCCTGATCCTGGCGCAGCTGATCATCTTCCTGCTGGGCTGGCCGCTGGAATGGTCCGAGATCATCATCATCTTCGTGCCGATCTTCCTGCCGCTGCTGGCCTTCTTCAACATCGACCCGCTGTTCTTCGGCATCCTTGTGGCGCTGAACCTGCAAACCAGCTTCCTGACACCGCCGATGGCAATGTCGGCCTATTACCTCAAGGGGATCGCCCCGCCCGAGATCAAGCTGACGCAAATCTTCTCGGGGGTGATGCCCTTCCTGGTCTGCGTGATCATATCCATGGCGCTGATGTATGCCTTCCCGCAGATCGTCTTCCACCTCCCCGAGGCGATGTATGGGAAATAAGACCGCCCTGCTGACGCTCGACACGCTGGAACTGCGGGCCCGGCTTGCCTCTGGCGCGGTCTCCGCGCTGGAGGTGACCGAAGCCTGTCTGGACCGGATCGCCGCGCGGAACGAGGCCGTACAAGCCTGGGCCTGGATCGACCCGGAGTTCGCCCGCGACCAGGCCAGACGGCTGGATACCCACCGCAAGGCGGGGCGCCCCCTTGGCGCCCTGCACGGGCTGCCGGTTGGGGTCAAGGATGTGATCGACACGGCCAAGCTGCCCACAGAAAACGGCTGCGCGCTGGATGCCGGCCGCGTGCCCCTGCAGGATGCTTTCGTTGTCGAGCGTCTGAAACAGGCGGGCGCGGTGATCCTGGGCAAGACGGTCACGACTGAACTGGCCTTCATGCAGTCCGGCAAGACGCGCAATCCGCATAACCCGGAACATACGCCGGGTGGATCTTCCTCCGGGTCGGCGGCGGCGGTGGCCGATCTGCAGGTGCCCTTCGCGATCGGCACCCAGACCGGCGGGTCGGTGATCCGCCCTGCCTCGTATTGCGGTGTGACCGGGTTCAAGCCAAGCTTCGGCGCGATCCCGCGGCGCGGCGTTCTGATGCAATCCCCTTCGCTGGATACGGTGGGCGTCTTTGCCCGCTCGCCCCTTGATGCGGCCCTGCTGGCCGAGGCGCTGTTCGGCTACGATCCGCAGGACAGCGCCACCAGCCCGGCACCCCTGCCGCATCTTCTGGACGTGGCGCGCACCGATCCGCCGGTCAAGCCGCTTTTCGCCCTGATCAAGCCGCCCGGCTGGGCCGATGCCGACCCGCAACTGCACGCCGCATTCGCGGAACTGGCCGAGGCGCTTGGCGATCAGGTCTTCGAGGCAGAATTGCCTGCCGCCTTCGATCAGGCTGCGGCCCTGCGCGAACAGATCAACTTTGCCGAAATGGCGCGCTGCTATTATCGCTACAGCCGCGACGGGATGGACCAGCTTGGGCCACGGACACGCGAAGCGATGGACAAGGGCGCCAACATCCTGGCCCGCGACTATCTGGCAGCACTGGACTGGCGCGCGGTGTTCGGCGCCGCCATGGACGAGGTCTTCGAACGTTGCGACGCCATCCTCTGCCCTGCCGCGACCGGGCCCGCGCCCCTGGGCCTGGAGTTCACGGGCAACGCGATCTTCAACGGGCTGTGGACGATGCTGGGCACGCCAGCCATCACGATCCCCGCCTTCACGGCCGAAAACGGCCTGCCGATGGGCCTGCAACTGGTCGGCCCATGTGGGCAGGACGCCCGCCTTCTGCGTAATGCACATTGGTTCACACGCTGGCTGGATGACGCCCGCGGCTGACGAAAGGAAAACCCGATGAACAAGCTTCTCGCTCTCTTCGCCTTCGCAATATTTGCCGCGTTTCTTTTCATCCTAGCCTACCGGCTGGGTGAACTGGACCTCTGGGTCATCACGGTTCTGACCCTGGCGCTTGCGGGCTATGACTTCCTGACATCGGCGCGCAAGAAAGACTGAGCCATGTCCCGTCCCGTTCTCTGGATCCCGCGCCGCCTTTCGGACGCGACACTGGCGCGCGCGCGGCGCGACTATGACGTGATCGTCAAAGCCGATGATACGCCGGGCACGGCCGACGAAATCATCGCGATGAGCGCGCAGGTCGATGCGATGATCCCCTGTCATTCGGAACATTTCAGCGCCGATGTGGTGGCCCGCCTGAACCCGCGTCTGAAGATCCTGGCCAATCATTCGGTCGGTGTGGATCATTGTGATCTTGCCGCACTGTCCGGGCGCGGGATCGTGGTGACCAACACGCCGGACGTGCTGTCGGATGCCACGGCAGAGATCGCGATGCTTCTGATGCTGGGTGCCGCGCGCCACGCCGTGACGGGTGATCGCATCGTGCGCAGTGGCGCCTGGGACAGCTGGTCCCCCTCGTTCATGGTGGGCACGCAAGTGACCGGGGCGCGGCTGGGGATCGTGGGCATGGGGCGTGTGGGTCGGGCCTTTGCCCGCAAGGCGCGCGGCTTCGACATGGAAATCCACTATCACAACCGAACCCGCCTTGATCCGGCCGAGGAGCAGGGCACGATCTGGCATGAAACCCTGCAGACGCTTCTGCAACAAGCGCAGTTCCTGTCGCTGCATTGCCCCGCGACGCCCGCGACGCGCGACCTGCTGAATGCGAAAACCCTCGCGATGCTGCCAGGTGGCGCAATTGTCGTCAACACGGCGCGCGGCGCACTTGTGGACGAAGATGCGCTGATCGCCGCCCTGGACAGCGGACATGTCGCTGCCGCGGGCCTTGATTGCTTCAAGGTGGAGCCGGGCGGCAACCCTGCGCTGGCAAAGCACGAGAATGTGTTCATGCTGCCGCATATCGGCTCGGCCACGCGGGCGACCCGCGATGCAATGGGATATCGGGCGCTCGACAATCTTGATGCCTTTTTTGCCGGGCACGCCCCTGCCGATCGTGTGGCCTGACAAGGTCTGCAGCCGACCACCAGGCACTCAGCGCACCAAGAATTCGGCATGCAGGGCACCGGCGGCCTTGATGCTTTTCAGAATGTCCATCATGTCGCGCGGCGAGACCCCCAGCGCATTCAGTCCTGCCACGACTTCGGACAGGGATGCGCCCGACGGGATCTCGGCCAGGCCGATTTCGGGCTCGGCTACTTTCCACGCACCACCGTGGTGGCCGCCTGCAATGATCTTCTTCCGTTTGATGATGACTGGTGACGCATTCGACTGCGTGCCCATCTCCACCACCTGCTTACTCACCCAAGGGCAGGTTTAGCCGATCAGGGATTGACAGGCTGTTAACATCGACAATTGACGGGAAATTGCCGGATGCGCCAAAGCAACAGTCACCACATGCGCGCGTCAGCGGGGTGTTCCACCCTCGCCCAGGTCCCAGAACACACCCGCCATCAGGCGCAGCGCGTCGCGGCAAACCGGTTTCAGGACATGCTCGTCGGGCGCGTGCTGTGAACAGCCCCGATAGGAATGCGGCACCCAGACCGTTGGCAACCCGAGAATATCGCTGAAGCAGTCATTGGGAAGCGATCCGGCGAGGTTCGGCAGGATATGGGGCGCCTGTCCCGCGCTGCGGGTCAGGCTGTCAGCCACGAACCTGACCCAGGGATGATCCGGCGCAAGGCGCGTCGCATTGAAGAAACCGCGATCATGCGGCACGATGCCGACCTTGTGAAACCCCTGCGCGTCCAGATGCCGGCGCAACGCGGGCAGGATGTCCTCGGGGTCGGTGCCAACCACAAAGCGCAACTGGCAAGTCGCGCGGGCATGGGCGGAAATCGCGTTGACCGGCGCCTCTGGCACACCGCTTTTCATGGCCAGAATGGCAAAACTGTTCCAGCCATAGGCGCGTTCGACCGGGGTCAGGCTTTCCTCGCCCCAATCGGTATCTATGGCCGGGCCATCCGTGCTGTCGATGGGCAGATCATGCAACGCGGCCCGTACCGCAGGCGTCAGGCTTTCCGGGCGCCAGGCGGGAATACGGATCTGGCCCCTCGTGTCGGTGATGGTCGACAGGGCCTGCACCAGGATCATCGCAGGATCGGCCAGCAATCCACCCCAATTGCCGGAATGATGCGCCCCATCGCGCAGATCGGCGACCAGATCGAAGGTCACCCCACCGCGCGATCCCATGAACATCGTGGGCACATCCGGTTGAAGACGCGGCCCGTCCGAGGCGATCAGCACATCGGCCTTCAGCATGTCGCGATGTGCGGCGAAGAACGCGGCCAGTCCGGGCGATCCGGTCTCCTCGCTCATTTCGATCACGACCTTGACGTTGAACCCCAGGCTGCCGCGCGTGGCCAGCACCGCCTCGAGTGCGGCGATATTGATCAGATGCTGGCTTTTGTTATCCGCCGTGCCGCGCCCGTACAGGCGATCGCCCTCCTCGACCAGCCGGAAGGGATGCAGCCCCGCGCGCCACTGATCCGTCTGGGCGCGGATCACGTCGCCATGGCCATAGGTCAGGATCGTGGGAAGATCCGCGCCCTCGTGCCGTTCTGCCGTCAGAAGCGGGCCACCCTTCGGTTCGGGGTTGGCATGGATCTGGCAAACGAAGCCCATCGCGGAAAGCCGTGGCACCATCGCGTCGGACAGGTAGCGGGCCAGCTCGCCCGCCTGATCAGGGTTCTGGCTTTCGGTTTCATAGGCCACGAGCCCCGCCAGATCGGACTGGAAACGGCCGCTCTGGAAGTAATCGGTGACCGAGGCGGTGGCGGCATCACGGCTCATGGTTGATCTGTCCCTGTCCTGTACGAAGACCCCGCGCGGGGCCATTGCGGCAGAGTAAACCACGCGCCGCCGCTCTTCGCCATGGGGGATCTGTGCTAAAGCCGACAGCGCAGGTGGCGACCCTTTTCGATCCGGGGCCGGCATGATCCGGCCTATTCGGCGGCAATCGGCGGCCGGGTTTCCGCCGGGATCGGGCAGGTGTAGGGAAAGGCCGCAAGGTGATCGAGATGGACCTTTTTGGCCGCAGCCCGCAAAACATCGCTGAGGATCACGGACCGTGCGGTGGCCGCCATCACCTTGGCCGCATGCACCATGCCCTTGTGGGCGAACGGCGCCTTGCCCTGTGCGGTCTGCTGCCAGGTGTGCAGCGGCGTGCCCATCGCCGCGGTTGCCACCCTGGCCTGCACCGTCGGCACCGCCCAGCTGACATCGCCCACATCGGTCGATCCCATCCCGCCCGCAAACGGCCGGTCCAGCGGTGCGATGAAGTCGCACAGCGCCAGATCGTAATCAGGCTTCATGCTTAGACGGTGGAACACGTCGGCGATGTCTTCGGGCGTCAGCGTCTTGCGGATCTCGCGGGCAAAGGCCATGTCGGCCGCGTCGAAGGGCACCGGGCCAAGGCTGTCGAAGGCGGCCTGCATCGCCTCTTCCAGGGGACGGTTGCCGACAAGGTTCGACACGGCCGAAAACACCTGCGAGGCGACCTTGGTGCCCGACATCAGCGCGGCGCCATCCGCGATCGCGCGCACGCGCGCCACCAGATCGGACAGCCCCTTGAGATCGCGCGCGCGGATCAGTTGCCGCACCGTTGCCTTGGCCTGCACCACGTTGGGCGCGGACCCGCCCGCATCCAGATAGGCATAATGCACCCGCGCATCATCCGGCATGTGTTCGCGCATGTAATTCACGCCGATATTCATCAGCTCCACCGCATCCAGGGCCGAACGCCCCAGTTCCGGCGCGGCGGCGGCATGGGCCGCCTTGCCGGTGAAGGTGAAATCAATGCGGGTATTGGCCAGCGAGCGCGCATCATCCACACCGTTGAAACTGGCCGGATGCCAGGTGATCGCGACATCCACATCTTCAAAGAGCCCGTCGCGCACCATGTAGGTCTTGGCAGCACCGCCTTCTTCCGCCGGGCAGCCATAGTAGCGCACCCGCCCCGCGATGCCTTCGGCGGCCAGCCAGTCCTTGATCGCCGTGGCCGCAAGCATCGCCGCCGACCCAAGCAGGTTATGCCCGCAGCCATGCCCGAACCCCGAAGGGTCGATCATCCGGGGCTCGGCCAGGCCGGGCTGCTGGCTCAGGCCGGGCAGCGCGTCATACTCGCCCAGAATCGCGATCACAGGCCCGCCCTCGCCGGCCTCGCCGATGACGGCGGTGGGAATTTCGGCCACGCCTTGCGTTACGCGGAAACCTTCGGCTTTCAGCATCGCGGTGTGTTCGGCGCAGGACCGGACCTCGGTATAAGCGATCTCGGGCGTGTCGAACACGCGGTCGGCCAGACCGATGAAGGCCTCGCGCTTGGCGTCTACATGGGACCAGATCGGGTTCTCGTTGGTGTTGGACATGCTCAAATCCTTGTAATCCGGGCGTTGTCGGGCATGCCGGAACGCTAGTCGGCTCGCTTGTCCGCCTCAAGCCTCGATCTGATCGCAGGCGCAGGAATGTCGGGGGGAATGCCCGCTGGCGGCAGTGCCGGTTCCTGGTTCCCTACCGCGCACCATTTATAAAAAAGAACATTACTGCAAAAACTATATATTTTTTATTCGCGTCACATTGCTGCACATACCGGGCACACCCAAACAGGAGACTGCCAGCATGGACCCGATCATCGCTATCGCCACCACCATCCTGACCCAGATACAGCAACCCACCCTTGCCTTTCTGATCGGGGGCATGGTTCTGGCCGCCCTGGGCAGCCGCCTCGAGGTGCCCGAACCCGTCTACAAGCTGATCGTCCTGCTGCTGCTGCTGAAGGTCGGGATGGGCGCGGGGATCGCGGTGCGCAAGGCGGATCTTCTGGCGCTGGCCGTCCCGGCCCTTGGCGCGGCCCTGGCGGGGATCTTGATCGTGCTGCTGGGGCGTCTGGTGCTGCTGCGGCAACCCGGGGTGTCCGAAATGGACGGCATGGCGACTGCGGGCCTTTTCGGGGCTGTATCAGCCTCGACCCTAGCGGCGGGGATGGCGATGCTGGACGGGGCGGGCATGGCCTATGAGGGTTTCATCGGCGCGCTTTACCCCTTCATGGACATTGCCGCCCTGCTGACCGCGATCCTGCTGGCCCGGATGAGCGCCGAGCGCAAGGCCGCCCGTTCCGTCATGCCGCAAGGCGGTGTCGCGACCATGACCATGGGGCAAGGCGGCGGCACGGGCCATGGCGACATCATGCGCGAAATTCTGGTCGATACGCTGAAAAGCCCCGCAATCTCGGCGCTGCTGCTGGGCCTGGGTCTTGGACTTCTGGCGCGGCCCGAAGCTGTCTATGCCAGCTTCTACGAGCCGCTGTTCCGGGGCCTGCTGTCACTTCTGATGCTGGTGATGGGCATGGAAGCCTGGTCAAGGCTGGCGGATCTGCGCAAGGTCGCCCATGTCTATGTGATCTACGGGCTGGCGGCACCGCTGGTGCATGGTCTGATCGGGTTCGGCATCGGGCTTGCAGCCCATCACCTGACGGGTTTTTCCGCCGGGGGTGCTGTGTTGATGGCGGTCATGGCCGCTTCCAGTTCCGACATCTCGGGGCCGCCAACCCTGCGGGCCGCATTGCCCGAGGCCAACCCGTCAGCCTATGTTGGCACCTCGACCGGGCTAGGCACACCGGTGGCGATCCTGTCAATCCCGCTCTGGATTGCCCTGGCAGAAGCTTTGATCGGTGCATGACAAAGCACAAACTGCCCTGGTTCCTGGTGATATTCGTGGGGCTGGCCATTCTGGGCAACACCGGGCTGGTGCCATCGGTGATCATGGCGGGCGCCTCGGACGCATCGCGCTGGTGCCTTGTGGTGGCGATATCGGCCCTGGGCGTGCGGACAAGTCTGGCAGAAATCGCGCGGGTCCGGCCCTCCTATGGTGCGATCATCCTTGTCGAACCCCTGTTCCTGTTGGGGCTTGGCCTGCTGTTCATCTGGACCATCGACCTTTAGGCAGCGGGGCTGGACACACCTGTCGGCGCGGCCTAGCGTTTCCGCATGACAAGGCCCGACCCCACGACGAACACACATCCTGACGATGCCCTGGCCGGCATCGAGGTGACGGCTGCATTCGAACGCTTCCGCCAGCGCAACGACA
This sequence comes from Seohaeicola saemankumensis, assembly GCF_042678485.1. Lineage (NCBI taxonomy): Bacteria > Pseudomonadati > Pseudomonadota > Alphaproteobacteria > Rhodobacterales > Roseobacteraceae > Seohaeicola > Seohaeicola saemankumensis. The sequence goes on along the minus strand of NZ_JBHTKR010000001.1, from coordinate 61,924 downwards.
TCTTCACGCGGGCCTTCTGGGACAGCCGCGTCAGAACCGAAAAGACCGACCGTTTCTTTGCCTCCTACCGGATCGAGGCCGCCCCGCGCCGTAGCGACGGCTTTCAGCAGCGGGACTTTGCCCTGCGCAATGCCGCCTGGCTGGTGTCCGACATCCTGTCGTCCCGCAGCGCGGACGAGGGCCTTCGTGAAGGATTTCAGGCCCCGATCCGGTCCGACACCGAGGTCGCCCGCGACCAGGTGCCCGTCGACGACCCAAGCCGCATGAGCGATGAGATCAAACGCATAGCCCGGTTCTTCGGCGCGGACCTGTGCGGCATCACAAGGTTCGACGAACGCTGGCAATATGCCACGCGCGTAGATACCCGCGATATGAGCGAGGCCCCGAACGACCTGCCCGAGGGCATCTGCAACGTGATCGTCCTGGGTCACCAGATGGACGCGGCGCTGGTCGCCACCTATCCTTCGGCACTGGCCGGGGCCGCAACCGGGCGCGAATACAGCCATGAGGCCGCGATCGTCATGCAGCTGGCGGCCTATATCCGCAACCTGGGATATGAGGCCATCGCGTCGATGAACGATACGGGTCTTGCCATTCCCTATGCATTGCAGGCCGGATTGGGCGAATATGCCCGCAACCAGATGGTGATCACCCCCGCCTTCGGCCCGCGGCTGCGGTTTTCCAAGATCTACACCAACCTGCCTTTGCACCATGACCGCCCGCGCAAGCTGGGCGTGGCCGAATTCTGTGCGATCTGCACCAAATGCGCCGATGCATGCCCGGTCAAGGCCCTGCCCTACGGGCCACCAATGGCAGACCACAAGAATGTATCCGCCATTCGCGGCGTCAGGAAATGGACTTCGGACGCGGAACGATGCTTCGGATTCTGGGCCAGCATGGCCTCGGATTGCGCGATCTGCATGCGCGTCTGCCCCTTCAACCGCGACGTCACGCGGCTGCGCCACCGGCTATGGCGGCGCCTGGCACTGTCGCCGCTACGCAAGCTTGCGCTCTGGCTGGATCGCGGGCGTGGGCAACGGGTGAAACCCGCCGACTGGTGGCAGGAACAGCCCTAGAACTGCCATCGCACCGGCCGTTCCCCGGCCGCCTACACCCAGCAGGGCGCATCATCAATCAGCCTAATTTTAGGGCTTTTTCCAAAATAACCGCCCAGTTTTTGTTCACTTAAAAAACTGACCGTATTTAGGGCAGTTATTTCGACGGTTGCCACTATTCAAAGCAGAATGAAATCGCTCTGACGCCGGGAATGGTGCCACGACAAGGGAGAATGTCATGAGCGGTGCAGATACAGCATGGGTAATGGTCACGACAGCGCTGGTTCTTTTCATGACGCTACCGGGACTTGCCTTGTTTTATGGCGGTCTGGTGCGCGCACGCAACGTGCTGAGCGTGTTCATGCATTGCTTCGCGATCGCGGCCCTGATGAGCATTCTGTGGGTCATCGCCGGCTATTCCATCGCCTTCGGCAGCGATAATCCGGTCTGGGGCGGGCTGGGGCGCGCCATGCTGATAGGTGTCACCGGCGCGACCGAATTCGGATCCATCCCCGAGGTGGCCTTCATCACCTTCCAGATGACCTTTGCCATCATCACACCGGCCCTGATCGTGGGCGCCTATGTCGAACGGATCGGTTTTGGCTTCGTGCTGCTGTTCTCGGCGCTCTGGATGCTGCTGGTCTATGCGCCGGTCACCCATTGGATCTGGGGCGGCGGCTTTCTGGCAGACGGCGGCATTTTCGGCGAGAACGGCGTCAAGGACTTTGCGGGCGGCATCGTGGTGCATGAAACCGCAGGCCTTGCGGCCCTTGTCCTGGCCCTTCTGCTGGGGCCGCGCCTGAACAAGACGACACCCCCGCATAATCCGGGCTACGTGGCGATCGGCGCCGCGATGCTGTGGGTGGGCTGGTTCGGCTTCAACGGCGGATCGGCGCTGGCGGCGGACGGGTCGGCGGCCATGGCAATCCTGGTCACGCATATCTCTGCCGCTGCGGCCTCGCTCAGCTGGGCGCTGTGGGAACGGATCAAGTTCGGACGCTCCTCGCTGGTCAGCATGGTGACCGGCACCATCGCCGGCCTGGCCTCGATCACGCCGGCAGCCGGCGTGGTCGGCCCGCTCGAGGCGCTGGTGATCGGGACGGTCGCGGGCATCATCTGCCAGGAGGCGGTTGTGTTCATCAAGAACCGCACCCGCATTGATGACACGCTGGACGTTTTCGCCGTGCACGGGCTTGGCGGGATTTTCGGCACGCTGATGATCGCGGCCTTCGGTCATGGCCCGTGGCTACCGCAGATCGGCGGGCTTGTGATCGTCGGCGTCTATACCGTGGTCATGACCTATGTGCTGATCCGTATCGTGGCCCTTGTCACCCCGCTGCGCGTGACACCCGAGACCGAAACCAACGGTCTTGATCTGTCGGTGCATGGGGAACGGGCCTACGAGCTCAATTCGTAAGCGTACCATTACGGGCCGGGGCGTCATGGCGCCGCGGCCCGCAAGTTCGGCCAGCCCCCAGCCAATCCTGCCTACCCAGCCAGTCCTGCCAGTCAGGTTCAGGGTCAGGCGCGGGGTTTGCCCAGATGCATCCCCGCATCCACCAAAAGCAACTCGCCCGTGACATGGCGCGACGCGTCGGACAGGAAGAACAGTGCCGTATCGGCAATATCATCCGGGCCGGATGCCACGCCCAGCGGTGTAAGCGCCTGAACGCTGCGTTCCTTTTCGGCAAAACCCGCCTCATCCAGCGCATCCTTGAACCAGCGGGTGCCGATGAAGCCCGGACAGATCGCGTTGACCCGGATCGCCGGGGCCAGCGCGCGGGCCAACGACAGGGTCATCGTGTTCAGCGCGCCTTTTGACGCGGCATAGGCGACCGATGACCCGACCCCCTTGACCCCCGCGATGGAGGATGTGTTCAGAACGCTGCTGGCCCGGCCTGTCGCCTTGTAGGCCGCAACCAGCAATGGCTTGGTTGCCTGCAAGACAAGAAAGGCGCCCACCACGTTGACCGCGTAGACATCCAGGAAATCGTCCTTTGACAGCGCGTCCAGGTCGGAATGATCACGCGCATGGCGGGTGATGCCTGCATTGTTGACCAGCATGTCCAGATGCCCCCAGCGCGCGGCGGCATCGGCCAGGGCCCGGCCCCCATCGGCATCGGCAACCGAGGCCTTCACGACCTGCACCTGCACGCCCGCGGCCCGGCAAAGATCGGCCGCTTCTTCGGCTTCTGTACGTGACCTTGTATAGTTCAAGATCACATTCGCCCCGCGCGCCGCGAGCTTCACGGCGATCGACCGCCCCAGCCCCGTGGCCGAACCGGTCACCAGCGCGTTGCGCCCCTCAAGATCCTGCATTTCATTCGCCTTTCATGCCGCGCCCATTGCCCGCGATGCCGCCCCGCGCGACAGCCCCGGATCAAGGGGCCTTCTGTTGTGATCAAACTTTGCTAACGTGGGAACAGGGCGCCGCCGCCACCCACATGACCAAAGAGGTTCACCCGTGACAGCAGACTACCAGATTTTTGAAATCGAGAACGTCGGGCTGCAACGGGGTGTGACCCTGCCACGCGCCCGGCTGGCCTACAAGACCTATGGCAAGCTGGCGCAGGACCGGTCGAACGTGATCCTCTACCCCACGTCCTACGGCGCGCAGCACCCTGATACCGAATGGCTGATCGGACCGGGCCGGGTGCTGGATCCGCGCGAGTGGTTCATCATCATCCCCAACATGTTCGGCAACGGGTTGTCGACCTCTCCGTCCAACATCGATGCGCCATTCGGCCCCGATCGTTTTCCGCAGATCACCCATTGGGACAATATCCATGCCCAGCGCCGCCTGCTGGCCGAGGTTTTCGGGGTCGAACATCTGGCCATGATCTATGGCTGGTCGATGGGCGCGCAGCAGGCGCTGCATTGGGGCGCGATCTTTCCCGATCAGGTCGCGCGTATCTGCGCGCTGTGCGGATCGGCGCGCACCTCGATCCACAACAAGGTCTTTCTGGAAGGTGTGCGCGCCACGCTGACGGGCGATCCGCATTGGACCGGCGATCATTTCACGGCTCATCCCCGGCGCGGGCTGCGGGCGATGGGGCGCGTCTATGCGGGATGGGCCATGTCGCAGGCTTTCTATCGCGAGAAGCTGTACGAAAAGGTGGGCTATTCCTCGCTGGAGGATTTTCTGGTGCGGTCATGGGAGGCGAATTTCCTGCGCCGCGACGCGCATGATCTTCTGGCCAGCTTGGAGACATGGATGCAGTCCGACATTTCCGACAACCCCATCCACGGCGGCGATCTGCAAAAGGCACTGGGGGCGATCACGGCGCGGTCGATCATCATGCCATCGCGCACCGATCTCTATTTCACGCCCGAGGATAGCGCGATCGAGACCGCGATGATGCCCAATGCCGAATTCCGCCCGATCGAGTCGATCTGGGGTCACCGGGCCGGCAACCCCGCGATGAACCCGGAAGACGAGGCCGTTCTGCGGCAGGCCGTATCGGACCTGCTGGGCAGCTGATCCGCACCGCCCCCTTGCCGTCGGTCAGTCAAGCTCGCTCCAGGGCCAGGGCTTCACGTTGCTGGCCGCGGTCTGGAACCGTGCGGCCTTGGCCACCCAGATGCCCAGATCGGTGCCGAAATCGGCCAGCCGCTTGTTCGGTTCGTTGTTGTTGACCAGCATCACGACGAACTGGACCAGCGTGGCGACGCCAAGCACGGTCTGCGCCAGCGAGATCATGATCGCGATCAGGATCATGTAAAGCAGCCGCAACAGCATGTTGTCCGGCTTGTCAGGCTCGATCTGTTCTCCGTTCAAGCGCCCTGCAATCTTGTGTTCGTCCTCACCCATCATCGTTTTTCTCCCAATATCCCGTGTTGCGCCGTTTTAATGAACCCCACCCAGACTATCCTGCCCGGCGGCTTCGGGATTTTACACTGAAACCACCGCAAAGGGCGACATTAAGTTCTGTCATCCCTTTCGCTTTGATGGCTAAACTGGCCCCCGGAAGATCGCTTTGCAGCAAGGGAGGGCAACAGGTGCAGACACGCCGCATTCGCCAGGATGGCAGGATGGTTTCGGAAATCGGGCTGGGATGCTGGAGCTTTGGCGGCGCCTACGGTCCTACCACCGAGGCCGAGGCGCATGACACCCTGTCAGCCGCGCTGGACCTGGGCGTGGATTTTCTGGATACGGCGAATGTCTATGGCATGGGCCAGTCCGAAACCATCATCGGCAGCTTCCTGAAGGGCCGGAAGGATCTGTTCACGATCGCCACCAAGGGCGGAATCCGTCGCGATCCGGCGACGGGCAAGCGCAGCTTCGACAACAAACCCGACTATCTGCGTACCGAGCTTGAGGCATCGCTGACCCGGCTGGGGCTTGACTGCGTCGATCTTTACTACATCCACAGGCGCGATCCCGACGTGCCCATCGAAGATGTCATGCATACGCTTCTGACCTTCAAGGCCGAGGGCAAGATCGGCGGCATCGGCTTTTCGGAAATCGCGCCCGCCTCGCTGCGCCGGGCCGCGGCCGTGGGTCCGGTGGACGCGGTACAAAGCGAATACTCTCTCTGGACGCGTCAGCCAGAGCTGGGCATGATCCAGGCCTGCCGGGATCTTGGCGTGGCCTTCGTGCCCTTTTCACCCGTCGGGCGGGGCATGTTCACCGACCGGGCGCCTGACCCGGCCAGCTTTGCCAAGGGCGATTTCAGGATCCCGAACCCGCGGTTTCTGGAGCCGAATTTCAGCCACAACCTTGCTCGGATCGAAGGCTTTCGCGCACTGGCGCGTGACCTTGGTACGTCCCCGGCGGCACTGGCCATCGCCTGGTGCCTAGCGCGCGGCCCGCATCTGATCCCGATCCCGGGCACGCGCAAGGCCGCACATCTGCAAGACTGCGCCGCCGGACGCGCCTTCGTGATGACGGATGAGATCATGGCAGCCATCGAGGGCATCCTGCCGATCGGATGGGCCCATGGCGACAGGTATTCCGCCGATCAGAAACTGGGGGTCGAGGGTTATTGCTGAGCCGCCTCGCGGATCAGGTCGCCGACAGCCTGTCGATCTGATCCTGCGGCACGCCGGCTGCCCGCGCGGCGTCCAGCAACTGACCCCATGTGCCCGGATCGACGGGAATGCCGTTCGCCCGCCGGTCCTGCGCGCAGCGCCGTTCAGGATCACCGGGGAATTGCACGGCATCGACACCGGGCGCGGGGGGCGATCCCTTCACCCAATCGGCATATCTGTCCATGTCGCGCATGAAATCATCGCCCGTCCCAAGGGCATCGGGGGCGATCAGGATCGCCATCATGTTGTTGATGATGCGCGACGGCACCTGCCGTTCGGGCGCATAGGCCCCGCCACCGCTGAACGATCCGCCCAGAATGTCACCCAGCAGCGCAAGGCCAAAACCCTTGTGCGCCCCGAATGTCGTGAGCGCCCCAAGCGGGCTGTCGAACATCACTGACGGATCGTTGGTCGGCCGCCCCTGGGCATCAATCAAGGCACCTTCCGGCACGGTCTTGCCGCTCAGATGCGCGACACGCACCTTGCCCTTAGCAATCGTGCTGGTCGCCATGTCCAGCAGGAACATCGGGTTCTTGTCCGTGGCGGGGATCGCGGTGCAATAGGGATTGGTCACAAAGCGCCCGTCGCTGCCACCGAAAGGCGCCACAAGCGGCTGGGCTGTTTGCACATTGGCATAGATGATGCAGATGAAACCGGCCTCGGCAGCCATGGCGCCCCAATCGGCAAGCCGGCCCAGATGGAAGCTGTTACGCAGCGACAGGACAGCGATCTGGGTGTCCCTGGCCTGCTGGATCGCCATCTCCATCGCCTGCTCGGCGATGATATGGCCAAAGCCCTGTTGCCCGTCCACCAACAGGAAGGGGCCGTTTTCCCGCACCAGCAGCGCCGTTGCATCCGGGTGCAGCTGTCCGGCCATGATCCCTTCGACATAAGCGGGGATCATGCCGACGCCGTGGCTGTCGTGGCCTGTCAGATTGGCACCGACCAGCCGTGTCGCCACGCGGCGCGCGGCATCCGCATTTGCCCCGGCATGACGAAGAATAGCCGTGGCAAGGGATGTAAGGTTTTCGGCAGATATCTTCATATGCGCGCGGCCTTCCTGAAGGATGTCGATCTGGCGCCCTGATGCGCCGGGCATGGCAAGACGCCGGGAAAACGCGATCAGCCGTTCGTGAGATAGGCCAGCATCGTGTCGGCACCCGACACCTTCAGCGGCACACCTGCGGGGTTGTCCTGAAATCCGGGCTCTGCAAACAGCTTTTCGATCTTCCCGTGCTCGACCAGCATGGAATAGCGCCAGCTGCGCATTCCCATGCCCTGGCTGCTGCGGTCGACCAACATGCCCATCTTGCGGGTGAATTCGCCATTTCCATCCGGCAGCATGAACACCTTGCTGACGTTGCGCGACACTGCCCATTGATACATCACGAAAGCATCGTTGACGGCCAGGCAGATCACCTGGTCGATGCCCAGGTCCCGGAAACGGTCATGATTGTCCTCAAAGCCCGGAAGGTGGCTTTCGGAACAGGCGGGCGTGAAGGCGCCCGGCAGGGCAAAAAGCACGATGCGTTTTCCGCCAAATATCTCGGCGGTTGTCAGGGCTTTCCATTCGAAGGGATTTGACCCGCCCAGCGCCGGGTTGCGCACACGGGTATGAAAGGTTGCGTCTGGTACGGTCTGCGGGGTCATGTCCATGCGCCTTGCTGTTTCCATTTGATATTAGCAGGCGCGAAACGCACTGACTACAGGGCCAAGGGCAGCGCCGACAACAGCCCCGCAAACGCGACAGCCAGGGCCGTGATGCGCCTGGCCCCGCGTCCGTTGTCAGCCCTGTTGCGCTTGATACCGGCCTGCGGGCTGCCCGATCGCGGCCTTGCACCAGGCCACAGCGGCATCGGGGGTCGGGGTGATCCATTCGGCCATGCCGTCGGCAAAGGCGTCGAAACCGTCACGGCTGCCACGCCCCACGGCAACCAGCACCGGAATCCCCTCGACCAGGGCCTGACCGATCAGGGGGCGAAATCCGCGCCCGTCGATTTCAGCCTTGCCGAACTTGTTGACGACCAACAGGTCGACCGGGCCAAGCAGGGCCGTTTCGACCCGCGCCACGACCTCTTCCAGCGCGGCGGGGTCAAGGCAACAGCCACGCGATTGCGCGCCCAGATCCTGGCTGATCTGACGCAATGCCCCCTCGGCCAGAAGATGCAGCACCATATCGGCGCGGCGGCGCCCTTCGCGTTCGACATTTTCCTGAACGGCGCCGGCCAGGCGAAACCCGTCAGCCTGCAACCGCGCCGCGATATCGAACAGCAGCCTGTCGGATGCGCCGCGCCCTTCGACGGTAATGGCTCCCAGCATGTTCCGGCCTTCTCCGCATCTTGCGCCCTTGCAAGCCGTGCTACTATATAAGCCATTCAAAGAAAAGCAGCGCAATGGCCCCAGACCTTCCCATCCTTCCGGACCCGCATGACCCGCGCCTGACCCGAACGGTCAGCGGCACCGATCACATGGGCGCGGCTGTCCAGATCGCGGTGGTCGAGGAACGTCCGCTGACCATCTACCTGAACGCGCAAGAGATCGTGACGGCGATGACGATCGGGGATCATCCCGATTACCTGGCCATCGGGTTTCTGCGCAACCAGGGCATGCTGCATGCCGACGACAAGGTCACCGCCATCGACTTTGACGAGGAGTTGGAGACCATCGTGGTGCGTACGGCGCGCCAGACCTCCTACGAGGAGAAGGTCAAGAAAAAGACCCGCACCAGCGGCTGCGCGGTCGGCACCGTTTTTGGCGACATGATGGAAGGGCTTGAGGGGCTGACCCTGCCGCAGACGGAACTGCGGACAAGCTGGCTTTACGCCCTGGCCAAACAGATCAACACGACCCCGTCGCTGTACCTGAGCGCGGGCGCGATCCATGGCACGGTGCTGTGCCAGGGCGACCAGCCGTTGGTCTATTTCGAGGATGTGGGCCGCCACAACGCGGTGGACAAGATCGCGGGCTGGATGTTCCTGAACGGGATCTCGCCCACCGACAAGCTGCTTTACACGACAGGGCGCCTGACATCGGAAATGGTGATCAAGACCGCGAACATGGGCATTCCGATCCTTGCCTCGCGGTCGGGTTTCACCGGCTGGGGGGTCGAGATTGCCCGCGCCGTCGGCCTGACCCTGATCGGGCGCCTGCGCGGTCAGCGCTTCGTCTGCCTGAGCGGCGAGGACAGGCTGATCCGCGATGCGGACCCGTCTTCTGTTCCCGACGACAGCAAGTCCAGCCGCCGCAAGGGGGCCGATAATGACTGAGGGTACAGCCAAAGTCCCGGCCGTCATTCTGGCGGGCGGCCGCGCCACGCGCATGGGGGGCGGCGACAAGGGGTGGCGCATCCTTGGCGGCAAGCGCCTGGTCGATCACGTGATCGCACGCCTGGCCCCGCAGGTGTCGGCCATCGCGCTGAACGCGAATGGCGATCCTGACCGCTTCGATCTTGGGCTGCCAGTGCTGCCCGACAGTATCGACGGATATGCAGGCCCGCTGGCGGGCGTTCTGGCAGGCATGGACTGGGCCGCGTCCCTTGGGGCGGATGCCGTGGTCAGTGTGGCGGCCGACACGCCTTTCTTTCCGACCGATCTTGTGATGCGGCTTCAGCAGGCCGCGGGGCCATCGGGCCTTGCGCTGGCGGCCTCGCCGGACGAGACCGGCAAGGTCTGGCAGCACCCGACCTTCGGCCTGTGGCCCGTGGCGCTGCGGCATGACCTGCGCGAGGCGCTTGAGGGCGGGCTGCGCAAGATCGTGCTGTGGACGGACCGCCACGGCGCGGGCATCGCCACCTTTTCGTCAGACCCACATGATCCCTTCTTCAACGTCAACACACCGGAAGACCTGGCGCAGTCCGAGGCATTGATCGGGGCGGCGGGATGAGGATCTACGGCGTCACCGGCTGGAAGAACGCGGGCAAGACCGGGTTGATGGAGCGGCTTGTCGCGGACATCAGCCAGCGCGGATATACCATTTCCACCCTGAAACACGCCCATCACGACACCGATGTCGATCAGCCGGGGCGTGACAGCTATCGCCACCGGGCGGCGGGCGCGCACCAGGTGATGCTGTCCTCACCCAACCGCTGGGCGCTGATGACCGAATTGCGCGATCAGCCGGAACCGTCGCTGGCCGATCTTCTGCCGCTGATGACGCCGGTCGATCTGATCCTGGTCGAGGGTTATAAGCGCGCACCGCACCCCAAGATCGAAGCGCATCGTTGGGAAACCGGCCGCCCCCTTCTGGTGGACAGCAACCCCACGATCCGCGCCGTCGCATCGAACACCGTGCCGCAGAACCTGCGTGTGCCCTATTTCGACCTGGATGACGTGCCCGCCATCGCCGATTTCATCCTGGCCGAGGTAGGGCTTTGACCTATTCCCGCGTCGCCATTCTGGATTGGTCGGCGGCGGGAAAACCCGCGCGCGGCAAGGACTCGATCTGGCTGGCGCTGGATGGCGAGGCACCCGAGAACCTGCCCACCCGCGCACAGGCCGAGACGCGGCTGATCGCGTTGATCGAAGAAGCACTTGCCGCGGGCGAGAGGCTTTTGCTGGGGGCGGATTTCGCCTTTGGCTATCCGCAGGGGTTTGCCGCGACCGTGGCGGGCGGACCATTGCATCTGTGGGACTGGTTGGCCGACAAACACGCCGATACCGACCGCAACGAAAGCAATTACCGCGATGTCGCCGCGCGCCTGAACGCGCTGTTTCCCGGTGAGGGACCATTCTGGGGCAATGGCCGCAAGGCGCAGATCCCCGGCTTGCCACGCCTTAAACCGGCCCTGCCCGTCGGCCTTGCACAGCACAGGCTGACCGAAGCCGCCGCCGCCAGTCCCGGTGCGGCGCCGAAATCCGTCTGGCAACTGGCCGGGGCGGGCGCGGTCGGCGCGCAGACACTGACCGGGCTGCCGATGCTGGCCCGTCTGCGCCGCAGGTTCGCAGGCACCCTGTCGGTCTGGCCCTTCGAGGAGCCTGCACAGATCACGCTGGCCGAGGTCTATCCCTCGATGCTGGCGGATGCTGTCCGTCTTGCCGCCGCCGACAGTGACTTGCCCCCCGACGCGCATCAGGTGCGGCTTCTGGCGCAAGCCCTGGCCCGGCTGGACAAGGACATGCGCGCGCGCCTGCTGGATCGTCAGCCCCTGCCCGGGGCCGCCCTTGCCGAAGGCTGGATCCTGGGCGCGGGAGCGCAGGCACAACTGCGGGCCGCGCTTTCGGCGCATCTGACCCCGCCACGCCTTCGCAACGATTGCTTCGCGATGCCGCAAGGCGTGGCCTGGGCCCCGGTCGACACCGCTTTGGCAAAGCTGCGCGATGCGCTGCATCCGGTCACGGGTCAGGATGTCGTCAGGACGCATGAGGCGGCGGGCCGGGTTCTGGCAATGCCTGCCACGGCACGCCGGTCAAACCCGCCCCGCCCCAACGCCGCGGTGGACGGATATGGCTTTGCCCATGCGGCGACGGGCAGCGGCCCGCAACGCCTGCCGCTGGCCCGCGGCCGCGCGGCGGCGGGCCAACCCTATATGGGCAGGGTGCCGCAGGGCCATGCGATCCGCATCCTGACCGGGGCAATTCTGCCCGCCGGTGTGGATACCGTGGTGCTTGAGGAAGATTGCGCGACGGATGGTCTGCATCTGGTCTTTGACGGACCCGTTAAACCAAGGGCCAATACCCGCCGCGCGGGCGAGGATATGGAGGCAGGCCAGCTTGCCCTGCCCGCCGGTCATGTCCTGCGCGCGCCCGATCTGGCGCTTCTGACAGCGCTCGGCATAGACAGCGTCGCGGTGCGAAAGCCATTGCGCGTGGGCGTGCTGTCCACCGGGGACGAGCTGCTGACAGATCCCGCAGCCGAAGCGGCGCCGCATCAGATCTATGATGCGAACCGCCCGATGCTGCTGTCGCTGGCCGCGCGATGGGGCCATGCGCCGGTGGATCTGGGCCATATGCCCGACGATCCTGACGCAATCCGCAAGGCCCTGATGCGGGGCGCGGAACAGGCCGATGTCGTGCTGACCTCGGGCGGGGCCTCTGCCGGGGACGAGGATCACGTCTCGCGGTTGCTGCGAACCGAAGGCAACCTGAGCAGTTGGCGCATCGCGGTCAAGCCCGGCCGCCCGCTGGCGCTGGCCATGTGGCATGGGGTGCCGGTCTTCGGATTACCCGGCAACCCCGTTGCGGCCCTTGTCTGCGCGCTGATCTTCGCGCGGCCTGCCCTGTCGCTGATGGCGGGATCGGGGTGGACCGAACCTGATACCTTTGTCGTGCCCGCGGCCTTTTCGAAGGACAAGAAAGCCGGGCGGCGTGAATATCTGCGCGCAAGGTTGAATGCACAGGGCGAGGCGGAGGTTTTCGCATCAGAAGGATCCGGGCGTATCAGCGGCCTGTCCTGGGCGCGGGGCCTGGTGGAGCTGCCCGATGATGCAGCCCAGATCAGGCCAGGCGCATTGGTGCGCTATATCCCCTACGCCAGCTTCGGGCTCTAGCCGCCGCCGCCCTGGTCAGAGGCTGTTTCCACGCTCGGTCAGCCCTTGGCGACAAGCCAGGTGATGACGCTTTCCGCTTCCGATGACGCGACCAGACGATGCCCGCCCTCGGCGCAGAAATGCGGAATATCGACCACGGCGGCAGGGTCCGTCGTCGTGATGCGTACAACCTCGCCGCCCGCGCGCGCAGCCAGCCGCTTGCGCAGTTTCAGCACCGGTAGCGGGCACAACAGACCACGCGCATCTATATCATCATGCCAATCCATGAGCGCGATATAGAGCGGGCAAATCGCCCTGTCCATACCGCGACCCTTCGCATGACATTCGCGACTCTTGATAGGTTTTGCCTATCACCCCAAGGAACTGCCATATTGATCGGCCTCGCCCTGCGGCGCAGGGTCATCGGCAACGCATCGGCAACTCTACCGACAAGGCAGCGCAATGGCACTTGATGACAACCAGGGCATCTGGAAATCCGGCAAAGGCAAGGGACGCCACACCCCGAAGGGGCGGCAATTGGACGATCTGGCCCTGGCCGAGGTGCGGGACATCTTGGGCAACAGGCCCAGGCGCCGCGATCTGCTGATCGAATTCCTGCATCTTCTGCAGGACAGCCATGGCCATCTGAGCGCACCGCATCTGCGCGCCCTGGCGGAAGAGCTGCGCATCAGCATGGCCGAAGTCTGGGAGGTCGCGACCTTCTACGCCCATTTCGACCCGATCCGCGAGGATGAGACACCGCCGCCCGACCTGACCATCCGCGTCTGCGAATCGCTGTCCTGCGAACTGGCCGGGTCCGAGGCCCTGATCACTGCGCTGGAAGCCGGTCACGATCCGGCCCGCATCCGCGTCTTGCGCGCGCCCTGCATGGGGCGCTGTGATACGGCACCCGTGCTGGAAATCGGCCACCGTCATGTGGATCACGCCACGGTCGAGACGGCGCAAGCGGTGATCGATGCGGGCGATTTTCATGCCGTGATCCCGGCCCATGAAACGCTGGCCACCTACCGGAACGCGGGCGGCTACCAGACGCTGCAAGCCCTGCGCGATGGCGGCGATGTCGAACAGGTGCAGGACCGCCTGCTGGAGGCTGGCCTGCGCGGTCTTGGCGGCGCGGGCTTCCCCTCGGGCCGAAAATGGTCTTTCGTGCGGGCCAATCCCGGACCGCGCTATCTGGCCGTCAACGGTGACGAGGGCGAACCAGGCACGTTCAAGGACCGCCATTACCTTGAGCGTACCCCGCATCTGTTCCTCGAAGGCATGCTGATTGCCGCATGGGGCGTCGAGGCCGAGACCTGTTTCATCTACATGCGCGATGAATATCCCGCCGTGCGCCAGATCCTGTTGCAGGAAATCGCGGCGCTGGAACAGGCCGGTATCGTGTCCAAAGGGTATATCGACCTGCGCCGCGGCGCCGGGGCCTATATCTGCGGCGAGGAAAGCGCGATGATCGAATCGATCGAAGGCAAGCGCGGCATCCCGCGCCACCGGCCGCCTTTCGTGGCACAGGTCGGCATCTTCAACCGGCCCACATTGGTGCATAATGTCGAAACCCTGCACTGGGTCGCACGCATCTGCCGCGAGGGGCCGCAGATCCTGAACAGCGTCGAAAAGAACGGCCGCAAGGGGCTGCGCAGCTATTCGGTGTCTGGCCGGGTGGCGCGGCCGGGCGTCTACCTGCTGCCTGCGGGATCGACCATCACCGATGTGATCGCCGCCGCCGGCGGCATGGCAGAGGGGCATGCCTTCAAAGCCTATCAGCCGGGAGGGCCCTCGTCCGGCCTGCTGCCAGCCAGCATGCATGACATCCCGCTGGATTTCGACACGCTGCAACCGCATGGCACCTTCATCGGCTCTGCCGCTGTCGTCGTGCTGTCCGATCACGACAGCGCGCGCGATGCAGCACTGAACATGCTGCGTTTCTTCGAGGCCGAAAGCTGCGGCCAATGCACGCCATGCCGGGTGGGATGTGAAAAGGCGGTCAAGCTGATGCAGGCCGACCGCTGGGATCAACCCTTGCTGGAAGAGCTGTGCACGACCATGACCGATGCCAGCATCTGCGGGTTGGGCCAGGCCGCGCCCAACCCGATCCGCCTGACCATCAAACATTTCCCGCAAGAGGTCTGACATGTCCGACAAGGTAACCTTCATCCTGGATGGCAAGGAAGTTCAGGCCGATACCGGGCAGACAATCTGGGAAGTCGCCAACGGGCGTGGCCTGATCATTCCGCACCTGTGCCACAAGCCCGCGCCGGGGTATCGCCCCGATGGCAACTGCCGCGCCTGCATGGTCGAGATCGACGGCGAACGCACCCTGGCCGCCTCGTGCATCCGCACACCCACCGAAGGCATGGTTGTCAGGACAGACAGCGCCCGCGCCACATCGGCGCGCAAGATGGTGGTCGAGATGCTGCTGGCCGATCAGCCGGATCGTGCGGCCGCGCATGACCGGTCCTCGCATCTGTGGGACATGGCCGAGGCGAATGGCGTGACCGAAAGCCGCCTGCCGACCCGGGATGCGGACCATATCCCGCTGCTGGACGACAGCCATGTGGCGATGCGGGTGAACCTGGATGCCTGCATCTCTTGCGGGTTATGCGTCCGCGCCTGCCGCGAGGTGCAGGTCAATGACGTGATCGGCATGGCCGGACGCGGCCAGAACGCCTATCCGGTGTTCGACATGAACGATCCGATGGGCCAATCCTCTTGTGTGGGTTGCGGCGAATGCGTCCAGGCCTGCCCTACGGGCGCGCTGATGCCGGCCGCGATGGTGGATGCGGCACAGCAAGGCGACAGCAAGGATGTCGATGAAACCGTCAAGTCCATCTGCCCGTTCTGCGGTGTCGGCTGCCAGGTCAGCCTGAAGATCAAGAACGGCAAGGTGCGTGCCGTCGAAGGGATCAACGGCCCCGCCAATGAGGGGCGTTTGTGCGTCAAGGGGCGCTTCGGGTTCGATTACATCCATCACCCCCACCGCCTGACCACGCCGCTGATCCGGCGCGAGGGCGCACCCAAGGGATTGAATGTCGATCCGGCCAATCCGATGACCCATTTCCGCGAGGCCACCTGGGACGAAGCGCTGGACATGGTGGCAAACAGCTTCAAATCGCTGAGCGCTGCCAGCGACGGTCGGGCGATTGCGGGCTTCGGGTCCGCCAAATGTTCCAACGAAGAGGCATATCTTTTCCAGAAACTGATCCGGCAAGGCTTCGGCCATAACAACGTCGATCACTGCACACGGCTGTGCCATGCCTCGTCCGTGGCGGCGCTGATGGAAAACGTGGGCTCTGGCGCGGTGACGGCGACCTTCAACCAGATCGAACACGCGGATGTGGCCATCGTCATCGGGTCGAACCCGGTGGAAAACCACCCCGTGGCCGCCACCTATTTCAAGCAGTTCGCCAAGCGCGGCGGCAAGCTGATCGTGATGGATCCGCGCGGCGTCGGCCTGCGGCGCCATGCCACCCACATGCTGCAATTCAAGCCGGGTGCGGATGTCGCCATGCTGAACGCGATCATGAACGTGATCGTCGAGGAAGGTCTTTACGATCAGACCTATATCGAGAAGTTCACCGAAAACTGGGAAGCGGAAAAGGCCCATCTGGCTAAATTCACCCCCGAGGCGATGGCCCCGATCTGTGGCATTCCCGCCGATCAGCTGCGCGCAGCCGCCCGGACCTTTGCAGGCGGAAAGGCGGGCATGATCTTCTGGGGCATGGGTGTGTCGCAGCATATCCATGGCACCGACAATTCCCGCTGCCTGATCTCGCTGGCCCTGATGACCGGCAATATCGGCAAGCCCGGCGCGGGGCTGCACCCGCTGCGCGGGCAGAACAACGTACAAGGCGCCTCTGATGCCGGGCTGATCCCGATGTTCCTGCCCGATTACCAGCCTGTCACGGATGACGCGGTGCGCGGCACCTTCTCGCGGCTCTGGAATTCCGGCGACTTCTCGGGCGAGAAGGGTTTGACCGTCACCGAGATCCTGGATGCCGTTCATGCCGGTTCGATCAAGGGCATGTATATCCTTGGCGAGAACCCCGCCATGTCCGACCCGGACGTGACCCATGCAAGGCACGCCCTGTCCAAGCTGGACTGCCTTGTGGTGCAGGACATCTTCCTGACCGAAACGGCCAATTACGCCGATGTGATCCTGCCGGCGGCGGCCTTCTACGAAAAGAACGGCACCGTCACGAACACCAACCGTCAGGTGCAGATGGGCCGCGCCGCTGTCGCGCCTCCGGGCGAGGCCCGCGAGGATTGGCTGATCATCACCCAACTGGCCCGGCGGCTTGGTCTGGACTGGGATTACACCCATCCCGGCCAGATCTATACCGAAATGGCGAAGGGCATGAAATCGCTGGCAAACATCACCTGGGAGCGGCTGGAAAACGAAGGTGCCGTGACCTATCCCAGCCTGTCACCCACCGATCCCGGCCAGCCCATCGTCTTCGCCGAGGGTTTCCCGCGCGCCGGGGGGCGTGCGAAATTCACGCCCGCCTCGATCATCTCGCCCAACGAGTTGCCTGACGCGGATTTTCCCTTCGTGATGACCACCGGGCGGCAGCTTGAGCATTGGCATACAGGGTCGATGACACGCCGCTCTCATGTTCTCGATACGGTCGAGCCCGAGGCGAACTGTTCCATCCACCCGGCCACCCTTCACCGTCTGGGGGTCTTGCCGGGCGGCAGCGTGCGCCTGGTGTCGCGGCGCGGCGCGATCACGATCATGGCCCGCGCCGATCGTGCCGTGGCCGAAAACATGGTTTTCGTCCCCTTCGCCTATGTCGAGGCGGCAGCGAACGTCCTGACCAATCCGGCCGTGGACCCCTATGGCAAGATCCCGGAGTTCAAGTTCGCGGCCGTGCGGATCGAACGGGCGCAAGAACAGATCCCGGCTGAATAGCCGAAGCCCGAATGGGGCGAAAAAAGGGGGGGGCACGCCCCCCTGTGCGCGGCCTGCGCGGGGCCGTGAAAGACGGCATGAAAACGCGTGGTCAGGTTCCCTGACCGGTTTGTCAAAACCTGTCTGGATATCCATTTCATTTCATGCAACATCGCCCGGCGGGCAGAGGGAAACACGAATAAAATGAGTGGTTTCGGTACGGTTCTATGGGATGCGTTCGGCCTGATCATCCGGGCTGACAAAGACCTGCTGGAAATCATCTTTCTGTCGTTGCGCGTCACCCTGACGGCGGTGATCATCGCCTGCCTGATCGGCCTGCCGATCGGGGCCGCCCTGGGTACGTTTCGCTTTCCCGGCCGCGTGGCCGTCCTGGTCGTCCTGAATGCGCTGATGGGCCTGCCCCCCGTCGTGGTCGGGCTGGTGGCCTATCTTTGGCTGTCCGCCTCGGGCCCGCTTGGGGTTCTGGGGCTGCTTTACACGCCGACCGCGATGATCATCGCGCAGGTCATGCTGGTGACCCCGATCATCGCGGCGCTCAGCCGGCAGGTGATCGAGGATCTGAACACCGAATATGCCGAGCAGATGGAATCTCTGGGTGTCGGCATTCGCCAAAGGATCATGGCCCTGATCTGGGATGCACGTTACAGTCTGCTGACCGTGGCGCTGGCCGGCTTTGGCCGCGCCATGGCCGAAGTCGGCGCCGTCATCATTGTTGGCGGCAATATCAACCATGTGACAAGGGTCATGACGACGACAATCGCGCTGGAAACCTCGAAGGGCAACCTGCAACTGGCGCTGGCCCTGGGGATCATTCTGCTGGTGCTGGCCCTTGGGATCAATGCGGCCGTGATGGGCGTGCGTGCAACCGCTGTCAGGTCTGCCTATGCCTGAGGTCGTGCCCTTCCCGCCCACACAGCACGCCAAGCAGCCACAGACGCTGATTGAAACGCGGTCCCTGTCCTATGGGGCGACGGGTCAGACCCTGATCCGTGACGTGTCGATCAAGGTGCAGCACGGCAAGCGGACGGTGCTGATTGGGGCGAACGGTGCCGGAAAAAGCCTGCTCTTGCGCCTGCTGCACGGCTTGTTGCCCCCCCAAGCCGGGGAAATCCTGTGGCGGGGCAAGCCCCTTGATCGCGCCGCGCGCGATGCCCAGGCGATGGTGTTCCAGAAACCGGTGCTGCTGCGCCGGTCCGTTGCGGCCAATCTGCGCTTTGCGCTGTCGGTTCGCGGCGTCAGCGGGCGCGAATGCCGCCGCCGCGTGGACGAGGCGCTGGAGCTGGCGCGCCTGGGTCATCTGGCGCATCGTCCCGCCAGGGTCTTGTCGGGCGGTGAGCAACAGCGCCTGAGCATTGCCCGCGCGCTGACCCTGAACCCCGATCTGCTGCTGCTGGATGAACCGACGGCCAGTCTGGACCCGGCCGCGACGCTGATGATCGAGGAACAGATCAATTACGCCAATGCGCGCGGGGTCAGCATCGTGATGGTCACCCACGATGCAGGGCAGGCCCGGCGCATGGCCGACCAGATCGCATTCCTGCATAACGGTCAGCTTGTCGAGACGGGCCCGGCCGATGCGGTTCTGAACAATCCCGCCTCTCCGGCTGCGAAAGCCTGGTTGTCTGGCAGGCTTTACACCGACACGATCACCCCGCCCCCTGGTACGGGTCTTTGACGAAAGGTTCATGATGTCGCGCCGATCCATCATCTCGATTGCACTGACGGTTCTCTTGTCGGCCGGCCTCGCGGTGCAGGCGCAGGCGCAGGACAAGTTCATCATCCTGCAGTCCACCACCTCGACCGAGAATTCGGGCCTTTTCGATCACATCCTGCCCGCCTTTCAGGACAAGACCGGGATCCAGGTGCGCGTGGTCGCCGTTGGCACGGGCCAGGCCATCAACAACGCCGCCAATGGCGATGGCGACGTGTTGTTCGTACATGCAAAAAGCGCCGAGGAAAAATTCGTGGCCGAAGGTCACGGGGTGCAGCGGTTCGACGTCATGTACAATGATTTCGTGATCATCGGCCCCGAAAACGATCCCGCCGGCATCAGGGGAAGCACCGATGCGGTCGAGGCCCTGACCAGGATCGCCAAGACCGAGGCCCCCTTTGCAAGCCGTGGCGATGACAGCGGCACCCACAAGGTCGAAATGGCCCTGTGGTCCGCGACCGGGGTCGATGCAACCGCCGCATCGGGCAAATGGTATCGCGAAACCGGCTCGGGTATGGGGGCGACATTGAACACCGGCATCGCCATGGGGGCCTATGTCCTGACTGACCGGGCCACATGGATCAATTTCGGCAACAAGGGCAACCATGTCATCGCCGTCGAAGGCGACGCGCGCATGTTCAACCAATATGGCATTACCCTGGTGAACCCGGCGAAGCATCCGCATGTGAAGGCGGATCTTGGTCAGCAGTTCGTGGACTGGGTCATCTCTGCCGAAGGGCAGGCGACCATCGCGGACTACAAGATCAATGGCCAGCAGCTGTTCTACCCCAACGCAAACGCGTCGAACTGATCAGCGCGCACCTGACCGCAGATCCCTGGACCAAACATGCAAAAGCGCGGCCAGCAGAGCCGCGCTTTCTTGTCATCCGGTCCCTGCGCCAGGATCCAGGATGGACCGCCGCGCCAGGGGCTTGTCGAACTGATCTGCTATTCGGAACGGCCGCTGATCGTCCCTTCGATCCGGTGTTCCAGATCAAGCCCCTCGATCCGCAGTACCATCGTCGCCTTGAAGCTTTTTCCCGCCACCTTGTCGGGGCCTGCGTCACGCAGCGCTTCCTCGATCGCTTGCTGCGAGGTCACGCCCACCTGCTTGAGGAACTTGCGCATCGACATGTTGAAATCTTCGCTCATGGGTCGTCTCTCCTGATCTGGGGGGCGGGGCTTTCCGGGGGTTTCCGGGGTTTTCCGGGAATTACCGAGGGTTTTCGCGGCCTAACGAGTCGCGTTTTCAAGAAACTGGATCAGGGCGCGGCGATCTTCCTCGCTGGGTACGCGCTGATCAGGCATGCGGCTGCCCGGAGTATAGGCATGCGGCCCATGTTCGAAAAGCTCTGATATGGTTTGGGCGGTCCAGATGATATCGAGATCCTTGAGCGCCTCTGAATAGCTGTACCCCGGAAGTGAGGCGATGCGCCGCCCGAAGATACCATGCAGGGTCGGACCTGCACGAGCGCCGTCATCCGGTGTCAGCGTGTGGCAGACAGCGCAGGCGCGAAACACCTGTGCGCCGCGCGGGTTGATCAAGGTGGGATCGGATGCACCGCCCCCCTCGCCCAGGGCGGTGCCATCCAGCGACCAGCGCCGGATCAGCCCGTCATTCCCGCCTGTCAGCAGCACCCCGTCGGTGATTGCCAGCGCCCAGACCGGGCCTTGCCCGGTCGCGATGGCCGGCGCAACCGTCAAGGTCCCAGGGTCGACCAGCCAGGCGTCGCCCGTCGTGCCGCCGACCGCGACGCGCCCCTCACCGAAGGCCACGGACAGCAAGGGGCGTTCTGATACGGCCACTTCAAGGATGGTGCCGGACTGATCGACGATCCGCAGCGTGCCATCTGGCGAGGCCAGAAAAAATCGTGTGCCATCCGTCGTCAGCGCCGATGGTGGGCCCGGCAAATCGACCTGGGCGATCATCTCGCCCGTCGCACGCCAGATCCGCAGCGACAGATCCGCCCCCACGCTGGCCAATCCGTCCTGATAGGCAACAAGGCCGGTGATCTGCCCCTGATGCGCGTCGATCATGCGTGGCATCCCGGCACCGGACCAAAGCGCGATGCGCCCCTCCCATCCGGCAGAGGCCACACCAGCGCCCAGGACGGCCAAAGCGCCCACCGGCAGCGGATGCCATGTTTCGGAATAAAGCGGCTGAGGACCCTCGCCCCAGATCATGACGCGACCATCCTGCCCGCCAGTGGCATAGCGCCCATCCGGCAAAGGCAGAACAGCCGTCACGGCACCTTCATGATAGCCGCTGATCCGGGCGGCCACCGCCCCGTTCCAGACGATGGCGCGCCGGTCGAAGGAGCCGGAAAAGACCTGGCCCTGCGTATCCGCGGCCAAGGCCCGCACCGGTCCGCCATGGCCGCGCAGGTCCTGCCCAAACATCGGTGCGGCGCTTGCAAGATATGCAAGACACACTGCCGCAAGACGCATTCGGGCCACCTGCCCCATGGCGTATCAGTAGTTGATCAGGTTCTGCTCGCCGGGCGATACACGGGCGCCTTCGGTTGTGAATGCGCTTGTGCTGTCGACCTGGAAGGTGCCGTTCAGCACACTTGCGGCGCCCACGGCGATACAGACGATAGCGACACAGGCGATAAGAAAGGATTTCATCGGTCAGGCTCCTTGCAGTTTTCAGTTTTTCAGAAGGTTCGGCACAGGCGCGGTCAAACTGGACCAGACCGCCTCTGCCATGGTGACATAAAGACGCCCAAGCATCCCGTCGGGATCCCGGGCGACAATGGGTTGGCCGCTGTCGGATGCGGCACGCAGATCCATGGTCAGCGGCACGGCCCCCAGGAAGGGCACGCCAAGGCGACGCGCCTCGGCCTCGGCGCCGCCGGTACCGAACAGCGCATGCTGTTTGCCACAGTCGGTGCAGGTAAAATAGGCCATGTTCTCGATCAGGCCAATGATCGGCACATCCACCTTGCGGAACATCGCGATGCCGCGCCGCGCATCGACCAGCGCCAGATCCTGCGGCGTGGATACGATGACCGCCCCCGCAAGCGTGGTTCCCTGGGCGATGGCAAGCTGCGCGTCGCCGGTACCGGGCGGCATATCGACGATCAGCACATCCAGATCGCCCCAATCGACATCGGCCAGCATCTGGGTGATCGCGGACATCACCATCGGTCCACGCCAGACCATCGCTGTTTCGGCATCCACCATCATGCCCATGGACATCGCCAGAAGCCCGTTGGACTGCATCGGCAGCAAGCGGCGGTCCTTACCCATCCGGGGCCGACCATGCAGGGCCAGCAGAGTCGGGATCGAGGGGCCGTGAATATCGGCATCCAGAATACCGACCCGCAGCCCCTTGGCGCGCAGGCCCAGGGCAAGATTGACGGCGGTCGTGGATTTGCCGACACCGCCCTTGCCCGAAGCGACGGCGACCACATGGCGCACGCCGGCCAATATCTTGGGCGGTGCGCTTGGGGTAGCGGCGGTTTTCGGGGTGCTCAGACGCGGAGGCGGCGTGTGATCATTTGTCAGCACGACAAATGCACTCTCGACGCCGGGAATATCCAGCAGCGCGGCTTCGGCCTGCGCCCTGACACCGGCAAGCGATGCCGCCGCCTGCGCCGTGGTCATAATCGATACATTGACACGTCCATTGGCGACCACAGGCCCCGACACTTGCGGCGCTCCCAGCAGGGGCGTTCCATCGGGCATGTTCAGCCCTGACAGCGCCTCGCGGGCCGCCAACAGGATCGGATCATCGGCCATTGATATGTGGTCTTTCTGACGTGAACGCCTGTGACATCAATCAAGCGAAAGGGTGCGTCCGGTCCTGCAAGCAAGCCGGGCGCACCCTGGTTCTTCATTCGGCGGGATGCGCGCCTTTGGACGTCATGGACTTGTCGCCCGATTTCGCCTGAACTTCCTCGACCCAGAGCGAATGGTGCTCCTTGGCCCAGTTCAGATCAACCTCGCCCGAACCCATGGCGTCGAACGCGCCTTCCATGCCCACCGACCCGATGTAGATATGGGCGATGATCACGAAGGACAGCACCGCAGCAACGATCCCGTGGATCAGCTGGAACAGCTGCCAGTCAGCCTGCCCACCGGCCAGGGCCGGGAACAGCAGCATGACGCCCGTGAAGGACAGCGCCGCACCACCAAGCGTCACCGACCAGAAGATCACCTTCTGACCCGCGTTGAACTTTTTCGCAGGCGGGTGCACGCCCTTTTTCAGCAGGCCGCCCCCCTGTGCGATCCATTCGGCATCGACCTTGTTGGGCAGGTTATGCGCGACCCAGACCAGGAACGACAGCAGCAAGCCGACCATGAAGGCGGGGCCGACATAGTTATGCGCCAGCTTGCCCCAGACCGTCAGCGTCGAGAACGTCCCCTCGCCCAGCAGGGGCAGCAGCAAGGTGCGCCCCAGCACAAGGTTCAGGCCGGTCAGCGCCAGCACGATGAAAGAGCCTGCCATCAGCCAATGGGCAAAGCGTTCGATCGCGGTGAAGCGCAGGATGCGGATGCCCGACATCTTGCCATCGACCATGATCCGTCCCCGGATCATGTAGAACAGCGCCAGCACGACGACTGCGCTGACAACGGCGGCAACCGTCAGGAACCGCACGGTGCCGGTATGGGTGCCGGCCCAGGACTTGTTGCCCGGCTTGATCAGGCCGCTGGCCTGATCATCGGGGATCGACACACGTCCGGCCACCATCTGATCGCCTTGCAGCGCCTGAAAAAGCTTGTCTTCAGTGATGGATTGCGCGGTCGGGTTGACCTGCTGCGCCTGCACCGAGGTCGGTGCAGTGACAGCGCCAAACGCCATGACAGTGACGACAGCCATGAGGGCTGCAATACGCCGTGCGAGATGTTTCATGTTCATAGTCCCTACTCCCGCTCAGACAGTGATTGCATCGCCATAAGCGGTGCGCCAGCCCCATGCGCCAGAGCCGTAGCCCCGCGTCACGACGCGTTCCTTGTAGATTTCAGCAATGATGTCGCCATCGCCGGCAAGCAGCGCCTTGGTCGAGCACATCTCGGCACAGAGCGGCAGTTTGCCTTCCGCCAGACGGTTGGAACCGTATTTGATATACTCGGCCTCGGTCATGTCGGCCTCGGGGCCACCGGCGCAATAGGTGCACTTGTCCATCTTGCCGCGTGTGCCGAAGTTGCCGACCTTGGGATATTGCGGCGCGCCGAAGGGGCAGGCGTAGAAGCAATAGCCGCAACCGATGCAGGTGTCCTTGGAGTGCAGAACGACCGCGTCGTCGGTGGTATAGAAGCAATCCACCGGGCAGACGGCCGCACAGGGCGCGTCGGTGCAATGCATGCAGGCCATGGAAACCGAACGCTCACCCGGCAGACCGTCATTGATGGTCACCACGCGGCGGCGGTTGATGCCCCACGGAACTTCATGCTCGTTCTTGCAGGCCGTAACGCAAGCGTTGCATTCGATGCAGCGATCTGCGTCGCAAAGGAATTTCATACGTGCCATGGTTCTTGTCCTCCCTTATGCCGCAGAAATCTGGCAAAGGGTCACTTTGCCTTCATGCATACCAGTCACAGGGTCATATCCATAGGATGTGACCGTGTTGACGCTTTCACCCAGAACGATCGGGTCGGTTCCCTCGGGGTAGTTGCCCCGCTGGTCGACACCCTGGAACCAACCTGCGAAGTGGAATGGCATGAATGCCACGCCGGGTGCCACGCGCTCGGTCACAAGGGCCTTGACCCGTGCCTTGCTACCGTTTTCGGGACCATTGACCCAAACCCAGCCACCATCGGTGATCCCACGAGCAGACGCGTCCGCCGGGTTGATCTCGACGAACATGTCCTGCTGCAATTCGGCCAGCCAGGGGTTCGAACGGGTCTCTTCGCCGCCGCCTTCGTATTCCACCAGACGACCGGAGGTCAGAACGATCGGGAAGCTTTCCGACAGCTTGCGCTCGACAGCCGAAGCCTGAACCGAGAAGCCGATGTTCGGCATACGGAACTGACGTCCGTCTTCGCGGGTCGGGTAATCGGCCACCAGGTCGGGACGCGGCGAATAGATCGGCTCGCGGTGGACCGGGATCGGGTCGGGCAGGTTCCACGCCACGGCGCGGGCCTTGCCGTTGCCGAAGGGCACGCAGCCATGCTCGATCGCGACACGCTGGATGCCACCGGACAGGTCGGTCGACCAGCTGACGGCAGCCATCTTCTCGGGATCGTTGCCGCCGATGCGCTGGATCGTGGCCAGTTCGTCAGGCGTCAGATCCAGATCCCAACCAAGGGTCTGCAGAACGCCATAGGTGAACTGCGGATAACCGTCCTGGATCTCGGATCCAACCGGGTAGCTGCCTTCGGCCAGAAGCGTCTCGCCTTCACGATCCACACCAAAGCGCGGACGGAACGCGCCGCCGCCTTCCTTGACGGGGATATTCGGGTTGTAAAGGATATGCGTTCCGGGATGCTTGAACTCGGGCGTACCCCAGCACGGCCAGGGCAGACCATAGAAATCACCAGCCACTTCACCGGCATCCGCAGGTGCGCGCAGGGTCACCAGGTCGAACTTGTCCTGGTTGGCCATGTGCGACTTGAGGCGCTCGGGGCTTTGTCCGGTGTAACCGGTGGACCAGCCGCCGCGGTTGATTTCGCGCAGGATCGATTCCGGGGTCGGTTCCATCGAGAACTTGCCCTGAACCATCTCGTAGTTCTTGAACATCTGATCGGCAAAACCGAGCTTTGTCGCAAGGCGATAGATCACCGCATAGTCATTGTCGCTTTCGAAGATCGGATCGACAACCTTTTCGCCCCACTGGACCGAACGGTTCGATGCCGTCCGGCTGCCGCTGCATTCGAACTGCGTCGAAATCGGCAGCAGATAGGTGTTGTCGGTGCGGTCATGCAGCGCGGCAAAGGTCGTCGGATGCGGGTCAGCCACGACCAGCAGGTCAAGCGCGTTCATGCCCTTCAGACCATCGCCCATCCGCGGCACGGTGTTGCCGCCGTGGCCGAAGACGATCATCGCCTTGATGTTGTCGCGCTGATCGACGTCTTCCGCATCAAGCGTTGTCGCGTCGAACCAGCGGGTCGAGGGGATGCCCGCCATTTCCATGTTGGCCTTGCGGTCGCGCGCGTCGCGCCCGCCTTTTGCCGGCACCTCGTCAAAACGCGACTGGAAATACTCGTAGGGGACTTCCCAGACGCGGGACCAATGCTTCCAGCCACCTTCGGCCAGGCCGTAGTAGCAAGGCAGCGACCCGATATCGAGGCCGAAGTCCGTAGCACCCTGCACGTTGCAGTGACCACGGAAGATGTTGGCGCCGGTGCCGTCGGAACCGACGTTGCCGGTGGCCAGCAGCAGGTTGCAATAGGTGCGGACGTTGGCCGTCCCCACGGTGTGCTGCGTGCCGCCCATGCACCAGATGAAGGTCGAGGGGCGCTGCGTGGCAAAGGTCTGTGCGACGCGCTTCAGCTCGGCCTCCGGGATGCCGGTGATCCGCTCGACCACCTCGGGCGAATATTTCTTCACCTCTTCGCGGACCTGGTCCATCCCCCAGACACGCTGGTCGATATAGTCCTGATCCTGCCAGCCATTCTCGAAGATATGCCACATGATACCCCAGATGATGGCGATATCCGTGCCCGGACGCATGCGGATGTAATCCGTGGCATGCGCTGCGGTCCGCGTGAAACGCGGGTCGATCACGATGACATTGGCGCGGTTCGTTTCCTTGCCTGTCAGGATGTGCTGCAGCGACACCGGATGCGCCTCGGCCGCGTTCGACCCCATGAAGATGATGGTCTTGGAGTTGCGGATGTCGTTGTAGCTGTTGGTCATGGCGCCGTAGCCCCAGGTGTTCGCAACACCTGCCACGGTGGTCGAGTGGCAGATACGCGCCTGGTGGTCGACGTTGTTGGTGCCCCAGAACGCGGCGAACTTGCGGAACAGATAGGCCCCTTCGTTCGAGAACTTGGCCGACCCCAGAAGATAGGCGCTGTCCGCGCCGTTCTTCTCGCGGATGTCCAGCATCTTGTCGCCGATTTCGTCGATCGCCTGCTCCCAGGAAATGCGGACCCATTTGCCGCCTTCCTTCTTCATGGGATATTTCAGGCGGCGGTCACCGTGCACAAGCTCGCGCACCGATGCGCCTTTGGCGCAATGCGTGCCGCGGTTGATCGGGCTGTTCCACGCCGGTTCCTGACCGACCCAGACACCGTTCTGCACTTCTGCCTTCACCGTGCAACCGACCGAGCAATGCGTGCAGATGTTGGTCTTCACCTCGATCGGCTGGCTGAAATCGGTCTTGCCCGCTTCGGCACGGCGCACCGTGGAGGCGCCAATCGCCCCAAAGGCGGCAAGTCCACCGACCGCCAGACCGGAAGCTCTCAGAAAGCTGCGGCGATCCACCGGCTTTGCCGACACGCTCTGTGCAAAAGCGGCCAGGCCGCTGCGGTTTGCATCCGTTGATCTGCGTTTGACCAGCATGTCTTATGCTCCCTTGTAGTAGCGGTTGGTGCGATAGAAGGCTTGGACATGCTCGGTTTCCTTGTACCGCGCCTTGGTCCGCTCATCGCCGGTTTCTTCGGCGAAGACAGGCTGCGCGCCGCCGGCAACCACACTGGTCGTCGCCACGGCCGCCACGGCGCCAAAGAAGCCGCGCCGCCCTATGCCTTTGTCTTTTTTGATGCTGTCAGCCATGTCATCCTCCCTGCGTTCGTCCTGTGTCAGCAGGCTTTCATGCTCTGCCTGGTGTTTCTGCTTTACGACCTAGTCTCAAACTCTGCGCTCGGCCGTGGCCGATCCGCGGTGCGCCGCCGCTTCAAGCTCGAAGGCGCGGGTTTCGATATCCGTGAAGATCCGACCCACCTCTGCCACCGCACGGTAGAATCGCGCGCTTGGCGCAACGGCCAGATCGTCGAAGAATTGCCCGACCCATGGCGCAAGGTGGCGCGCGAAGAAACCCGCCTCACCGGCGGCCCCGCACCCCAGAACGCTGGCGTCGAATTCGCCGGCGGCAAGACCAGACATGATCTCGGCCAGGCTGGCGATATGATCCTCGGGCTCGAATCGGCCTGCGGCGCGTTCCACCCCCATCAGCAGAAGATCCTGCCGCAGATCGGCAAGCGGGCGTTCGTTCAGGAACCCGGTGATGTAGAAGGATGCGAAAGGCAGCAATTCGCCGCGTCCGACACCGACGAAAAGCTCGAAATATTCCTGCGTGACATCCTCGGGATTCGCTTCGGCCGCCGTTCTGGCAAGCACGGAATAGGCCTGGCCCAGCGCCGTGTCGTCGCCGGAAAGACCCGTCAGCGCATCAAGCATTGCGCGATCCGGGGCCGCGACCAGCAAAGACGCAATGAGCCCCCATTGCTGGGCGCGCAGCTGCTCGTGTTCTGGTCTGGCTGGCGCAGCCGGGGCCGTGCGGGCTGTCATCAGGGTGTCAACCTCTTGTATGTCGATGTGTAAGTAGGGTTCGCGCACTATGGTATACTCACATTGTATACACGCTTTTCAAAACCCTTGGCAATAATTTGTGACATCGAATTTATATCATTGGATGCCGATTTTTTCAGTCATGCCAATAACGTGTCACTCGGGCATGGCCCCGCCATGCCGACGCTGCGGCACCAGGGCTGTACGCTCCTGGCGGGGCGGTTCTTCCGTGGTCTCTGCCTGGGCTTTTTCGGCTTCGCCAGGATCTGTCGCGGTATTTGCGTCGTCGCCTTGCAGCGCAGGCGGTTCGGGCGATTCCGATGGCTCTTCGCGGCTGTCGACCCCTGCGATCTTGCGGGGTCGCACGGCGTCATCAGCGACGGCATTGTCGGCGACATCATGTTCCGGTTCAGCCTTGCCTCCGATCAGATCCTTCACCATCTTTTCGACGCTTTGGCTGGACAGGACACCGCCACCACCGGGCACCCCGCCGGGCGCGTTCCAATCCCAGGCGTAGTCCACCGCCGGATCGGAATAATCACGCACCGCAGGGCTGACCAGCCACAGCTTGCGCAGCGCAGCATTCTTGAGCGGGGCTGGCACGCCTTTGGCCAGGAACGGCTTGATGTCGAATCCGGCGGTGATCTCGTCCAGTGAAGGCAGCGCATCAATGATGGCCTGCTCGTCGATCGCCTCCTCGGGCAGTTGCGGATCGGCGGCTTCGACCGGCGTGACGGGTTCATCAGCAGGAATCGATTGTTCCCGTTTGGCCGCAAGCTTTCTGCGCGACCAGTTTCGCAGAAAGCCGCCTTCGCGATCTTCGCGGTCGGTCATCGCTCCCCCTTTGGTGGCAATCCCGCCTTGCCGCGCGATTGCACCCATTTGTCGTCTTCCGTCAGGATCCGCTTTGCGCGCGGATCATGTTTCATGTTCACGGGCACGCGTTTACGCTTGTAGAAAACCTCGTCCACGTGATGCGCGGCGATGAACGCCTCGATCCGCGCGGCCACCGCAGGCGGCATGGCCAGGGCTTCGACGATTCTTTCGGGATCGCTGGCCATGGCCTCCCCCTCATAGGGATCGGCCGTGACCAGACGCACCGCATCACCGTCGCAAGACACCCAGAGCGAGGGGCGCGCGGCGCGCAGGTTGTCGATGTAATGCGATGTTTCGCCCGAATGCAGCACGACGGCATGATCACCCATGTAATAGGTGCGGACCTCGCCCTGTTCGGTCATCAGCGTACCGCGCTCCAGCGCGGGGATCTCGGCCATCACGGCGGCGGGGCGCACGATCCGCTTGGCCCAGACATTCGCGGGCGGATGGGACACGCCCAGAACCGCAAGGCGCAGAACCTCCCGCGGCATCAGGCGCGCCCCATGGCGGCGGGCAAGCCCCCGGCCATCCCCTCGCCCGGCAGCGGAAGGCCCGTCACCAGGTTCTGCGGCTTGAAGCGGATGACATTGGTGCTGTCCAGTCCGACAAAAAGATAAACGGGATGCGCGCCGATCTGCGGCAGAACCCCGTCGGAACTATCGAAGGTCAGGGCAAACAGCCCCACAAGTGCGGCCTGTGGCGTCTCGCCCTTCCACAGCGCGTTGCCCACCTCGGTGCCCGCCTGATCAAGGCCGACATACCATTGCAGATCGACATCATGGGCTGTCAGCAGCGGGGTCACGCTGACCGGCTGGCCCAGAAGATGATGAACGAAACGCTCGACCGCCCGCGCAAAACCGGCCCGTGCCTTGGGGTCTGCCCCAAAGGGCAGCACCATCGTATGGGCATCAGACCTGCTCCAATAGGTCCAGGCGTTTTCGTCCTTCAGCACGTCAAGCGAGTCGACACCGCCGTTCATCATGGCAAACAGCGGGTTGCTGTGGATTTCGCCCTCAAGCTCGGTCACCAGCTCGTCATCCGCCAGCATCAGGGCCCCGTCATTGAGAAAGGCGCGCTGCGGCCGAAAGAACATCTCGGCGGCGCGCAGGACATGCACGTCTTCGCAGCCTTCCAGAGCGTTGCGCAGGATCAGTTGCACCAGCTGATCATAGAACAGATGCGGCAGGCGCACGCGGTCGCGCACCAGCCCCAGATACCCGGCCTCGATCGACCCCGCGGCCAGAAGCCTGTCGCGCAGGGTCAGCAGGAACTCCCAGTTTTCGCGCGCATCGGGATCCTTGATATTGGCCCGCTCCATCACCGAGACCTGCGCCCGCGGCGTCGCCACAAGCCGGGCATGCAGCGCGCGTTCGGCGGCACAGGCGTCAGCAGGCGGCACGATCTCGGGCCGGGCAAGCCAGGCCAGGATCAGTTCATCCGTGACCTGCATCCTGCCGGTTGCGTCCAACCGTGTCAGATGATGGCCGGAGGCGACCCAGAATTCCCTCATGATGTGCTCTTTTCTTCCATGAAAGCGGCCAGATCGAAACGGTCGGCCTCTTCGTCGTCCTCGTCGGTTTCCACTATGTGAAACGCCTTGTCGTGCCCGCTCAGATAGCCGGCCGAAAAGGCCGTCGTATCGCGTGGTTTCAGGGTGCGAAACTGTTCCCGGATACCACCGTCAGCCTGGGTGCGGTGCAGGGCGATCAACGTGCCTTCGGCATGACCACGGCACAGATCCTCTGCCAATGTCAGCTCTTCTTCCGCCGCGGGAAGGGCTGCGGCCATGTCTGGCGCGCCCAGCTTGTCGATCAGCTGGCGGGCCAGTATCTCAAGCGCCTCGTCGCGGTCCGAGGGGCGGGCAAAGGTCACCGTCACCAAGGTTGACCAGCCAAAGCTTTCCACACCCAGCAGGCCCGAGCGAAAGGCGATCTGTTCCTTGCGGCCCAGGGTGTCGGGATCGCGTCCCGCGAACAGGAATGTCCCCGGCACCGCCCATTCACCGGGCGTTGCGGCCTGCGCGAACACCACCTCGTCGGAACGGTCAAGCCGGATGGTGCGGGGCAGACGGATCACAGCCTTGGCCCGGTATCATCGCGCCAGGGCGTCAGGTGCAACGCCTCGCCAAGGCGCGCCAGCCCGTCTGCATCCCGCAGATCGACCGCCGCTGCCATCGTTCCGCCAGCGGCGAGCCTTTCGCCGTAGCGCAGGGCCAGAGCCTCGTACCCGCCATGGGCCATACGGTCGAAGTTCAGCATCAGATAGGCGGCGAAACTTTCCAGGATCGCGGGCGGATCGGTAAAGTCTTCCTCTTTCAGGGAAACAGAATCGGGCTTGCTGCCCGGGGCCGTCAGATTGTCGCGATCCGCGATCAGCTCGACCCCCAGAACCATCCAGTCCGGCACCTCGTCCTCTGCCACGCCGTCGGGCAGGTGCAGACGCATGCCGCCAAGGCGACCCGCATCAAGCCGCACCTCGCCGGGCCAGCCAAAGCTGACGGCACGCTCGGGCGGGCAATGCGCGGCCAGGGCATCGCCCAGCGCCAGCATCCCCAGCACGAAGGCCTTGCGCGCCTCGATCAGCGGGACATCCGGCTCAAGAACAACCGCGAAATCGAAGCGGCCGGCCGTGGACGGGCGGCGCCCGTCCCGGGGCTGGCTGCAATGCCATACCAGGGTCCCGGCGCCATGTTCTGGCGCCATGACACATGCCTTGGTCTGCGTGTCCCCCTGCGCCAGCCAATGCGCCGCGTAGGGCGGCGGCAGCACAAGAGCACGGGGCGCTGAATGATTGTCGAGCACCGCGGCCTATCCTTGTCAAAATCGTATACAATCCGTTTTTAACGCACTTGCCACCAACTGCAAGAGCAGTCAGAACCACGCAACAGAGTTATAGATCAGACCGGGCCCCCCCATGACCATGACGACCAATGCCAGATCGAACCGGACAGTCCTGACCTGCACCTGCGAAGGCACCATGGTGCCGGACGAAGGCGCCTTGACCAGGGCCGGATGCGGTGGGGCCGGATCCGTCACACAACTGTGCCGGGCCAACCTGGATCACTTCCGCGCCGCCTTGGCCAAAGGCCTGCCCGTGACCGTGGCCTGCACGCAGGAAGCGCCCCTGTTTTCGGAAATCGCCGCCGATGAAGCGCCTGATGTGGCGCTGTCTTTCGCCAATATCCGCGAAACCGCCGGCTGGACCGCCGAAGCAAAGGCCAGTGGCCCCAAGATGGCCGCGATGATTGCCGCCGCCGCCGTCACGCCTGCGCCTTTCGGCGTGACCACGCTGGAAAGCAACGGCGTGGCGCTGATCCTTGGCCGCGACGAGGTGGCGATTGACGCCGCCGCGGCACTGGCCGACCAGCTGGACATCACCGTGCTGATGCAACCCGGTGCAAAGCTGTCCCCGCCGCGCCAGACCCGCTTTCCGGTGCTGCAAGGCCGTATCCGCTCCGCGACCGGCCACCTGGGCGAATTCACACTGTCGGTCGATGACTATGCCGTGCCCGCCCCGTCGTCGCGCGAAACGCTGAAATTCGGCGCCGGGCGTAATGGCGCAACCTCGCGCGCGGATCTGATCGTGGACCTGACCGGGGGACAGCCGCTGTTCGCCGCGCATGATCTGCGCCCCGGCTATCTGCGGGCCGATCCGAAAGACCCCAGGGCCGTGGCCGAGGTGATCGCAAAGGCGGGCCAGATGGTCGGGCAATTCGACAAGCCCGTGTTCATCGACTTTCTGGCGGATCTCTGCGCCCATTCGCGCAATGGCATCACCGGCTGCACCCGTTGCCTGTCGCTGTGCCCCACGGGGGCGATCACGCCCGATGGCGACAGCGTGCAGATAGATCCCGCGATCTGCGCCGGTTGCGGACAATGCGCCGCCGCCTGCCCGACGGGGGCCGCATCCTATGCGCTGCCGGATGTCACGACGGTCGCCGCGCGGCTGCGCGCCGCCCTCAAGGCCTGGTATGCCGCCGGGGCAAAGACCGCGCCGGTCGTTCTGCTGCATGACGCCGACCATGGCGAGCCGCTGATCAACGCCGCCGGGCGCTATGGCCGCGGCCTGCCCGCCCATGTGATCCCGCTGGGTCTGAACGAGATCACGCAAGCCGGCCCCGAGGTGATGGCGGCCGCCTTTGCCTATGGGGCGGGCGGGGTCGCGCTGCTGGGACGCGCCCAGCCGAAACATGACCTGGATGGGTTGAATGCCAGCATTGATCTTGTCGCGGGTATCGCCGCCGCGATGGGCCATGGCCCGGTCACCCTGATCGAGACGGATGACCCCGACGCGCTGGAGGCGGCGCTGGCCGATCTGGCCGTCGCACCTGCCCCCGCGACCCCCTCGGGGTTTTTGCCGCCGGCAGACAAGCGCGGGCTTCTGGTGATGGCATTTGCCGAGATGAACCGCGCAGCGCCGACACCCGCCGCGGTGCTGCCACTGGCCAAGGGTGCGCCCTTTGGCAGCGTCACCGTCGATACCGACGCCTGCACCCTCTGCCAGGCCTGCACCGGGGTCTGCCCCGCCGGCGCGCTGCTGGACAACCCCGAGACCCCGATGCTGCGCTTTACCGAAAGCGCCTGCGTGCAATGCGGATTGTGCGCGGCCACCTGCCCGGAAAACGCGATCACCCTGACGCCGCAACTGGACTTCGCCGCCTGGGACACCCCGCGCCAAATCCTGCATGAGGAACCGCCGTTCTGCTGCACCATCTGCGGCACGGCCTTCGCCACGCGGTCCGGTATCGCGCGGATCCAGTCCCGGCTTGCCGACCACTGGATGTTCCGCGGCGAGGACGGGGCGCAGCGGCTTAACGTGCTGACAATGTGCGAAAATTGCCGGGTTGAGGAAATCGTCAAACAGGGTTTCGATCCGCATGACGACAGCACCCGCAAGGTCAGAACCCGTGCGGATTACCTGCCCGGCGACAAGGATCGCGGCAAGACCTGATCCCGCGGACACGCGCCGCCAAGGGGCCTGTGCATGCGGGCCTGTGCATGGGGGCCTGTGCATGGCCGCATCGACCTGCGCGCGGCGACAGCGCAAGCGGCGCGGTTAGGGTTTCGCGCCTTCCACCTCGGCGATGCCGATGAAGCTGCGGTTCCATGTGGGGCTGATCAGGATCTCGTTCAGGCAGACATGGGCCGGTGCTTCGGCAATGTATCGCACGATCGCGCCCAGGTCCTCGGCCTTCAGCATGCGCGCGACATCCTCGGGCGATGGCGGTTTGGGGCGCAGTTTGAGGATGGGCGTCGCCACCTCGCCGGGCATCAGCGCCGTGCAGCGGATCCCGTTGCGGCCTTCATCCTGGTTGATCGAATGGCTCAGCGAGACCACCGCGTGTTTCGAGGCGCTATAGGCCGGCCCGGTCAGACGCGACGGATAGCGCCCCGCCCAGGACGAGGTCAGGATCAGCGTGCCGCCACCCTTGGCCCGCATCTGGGGCAAAACCGCCAGCACCCCGTTCATGACCCCGGTGAGATTGATATCGACGACCCTTGCGAAATCTGCGGCCGTGATCGCGCCCATGGCGCGGTTGGGCACGTTGATACCGGCATTCGCCATGAAGATGTCGACCGCCCCGAAGCGGCGGGCAAGATCATCGGCAATCGCCTGGGTGGCCGCGGCATCGGTCACGTCAAGCTGTGCCGCCTCGGCCTTGCCGCCGTCGGCTGCGATTTCGGCGGCAACGCGCTCCAGCTCCTCCAGTCGCCGCCCTGACAGCACGACCGTGGCACCGCTGGCCGCCAGGGCCTTGGCCGAGGCCTCGCCGATGCCGCCCCCGGCCCCTGTGATCCAGGCCAGCTTCCCATCCAAGGTTCCCATGTCATCCTCCCGTGATGCAAAATGTATTGGGGTCCAGAAATTCACACATGCCGCGACATGTCCACCGCTGGCCCTGTTGAACCGGCAATCCGCAAGGCAGGCCCCGGCGCAACAGGCCGCGCCGCGTTTTTTGCTGACGCGGCGGTGTGTTGGTGAGACTATCGCACCAGCAAGGGGATGATGCACAAGGAAGGCCGCAGATGAAACTGACACAGGTATGTGACGGGCTGAAATTCCCGGAAGGGCCGATCGCCATGGCCGATGGATCCGTCATTCTGGTGGAAATCCAGCGGCAAACCCTGTCGCGGGTGCAACCCGATGGACGGATCGACACGATTGCCCATCTCGGCGGCGGGCCGAACGGGGCGGCAGTGGGCCCGGATGGCATGATCTATGTCTGCAACAACGGCGGCTTTCTATGGACCGGGACGAATGGCATCACACGGCCCATCGGCACCCCTGATGACTATGTCACCGGGTCGATCCAGCGGGTCGATCCGCACACCGGCGCGTTTGAGACGCTTTATGACAGTTGCGACGGCCAGCCCCTGCGAGGGCCAAACGATATCGTCTTTGACGCGCAGGGCGGCTTCTACTTTACCGACCTGGGCAAATCGACGACCGAATACGTGCATCACGGCGCGTTCTACTACGCCAGGGCCGACGACAGCCATATCCGCCGCGTCAACGCCCCCATGATCACGCCGAATGGCATTGGCCTGTCGCCCGATGGCAAGACGGTGCATGTGGCAGAGACACGTACCGGCCGCGTCTGGAGCTTCGATCTGGTCGCGCCCGGCCAGATTGCCCCCCACCCCTTCACCATGCCGGGGCGGCTGGTGGCCACCCTGCCCGACTATCAGCTGCTGGACAGTCTGGCGGTTCAGGCCGATGGCAGGATCTGCGTCGCCACGCTGATGCGTGGCGGGATCAGCGTGGTGCCGCCAGACGGCGGGCCTGTCACATTCATCGCAGGCCCCGGCGATCCCTATATCACCAATATCTGCTTTGGCGGCCCGGACATGTGCGATGCCTGGATCACGGCATCCGGCACCGGATGCCTTTACCATGCCCGCTGGCCAAGCCCCGGCCTGCGGCTGCATTTCAACCGCTAGACCGGGCGACACGCGTCAAGCGCGCGGTTGCTGCGTTTCTGACAGAGATCAAGGCCGAACGTTCCCCAGCGACTAGGGTGTGGTCGTGACGGTCCCCTGCAAGGCGGGCCGCTGTATCGTTTCCGCAAGGCGCCCAGCGCTGCACCGGAAGGAACAGGAACAAGCCAGAGGTTGCATCCATGACGCCCGAATCCCCAGCCGATCTGCCCCTTGATCTGGGCCTGTCGGAGCGCAGCGCAACGCCCCGGCCCCGGCGATATTTCAGCAAACGATGGCTTTTGGTGCTGCTGATCCCGGTTTTCATGTTTACAGGCGCGGTGATCGGGCTTTATTTCCAGCCGCCCGCCCTGCAGAAATTCTACGCCCTGACGGGTCTGCAACCCGGTGGCGGATCGGATAGGCCCATAGCACTGCCACCAGACATCGACCTGCCACCCAGGATGGCCGAGACGATGCTGCCCAGCGATGTGGTGGGGCTGGCCCGCATCCTTCCGCGCGGCGATATCTCGATCGTGGCAGCCCCCTATGGTGCGGGGGACGCCCGCTTGTCCGGGATCCTCGTGGCGATCGGCGACCAGGTCGAAAAGGGTGCGCCGCTGGCCTGGCTGGACAACCGCAGCGCGCTGGACAGCGCCGTGCTGATGGCCGAGGCCAATCTGGCCATTCGCGAGGCCGCACTGATGCAGACCCGCGCCGCCGTGGCGGCAAGCCGGGACGAGGCGCAGGCGGCCCTTGATCAGGCGGCGGCAAACGCAGCCGAGGCCGCCAGCAGCCTGGCCCGCACCGAGGAATTGTTCCAGCGCCGCGTGGCGACCGAGGCCACGCTGGACGCGATGCGTACTGCGGCGGCCCAGGCGACACTGGCCGTCACAAGGGCCGAGGCGACACTGAAACGGTTCTCGGCCGTGGCGCTGGATGACCAGCCCGATGTCGTGGTGGCCGCGCGGAATGTGGACGCGGCCAGGGCCGAACTGGCCCGCGCGAAGCTGGACCTGGACCGGGCGGCGGTGGTGGCCCCGATCAGCGGCACCATCCTGGACATCCACGCCACCCCAGGACAGCGTCCCCCGGCGCAGGGGATCATGGAGATGGGCGATACCAGCCAGATGATGGCCGAGGTCGAAATCTGGCAGGACCGGATCAGCGCCGTGGCGCAGGGCCAGCCCGTCGAACTGGTCACGGTCGCCCTGGGCCAGACCCTGCACGGCCGCGTCGACAGCATCGGCCTGACCGTCGGGCGACAGGGCATGATCTCGGACGATGCGGCCGAGAACAAGGATGCCCGCGTCATCCGGGTCATGGTGGCGCTTGATCAGCCATCCTCGGAACTGGCGGCGCGGTTCACCAACCTTGAGGTCATCGCCCGGATCGACACCACCGCCGGCGCAAGGGTGCCGCGATGAGCTGGCTCTTGCGGCGGCTTTTCGGACGCCTGCCGATCGGATGGTTGCAACTGACGCATAACCGCACCCGTTTCGCCGCGGCGCTTGCCGGGGTGGCCTTTGCCAATGTGCTGGTCTTTGTCCAGCTTGGGATCATGAACTCGATGGCCGCGGCGACGCTGCGGCCCTATGAATTCTTCCAGGCCGACCTGATGATTTCGGCCGAGGACGCCAATGCCTTCAACGAGGGCGGCAATGTCGCCCGCCAATGGCTGTTGCAGGCCATGGCCGATCCCGATGTGACGGATGGCATGGGGCTGTTCCTTGGCAATGTGCCCTGGGACCGCGCGACCAAGGACATCACCTTTGCCACATTCGGGGTCGACCCGGCGCATCCTGCATTCCTGGCCTCTGACATCGCCGCCGACGCATCCTTGCTGCAGGTGCAGGACGCGGCCATGCTGGACCGGCTGGCGCGCGGGCTGGCCCGGAACGAGGCCGCGGCGATCCGCCCGCAAAGCCCTCTGTCCTTCGAGACCCAGGGCCGGACCCTGACGGCCTATGCGACCTTCGCGGGCGGCGGGGGCTTTGGCGGCGATGGCTACATGCTGGTGTCGGACCAGACCTTTCTGGCGCTGTTTCCTGCCCGCAGTTCCAACGCGCCCGATCACATCCTGCTGACCCTGCGGCCCGGTGCCGACCCGTCGCAGGTGATCGCGCGGCTCAAGACCCTGATCTCGGACCCCAGCCTGCGGATCCGCAGCTATGCCGACGCGGCGCAGGAGGATCTGCGCTATCAGCAGACGCGCCGCCCGACGGGCATCATCTTTGGTTTCGGGGTGCTGATCGGGGTGCTGGTCGGGCTGGTGAT
The DNA here is from genome assembly GCF_042678485.1 of Seohaeicola saemankumensis. Taxonomy (NCBI): domain Bacteria; kingdom Pseudomonadati; phylum Pseudomonadota; class Alphaproteobacteria; order Rhodobacterales; family Roseobacteraceae; genus Seohaeicola; species Seohaeicola saemankumensis. The sequence continues at coordinate 23,267 of NZ_JBHTKR010000001.1, read as the reverse complement.
CGTGTATCAGGTGCTGTCGACCGATGTGGCCGATCACCTGCGCGAATATGCAACCTTCAAGGCCATGGGCTATGCTCCGCGCTTTTTCCTGGGCATCGTGCTGGAGGAGGCGCTGGTTCTGGGCATCATGGGGTTCATCCCCGGGTTGATCGTCGGCACGGCCATCCTGACGCTGATGGGCGCGATCACCACCCTGCCCTTGACGATGACGCCCTTCATGGCGATCAGCGTCTTTCTTGGCACCATCCTGTTCTCGGCCCTGTCCGGCGCCATCGCCACCCGCAGGTTGGCAGCGGCCGACCCGGCCGACCTGTTCTGAGGCCTGCCATGCGCGACACCCCCATCATCGCAACCACGGGGCTGAACCACTGGTTCGGCAGCGGCGATGCCCGCAAGCAGGCGCTGTTCGACGTCACCCTGACGCTGCAACGCGGCAGCTTCACGGTGCTGATGGGGCCTTCGGGATCGGGCAAGACCACCGTGCTGACGCTGGTCGGTTGCCTGCGCGCCGTGCAGGACGGGTCCGTCCTGCTGATGGGGCAGGAGTTGAACGGCGCCGCCGAGGACAGGTTGATCGCCCTGCGCCGCAGGCTGGGTTTCATCTTCCAGGCCCATAACCTGCATGAAAGCCTGACAGCCGCGCAGAACGTGATCATGGGCCTGCAGGTGCATCCAGGTGTGCCGGAAACCATGGCGGAACAGGCGGCCATCCACGCGCTTGGTCTGGTCGGGCTGGCAGACCGCACCCGCTATCTGCCGGCCAACCTGTCAGGTGGCCAGAAACAGCGGGTGGCTGTCGCCCGTGCGCTGGTGGGCAACCCGGCGCTTGTGCTGGCCGATGAACCCACCGCAGCCCTGGACAAGGACAGCGCCGCCGATGTCGTCGATCTGATCAAGCGAATGGGCCGCGCGCGCGGGACCACCACCTTGCTGGTCACCCATGACCCCCGCATTCTTGATCGCGCCGACCGCATCCTGACGCTGGAGGACGGGCGGATCGTCAAGATCGAAGAACGCGGCTGACAAGGCACATGCCAGCGACCCCGAAGATCAACCACCGGGGGCTGTCAAAGAAGGCTGTGACCACCGACACGATCGCCGGCGGCGTCTTTCACCTAGTCGCTGGCCGCCGTGAGTAGAAGGATCGTCCGGGTCCCGGTTCGCCCGCGCTGTTCAGCCAGACGCCGTTTCCCGACTTCCAGCTTGATCCGCGCCGTCTCCAGCCGGGATATGGCTTTTTCGCGCTGCTCATACAGCAGGCGAATGGGCGAACCCGGATGACCGATACGTGATAGCCTGGACGCGCCCTCTGTCGGGAACCAGGTTTTCATGTCCTCGATGGCGACACTCCAGCAACGATCGGCTTCCATGTAACGCCGGTAGGCCAGCAACAGAAGGCGACGTCTGGCGGCAAGATCCGCATGCATTTCATGACTCCCGTCAATACCGCGCATTTCCGAAGTGCCCTCATTGTAGATCCGCACCCTGCATCATGGCAAGCCTGCCCCTGTGATGCGGCCTGCCGTCACCAGCTATCGCCCCCGACACGACGGCTGGATCCTTGCCACGCGGCGCAGACCGGGACGGGACTAATCCGCCTTTGCCGCGCGCACCGCGATTTCGATTTTCCAGTCAGGGCTGGCAAGTCCTGCAATCATGATGGTCGAACAGGCAAGGTGTCCGTCGAACAACCTGTCCCGGACCTCGCGGAAGATCTTGATCCCGTCCTGCGATGTCACGATCGCAAAGACATCCACGATGTCGGTCTTTTTCATCCCGGCCGCGTCCAGAATGGCAAAGACATTCCGCCACGCAAGTTCATGCTGCTGTTCGGCATTCTCGGGGATCTGACCGTCAGGCTGGGCACCGACCTGGCCAGAGACAAACAGCATCCTGGCATTCGCCGGGACCTCGACCGCCTGGCTGTAATGGGAAAAGGACGGGGGCGCCTTGTCTGTCTGAATGGTTCTGTTCATGGCCAAACTCCTTTTGCGATTGCTCTGCGTGGCGCCGTCAAAGCGTGACCCCTGAAACCCGACTTGTCCATGCACATCCAGGCCAAACTGCCATGGCAAACGGCAAGGACGCCGTGTTGTTCTTGGTTCACGCAGGGATCGTGCTACAACTTGAACGGTGGCACGACATGGCACGACATGCGCGAACAGGGCGGACGCCGCCGAAATGCCGGTCGCGTCGCTTATGACATCCAACACTGACCATCGGGTAGAAAATGAAAAACGCACTGATCCTTGTCGATATCCAGAATGACTATTTCGAAGGCGGCAAATGGCCCGTGGCGAAGATGGCCGAGGTCGGCCGGAACGCGGCCAGGTTGCTTGCGGATGCGCGCAGCAAGGGCGAGATGGTCATTCATGTGCATCACGAAATGCCCGCAGGCGGGCCTTTCTTCGTGACCGGAACGCAAGGCGCCGCGATCAACCAGGTCGTGGCTCCGCAAGATGGTGAAGCGACGGTCCTGAAGCACAGACCCAACAGTTTCCACCAGACGGGCCTTGAGGCGCTTTTGCGCGAAAACGGGATCGAGTCCGTCACGATCTGCGGGGCCATGTCACAGATGTGCATTGATGCCACGGCCCGCGCCGCCCGCGATTTCGGCTTTGACGTGACCGTGGTCGAAGATGCCTGCGGCGCAAGGGATGTGACCTTTGGCGACACCACGATTCCGGCCGCACAGGTCCACACGACCATGATGGGCGCGTTGAATGGCACCTATGCAAAGGTCGTGAACACGCAAACCTGTCTTGGTGCCTGACGGTCCGGCTGTCCGGCGCGGCCCGTGATGGCTTGCGTCGGACCACGGACAGCCCACCGTTTCGCGAAACTGCAGCTAGGCAGCCGCCGCGATCTGCGCTTAGTCTTGGCGGTGACAAACGGGGACGCTGACACAAATGACCAAGGACAGAACGCCGATCGACTCGCGGCTTGAGAACCTGCGCCGCCTTGATCCTGACGCGCGGCTGGAGATGCTGGCGCAGGCCGTGGGCCTGAGCGATGCAGACCGCGCCACACTGGCGGGGCGCGATGTGCTGCCGATGCAGCTGGCTGACGGGATGATCGAAAACGTGATCGGAAAATTCGAGCTGCCGCTGGCGGTGGCGTCGAATTTCCGCGTGAACGGCAGGGATTACCTGATCCCCATGGTGGTCGAAGAACCCTCGGTCGTGGCTGCGGCCTCCTATATGGCCAAGATCGCGCGCGGCTGTGGCGGGTTCTTCACCTCGTCCGACCAGCCGGTGATGCGGGCCCAGGTGCAGATCCTGGGCCTGACGGACCCGCAGGGCGCGCGCCATCGCCTGCTGGCGGCCCAGGACGAACTGCGCCAGATGTGCAACGCCCGCGACAAGGTTCTGGTGGGCCTGGGCGGCGGTTGCATCGGGATCGAGGTGCATGTCTTCGAAACCTCGGCCGTGGGGGCGATGGCGGTTCTGCATATTCTGGTCGATGTGCGCGATGCGATGGGGGCCAATACGGTCAACACCATGGCCGAGGCGATCGCACCCAGGGTGGCCGAGATTGCCGGCGGCCACACCCGGTTGCGTATCCTGTCCAACCTTGCCGACCGTCGTCTGGCGCGCGCATCCGTGACACTGACGCCGCAGGCCCTGAGCACCGACACACTCGATGGCGCCGATCTGATCGACGCCATGCTGGAGGCCTATGCCCTGGCCCAGATCGATCCCTACCGCGCCGCCACCCATAACAAGGGCATCATGAACGGCATTGATCCGGTTGTGGTGGCCACCGGCAACGACTGGCGCGCCATCGAGGCGGGCGCCCATGCCTGGGCCGCCCGCAGTGGTCGATATACCTCGCTGACGACATGGGAGCGTGGCGCGAACGGGGCGCTGACAGGCACGATCGAGATGCCCATGGCGCTGGGCCTGGTGGGCGGGGCCACGAAAACCCATCCCGCAGCACAGGCCGCCCTGCGCGTTCTGGGCGTCACTTCCGCGCAGGAACTGGCCGAAGTGACCGTGGCCGTCGGGCTTGCCCAGAACATGGCCGCCTTGCGGGCCCTGGCCAGCGAAGGGATCCAGAAGGGCCACATGGCGCTGCATGCGCGCAATATCGCCATCCTGGCGGGGGCGACCGGCGCGCAGATCGAAACGGTTGCAAGAGCCATCGCCGCCGAAGGGCGCGTGAGTGTCGATGCAGCCAGGGAAAAGCTGGCCGAATTATAAGGCGCCGACCGGCGGCGCATGACAGGCGCGGCGGTCGGGATCGCAGGTCTGGCAGACCCCGGCGCTTACGCCGGAAAGCTGCCTCGCGTGCGATTGGCAAACCAGACGAGTGACAGCATCACCGGCACCTCGACCAGCACGCCCACGACAGTGACCAGCGCCGCGCCCGAGTTCAACCCGAACAGGCCGATCGCCACGGCCACCGCCAGTTCGAAGAAATTCGACGTGCCGATCAGCGCGCAGGGGGCCGCCACATCATGCGGCACCTTCCATTTCCACGCCCAGGCATAGGCAATGGCAAAGATCCCATAGGACTGGATCAGGATCGGCGTCGCCAGCAGCACGATCAGGAAGGGGTTTTCCAGGATCACATTCCCCTGAAATCCGAACAGCAGCACCACGGTCAGCAAGAGCCCCAGCACCGAGGCAGGCTTGATCCGCGCCGTGAAGGCGGCAACTGCCGCGTCACCGCCCTGCCGCAGCAATCGCGCCCGCGTGACCGCCCCCGCCACAAGCGGCAGCACGACATAGAGGACAACCGAAAGCACCAGCGTTTCCCAAGGCACCACAAGGTCCGTCACGCCCAGCAGCAGGGCCACGATGGGCGCAAAGGCAAACACCATGATCACATCGTTCAATGATACCTGCACCAGCGTGTAATTCGGATCGCCCCTGGTCAGTTGCGACCAGACAAAGACCATCGCCGTGCAGGGCGCCGCCCCCAGCAGGATCAGACCCGCGATATACTGCCCCGCATCCGCAGGATCGATCAGCCCGGCAAACACATGGCCGAAAAACAGCACGCCAAGGGCGGCCATGGTGAAGGGCTTGATCAGCCAGTTGACCACGAGGGTGATGATCAACCCCCGCGGCCGCTCGCCCACCCGGACCAGGGCGCCGAAATCCACCGCGACCATCATCGGATAGACCATCGCCCATATCAGCACCGCAACCACCAGATTGACCGAGGCATATTCGAAAGACGCCAAAAGCTGGAACATCCCCGGAAAGAGACTGGCCAGCACGATCCCGGCAATGATGCACAGGAATACCCAGAGCGACAGGAAACGTTCAAAAACAGACATGGCGCTTGTCCTGTTCCGTGGATCATCAGGACATGCCCCTTACCATCAGCGCAGGCATGACAGAAACCCCAAAAGGCACCACAGGCGGCGCTGGCCCGCAGGTGCCGCGGCGCGCGAGATGGCCAGTTGGCCTTCCGCAAGCAGGGGCTTGAGATCAAGCAAAAGCCCCATCCGGGGATGGTCGGCGGATTGATCTGCCCATCACTGTGAATTTATCATCAACCGCTTGACCAGATCCGGGGAACTGCCACCCTGCACGATGTGCTGTCCATCCGGAGCACCACGAGGAGGACGATGCGATGATGCGCGTTTACATGGCGGCTGCGGCCATTCTGGTTCCGATGCAGGCCCTGGCCGGGAGCGCGGCCGATGTACAACGACTGCTTGCAACCGGGAGCTGCGTGGCATGCGACCTTTCCGGAAGCGACCTCAAGCGTGCCGACCTGGAAGGGGCTGATCTGTCCGGGTCCGATCTTTCCGGCGCGAAACTCTGGGCCGCCCGTCTTGGCGCCGCCAACCTGGCGGACGCAAACCTGGCGGGCGCAAACCTGGCCGCGGCTGATCTGCAAGGGGCAAAACTGGAAAACGCAGATCTATCAAAGACTTACCTTACGACTGCGGATCTGGGCGGTGCCAATCTGACCGGGGCTGACCTGTCCGGGGCCGTCATGACACAGTCGCGACTGCAGAGATCCGACCTGTCCGGCGCCAACCTGACCGGGGCCTATATGGAACTGGCCAATCTTGCAGGGGCAAGGCTGACAGATGCCGATCTGACCAGGGTCAACCTGACGTCGGCCAATCTTGAAGGCGCGGTGCTGTCAGGGGCCAGGCTTGTCGGGACCGTCCTTCTGGGCGCCGACCTTGACGGGGCGTCGATGGATGGCGTGATCCTGTGCAATACCGTCATGCCTGATGGTCGGATTGACACCAGCGGCTGCTGAGCAGCCTTGCGGATGGTGTCAGTCAGTTGAAATCCGGCGCGCGGCAGGCATAGGGGGTGCCATCCGGCAGCCGGCAGATGTTGTCCAGATAATCCTGCGGCAATTGCTTGTAGCTGGGCAGCATCTTGCTGTCATCGCGGCGATCCAGGTAGTCGCTGCAGGTTGCGATGTAATAACGCTGAACGCGCTCCTCGGAGGCGTACCACTGATCGAAAGCGTCAGACACTGCCTGCGCCGGGTCTCCATGCTCTGCCATGCTGCCCGCGAAACGTGCAACGATGTCGGTCGTGCTTGGCCAGTCTGCCAGCGCGTTCCATACAGAAGGGTCACCAGTTTCAAGCATGTGCCATGCCACCAGAAGGGTGATCGCGTTTGCATCGGCCTCAAGTGCGAAAGTGGCTTGGGCGACCTGCTCCATCGCAAGGCTGTCATCGGGGCAGATACGCGCCACGACCTGATCAAGATGCCGCAATTCATGCAGCAGAACTGCGGTCAGCATCGCGTCGTCCAGTTTGCCATCAACCTCGATCCGATTGGCCTCAGGCAGAAGAAAGCCGCTTTCCAGCAGAAGCGAAGGGCTGAGGCAGACCAGGGGTTTGTGGCCTTCAAGCGTATCCGCCAAGCTTCTGAAGGGCATGAGCCCTGGCCGCAACCCCGCCATCAGGGCGGCCAGGCGCTGCGCCTGTTCCGTCCCATCCGTTGCGTCATAGGGATGTTCCAGGCACACCGGCACGCCCGCTGGGCGCGCAGGCGCGGGCCAGGCCGACACCACGGCGGCAACAACGACAGGCAAAAGTGGCAAGGCGCGGCGCATGGAACAATCCTACCAAGCAGCCTGCGGTTTGACGATAGGGGCAACAGGTTGCGGCGCGCTGTTCACCCCGCTTTTTTCCGGGATGTCGCGCGTGACAGCGGCATCAGGCCCGACATCGCAAAGGCCGCAAGGATTGCGCCGGCACCAAAGGTCCACTCTGGGCCAAGAACATCCCACAAGGCCCCGGCGATGACGCTGGCAAGAAGAAGCGCCACCCCGGTGATCAGGTGATACACGCCGAACGCCGTTCCGCGCAATTCGGCGGGCACGGCTTCGGCAACCAGCGCGGCAAGCAGACCCTGCGTGAACCCCATGTGCAGGCCCCAGATCAGGACACCGATCGCAATGCCCCCCAATCCCTCCGCGAAAGCCAGCACAAGGTCGGCCAGGATCAGCAGCGCCAGCCCGATGGCCAGCAGGCCGATGCGGCCGTTCCTGTCCGAGAACGCGCCAACCGGCCAGGCGGACAGGGCGTAGACCGCATTCATCCCCACAAGGACCAGCGGCACCAGCATCAGCGGCAGGCCGGCGGCCTCGGCGCGCAGGATCAGGAAAGCCTCGCTGAACCGCGCCAGGGTAAAAAGCGTGGCGACGAACAGGACCAGCCAGTAGGTGGCACCCAGCAGCTTGAGCTCGGCGCGCGAAAGCGGGTTGCGTACCCTGCGTAGCCCCTCGGGCCGGGGCGGTTCCCGGACAGCCAGGAGGATCAGCGCGAAGGCAAGCGCGGCGGGCAGGACCGCAATCCAGAAGACGCTTTGAAAGTCGTTCGAAAACGCCCACATCAGCCCGATCGCCGCAAGCGGCCCAAGAAATGCGCCAAAAGTATCAAGCGACTGGCGCAGTCCAAAGGCGGCACCCCGCAGCCCTTCCGGCGCAAGATCCGCCACCAGCGCATCGCGCGGCGCGCCACGGATGCCCTTGCCCACCCTGTCGATGAACCGGGCCGCGATCAGCCAGCCGATGGACGGCGCCAGGGGAAAGACAGGCTTGGTCAGCGCGGCAAGGCCGTAACCGATGGCCGCAAGTTCCTTGCGCCGCCCGATGCGGTCGGAAAGCGCCCCCGAGAATACCTTTGTGACAGACGCCGTGGCTTCGGCGATGCCTTCGATGACGCCGACGGCCAGCGCGCTCGCCCCCAGCCCCACCGTCAGGTAGACCGGCAGCAGCGCATGTATCATCTCGGACGAGACATCCATCAGCATGGACACCAGACCAAGAACCCAAATCCCGGCAGGCAGCTTGCGCCAGGTGGTGGTTGCCGGACCGGGTCCGGATTTCAGTCCTCTGGTTGCCATCTGGCGAAGTCCGGTGTGTGTGACGTGGCGGCTTTGGCTATCTTCTATCATAGACGCAACGGCCGGGGTCTTGTCTGCCTGAACGCGACCTTATCCCGGCAATGACCTTAAGGCGCCTTTTGGGGCAAATCATCTGTCCCGACAAAGGCATGTCCGGGCTGTTGCTGCCGCGTTCGCCGCATGCGCCAGAGCCATGTCAGGCCAGCATGCCGCCATCCACCATATAGACCGACCCCGTCACGAATGCGGCCTCGTCGCTGACCAGAAACAACATGACATTGGCGATCTCGTCAGGCGTGGCGTAACGGCCCAACGGGATATTCGCCACCATCGCGGCCTTGACCTGATCGGCAGATCCGGGGGCCAGCCCTTCTTCCAGGGACCGCATCATGCGGGTCTCGACCGGGGCAGGGTTTACCGTGTTGACGCGGATGTTATGCGCGGCAAGTTCCTTGGCGGCGGATTTCATCAGCCCGATCACCGCGTGTTTGCTTGTCGAATAGGGCGCGACATTTGCCGAACCGCGCATCCCGGCCACGCTGGACGAGATGACGATACTTCCGCCGCCGCGCGCGATCAGGGCGGGTATGGCCGCCTTGAGCCCAAGAAAGGGGCCTTTCACGTTGACGTTGATGACCTGATCAAAGACCGCCTCGTCACAGGTGGCGATCGGGGCCACGGTGCCTTCGATCCCGGCATTGGCCAGGAAAATATCAACGCCGCCAAAGCATCTTGTCGCCTCTGCGATCATCGCCCGGTTATCCGCGGCCAGGGTGACATCGGCGGCAAGGTATCTGACCTTGTCGCTGTCCAGTTCCTTGCAGACCGCGGCCAGGGCAACCGCATCCAGATCGACCAGCATGACAGAGGCGCCTTCTGCCAGAAACCGCCGGCCCGCGGCCTTGCCGATATCCCCCGCACCGCCGGTGATCACCGCGACCTTGCTGTCCAAACGCTTCATGATGATACCTGTCGCCATCCCTGCATGTGCAGCCCGCCCTAGCGCGCCGTGTATCCCCCATCGACCGGCACCGCCGCACCTGTCACGAAACTTGCCGCATCGCTGGCCAGAAACGCGGCAACCTCGGCCACTTCGTCAGGATCGCCAAGCCGGCCCATCGGGTGTAGCGATCTGAGAAAATCCATGGTCTCAGGCTCACGCAGGGTCGTGATGATGGGCGTCTGGATATAGCCGGGGCAGACGGCATTGACCCGCACGCCCGCCTTGCCGAAAGCCACCGCGAATTGCCGGGTCATGCCCACAACGCCATGCTTGCTGGCCACATAGGCGCTGAGCGAGCCGACAAGGTCGATATTGTCGTGGTAGTCTTCCGTCCACATCAAGCCGCCCAGCCCGGCGATGGACGCTGTATTGACGACAGCGCCGCCCCCCTGCCGTGCCATGATCGGGCAGCCATGGATCAGCCCGTAATAGACACCATCAAGGTTGATCGCGGTTGTCGTCTGCCAGTCCTTGCCACCGACGCCTGCGTTGTTCATCAGCACGTCGATCCGCCCAAGATCGCGGCATGTCCGGGCGAAGGCATCCTTGACCGCGTCCTCGTCCGAAGTATCCAGCACACAAGGGATCGCCGTTGCGCCCAGGCCTTCTGCCAGGGCCGCGGTGTCTTGCGCCGTCTCTTCGTTGATATCCGAACAGACCACCCTGGCCCCTTGCGCCGCGAGTTTCAGCGCCATGGCGCGCCCGATACCGGAACCGGCACCGGTGATAAAGGCGACACGGGCGTCAAAACCGGACATGGTGCAATTCCTCGATCCTTGTTCACGAAGCAGATGGCCTCAGTGGATGGCCGCGTACATGATCTTGTCTTCGGTCGCGGTGGCGGCATCGAACTCCTCGACAATCCGGCCCTGACGCGCGACCAGTATCCTGTCGCCGATGCTCAGAACCTCGGGCAGATACGAGGAAATCACCAGGACGGCCTTGCCCTCTTCCGCCAGGTTGCGGATTGCCTGGTGAATGACCGGGATGGTTCCCACATCGACGCCGCGCGTCGGTTCGTCGAAAATCACCAGATCCGGTTCCTGCACCAGCGCCTTCGAGATCATGACCTTTTGCTGGTTTCCCCCCGACAGCTCCGAGATTTTTGCATCACGGTGCGTCGATGAGATCTTGAGCTTGCCCACCCAGCTATCCGCCAGGGTCTTGCGCTCTGTCTTCGAGATGAAGAACCTGCGCCCAAGGCGCGTCGCCAGGCGGCCCAGATAGATATTGTCGTCCACGGTCATCGTTTCGAAAAAGCCGTTCACCTTTCGATCCTCGCTGATGTAGACGATCCCGTCATTGATGGCCTGCCCCGGCACGCGGTAACGCACCGGCTTGCCATTCAGATAGATCATGCCCCCGTTGATCAGGTTGCGTTTGAATTCGCCGCAGACGACCTTGGCGATTTCGGTACGACCCGATCCGATCAGGCCCGACATCGCCACGACCTCGCCCGCATAGACCGAGAACGACATGTTCTTGACCGCGCTGCCCATGGTCACATTCTCGACGCTCAGCACCTTGCGGCGCACCTGCCTGACCTTCTCGGTGTCGCGCGCCGCGCGCGCATAGTGACTTTGCGAGACGTCGCGCCCGACCATCGCCTTGACCAGACTGTCGCGGTCGAATGCCGTTGCGGGCTTGCAGGCGATGACCTTGCCATCACGCAGAACGGTGATCCGGTCCGCAATTTTCAGCGACTCTTCAAGCGCATGAGAGATATAGACGATCCCCACACCATGTTTGCGCAGATCCTCGATCAGGTGAAAGAAGTGCAGGATCTCTTCTGGTGTCAGGCTGGCGGTCGGCTCGTCAAAGATGATGACCCGCGCATCGAAGCGCAGGGCGCGGGCGATCTCGACCATCTGCCGCTGCGCCGCCCCGAGAGAGGACACCATCGCGGCGGGATCCACATGGAAGTTGCGCGATTGCAGCTGCTGTTGCGCCTTGATGTTCAGCGGTCGGAAGCGGTTGTAGAACTTTTCGTTGCCCAGTTCGATGTTCTGGGCGACCGTCATCGTCGGAACAAGGCTGGTTTCCTGATAGACCATGGCGATGCCCTGGCGCAGCGCATCGGCCGGGCTTTCGAATACTACCGGAACGCCATCCACCTCGATCGTGCCGTGGGTCAGCTTGATGGTGCCGGCGATGGATTTCGAAAGCGTCGACTTGCCGGCGCCGTTTTCCCCGACAAGGGCATGGACCTCTCCGGCGCGGATGTCGAAATTCACATCCTCGATCGCGTGAACGCCGCCATAGACCTTGCTGCCAGAGGTAATGCGGATAATCGGCTTGTCCTGCTTATCCATGCCCATGACCCCTTTGCTGCAGCACTAGCCGCTTGTGCCCTTTGGACAGGACAAAAAGCCCCTCCCCATGCAGACAGGCCGCGGTCACGCCATGACAGGTCCCGCCGACGCGGCTGTGCAGGCTTTCCATGATGTCGCCCTCGCTGTTGATCCGCACCACCAGCCCGTAGGATCGCGGCGGCGCCCACGCCTTGACCAGGCCCAGCTTCTTGATGCCCCCGCCCTGCAACGGTTCCTTGTAAGAGCCTGTGGCGCACAAGGACGGCGCGATCCAATAGGCCGGATCAATTTCGGCCATCATCGCGGTGCGGAATTCCGTATCGCTCAGGACCAGTTCCACCAGATGCGTACGGGCCGCGAAAAGGCATACCCAATATCCACCCTCCCCGTCCGGGACAAGGCGGCAGGGATAGCCGGGAAAATTCCGGACCACCTTTCGGCGCGCCTTTCCCTGCCGGTCGCACAGGGTCAGCGTATGGGCCCAGCTTTCGCTGTAAAGAACATGGCGGTCATCGGGTGTCACCGCCACACCCGCGGGATAGGCAAGGTTGCGGGCAATGATTTCCGCCTTGTCGGCCTTCGGGTCATGGCGGATCAAAAGGCCGGTCGCGTTCCTTTGCATCAGGTCGACAACCCAATCGTCCGGCCTGTTCCGGCCCGACCCCTGCGTCAGAAAGACGGTGCCATCGGTCGCTACCGCAACCGAGGTGAGGCATCCCAGCGCCTCGCCCCCCGCCTGCCGCAGCCAATCCGTCCGATCGCCGGACATCATCGCAAGCCCCTCGCCCGCGACGCAGACCAACAGCCTGCCGTCAGGATGGAACGCCAGCCCGCCGGCATTGCCCGGCAGGCTGGCAATCTCTTCCCATCCGCCAGCGCCCGCGCTCTGGCGCAGCACCTTCTTGCCGGTGGACACATGCAGGACGCCTGCTGCGTCAAACGCCATGTCATCGGGCGGTGCATCGAAGCCGGATACCTCGACACAGCGGTCCAGCGCATCGTTGGGTGACAGGTTGCCATCCATCACCGGGATGGAATGCGGATCCTTGTTGCGGTTGAGGATCGCGCGGATCGTCCTGAGCATCTGCGACATTGCTACACGTTCCTCCGCTTGTCGCCCCAGTAGGATTCCCATCCGGTCCAGGTCTCATCGACACCGTCGAGTTTCAGCCGACCGATGCGGTTATTCTCCAGCCCGCCAAGATAAAGGTATCCCTTATGCTCCCGCATGGAGGTGATGGTCGGATGGTTTTCCCCGCCGGGGTCCCAATAGGACGCCTCGGGCTTGCCGTTGGCATCCAGCTTGATGACGCAACCGTTGTTCACGCCGGGGAATATCCACTCATCCACCGGGATTTCCTTGACCATCCGGTACCGGAAACCCGGACTGCGCATCGCAAGATCGAAGGCGGGATAGCGGATACCGACAAGTGCCACCCAATAGCCACCGTCAGAGGCGCGGTTGATATTGTCCAGATAGCCCGGAAAATCGTCGGCCCACACCTCCATCTGGCCCGCCTTGGGACCCGCGATCCAGTATTGGAAAATCTTGCAAAGCCAGGTGCTGGCCACCAGCACGGACTGACCGTCATGGGTCAGGCAGACACCGTTGGGAAAGACCATGCTCTTGACGACGGTGCGCGTTTCACCCGTTGCCGGATCGTGTTGCACCAGGCGCCCGTTGCCGCGCCCCTCGACCCCATCCACGTGCCAGCTGTGCATCTCGTAGCGGATCGTGGCTTCGGAAAAGTAGATCTTGCCGTCGGGCGCGATATCAAGATCGTCCGCCAGCCTGAGGCGTGAATCGTCGTTCAGCTTGTACCATGTCCGGTTGGTCTGATCCGTAAGCTTGTAGATCTCGCCGTCGGGGCGCACGCCATAAAGACCCATGCCACCCACGCAGACGATCAGGTTCTCATCCTTGTCGAACGCCATGCCCAGAGGGCGACCGCCGATGCGGGCAAAAACCTCGCGCTGGGTGAAATCCGGCCCCGAAAACCGGACGATCCAGCCTTCGCGCGTACTGCCGTAAAGCCGCCCCTGCCGATCGAGAATGACGTCCTCCGGCCCTTCGATCATGTCCAGGCCAATCGCTTCGACCTTGCTGAGCGCGTTGTTTTCGGCCAGGGGCGACCCGCTTCCGGGCTCGATCGCAGGCATCGGCCCGAATTCCACAAGGGTCGGGTTCACATAGATCTTCTGGATCACCTTGGCGCGGTTCTTGGCCCATTTCACGTCAAGCCCCACGGCGATCAGCAACAGCAATCCCAGAAAGACCGACGTGACCGGGCCGGGCGCGCCCAGCCGGACCAGCCCGTTCACAAGGACGAACACGATCACCGCACCGATCATGGCGCGCGCAATCGTGCCCTTGCCTCCCGCCAGGGATATACCGCCCAGCACCACGGCGGTAAGGGCCGTGACCTCCCAGCCACTGCCGGTATCCGTGCCGGGGCTGCTTTGCCGCGCCGCGTACAGAACGCCTGCCAGGCCGCACAGGACACCGGACATCACATAGGTCAGAAACAGCAGCCGTTCGACCTTGATACCGACATGCCTTGCCGCCTTGCGGCTGGAGCCGATGGACATGATGTGCCAGCCGGGCCGCGAATTTCGCAGGAAGAAATGCCCGACCAAAGCCACCAGCATCAGAATGACGACATTGACCGGCACACCAAGGATCAGACCGTCACCCAGGAAATCCCAGGCGGCGTTGTCGACCCAGGCGGTCGCGATTTCAACCGAATAGCCCTTGTTGATCAGCTCGACGATGGCGCGGTAGATGATCAGCGTGACCATCGTGGTTAGAAACGGCCGCGCCTTGAGATAGCCGATCAGCACGCCGTTGACGCCACCCAGAACCGCGCCGCACAGCACACTGGCCCCGAACACAATTCCCACAGGCAGCTGGAAGACGCTGATCAACATCAGCGCCACCAGATTGACGATCCCCACGATGGCCCCGACGCTCAGGTCGATCCCGCCGGAAATGATGACGATCGCCATCGCGATTGCCACGAAGCCGAATTCGGCAAACTGGCGGGGCAGTTCCACAAGGTTGTAGGCGGTCGCGTAATTCGGCACCGTCAGAGAAAAATAGGTGATCAGCGCCACCATGATCGCGAACGGGATCGCAGGCTCCATCCACGACTTCGACAGCAGATCCGACAGAAAGATGCGGAACGAAAACCGCCAGCGCAATGCCTGCAGGCGTGAGCTGGTGCTTGTACGATCGGTCATACTTGTTTCCAGTTGTGTCAAGCCGGTCAAAAGGGGTCGGGAAAGCGCCATGCGCTTTCCCTTTTGGCGCGGTTTCGGTGCTTAGCCCGGCACGTCGAAACACATGGCAGGATCGACATTGTCCTTGGTCACCCAGAACGGACGGCTGTAATGCGCCATCCGCAGGTCCTGCGGGGCAAGGCCCGATTGCAGCATGAAGCTGACGGCGGACATGATCGCCTCGCCCTGCTTGGGGGCGCTGTAGTTCAGGAACTTGTAGAACAGCCCGTCATCGACATTGGTGCAATCCTGACGGTTGCCTTCACCGGAGGCATAGACCTTGACCTGATCGGTCTTGCCGGCGGCCTTCACGGCCTGGGCGGCCCCGTTCTGCATGGTGCCCCAGAACCCGAAAGTCGCGCACAGATCGGGATGTTGCTGCAGCACCGTGGCCGTGATGGTGTTGGCCTTGCTGGCATCCCAGGCGGCATCCTGCTCGGATACGATCGTGATCGAACTGTCGGCGGCCAGGGCCTCCTTGAAACCGGCAAGCTGTTCGATGCTGGCGGCCGAGGTCAGGTCACCCTGCACAACCGCCACCTTGCCCGAAGACCCGCTGGCCGCACCGCAGGCCTGCACGACATCCTCGCCGACCATGCGGCCGACCTGCGTCCAGTCGGCACCGACATAGGCGCCTGTCTTGTAGTTCGAAACCATGTTGACCTGAACAACATGGATCCCGGCCTCTTCCGCCTTTTTCAATTGCTTGGCCAGAAGCTGCACGTTGAAATTGTGCACGATCAGAACATCGGGCTTTTCCGCGATCAGCGAATTGACGATCTGCACCATCGTGTCAGGATTCCAGCCGGGATCGCGCACATCCAGCGTCATGCCCATCTGATCCGCTTCCTGCTGCATGACATAGGTCCACATGTCCGTCAGCGGAAAGCCAAGCGTCGTGGGCATCCAGGCCACTGTCTTGCCGGCCAGCTTTGAATCGACCAGCGCGCGCAATTCGGCAGAACTGTTGCCCCCCGCCAGTTGCTGCGCGTTTGCGGCCAATCCCCCGCAAAGGGCAATCGCCGCGGCGACAGGAAGACTCGTGACCAGTCGTGACATCACCTTTTTCTTCGTCATTTCATTCTCCTCCGTTTTGTGTGTTCGGTTCTTCTGCCCAGGTCTTTTTCCATCAGTCGCCCTGGCGTGCGGTTTCTTCGTTTCTCGGGTGCAGGAAGTTGTCGAGCAGGATCGCCCCCAACAAGACCAACCCTTTGATGATGCTTTGCAAATTGCTGTCGAGATTCATGATGATCATCCCGTTCAGCAAGGTGCCGATCAACGCTGCCCCCACGACCACGCTCAGGACACTGCCGCGCCCTCCGACAAGCGAGATCCCCCCCAGCACGACCACCATGATGACGTCGAAGATCAGCGTCGAATTGATCACCTGGGTATTCATGCTGGCGTTCATCGCAGCCATCACGAGACCTGCCAGAAACCCGATCACGGCACTGGTCGTGTATTCGAAAACGGTCAGGGGCCGCACCGGAATGCCCGAAAGCCTGGCTGTATCGGCATTGTCTCCATGTGCGTAGATGAACCGCCCGATACTGGTGCGCGACAGCATCAGATGCACCAGAACGGCCAGAACCGCGAAGACGATCACCGGGAACGGAATGCCGAACAGACGCCCCTGCCCCAGATAGAGGAAAGCATCATTGCCTTTGGGTATGTAGCTGATGAACCCATCCAGAACGGCGATCCGCGCAAGGCCATAAACCAGCAAACCGCTGGCAAGGGTGGTGAACAGCGCCGGAATTTCCACGAAGGCAATGATCAACCCGTTCGCAACCCCGATCAGCAGCGCCACGGCCAGTCCGGCCAGCAGGGCCAGGGGCACAGGGTATCCCGCCCCGATCATCTGGCACACGATCGCCGCACTGACAGCCATCGCCGTGATCTGCGACAGATCCAGGCCCCGTCCAATCACCACGACCCCCATGCCAAGGCTGAGCATGCCAAGGATCGCGACGCTGTTGCTCATGGTCAGCAGGTTGCCCAGGGTCGCAAAACCCGGAAGCGTCAGGGTGAAGATCACGCACAGGGCCAGCGTCACCAGCAGAACGATGACCTCCTGCGACAGGACCCGGCCCTTTGATCGCAAAAATGCCTGTACAAGCCCAGCCTCGGTCATGCCGAGGCGCGCCTTGCCGCGTTTTCGATCCTGTGAAGGCCGGTCTGGTGAAACGTGAAAACACTCACAACATTCTCCCCCCGCTTGTCAGACTGCATGCGCGGACAAAGGGCGCTGCAGACTGTCTGAAATCCCGTCCCGATCATTTCGGCGCTCTGCCCTCCTCCGGGACTCGGCACCACCGCGATCAGCATTTTGATTTCACCTAACGATCACTTGTTATGCTAAATGTGTCAAGGTCGTGCTGCAAAGCACGCGATCCGATCACGGAAGGGACTGAACGCATGATCAAGCTGACCTTTTGCCTGCGCCGCCAACCTCACCTGACGCGTGCCGATTTTCAGACCTACTGGCGCGACATCCATGGGCCGATCGTTGAAAGACATCGCGATGCTTTGCGATTCATCGCCTATCATCAGATACATACAATCGACGACCCGATCGGCACCGCCCTTGCCGAGATACGCAAGGCCCCCCCGGCCTATGACGGGGTAGCCGAGATGATCTGGGCGTCACGGGCAGATCTGGACCAGGCCATGAACAGCGCCGAAGGACGGACCGCGGGCCGCGAATTGCTGGCCGACGAGAGACGCTTCATCGATCTGGCCCAGTCCCCCATCTGGCTGGGTGAAATCCCGGTCAGCCTGACCGCAGCGCAGCCATAGCATCGCCTTGCCCCGGTTTCATGGCAGGGACCGGCACGCATTCCGGCCCCGGATCACACCTGTTTGCCCTGACAGCGCCGATTCCGCTGCTATGCTGGCCCTCAGGACATTTGCACGATGTGGCACAGGAAAAGGGGTTGATGATGCGGTGGCTGTTTCGGATTTTTGGGGCCCTTCTGGTCACGGTGGCCGTCTGTGCCATCGCTTTGCTGATGTTGCCAGGCGACCGGATCGCACAGGTGGCCGTGGATCAGATCAAGGCGCAGACCGGGCGCGAGGTTGTCCTGCGCGGCCAAACCACCGTCAGCTATTACCCCGTTCTTGGCGTCAGCACCGGCGCGGTCCAGATCGCGAATGCCGACTGGTCCGAGGCCGGGCCGATGCTGGTCGCAGACAGCCTCAAGCTGGGGGTGGACCTGATGTCGCTGATCGGCGGCGATGTCCGGATCACCGGTCTTGAGATGGTCAACCCGCAGGTCTTGCTGGAAATCGGGCGCGACGGGCGCGCGAACTGGCAGCTTGGCGTCGATGGGGTGGCGCCCTCCGGTCAATCTTCGGGCGTCAGCACCGCGCTGGCCCTGTCGCTGGACCGTGCCCTGCTCACCGGGGGGCAGGTGCGGTTTGTCGATCACCGCAGCGGCGCGCAACAGCATGTCGATGATCTGTCGGTCGACCTGCGCTGGCCCCAGTATCGCGGTGCGGCGCAGATCGCGCTGGCCGCACGGCCACAGGGCGCGGGCCGGATCAGCCTTGCCGGAGAGATTGGCAATCTTGCCGCCCTGATCGAAGGGGAGGCCACGACCATCAGCCTTGATGCCAAAGCCGACGGTGGAACCGCCCGCTATGATGGCGGCCTTGGCATGCCGCTGGATCTGGATGGCAAACTTGCCGTGACCCTGTCCGATACCGGCGCCTTTCTGGCAGCACTCGGCCTGCCGCGCATCGACCTGCCGCCCGGCCTTGGGCGCAAGGCCAGCGCCACGGCGGATCTGCGCCTGACGCCCGCGATGGACCTGTCGCTGCGCGGGCTGGCCCTGACGCTGGACCACAACCGCCTTGACGGCGCGCTGGATGTCGCGCTGGGACAGACGGTACCGACCGTCAACGCACGCCTGTCCGCAGGGATGATCGACCTCTCGGGTGCAACGGCAGGCACCGATGCAGGCAATGCAGGCAGCGGGACGGCGGCAGATGGCGGCTGGTCCAGAACCCCGATAGACGCAAGCGCACTTGGCCTTTTCAACGGCCAGATCGACCTGACGGCCAGCGCGCTGCGCGTGGCCGGGCTCAGCTTTACGGATGCCAGCCTGACCACCACGGTGGATCGGTCCCGCGCCGTCGTGGTGCTGAACCGGCTGGCCGGATATTCCGGCGGCATGAGCGGCCAGATCGTGGCCAACAACCGCAACGGCCTGAGCGTAGGCGGAGCCCTGCGCGCCGCTTCGGTCGAGATGGAGAGCCTGCTGAACGATCTTGCCGGGATCAACCGTTTCACCGGCAAGGCGGATACCGATCTGGAGTTTCTGAGCGCGGGAAACAGCGTTCATGCCATCATGAACGGGCTGTCGGGCAAAGGCAGCCTGTCCATGGCGCGGGGCACGATCAAGGGGATCGATCTGGACAGCCTGATGCGTCAGGGTCTGGCCACTGGCGGCACGACTGTTTTCGACAGTCTGTCCGCCAGCTACACGATGGAGAACGGCAATCTCTACAATTCCGACCTGTTGCTCAGCCTGCCCGTGATTTCGGCATCGGGCGAGGGGCGCATCGGCCTTGGCGCGCGCGATATCGATTATCTGTTCACCCCGCGCACAGCCAGCGCCGAGTCGGGGGGCGGCGTGGTGATCCCGGTCCGGATCCGTGGCCCATGGGCCGACCCACGGATCTGGCCCGATATGGAAAAGGCGATTGATCTCAATCTCAAGGCCGAGAAAGAACAGGCCCGCCAGGCGGTTGAGGAAAAGCTCCGCGAGGAGCTGAAGCTGCCCACCACGGAAGGACAGAGCCTGGAAGATGCGGCAAAGGAGAAAATCGAGGAAGAGATCCTGAAGGGTCTGGGCCGGTTGCTGCGCTGAATGCCTGCCCATCCTGACGCCGGGCCTGCGCCCCGGCCTTTGCACGCGCACTGACCATTCCGGGTGTGATCCATACCCTTCAACTTTCGGTCCGGCGCGAATCGGTTGTGCGCCGTCAATCGCGCGGTCTAGGCTTGATTTTGCGGAATTTCCCAACTTCCCCAAAGCGATAGGAGTCAGACCATGACCAAGGCGATGACAGGCGGTGAAGCGATCGTGAACGCGATTTCGGCGCATGGGGTCGATACGGTCTTCGCCTTGCCGGGTGTGCAGACCTATCCGTTGGTGGATGCGCTGAAAAAGGCCGAGGCTTCGATCCGGGTTATCGGCCCAAGGCATGAACAGGCGGCGGCCTATATGGCCATGGGCTATGCACGGGCCACGGGGCGGCCCGGTGTATTCTCGGTCGTGCCGGGTCCGGGTGTGCTGAACACGGGTGCGGCCCTGTGCACCGCTGTCGCCGTCAATGCGCCGCTGCTATTGCTGACGGGTCAGGTTCCGTCGAACTTCCTGGGGCAAGGGCGCGGACATCTGCATGAAATCCCGGATCAGCGGGCAACGCTGGCCTCTTTCATCAAGTGGGCGGAACGCATTTCCGATGCCACGGCCGCGCGGCCCCTGGTCGATGAAGCGTTCCAGCGGATGACCACCGGGCGGCCCGGTCCCGTCGCGCTGGAAATGTGCTGGGACACGATGGCGCGACCGGCCCCGGTGCCGGATGCAGGATCAACCGCGCCAAAGCCCGCGCGCCCCGCGAATCCGGTAGCGATTGCCGAAGCGGTCGCGCTGCTGAAAACCGCCAGATGCCCGATGATCATGGTCGGTTCGGGCGCACAGCACGCAGGCGCCGAGGTTCTGGCCCTGGCCGAGATGCTGAATGCCCCCGTCACCGCCTTCCGTGGCGGGCGGGGCGTTGTCTCGGCCGATCACCCGCTCAGCGTCAGTTCGGCGGCAGCCTATGAACTCTGGCGCGATACCGATGTCCTGATCGGTATCGGATCAAGATGCGAGATGCAGGCCATGCGCTGGCGCGGCATGATGGACGCCTCTGACCGGCTGGCCGCGCCACGAAAACTGATCCGCATCGACATCGAACCCGAGGAAATGCTGCGGCTCAAGCCGGATGCCGGTATCGTTTGCGACTCCGCCATTGGCACGGCGGCCCTGTCGGATGCCCTTGCCGCCGAAGGCGTTGCGATGCCGGGCAATCCCGGGCGGATAGCGCTTGCGCGGGAAAGGTCGGCGGAACTGGTCGGAAAAATCCAGCCGCAGGTGTCCTATCTTGAGGTCATCCGCAAGGCTCTGCCGCGCGACGGCATCCTGGTGAAGGACATGTGCCAGGCGGGATATGCCTCGTATTTCGCCTGGCCGGTCTACGCGCCGCGGACCTACATCACATCCGGCTATCAAGGGAACCTGGGATTTGCCTATCCGACAGCGCTTGGCGCAAAGGTCGGGTGCCCGGAAAAGGCCGTGGTCGCCATTCTGGGGGATGGCGGGTTCATGTTCGCGTCTTCCGAGCTGTCCACGGCCGCGCAGCATGGCATCGGCGTGGTTGTGATCGTCTTCAACAACCAGGCCTACGGGAATGTCAGGCGTGACCAGATCACGAATTTTTCCGGCCGCACGCTTGCAAGCGATCTGCCCGGCGTCGATTACGTGAAAATCGCGCAAGCATGTGGCGTGAAAGGGTTTCGCGTCACCTCGCCCGAGGATCTTGCGCCGCTGCTGGAAAAGGCGATTGCCGAAGATGTTCCAACCCTGATCGAAGTGCAGCTTGATCCGGACGCCGAGACAAACCCCTGGCCGCTGATCCTGCGCCCGGACATTCCCTATTCCGCCTAGGCGATATCCGTTCAGCATGGGATGACATGACAGGCCGCGCCATTGCGCGCGACGGTGCGCCCCGTCAGTGATCAGGGGATTTTCGGGCATGCACCATACGCCCCGGCATATGCAGCCATGATCTGCTGCTTATGACAGCGTCCTGACGCGGCATCGGGCATTCCGGGGACGGTTTTTGTCATGAACGACGGCTCCCGACAGATCGGCGGCCTGAACAGTTCCAAAAATGTCGCGAATAGCCATATAAATATCTACTGCATTGCTGACTGGCAGGTTTTCCTGGCGTAAAGGGTTGTTCGGGCACGGCCAAAGACAGGGGTTTCCCGTTTACGGCACCGAAGAGCACGGCATGACATGAAACGAACACAGGCGACCTGATGGTAACGAGTAATAATGGCGGCGTATTTGAAATAGCCTTCGCCGATGGAAAACGTGTCAGATTCCATTCCGGTTCCGCCGGCGAATTCTTTTTGAACGCCGTCTTCATGAAGTTTTTCTTCCTGGCTCTTGGGATCAACGCCCTGCTTCAATTCCGTTTTGACGTGGGTGGTTCGCTGACCTGGGTGACCTTCACCATTTGGATCACGATCGGCTTTGTGCTGCTCATCTGGTTTGTGATCGCCGGCACCTTCGTGCGCTTCCTGCAACAAGGCGGCCACATTCGACTGATCTACACGCCTTTTCTGACCATACCCGGTGTTGTGCTGACCGAACTCTCGGCACAGCTGATCGCGCATCTTTTGCTGGGTACGAACTTTCGGAATGTCGAGAATTTCCTGCCGCCTCTGGCGCGTGATTTCGTGGTGCTGATCTTGTTCGACATTCTCTTCGGCACATACGTGGCCCCCTTGCATCCGATGCGGGTCAAAGCCACAAGTTCTGCCCCGGAACGCGCCACAGAACGGGCATCGGTCGTATCGCAGCCAGCAGCCAAGCTGCGCCCCGAGGACGACCGGACCAGCCCGCATGCGGGCCGCGTCGCCCCGGAGCCGAAGGCGCAGCCCGGCGGGTCAGCCGAGACCGAGCAACCCGAACCGCAGAACGCCCAGACCATCCAGATCGGCGGCGAACGGGTCATTCTTGACTCGCTGCTGCGTGTTCAGGTCGAGGATCACTATCTGCAAATAGAACTCCCGGACCGCAAGTTGATGGTCAGGGGCCGGTTCAATGACCTTGTCCAGATGCTGGATGCGACACTTGGCATACAGATCAACAGATCGACATGGTTGGCACGCAAGACCATCTCACATGCCCAGAAACGTGCCGACTACAAGGTTCTGATCGTTCTGAAAGACGGCACCACCCATGCCGTCGCAAGGTCGCGCTGGGCGGGAACGATTGAAAAACTGCAAGGCTGGAATATTCCGGTGCGCCAATCGGACTGACCGCAAACGCAGGTGTCCCGGATCACCGGGACCATCCCGACGGGGGACAGACCAACGGGGGGCAGACGCGCCCAGGGCATACCGCTCTGCATAGAGGGCGGCCGCCCCTGGCGGGACGGGGTCGGATGGATCTTTCGGCGGCTGCCTGATGCTTTGCTTGCCGGACGCGTCCCCCGTCAACCGCCGTAAAGACCGGCCACCTTGGCGCGCAGGGTTATCAGGGCAAGCA